>CAMJPQ010000005.1 GCA_946407745.1 uncultured Clostridia bacterium
ACTTGTTGACTCCGTAACAATCGAAGAAGCCATAGATATAATGAGCAAATAATGCCCCGGAAAAACGGAATATATATTTTGATTTTCCGGCGATTGAATACGATGGTTCAAAGGAGAGACACATGAACTGGGAGTATTCCTGTGGAGCGGTCGTTTTCACCAGGGAAAACGGGCACATCCTTTTTGCCGTTGTGCAAGAGCAGTCCGGAGCTTACAGTTTTCCGAAAGGGCATATGGAAAGCAACGAAACAGAAATGGAAACTGCACGCCGGGAGATATTGGAAGAAACAGGTTTGAATCCTGATTTTCTGCCTGGTTTCAAGGCTGAGGATGAATACGATCTCGCAGAAAAGCCTGGTACACGAAAACGGGTTACTTATTTTCTCGCAGAATATAAAAATCAACCATTCGTCCCCCGGCAGGGAGAAATCCGGAGAATTCAGCTTCTTCCCTACGATGAGGCCCTCTCTTGTTTTGAACACGAAGGAACAAAAGCTGCTCTTACCAAGGCACAGACGTTCCTGACAAAGCAATCAGAAAATGGCTGATGGTAAGGAATTTCGGAAGATAATCGTACAAACACCAATCTACCATTAACTGCCATGCACAAAGAAAGCGCATGGCTTTTTTGATGCCACCTCATTGCTATACACGATTTCCGGCCCTTAAGCCACACCGATTTCTATGACCTGACCGCCTGCGCTGCAGCGCCGGTTTTTCACAATGCCGCCGCGGCGATGGACATTCACCGCCGTATGTGATAGAATGCGGGGCGGAGACCTTGCGCGCGGGAAGCGGGGCCAGGGAAGCAAACATCGGGGGAGGACGCACTGTTGAATCATTCGAGGAGAAACGGCGAGATCGATTTGTGCAGGCTTGGCTTTTCGGTCATGATCGCGATGCATCATATACAGCTGGATTTTCCCCAGGGCGTTAACGCACAGGGGTGGATCGGCGTCGATTTTTTCTTCATCCTCTCGGGTTTCCTGATGGCGAGGCATATGTACAGCCATCCCCTCACCGGGGCGGCCGACGGCGCGGCTATTGCCACAGAGACCTGGCGCTTCATCCTCGCCAAGATCAAAAGCTTTTACAAATATCTGCTCATGGGGGCGTTTGTGCAGCTGATTGTGCGCTTCATCCTCATCAAGCACATAGCAGCGCCAAAAATCCTGCGCCAGTTCCTGACCTCCCTGCCCAACTTCTCCCTGATCTTCATGGGGCTGGTGGGCAACAGCAGCGTGGGGCACTATGTCGGAAACACCTGGTATCTCTCCTCGATGATCATCGCAATGTTCATCCTCTATCCTATGCTGCTGAAGGGGAAATCCTTCTCGACCAGGATCCTTTTCCCCCTCCTCTCAGTCTTTGGGCTGGCGCTGATCTACAATAATATTTCCTTCTCCGCGTGGAAGGAGTGGCAGGGCTGGACGTACTGGGGGAACATCCGCTCCGTTGCGGAGCTCGCGCTGGGCGCCTCCCTGTATGAGCTGACGGACTGGCTGCACCGGAGGGACGCGCAGACACAGCGAAGCAAATGGATGAAGCTGCTCTGCACAGCCGTCAAGTATGCTTCTCTGCTGGTGATCGTGGCCTTTGGGGCCGGGATTATCAGCAAATCCGACGCGGTTCACGTTGTCCTGTACTGCGCGCTGTTTATTCTGCTCTCTTTCTCCGGGCTCAGCTACACCATACCGGGAAACCGTTTCACCAGTTATTGCGGAAAAATCTCCCTGCCCATCTTCATCTTCCATGGAATCATCCGGCACTCCTTCAACGAGGCCATTCCCAACCATGAGATCGGTCTGCCGGGCTTCTTTGCGCTGGTAGGACTGGCTGTCGTCCTGTCCGTTGCCCTGATGTACCTGACTGACGCCGTTGCCGCGCTGCTGAAAAAGAGAAGGCGCACGGGGGAAGCGAACTGATTCATCAGCCATTCTGCGGGCGACCCAGTCGATCAGATTGCAGTCAGGGGGCAGCACAAAATGAACAATTCACGCATTGACAAACACCGGCCTATATTGTATACAAAAAGAGCCGGTGTTTTTTCTGTTTATTCGTTTTTATTATTTGCCGGCAGACACTGAACAGGGAGGAATCTGAATGGACGAACAGGTGACCCCGATCACGCGGTTTGAAGACACTCCTGAATTCCACGCCTATCAGGAGCGCTATGCCACGCTGATTGGCGACCACAATCCCTACTTCATCATTCACGACAGCCCGCTGACGGATAAGAGCTATATGGACGGCCAGTGGGTGCTGAACTTCGGCAGCTATAACTATGCCGGCATGTCCGGCAGGAAAGAGGTGCAGGAGGCCGCAATCGAGGCCATCCGCAAGTATGGCACCTCCGCCTCCGGCAGCCGCCTGCTGGCCGGGGAAAAGACGCTGACGCAGACCCTGGAGCGCGAGCTGGCGGCGTGGAAGCACACGGAGGACGCCCTGGTGCTGGTCGGTGGCCACTCCACCAACGTCACGTTTGTCGGCAACTTTGTCGGCCCGGGCGACCTGATTCTCTACGACAGCTACATCCACAACTCGGTGGTGGAGGGCTGCAGGCTGAGCCATGCCACGGCGCGTCCCTTCCCGCACAATGACCCGGAGGCGCTGGACCGCATCCTCTCCACGCGCCGCGGCAAGTTCGCCAAGGTGCTCATCTGCATTGAGGGCGTCTACTCCATGGACGGCGACATTGCCCCCGTGCCGGACTTTATCCGCGTGAAGGAGAAGTACGGCTGCTTCCTGATGGTGGACGAGGCACACTCCACCTGTGTCATCGGGCAGACCGGCGGCGGCGTGGATGAGTACTTTGGACTGAAGGGCGACGAAATCGATATCAAAATGGGTACCCTGTCCAAGGGACTGGGCGCCTGCGGCGGCTACCTGTGCGGTTCAAGGAATCTGATAGAGTACCAGAGGTACCTGCTGCCGGGCTTTGTCTTCTCTGTGGGCATTGCGCCGCCCTTGGCAGCCGCGGCGCTGGAGAGCCTGCGGCTCATCCAGCGGGATCCCTCCATCATGGCGAACATGCGCAGGAACATCGCCTGCTTCATGGAAGAAGCGGGAAAGCACCGCTTCAACACCTGCCTGGCGGGTAAAACCGCCATATTGCCCATCCTGGTGGGCGGCGACAACGAGGCGGGCGACCTGTCCATTGCCATGAGGAAGAAGGGTGTGTTCGTGCCGCCGGCAGTGTATCCCGCCGTGCCGCGCGGGCAGGCCAGGCTGCGCTTCTGCGTCACCGCGGCGCACCAGCCGGAGCAGATTGCGCATGCGCTGAACCTGCTGGACGAATGCGCGAGGGAGCTGGGCATTCAGCTGCCGGAGCCGGCATCACTCCCGGCTGCCGACAAGCAGCAGTGAGAGCAGCCAGCTCTCCCCGCCGCGCTGAAACACAAGACCTTCATAGATTGTCTTGCCCTGTGCGGTCCTTGTCAGGCCAATGATGGGCGAGGTATCTTCTCCCTCCGAATCATAGGCTGAAAAATACTTTTCCATTATTTCCTGTCTGGCGTTGCGCTCACTGCGGGTCTGTGACGCCAGGCGTTTTTCAATGATGGAAACCGCGGCAGTGCTGCTTTCAGTCAGCAGGGTGTCCTCCACTGCCTCCGGGCAGAGAAGCGCCAGCACGGCGGTCAGCTGCTCGCCCGGTGTCAGCGAGGCCAGGGCAGCCAGCTCCTCTTCTGTCAGCAGCTGGTCCAGCCGTGTCCATGAAAAAGCTTCCTCTGCGAGCGCCAGACTCAGCTGCTCTGCTGCCTGCGCGGCAGTCATGCCGGGGGCGAGCTGGTGAAAGGTTTCCCCAGCCGCCAGCGGCGTGTAAACGATCACGGTTTCTTTGCCCTTGTTCCCGGCGGAGGCGGACGCCCTTTTGCTTCCGCCTCCGCCGCTGGTTTTTTTACTCTTTTTTCCGGCAGAGGAAGCGGTAGCTTCGGTTTCTTCAGAAGAAAAAGTGGAAGAACTACCTTCCGCTGATGCGGAATCATCAATAGAAGTGGTAGTGACTTCATGAATATCGGTTGAAGATACTGATGCAGTGGCAACAGGGCTGGATTCGCCTGCGGACGAAGGCGCAGGGGAAGGGACGGGGGAAAGCTCCGCGGGCTCCTCGGCCGTGGCGGTTTCCTCATCCGGGGCCGGCAGGTGCAGCACCGAGCTGCGCGCCAGCAGCATGCTCCGCGGCACAGAATAGATAAGCAGCACATAGTCTCCCGGCACACAGAGCGGCAGGACGGCCTCCACCACACCGCTTGCTGCAAGCTCGGTTTCATATACGGGCGGCGTCTCCTTGAGCATGCAGGCCGGATACCAGGCAAGGCGAACGAGCACAGGTGCATCGGCCTCAAGCGTCACCGCCAGTAAACCGTCCTCATTGATCCGGCTTGAGAGGATGGAGAGCGCGGGGGCGGACGGCAGGTCGGACGGGGTGGCCTCCTCGGCACAGGCGGCGGCGGTCAGCAGCGTGAGCAGCAGCGCCAGCAGGCACGCAAGGCTTCGTTTCATCGTGAAAACCTCCCTTTGGGTACAGGCATATGCTACCTCGCCCAGGTGAACAACGCCTGAACACCATCTGAAGCCTGCGGGGCGGCTCACAAAAATACCCGGCATTGACGCAGCTGCCGCCCTCCATTATAATAGGGCCGAGGACAGAGGAGGTGTACGGATGATTGGTTTGATTGGCGCCATGTCTCTGGAGGTGGAGGGCCTGATTGCCCGCATGGAAAACGTGCGGTGTGAAACACTGGCCGGGATGCGCTTTACCTGCGGACAGCTGTTTGGCCATGAAGCGGTGCTGGCGGTCTGCGGCCCGGGCAAGGTGAACGCGGCCCTGTGCGCGCAGGCGCTGATACTCCGCTGGCAACCGGAGTGGCTGCTGAATGTGGGCGTCGCCGGCTCGGGCAGAGAGGGTATCGGCATCGGCGATCTGGTGATTGCCACCTCTGCCGTGCAGCACGACATGGACACTACGCCCCTTGGCGATCCGCCCGGGTTTGTCAGCGGCGTGAATCTGGTGGACTTCCCCTGTGACGGGCGCCTCAGGGAAGCATTAAAAAAAGCCGCGGCCACCGTGAAGGGGCTGCGCGTGCATGAGGGCCGCATTGCCACGGGAGATCAGTTCATCAACGGCTCGGAGCAGCGCGGCCGTATCCGCCGCCTTTTTGACGCGGCGGCGGTGGAAATGGAGGGCGCGGCGGTTGCCCATGCCTGCTATGCCCACGGGGTGCGCTGCGGTATCCTGCGGTCCATCTCCGACGAGGCGGATGGCAGGTCGGACGTGGACTATCCCACCTTCTCGCGCGCGGCAGCCGCACATACGCAGGCGGTTGTGGAGGCGCTGCTGAGAGAGGGGGCGGCTGTATGATCGTCTGGCTGACGGGCGGCTCCAGCGGGCTGGGGCTGCATACCGCCAGGGCGCTGCAGGCGGCGGGGCACACAGTGATTGCGGGCGCCCGTTCCTTCCATGAGGGAGAGGAGGACGGCATCCATCACCTGCTGCTGGATGTGACAAAGCCGCAGAGCATTTCTGCCTTCTGCGAGCGCGCGCTGACCATCGCCCCCAGGGTGGACGCGCTGGTGCAGTGCGCGGGCATACTGATCCTCGGCCCGTGCGAGGAGACCTCACCCGAGGAATACCAGCGGGTGATGGACACCGATTTTCTGGGCATGGTGAGGATGAATCAGGCAGCGCTGCCGCTGATGCGCGCACAGAGGCAGGGGCGCATCGTGATGTTCTCCTCTATCAATGGCCTGCTGGGCATTCCCTTCCAGAGCGCCTACACCGCGGCCAAGCACGCCGTGGAGGGCTACGCGGAGTGCCTGCAGATGGAGGCGCATCGCTACGGCATACAGGTTTGCCTGGTGGAGCCGGGGGACCATCGCAGCGGCAGTGACGCGTACCGCATGCACGCCGCAGCGCACAGTCCCCTGTCCCCCTACGCGGAGGATTTCCGGCGCGGCACCGGCGTCATCCATCACGACGAGCAGCACGGCTCCGACCCGGACGCGCTGGGACGGGAAATCGCGCGGCTGCTGAAGAGAAGAAGCATGCCTCTGCGCAAGCGCGTGGCCAGCCCTGACCAGCGCCTGGCCGTGTGGCTGCACGACCTGCTGCCGGGGAGGGTCAACAGCCTCATTCTGCGGCGCTATTATCTGCGCCGGCCAAAGAAGTGATCGCATCCTGCAGCCGGCGGACGCCTTCGTAAAAGGAAGCGTCATTTGTGACGCACAGATCGCACACGGAACGGTAGATATCAATCCGCTCACCGTAGAGCCGCTTCACTTCCTCCAACCCCTTTTTCGCCAGCAGTGGCCTGCGGTCCAGCCGTATATCGGAAAGAATCTGCTCCAGCGGGCGGTCAATGAGCACGATCACGCCCTGATTCCGCATCAGCGAGCGGTTCTCCGGTGAAAGCACCGCGCCGCCGCCGGTGGAGACGACCGATGGCTCGCGCGAGGCCAGTGAAATCAGCGTGTTTGTTTCTGCGTTGCGGAAGGCCTGCTCCCCGTGCGTGGCAAAAATATCGGGGATGCTCAGCCCCACCGCCTCTTCAATGAGGGCATCCATATCCACAAAGGGCAGCTGCAGGTTGGCGGCTGCCTTTTTGCCGAGACTGCTCTTTCCGCTGCCCGGCATGCCGATCAGGAAAACGTGCTCCTCAAGCATGGCGCTCACCGGCTCTCTCCATCACCGTTGCCTGCCGCTGGCGGCTCAGGCGCATCAGCAGGGTAAAAAGCTGCTTCAGCTCTTCCTCCTCCACTGGGTTGCCGCCGAGCGCGGCACGGCTGCGCAGCACCTCTGCCTCCCGCGCCGCGTCCAGTATGGGCAGGCTGTGCGCCTGCTTATAGGCGGCAACCTCCTCCGCCACCGCCATGCGGCGCAGCGCCAGCGAGGCCAGCTCGCGGTCAAGCTGGTCCAGTTCCCTGCGCAGCTGTGTCAAATCACGCATTTTCTGCCTCCTGCGCCGCCGCTTTGCGGACCGGCTTCTTTCCTTTTTTCAGTGTGAATTCAAAGGCGGCGCCCTCCTCAGTGTCCTTCAGGCGGATGGCCTGCCCGTGCATTTCCAGTATCCGCTGGCAGATGCTCAGGCCAAGACCGGTGCCCTTGCCGGAGGTGTGAGCCCGGTCTGCCGTGAAGAAGCGCTCAAACACGTGCGGCCTGTCCTCCGGCAGTATGCCGGTGCCATTGTCCGCCACGGTGATGAAGCAACGGTCACCCTCCTCGCGCGTGGAGAGGGTCAGCTTGCCGCCCTGCGGCGTGAACTTGATGGCGTTGTCCATCAGGTTCACTACCACCTCCTCCAGCCGGTCGGCGTCCGCCTCCACATAGCAGGGGTCAGCGGCAAAGTCGCAGTCCACCGTCAGCTCCTTTTCCTCCAGGTCGCTCATGCGGCGGATGATGGCGCGGCGCAGCATCTCGCAGATGTCAAAGTCCGTCAGCTGCAGCTGGGCGTCCTCCCGCTCCAGGCGGGAGAGGGACAGCAGGTCGCCGATCAGCTTGGACAGGCGGCGGGTTTCCTGCCCCACCACGGTGAGGTATTTGCCCTGATCTTCCGGGGGTATGGTGCCGTCCTCCATGCCCTGCACCAGCCCGGAAATGGCGGTGATGGGGCTTTTCAGCTCGTGGGATACGTTGGCCACAAACTCGCGGCGGTTGCGCTCTGTGTCCGCCAGCTTTTCCGCCATATTGTTGAAGGCGGAAGCGACCTCCGAGATCTCGCGCGGCGCGTTTTCAGCGTCCACACGGGCGGTAAAATCCCCGTCAGACATGGCGTGGGCAACGCCGGCGACCTGGCGCAGGGGCTTGAGCACCTGGCGGGTGAGCAGCAGCACCGCCGCGCCGGAAAGCAGCAGGGCCACTGCGGCCACCAGCAGCACCCGGGGCAGGTAGGTCTTTTCACCGCCCTCAATGGTCTGGGTGGGGGTCTGTATCAGCACAGCGCCGAGCACCTGCTCACCCTGCACAAAGGGCACGCCGACGGTAAACAGCGGCCCGGAAGAGGACTGGGTTCGCAGGCTGATTTCCTCACCGGAGAGGATGTCGCTGAGAATCTGCCCCAAAGAGGCGGTGGTCAGCGTGGCGGCGAAATCCGGGTTTGCGGAAAGGGTCACCGAAAAGTTATCCATCATGCGCCCGCGGCGGTCCACCACGCAGATATAGGCGCCGTACTGCTCGTAGACCTGGTTGGCCTTCCAGGACAGTATTCGCTGCGTGTCATCGTTGAAGCCGAGCATCAGCGCGGTGGTGGAGGCACGGTTGAGCGAAGCCAGCCAGGCGATTTCTCTGCCGGCGGTCTTCAGCTCTTCCAGGCGCTGCGCAGTCTGCTGGTTGCGCAGCATCACTGCCCCCAGCACCGACAGCACCGAGGTCAGCAGCACCACCACAGCCAGCATCACAGCCATGATTCGGGCAAACATCGTTCACATTCCTTTGCTTGGACATGGGCGGCAGGCCTGCCGCCTGCGTGCAGTATAGCACACCTGTCCTCCGCGGGCAATACGGACTGAAAAGACAGGGGCTGCCAGCTTTTGTCAACAGGAAAAGGCTTGACATGAGCGGTTTTGTCGCCTATAATATCTTCAGCAGATGATCCTGGGGTGCGCGACAGTCTCTTGGTTTTCGCCGCATCTTCACAAATGGAGCTCGCGTCCAAGCTGTTGATGTCATGCCCCCGTCTTTGACGCTAGGGGACGGCAGAAATGCAGCGGCAGAGCACCAGCCCGTTATTCATAGCGGGTGAAAAAGCGGAGGCATCGACATCCTGGGTCATCTCATTTATGTACAATTCAAGACGGAAACAGCGCTGGCGGGCGAAGACTGTCAGGCTTTTTCTTTGCCCACGGAGGGCAATTTTTATGTCTTGTATTTGTCAACCCTATGCGCTACAATGGGAATACAAATCACGCCCGACAGAGGCGGCTGGGAGGTACACATGGATATCGAAAAACTGCTTTCCGAGATGACGATAGAGGAGAAAGCGGCGCTGTGCCAGGGCGCGGATGCCTGGCACACGGTTGCTGTCGAGCGCGTGGGCGTGCCGGAGGTGTGCGTCAGTGACGGCCCTCACGGCCTTCGCAAGGTGAACAGGGACGGAGTGACCGTGAAGGCAGTGTGCTTCCCCACCGCGGTCGGCACGGCGGCTTCCTTCAGCAGAGAGTTGCTGGAAGAGCTCGGCGGGGCGATCGGTGATGCCTGCCGCGAGGAGGATGTGCATGTGATTCTCGGCCCGGCGGCCAATATCAAGCGCACGCCGCTGTGCGGGCGCAATTTTGAGTACTTCAGCGAGGATCCCTACCTCTCCGGCGAAACAGCCGCGGCCTTCATCCGCGGTGTACAGCGCAAGGGGGTCGGCACATCGCTGAAGCATTACGCGATGAACAACCAGGAGACGCGCCGCCTCACGGTGTCCGCCGAGGTGGATGAGCGCGCCGAGCGGGAGATCTACCTCACCTCCTTTGAGCGCGCGGTGAAGGGCGGCAAGCCCTGGACAGTGATGTGCTCCTACAACAAGGTCAACGGCGTGTATTCCAGCGAGAACGAGCGCCTGCAGGAGCAGGTGCTGCGCCGCGAGTGGGGCTTTGACGGCATGGTGATGACCGACTGGGGCGCCTGCAACGACCATGTGAAGGGTGTGGCTTCCGGCGTGGAGCTGGAGATGCCGCGCTCCGGAGACGACAGCGACCGCCTGCTGGTGGAGGCGGTGAAGAGCGGCCGCCTGAGCGAGGAGACGCTGACAGAGGCGGCCCGGCGCGTGCTGCGCCTGGCGCAGCGGGTCTATGCGGCGGAGGGTAAGCCGGAGGACTTTGACCTGGGCGTGCAGCACCACCAGGCGCGCAAGTATGCACGCGAGGCCATGGTGCTGCTGAAGAATGACGGCGCGGTGCTGCCCATCCGCGGGAATCGGAAGGTGGCCTTTATCGGCCAGTTTGCGGAAAAGCCCCGCTACCAGGGCGGCGGCTCCAGCCACATCAACGTGACAGAGGAGCTGAGCGCGCTGGAAGCGGTGCGTTCTGTGTGCCCGGTGACCTATGCACAGGGCTTTGACATGGAAACGGACAGCGTGGACGCCGCCATGGAAGCGGAGGCGGTGCGTCTGGCGGGAGAGGCCGACGTGGCTGTGCTGTTTATCGGCCTGCCGGAGCGCATTGAGAGCGAGGGCTATGACAGGGCGGACATGAAGCTGCCGCCCAACCAGAACCATCTGGTCAGCGCCGTGGCGGCCGTGCAGCCGAATACCGTGGTGGTGCTGCACAACGGTTCGCCTGTGGAAATGCCCTGGCTGAACGAAGTGCCAGCGATCCTTGAGGCCTATCTGGGCGGCCAGGCGGGCGGCGGCGCGGTGGTGGACCTGCTGTTTGGCGCGGTGTCTCCCTCGGCCAAGCTCGCGGAGACCTTCCCCCTGCGCCTGGAGGACACGCCTTCCTACCTCAACTTCCCCGGCGACAAACAGAAGGTCCGCTACGCGGAGAGCATCTGGGTGGGCTACCGCTATTATGACAAAAAGAACATGGCGGTTGCCTTCCCGTTCGGCCACGGCCTGACCTATACCACCTTCCAGTACGAGAACCTGCGGCTTTCCTCACCCGTTTTCAGCGGGGAGAAGATCACCGCCTCGGTGGATGTTACCAATACCGGCTCTTTCCCGGCCGCGGAGGTGGTGCAGTTCTACATCCGCCCGGACCATGCCGGAAAGGAACGCCCGGTGCGCGAACTGAAGGGCTATGGGAAGATCTTCCTGAACCCCGGCGAAACCGGCACCGTCACCGCTGAACTGGATGCCCGCTCCTTTGCCTACTGGGAGGAGGAGATTCACGACTGGTATGCCGAGCCCGGCCTGTATCAGGTGGAAGCCGCCGCGTCCAGCCGGGATATCCGCCTCTGCGCGCCGGTGGAGGTCGCGCTGCCTGCGCGGAAGGTGACGCTGAACGGCGATTCCCTGGTTCGTGACGCGCTGCAGATTCCCGGCGCGCTGGAGCTGATTGAGGAAACACGGCGCCGCTATGGGCAGGGTGTGATGACTGATGAGCAGTGGCAGGGCTTCCGCCGCTGGTTCCACGACACGCCCCTGCACGGGCTGGTGACCTCGCTGGGGCTGTCCCGCGAGAAGACGGGCTGGTTTGTGCAGGAACTGATGAACCTGCAGAAATAAAGCCGACACAAAAGCCCTCCGCCGTGGCGCATGGCGGAGGGCATGACATACATTCGAAATGACGGAGGAACCATGACGGCCCCGATGGTGACAGTGTCCCATGTCAGCATGGATTTTCGCCTGGACCGCAACGCCACCAGCAACCTGAAGGAGTGGGCGGTCAACGCGCTCAGCGGCAGGCGGCGTGTTGAAACCTTCCACGCCCTGGAGGACGTGTCCTTTGACGTGGAGCAGGGCACGGTGATGGGGCTGATCGGCCACAATGGCGCGGGCAAGAGCACGGTGCTGAAGGTCATCAGCGGCATTTACAGGCCCACAGCGGGCAGCGCGACGGCCAGAGGTCGTGTGGTGCCGATGCTGGAGCTCGGCTCCGGCTTTGACCCTGACCTGAGCGGCAGGGAGAACATACTGCTCAACGGCTCCATACTCGGCTATACCAAGGATTATCTCTACAGCCACCTGCAGGAGATCATCGACTATTCCGAGCTGGGAGAGTTTATCCAGCAGCCCCTGAAGACCTATTCCTCCGGCATGCTGGCCCGCCTGGCGTTTTCCATTGCCACCGTGGTGGAACCGGATGTGCTGATTGTGGATGAAATCCTGGCTGTAGGCGACGAGCACTTCCAGCGCAAGAGCCGTGCCCGCATGATGGAGCTGATGGGCGGGGGCGCGACGGTGCTGTTTGTCAGCCACGACCTGAGCCAGATACGCGAAATGTGCTCCAGCGTGGTGTGGCTGGACCACGGCCGGGTGCGGCAGTGGGGCGAAACCGAAGAAGTCTGCAGGGCCTACGAGGAGAGTGTGCTATGAGGGTGAGTATCCTCTGTGTGGGCAAGCTGAAGGAAAAGCCGTACCGCGCCATGGCGGATGAGTACCTCAAGCGGCTTGGCCGCTACGGCCGGTACACAGAGGTGGAGCTGCCCGACCTGCCGGAGGCGCAGAAGGCATCCCCGGCGGAGGAAAAGCAGGTGAAGGACAGGGAGGGCGAGGCGCTGCTGAGGGCCATACGTCCCGGGCAGAGGGTGATCGCCCTCACCCTGACTGGGAAGGAATATACCTCTCCGGAGTTTGCCGAACGCCTGGACAGCCTGGCAGTGCAGGGCATCGGCGATGTGGCCTTTGTCATTGGCGGTTCGCTGGGGCTGAGCGAAACTGTGCTTGCCCGCGCAGACGAGGAGCTGTGCCTGGGCAGAATGACCTATCCCCACCAACTGGCCCGGGTGATGCTGCTGGAGCAGCTGTACCGCGCGGCCAAAATCAGCGCGGGGGAGAGATATCACAAGTAAAACGTATTTCTGCAAAAAAAGTGTTATCCTGACGGAAAAGCCTGTGTTCGGTATTTCCTTTCAGGATAACACTTTTATTCTGCCTGCCGGCGGATTATCTGCATGCCTCCCGGATGACCTCCGCTGCTTTTTCCAGCAGCGGCATGGGGATGTTCAGGGCGGGCAGCAGACGCACCTTGTCCTTGGCTGTGAGGCACAGCACGCCGCGCTGCATGCAGGCGGCCACCACGTCTCCCGCGGGCTTGACGGTTTTCAGGCCAATCATCAGGCCTATGCCGGAAACCGACTCGATGCCCTCCGCGCCGGTGAAGACATTAAACAGGTACGCGCTCTTTTCCCGCACCGAGGCCAGCAGGGCGTCGTCTATGCGGCGCAGCACGCTCAGGGCGGCGGCGCAGCACACCGGGTTGCCGCCGAAGGTGGAGCCGTGGTCGCCGTAGCCCAGCACATTTTGCACCTTGTCCCCCAGCAGGGTCGCGCCCAGCGGCAGGCCGCCCGCCAGCCCCTTGGCTGTAGAGACGATATCCGGCTGGATGCCGTAGTTCATGTAGGCATACAGCTGCCCGGTCCTGCCGTTGCCGGTCTGCACTTCATCCACCATGAGGGGGATGTCCCTTTCCCGGGCAAGCGCTGCCACGCCGCGCACAAAGTCCTCGCTCAGGGGCACCACGCCGCCCTCGCCCTGCACGCACTCGATCAGGATGCCGGCCACCGGCACGGTATCCGCCAGTGTCCTCAGTCCCGCCAGATCGCCCGCGGCGACATGGGCAAAGCCGGGTGTCAGCGGCTGAAACAGCTCGTGATAATGCTCCTGCCCGGTGGCGGCCAGCGTGGTCAGTGTGCGGCCATGGAAGCTGTTTTTCAGCGTCACAATGGTATAGCACTCCGCGCCGTGCCGCTCGGCGGAGTATTTCCGCGCAGCCTTGATGGCGCACTCGTTGGCCTCCGCGCCGGAATTGGAGAAGAAAACCTTTTTCATGCCGGTGCGGCTGCACAGAAGCTCCGCCAGGCGGGCGCAGGGCTCAGTGTAGTACAGGTTGGACATATGCTGCACCTTGCCGATCTGCTCTGTGACCGCGCGCTGCCATTCCTCATCCGCCACGCCGAAGCTGGTGACCGCGATGCCGCTGCCCAGGTCGATGTACTCCTTTCCCTCCTCGTCACGGACGACAGAGCCCTTTCCGCTGACGATTTCGAGGGGGAAACGCCTGTAGGTGCCGGCCACATACTGCCGGTCCATTTCCTTGATGTTCATTCTTCGTCCCTCCGGATGCGTGTGCCGGCGCCTTCGTTGGTCAGCAGCTCCATCAGGATGGAGTGCGGCACACGCCCGTCCATGATGACGGCGCTCTCCACGCCGGCATCCAGCGCGGTGATGCAGCAGTCCACCTTGGGAATCATGCCGCCGGAAACCACGCCGGTGCCGTAAAGCGCCTTTGCTTCACTGACGGTCAGGTCCGGGATGAGGGAAGCCGGGTCGTTCCTGTCCCTCAGCACTCCGGCAATGTCGGTCATCAGGATCAGCCGCTTGGCCGCCAGCGCCCCGGCTATGCGTGCCGCCGCTGTGTCGCCGTTGATGTTGTAGGCGTTGCCCTCCCGGTCGCAGCCAACGGTGGAAACCACCGGGATATAGCCCTTGTCCAGCAGGTCGGTGACCGGGTGAATGTGGATTTTGGTAATCTCGCCCACAAACCCCAGGCGCTCGTCCTTCACGCGGGCCTCGATGAGGCGCCCGTCCATGCCGGACAGGCCGATGGCCTTGCCGCCCTTCATCTCCAGCAGGTTTACCAGCGTTTTGTTTACCTTGCCGGCCAGCACCATCTGCACAATGTCGATCGTTTCCTGATCGGTGACGCGCAGGCCGTCCACGAATTCCGCTTTCTTGCCGAGCTTGCCCATCATCTCGGTGATTTCGGGGCCGCCGCCGTGCACCAGCACCACCTTCACCCCGATGAGCCACAGCAGCACAATGTCTTCCATCACCTGCTGCTTCAGCTGCTCGTTCACCATGGCGTTTCCGCCATATTTCACCACTACAATTTTACCTGTATAGCGCCTGATGTAGGGAAGCGCCTGCGTCAGCACCTCTGCCCGCTGCGCGTTGGAAAACTGAAGATCCATTGCTATCCTCCAAAGCGGCCTTTCCTGTCAGCTTCTGTAGTCGCCGTTGATGGTCACATATTCATGCGTCAGGTCGCAGCCCCAGGCGGTGGCTTCCTCCGCACCCATGTGCATGTCGCAGTCGAAGCGCACCTCTTTGGCGGCCATGAGCCTCGCGGCGGTCTCCTCGTCGAAATCCAGCACCGCGCCGCCGGAATAAAAGCAGATGCTCTCCTTTTCGCCCACCAGCCACACCTCCGGCAGCGCAGGGTCAAAGTCCACCCCGGCGTAGCCCAGCGCGCACAGTATGCGGCCGCAGTTGGCATCCCCGCCGAATACCATCGCCTTGACCAGGCTGGAGCAGACTACCGACTTGGCCAGCTCGCGCGCATGCTGCTTGGTGTCCGCGCCGCGCACCCGCATTTCGATCAGGTGCGTCGCCCCTTCTCCGTCAGCGGCCATGGCCCTGGTCATCTCCCGGCAGAGGGCGTACAGCGCCTCTTTGAATGCGTCGTAATCCGCCCCCTCCTGCGCAATGGAGCGGTTCCCCGCACAGCCGTTGGCAAGCACCAGCAGGGTGTCGTTGGTGCTGGTGTCTCCGTCCACGGAGAGCATATTGAAGGTATCCTGCACCACCTCGCTCAGCGCCCTCTGCAGCAGCGCCTGGTCGATGGCGCAGTCGGTGGTGAGATAGGCGAGCATGGTGCACATGTTGGGATGGATCATCCCGGAGCCCTTGCACATGCCGCCCAGGTGTACCGGCACCATGCTCTTGCCGTCAGCGGAGGGCAGGTCAAAGGCCAGCGCGAACTCCTTATTGACGGTGTCGGTGGTCATGATGGCCCGGCTGGCGGCGGTGGCTGCCTCGGCGGTGGAGCTGAGCGCGCCTGCCAGCATACCGATGCCACTGCAGATTCTGTCCATGGGCAGCAGTGGCCCGATGACGCCGGTGGAGCCGACCAGCACGGCGTCCCGTGGAAGCTGCAGCAGCTCTGCGGCGCGCGCGGCGGTTTCTTCGCACTGCGCAAGGCCCTTTTCACCCGTGGCCGCGTTGGCGATGCCGGAGTTGACCACCACGGCCTGCGCGCTTTTCCGGTCCCGCACAATCTGCATATCCCACTGCACGGGGGCGGCCTTGACCCGGTTGGAGGTAAACACGCCGGCTACGGCGCAGGGCACCTCGCTGCAGATCATGGCCATGTCGTCTCTGCCCTGATACTTGATGGCTGCCGCGCAGCTGGCGGCGAGGAAGCCCTTTGCGGCGGTCACGCCGCCCTCTGTTTTACGTATCATCACTGTCTTCTCCTATAAAGCGGGTGATGTTCTTATCGTTCAGCGCAAACTCGTAATAATTCACATCGGACTTTTTCCAGCCGATCTGCTTCCAGAAGGCGTTGCCGACGCTGTTGTCCGCGTAGGCAATCAGCGCCACCTTGTTGATGCCCATCTGCCGCAGCTGCTGCATGCAATAGCCCACCATGCGCGTGCCGATGCCCCGCCTGCGGTACGCCTTGGCGACGCACACATGGTACAGCGCGCCCTGGCGCCCGTCCGAGCCGCACAGTATGGAGCCCACAATGCGCCCGTCCGCTACGGCCACCACGCTGGTGGTCGGGTTGCGCTGTATGAAGCGCGTCACATCCTCGCGCGAGTCGTCCAGGGCGCGGATGCCGAAGCCGCGGATGGTCAGCCACAGGGCGCGCACCTCATCATAATCCTCTGCCGTCATGGGCAGAATGGCTACTTCTGTCATACTGTCAAATCACCAGCCCCGTGGTTTCCTCTGCGCCCAGCAGCAGGTTCATGTTCTGTATCGCCGCACCGCAGGCACCCTTGCCCAGGTTGTCAAAGCGCGCGACAAGCAGTATCCTTTCCTCGTTGCCGTGCACCGTGATCTCCATGCCGTCTCTGCCGGCCAGCGCGCCGGCGGACAGGAAGCCGCCTTCTCCGCCGTCCTCTGCCAGGCGCACTACGCCCTGCCGGTATGCGTCCCGGTAGATATCCCTCAGCTGCTGCAGGTTCGCCTGTGTCTGGGAGGCAAAGAGGGGTACGGTCACCTCCATGCCGGCGTAATACGGCGCGACGATGGGGCAGAACACAGGCGCTGTCTGCAGACCGCACACTGCCTGCATCTCCTTCAGGTGCTTGTGGCTCTGGCCGAGGCCGTACTGGCGCGGCGCGTCCAGCAGGGGATCACGCTGTGCGCCCTCGTATTCGGCAATCATCTTCTTTCCGCCCCCGGAATACCCGGTCAGCGAAAAGCAGGTCAGCTCGGCGTCGGCGCGGACCGCGCCAGCTGCGACGAGCGGCTGCACCAGCGCAATGAAGCCGCTGGCGTGGCAGCCGGGGTTGGCGATGCGCAGTGCGCCCTGAATCCGCGCACGCTGTCCGGCCAGCTCCGGGAAGCCGTACACCCAGCCCGGTGCGACACGGTGCGCGGTGGAGGTATCAATCACGGCGGTGCGATCGTTTTCCACCATGGCGACGGCCTCGCGGGCGGCATCGTCCGGCAGGCAAAGGAAGCACAGGTCCGCCTCGTTCAGGGCGTCACGGCGGGCGGAGGGGTCCTTTCGCCGCTCCTCAGGCAGCTCAATCAGGGTCAGGTCCCGCCGTTTGGATAGGCGGGAGAATATGTTCAGCCCTGTGGTGCCGGCACTGCCGTCGATAAAGACCCTGGTCATGCTTGGCTGCCTCCTTTGGCGGCCGCGCGGAAGGCGCGCGGAGTATATGCTTTTTTATCTTACCATGCCGGATGAAGATTGGGAACGAAAACAAGGAAAGAAAAACACAAGAAAAACCCCGCGGACAATGCCGCGAGGTAAAGTATCATCTGTTGCGTTAGTTCACGGTGAAGCAGTCGCTGCGCATCCAGCCATACATACCGCTGTGATAGACATAGCACCAGATATAGCCGTTCAGCTCGGTGTTCTTGTCGGTCAGCCAAATGGAATCACCCTTGGAGGCCTTGTCAACCACCTGGCTGCCGATGCCGGGGTGCAGGCGGATATTGACCCTGCTCGCCGCCACGGTGGCGGAGCGGTTCGCCAGCTGCGGGTATTCGGTGCCATACTCAGGTGTAGTGGTGGTAGTGGTCGTAGTAGTGGTCGTGATGGTGCCCAGCACCAGCAGATCGCCGCGGATCCAGCCGATGGCGCCGCCGTAGTTCACCGCGTACCACACATAGCCCGCAACACGGGTCGCTGTACCGGTGAGGTACACGCTGGCGCCGCGCGGAGCGGCACCTACCCTGCTGCTGGCGGTGCTGGCCGCGGAGCGGATGGTGGCGGCGCTGGCCTTCACGGTGACGTAGCCGGGTGTGACGCTGAAGGTTGAGGTGGTCGGCGCAGTGGGCGTGGTCGGCGTGGTGGTCGTGGTTGTGCCGGAAGAGAGCACCAGCAGATCGCCGCGGATCCAGCCGATGATGCCGCCGTAGTTGATGCGGTACCAGGTGTAGGCGCCGTTGCGCTCCGTCGCGCCCAGCAGGCGCACCTGCGCGTTGCGCGGCGCGCTGCCCACCACCTGGCTGTTTGTGCTGGCGGAATAGCGGATGTTCACCGAGGAAGCGGCGACGCGCGCATAGCCCTCCGGCACGGTGCCGGTGGTTGTGGTGGTAGTCGTGGTGGTCGTGGTGGACGTGCGGTTCACATAGATGGCGTACATGTAGCCGGTCTTTCCGCCGATGGATACATAGAACCAGCTGCCGTTGCTGTCATCGTAGCCCAGCACACGCAGCGCGGTGCCATTGGTATACTTGCCGATGATGTTGGCGGTGTATCCTGCCGGCGCATACGGGGTGGAGCGCAGGTGCACAACCGTGCTCACATTCACCACACGCCCGTCATAGGGCGTGGAATAGTAGCGCGTGGTGGAAGCCGCCGCGCTGGCCGCGAGGGGCAGGGCGGTGAGCGTCAGCACCAGCACAAGTGCGATAGCAACAGGAATACGGAAATGCTTCATCATTAATCTTCCCTCCATAACAACCTGTTCCTGAAGAACAGTGCAGATTGCTATGGAAATTGTATCACTTTCCCTATGACACAACAAGGAACTTTCCGTGTAGAGTGTTTACAATTTGTGAACAAAACTGTGACGGAGGTGTATCAGCCCTGCCTGTTAGCCGCGTACAGGGCCACAGCCGCGACGCCGACCGCCGCCATGACGACAAGGAAGATGATATTTTTCCTGTCAAACCGGAGCTTTTCGACGCCGCTGTACAGGTAGCCCAGGTGCTGCGTGGGCGGTATGACGGCCCGGAGAAACAGCACCAGCAGCACTGACTCAATGGGGAACAGCGCCAGGTTTTTCACAATGCGAAGGATGTCAAACAGCGCATAATTCCGCCCCATCACATAGTGATAATAGGCCCACATGACCGGCGTGTTGAGCACAATGTTGACAAAGAAATCCACGCAGAAGCGGGAAAGCGTGACCCGCCACACGCTGACCTCCGCCCGGTAGAGGAACAGGGCAAAGATGAGGGAGCCGGCCATTTCAATAAAGATAAAGGGAAAGAAATAGGTGCCGGTGGGAAACAGCAGGCAGCCCAGTGTGTCGGACACGGCCGCTGCAGCAAGGGCCACCACAGGGCCGAAGACCATGGCGCCAAAGGCATTGACAAAGAAGGCGACATTGATGCGCAGGTTCGCGGCAATGGGGATGGAAAGGGATTTGAGCGCCACACGGATGGCAATCATCAGCGCGGCGAACACCAGCACGCGCAGGCTCTTGAACTCACCCAGCGCGGCGCGCCAATAGGCGGCGGAAAAGGGATGGGGGAATAACTGACGGTTGACGGACTTTGTGAATGACAAAAAACCACCTCCGAGGCAAAATATTGACCCGCAGAGGCAGTTTTCATATGTGCGCAGCAGTGGGATGCGCCGCAGGCACCGCGCCGGAAACCGGCTTCGTCTCATGACAACTCCCCGTCCATGAGCACTTGACGCGCCTGAAGCTACCCTGCCCTTACGAATCGCCCTCATTATAGCGCACACCGGGAGGGATTGCAATAGAGGAAGAAGGGCGCGCCACTGCCCCAAACCGCAAAAAAACAGCCGGGCACAGGCCCGGCCGAAAGCGCAGCGAAGCTGCCGCAGACAGATAGATTATCTCTTGTCCTTGTCGATGAATTCCAGTGTGACGGTGGCGAGCAGCGCAAAGGCGATGACGAACGTCGTCAGGTGCGTCCAGTAGCCGAGGATATTGCCTGTGCTGAGCACATATTCCGGCTTGTAGCTGACCGCTGCCGCCTTTTCCTGCAGGAAGGTTTTGACCCGGTCCTCACCCACGATGCTCATCAGCTTGCCCAGTGTGGTGCGGATGGACAGCGTATCGTTCAGGTGAGCATGCACATCGGGGTTGGCGGCCAGCGTGTCGACAATCTGCCCCACGGTCGCGGTGCCACCGATTTGCGTGTCGCCGTACTTTTCCCACAGGCCGGCGGAGTCGAGCAGGTCCAGCAGCTGGCCCACGGTCATGCCCTCGGTGACAGTCACCTGCCTGAAGGAGTCCACGGTGGCGGATGAATCCAGCATTTCCTTCAGCTCTTTCACCGTCATGACTTTGCTCAGCTCCTTGGCGCGCAGCTCCTGCACGAAGGAATTGTCCCTGTCCTGCAGGAAGGCCACCACCTGCCCCACCGTGACCGTGCCGCCGACCTCGCTGTCATGCATGTTGGAAACCAGATTGGAAACCGTCACGACGGGGCGGTTGTTGATGTCCGACTGCGCGGCGATGGCCTTCAGCCCGGGGTTGGAGATGGTGAAATTGGTCATCGGCTTTGTCCACTCCGGCAGGTTCAGCATTCCGCCGGAGAAGACCAGCTGGAAAATCAGCACAAAGGGCATGATGGTCATGGCGGCGGTGGTCGATTTCGCCAGAGAGGACACCCACAGCGACAGCATATCCGAGGCGAAGGTGATCAGCAGCATGGTGATGCCCAGGTCCACCACCAGCCAGCGAGTGAACAGGCCCGCTCCGGGATACTTCACGCCTGTGGCGGAGGTAATATACAGCGTGACGCCTGTCTGCGCGAGGCACAGCAGCAGCTGGTAGATCATGTGGGACACAATGTAGGAAGAGATGTGCATGCCGGAGCGGTGCTCGCGCTTGATGACATCGCGTTCGCGGCAGATGACCTGTATGGAGTTGAAGCAGCCGTTCCAGATGCACACGCACACCAGCGCAAAGGAGCCCATGAGCGTGCCTTCCATGTCCAGAAACATGCGCTTGCGGATGACCATGCCCACCAGGCCGGCAATCAGCGCCGACATCGGCAGAACCTTCCAGTCATTCTGATAGACAAAGGACCGCAGCAGCTTGCCAAGATAGATCCACACCTGCGCGCCGCGCCCGCGGTGCCTTATCCTGATTCGGCGGCCTGACGCCGCTGCTTTTACCTCAGCCATGCTGCACCTCCGCGTATTTCAGCACAAACTCGTCGGCAAGGCCGTCTCCGCCCTCTTCCTTGCGGTTGACGGCCTTGACGATCTGCTCCATGCGCTCGCAGCCGAAGAACTCGCGCGCATCCCCGATGCTGCCATAGAAGGCCAGCCTGCCGGTGCGGGCGCTGTCCTTCGCCAGCACGATCACATCGTCAAACAGGTCGATCACGCGGTCCGGCGTGTGCGTAATGACGATCACGATCTTGCCGCTGTCGGCGATTTTGCGCAGCTGCTGGAACAGCTCGCGCGCCATCACGCCGTCCAGGCCGGAATCCGGCTCGTCAAGGATAAACAGCGAGGGGTTGGAGAGAAACTCCATTGAGATGGACAGCCGCTTTTTCTGCCCGCCGGAGAGCTTTTCCACCAGGTTGTTTTTCACCGGCTGGAGGCCGAAGATATCCATCACTTCGTTCACGCGCTCACGTCGCTGGGCGGCGCTGACATCCTGCGGCAGGCGCAGCTTCGCCGCGTCCAGCAGGGTGTTCAGCACGGTATCCTTGCCGCGCATCATTTCGGACTGGGGCACAAAGCCCACCTCGTACTGCATCTTTTTGTACTGGGTGTACATGTTGCTGCCGTTGAGCAGAACCTCGGCCTTGGCCTTTTCATAGCCGTTGATGGCATTGAGGTAAGTGGTTTTTCCGGCGCCGGAGCCGCCCAGCAGCAGCACCATGTGCCCCTGCGGGATGGACATGTGAATATCCCGCAGCAGGACCTTCTTCTGGAAGAAATCCCTTGCGCTGCGCTCCTCCAGGTTCACCGTCAGGCCCTCATCCATTACGGTGGCGCTGCCATGTGTCGCCAGGCGCGCCATCTCAGCCTTGAAGTCCTCGATCTGCCAGGCCGGCTGATATTTATCGCTGAAGCCCCAGACCAGTGCGGGGATCCATTTCGTATAGGAGAAAAGGCACAGCCACATCCAGCGCCTGCGCACATTGTACACCTGAATCAGGCCGCTCCAGATGCGGATGTGGTAGATGAAATGGATCATGATCAGTACGACCGTGAAGACAAGGCTGGCCAGTACAAGGCTGTCCAGGCTGCTGGTATCCATCAGACGGTAGGAGAGCAGCGACGTTGTGACGTTGAGGAGAATCAACAGCATCGAGACCACGCTGTATACGCGGCCCTCCGACTCACGCCCGGCGCAGCGTGCCAGCTGGTATTCCCTGGCGACAGGCACCAGTGCCCACCAGCTTTTGATGTTGGATTTTTTGAACAGGCCCCACAGACCGACGATGTACAGCAGGCCAAAAACCGCTGTAAAATCGAAAGGGGCATCGAAAAAAATGTTTGAGAGAATATGCAGCAGATCCAATTTTCTCAGCTCCTTCTGACCTCGATGCAAAAGGATTCATTCTGCAGGCCTGCGGTGAGTGCGTACTGTTTTTTTCGGAAAGGGCCGGTCGGACATTGAGCAGCGCAAATCACATCAGGGCGTCGGCCCCCTGCCGCGCAGGAAGACGCGGCACCCTGATCACTGCGGCAAACAATGATGGCAGACATGCGCTCCCGGCGCACTTACTGCCAGGGAGCGTAATCGATGCGGATTTCGGTGATTTCGGCGTTCTCGTTGAGGGTGATGGTGGTCACCGTGTAATCAAAGCCGATGCTCTCCTCCTCCCGCTGGGCCTGTAGCGCGAGAATCGCGTCCAGCCCGGTCAGGACGGTGGGCTCTTCCGCCTCGATGTCGGAGGCGTCGGTGAGGATGATGTCGGCCGCGGGCTTCAGGCTGCATTCGCCCTTTACATGCATGCAGATCATGTCATCCAGAGCGGCCATGGCCAGGAAAGTGCCGTCCTCCTGCTCACTCAGCAGGATCTCGTCGCCACTGTCCAGCGTCAGCTCCATGGTCTCCATGGGAGATTTGCCGATGGACTCGATGGTATACTCATTGTCCCACAGCACCAGCTTGTCGCCGGCCTTCAGCGAGGCGACCGTTTCCTTGTCAAAGGTGTCCTTCTCATAGAACACAGCCGGGAAACACTGGTTTTCCACGTCGTAGGTCTTCAGCGTCGCGGTCAGGGTCTGCCCGGCCAGCGACTCGGGCGGAATCTGCTGACCGGGCTCCGCGTCCTGCGCGAAAGCGGCGGCGGCGCACAGCAGCATGGCGGCGGCGCACAGCACGGCAAGGATTTTCTGGAAACAATTGGTCTTCATGATGATATTCCTCCTGAATATGTATTATCGTTGTTGACGCCAGCTCACAGCGCCGCGCCCAGGTTTTCCAGGGTGTCGATCACCACGGCGCAGTCCGGCTGAACCGACTGCATCACCAGCAGCATGATGTTTTCCGGTATGGCTACGCAGCCGCCGGTGTAGGGCTTCACCGGGCCGAGGCAGTGCAGGAAAATGGCGGAGCCCCTGCCGGGAGTGCCCTCCTCGTTGAAGCTGATGTTCAGGCAGTACTGATACTGGTATTCGTAATCCACAATGTGCTCGCTGTCGTCCATCGCCAGGTCGGGCACGTCCCGGATATCCACCATCTCGTTGTAGTGGCGCTCCGGGTCGCCGGACCAGTAGGTATCCCCGCTGACCTGGAAATAGGGAATGGCGCAGCCCGGATCGGCGGCGATGCCGAAGGCCCTGTTGAAGTGATACACACCCAGCGGGGTCTGGCCGCAGCCCTCCGCGTGGTCGGCATCCAGGCACAAACCGTTTTTACCGACATAGCCGGGGGTGGTGAGCAGCTGCTTCCACGCGCCGTTTTCATCCTTCTGGTGCATGGAGATCCACGCGGTCGTTTTGTCCATGCCCATACACGCCACCACAAACAGCTGATCGCTGTCCTGCGCGGCCGGCAGCGCCTGCACCCACTCGGGGGAATCCGTCACCTGCTGGATGCTGGCATGCAGTCCTTCAATTTTCAGCGGCATAGCGGCCTCCTCCGGCGCCTCTGCCTGGGCGGCTGCACAGGGGAGCGCCGCGGCCAGGAGCAGCAAGATCAACAGAAACGCGATTCTCTTCATACCAAACAGTCCTCCAATTGTATAGATTTATTGGCGACCTTTCCGCATTATTCTATAATAAAACACAGCTTTTCGCAATATAAAAAAGTTGCACGCTTAAGCATGGACAGGCGCCGGGACTGCGCAGCATACTGGTTCTGCTCCATACAAGCCGGCGGTTTGTTTTACATTTTTACATTTATTGATTTTCGCGGAAAAGTCAGCTATAATGGCCCTGGCAAAACGATGAAAAAGGAGAGATAAACCATGAGGAAAATCCTGCTCTGCACAGCCCTGCTGACGCTGGCCCTGACGCTGGCGCTCTCTCAGGCCGCCCTGGCCGGACCGTCTGACAACCTGAAAGCCGTATATGACGCCATGATGGCGGAGGACTCCTCCTTCAGTCAGATCAGGGCCACCTATGCCTCGTACTACGAAGGCGTTACCATGGACGCGGTGCTGGAGGATACCGGCATCACCGTTACGCTGGAGAGCACCAATGAGTATGTGCAGCCGGGCAGCTGGACCTTCACCGAGGAAGGCGACTATCTGACCATTACCGTTGAAAACCAGGACTTTTATGCCATGTCACTGGCGCAGACAATGCTGACCTCGGCGGTATCGGCCCGCGGCGTCAATACCTCCCTTTTCAGCGGCTATCTCAGCGCGCTGTCGCTGACGGAGCAGGAAAACAGGTATCTTTTCAGAGAAGAGGACGAGGCGGCCGGGACGATGAAGATCGGCGTCAATATCGCCGGCCCCTATGAGATGGATGGCCTGGACGAGCTGATCCTGACAGAGGAGCGCTTCGCCACGCTGGGCTTTGACCCCCTGGGCGAGAGCTTTATCAGCAATGTGGTCAATTTCGGCAAGGTCATCATGGTCATCAACGGCAACGCGGACAGCGCGACCATCCTCGCCATGGAATGCGGCGGCCTGGACGACGCGGCCTTCCAGGCCATCACCGGCGCGGTAAAATTCATGCAGCCCAAGGGCTGGGAGGACTTCATCGCCGCCTTTACCGAGCTGAAGGATGTGGAAGGCGAGAACTTCAGCGCTGAGCTGAACGTAGATGAGGCCGTGGCGGGCGAAATCCTTGAAGACCTGCCGGAGGGCTACAGCTTTGCCCTTGTCAGGATCGGCGGGGCAGAAGAATAAGCCGGAATCATCAAAACAGAACATTGAGTCAACACCGCCGATATTTGCGGCACTGCATTCAGCCCCCTCTGCCGGAAGGCAGAGGGGGCTTGCGCATAAAGGCTGTTTTGCGGGAAGTTATTTCGCACCCACAGGCGCCAGCTGGATATTGCCGGAGGTGGCGCTGAGCTCCACCTTTCCGCTGCCGTCGCCGCAGACATACCGGTCACCCTGGCGGGACAGGGGAAGGGTGTAATCGATGCTGCCGCTGGTGGTGCTGATGGACGCGGTAAAGCCCGGCTGCTCCGGAAGCAGGGCCTCAATCCGCCCGGAGGTGGAGTGTGCCTTCAGGGAGGAGAACGCGCTCAGCGCCGTGTGAATGCTGCCGCTTGTGCTGCTGATCTCCACCTGGCTGCTTTCTCCGATTTCGACGGTCACGGTCCCGGAGGTGGACCCGGCATCGCACTGCTCGGCCTTCTCCGCCGTGAGCAGAATGCCGCCGGAGGTGCTGGAGGCCTTCAACACGCTGACGCTGCCCGCCTCCACCGCGATGCTGCCGGAGGTGGTGCCTGCCGTGACGCTGTCTGCCCGGCCGGTGATTGTCAGACGCATGTCGCCGGAGGTGGCGCCGGCGGAGATGCTCTTCGCCGCTGCCTCGGCAAGGATATCACCCGAGGTGACCTCCATGCGCAGCGCTTCCGCCTGCAGCGCAGGAAGGTTCAGGTCGGCGGAGGTCGCGCGGATGCTCACCTCGTTGAACGCCGCACTCTCGGGCAGGGATACGGTCAGCTCCTTTTCCTGATTCGTGACGAGACGGAACCCGCTCTTCGCGTACTGAATCCGCAGCGTGTCACCGTCCAGCCACCAGCGCAGCTGCATGTCGGCGCTGATGGGCTTGGAGGATGTTTCGCGCAGCTCGATCCCGCTGCCGCTGTGGTATTCCAGATTGACCTTCCCGTTGATCCAGTTGATGTCCAGATTCTTCACGGTCCCGCTGATTTGCGCGCTGCCCGCGCTGTATTTTTCCGCGCTGGCGTAGCCGAAGCCGGTTTTGCCGAACAGATCGGTCACACTGACCAGCACGGCCAGCGCCACAATCACCGCGCACACGCCCATTGCGATGCTGATCATCTTATTTCTGCTCATTTTCCTTCCCTCCTGTTGCTGATAAAGTACATGGCGATGAGCGCTGCACCCGCCACAACGCCGGCGGTGAGCCAGAACCTGTTTCCACCCTGCCCGTAGAGCCGGATGGTGTTCATCATGTTCAGGAACAGCACGGCGTCCACGCCGAGAACGATCCATACCTTCCGTGTGCTGCCGACCCACTTCTGCAGGGGCTTTGCCTTGATCAGGAAGGGGAGGAAGATGACGGACAGCCCGAACAGCACCGCGCTGGATACCAGATAGAACCAGTCCCCGCGGGCAACCAGGCAGATGACGCCCAGCAGCACCTCCAGGCTGACAGTGAACGCGCAGAAGGTCCAGAACAGCTTGTTTTCCGGCACGAGTATCGGCACCGCGATCAGGCTGGCCGCAACGGCCAGGGCGGCCAGCACGATGAGGAACCATCCCATCTGTGAGCCGGCGATGAGATTGACCGCCAGCAGCGCGAGGATCGGGATCATGAACAGGCCGGACACAGTGATCCCTGTTCTGGCGGAGAGCTTTTTGAAGCTGCGTACGCCGTATTGGATCACATCCTGCTTTTCGGTCTTCAGGTCCTCCTCAATCTCGGCGCTGCGCAGCTTTTCAAGCAGGCAGCTGCATTCGCCGCACTCCCGCAGGTGCTCGTCCACCAGCTCGCGGCTTTTGCCGCTGCAGATATCATCCACATACAGCGGAAGCAAATCCCGAATGATCTCACAATCTGTCTTCATATTTCACCCATCCTTTCCTGCAGCTTGATCCTGGCCCTGTGATAAGTGACCCTTGCCCAGTTTTCCGTTTTTCCGAAAATGGTGCCGATGTCCCGGAAACTCAGTTCTCCGAAGACCCTCAGCTCGAACACCTCGCGGTGCGGCTCCTCCAGGCCGTGCAGCGCCAGATGGATCCGGAAGGATGAATCCTTGTCCTCCACTGTTTTGGCGACGCTCTTGGCCTGGTCCGGCAGGTCCTCCGGTATCTCGCCGTGCCTGCTGCGCTTGCGCATTTCATCCGCAAACAGGTTTTTTGCGATGGCGCACAGCCAGGTGACCTCGTCCGACTGGCCGCGGAAATCCTTTTGCCTGGCGAAGGCACGGTAGAAGGTCTCCTGCGTGAGCTCTTCCGCAAGGGACCGGTCTCCCGCCAGCGTCATGACATAGGAGAAAACCCGCATGTAGCAGGCCTCATAGAGCCTGGTGTATTGCTCCTGGGTCACTTCCTCACCTCCTTTCATCCAGAATCACCGGTTAGACGGAGAAGAAGACATTTCGTTACATACTTTTTTATTTTTTTCTGAAAAAGTTTTCGGCAGCGCAGCAATGCCCGCTGCGCAGGAAAAAACAATGCCGGCCATCCGGCGCCATCAGCCTGATTAATGATTGGCGCCGTGGCCGGCATTGCGATGGAATGGGTTCAATCACTTCATTTCATGTCAAGTGGATGGCAGACAAGGCAGCTCCCGACGCGGTATCAGATGAGCTTCGGGGTCGGGAACTGCGCATAGCTCTGCAGGAAGTTATTCCTGAAGTCGGGGGCAATCTCCTCATTATTCTGCCACATGGCTTCCAGGGCGTTGCCGTACACGGCAGGCGTGTTCAGCAGAATGAGCTCGCAGCCCTGAGGCGCACGCTGCGCGATGGCCTTGACATACGCGGGGTGGTGGAGGAAGATGCCGCCGCCCACCGCGACCTTGAATGGGTGGCCCAGCATGGCGTAAGCGGTGTGGAGGGATTCCACAAAGCAGTTCACGCCCTTGTTGAATATTTCCGTGGCGACGGCATCCCGCTGCGCGCAGGCAGTGAATACGTGGGGCGCGAAGGCCGCGATATAGGGCCGGCCGCCTTCATAAATGACAGGCAGATGATCGATGACGGATTCGCCGACATCCTCCTGGATCAGCTGAGTCAGCACGGTTTTCACTCCGCGGCCGTCCACGTCCCGCTCCGCGGCGATGAGTGCCTGCCTGCCCAGCTCAAAGCCGCTGCCGCCGGTGTCCAGCAGATAGCCGCTGCCGCCCAGGTAGCGGAGGGGCTGGCCCTGCTCACGTATGCAGCAGTATGCGCCGGTACCGGAGATGATGCACACGCCGTCTTCCTTGCCCAGCACAGCGTTCATCACGCTGCTGACGATGCTGTCCAGCTGGCAGGGCACGGTGCCCAGGTGCCTGGAGACCTTTTCCTGAATTTCAGGATAGAAGGAAATCACAGACACGCTGCCAAATACGCCCTTGAGCTTTCCGCCCTCGGGAATGGCTTCCGCGAGGCGGTCAATGGTCGCGCAGATGCGGCTGATGGCTTCTGCCGGGCCGACATCAAAGGCGTTGGCGCCCTTGCAGTAATCACGGGCAAGCACATTGCCGGTCTGGTCAAACAGGATGCTGTCTGTTTTGCTGCCGCTTGAATCCAAGGCAATGAAATATTTCACAGTGATTCACCTCCGAAAGTATGATGTTGTCAGAACGGACTGCGTTATAAGAATTATATCCAATCAAGGTTTTTTTGTCAATAACGGGATAATGATTCCGCGCGCCGGAGCGGGTGAAAGCGCTCCGATGTGTCCCTGATGCAGTCCAAACGAAAAACTCCCGTCCGTCATCATATCCGGTCCGGGAGATTCTTTTGCGGTTGTAGCTTCTCTTGCTGTCGACCTTCCTGGTCACAGGAGAGAAGCCCCAGGAGCCGCGGCGTTCGGCGGCCAGCTTCTTTTGGGCCTTTTTGCTCATCTTTGCCTTCGGAACAAACTCTTTCATGTTCTCACAACCTTTCAGGAGGATCTGACCCCCGGAAAGAGAATAACACATATGTGCCTGCCGCACAATACGGAAATCATTGAGAAAAAAAGGCCGGGCCTCCCCTTCGGATACGGGCTGCTGTGCTATGCTGCATGCAGCTAAAGCCGTTTCAGCAAGCTGTAGGACCATAAGCCGCTGCATTCAGACTCTGCCGCTCCCCGGCTGCCGGCTGCATGAGAATGGACACCGCGCATTTTGTCCGATTTGTTTTCTCATGGGCCCTGTAAAAAAGGAAGCCCGGCCATCCGGCCAGGGGCTTCCGCTGGAGCAGACAGTTTCCGTACCGTTATGCCGCGCCGCTGCTTTTTGCCGATCCAAAGACAATCCCTGCTCCGGCCGCGCCGCAGATGACCGCGACGATCAGCATGCCCTGCACGCCCGCGGCATCAAGCAGCCAGCCGCCGCCCAAGCTGCCGATGATGGTTGCCGCGGTCAGGGTCATGGTCATATAGGCCTGGCCCTTGATTCGGTCCTGCTGCTGCATGAGCTCGTTGACGTAGTATACGGAGGCGACGGTGAGCAGCCCCCAGCCCATGGGCTGGACCAGCTGCACCAGGTACAGGCCACCCATGGAGGAAACCAGCAGGGTTCCCAGCGCCTTGAGCGTGAAGAAGATTGTGGACAGCCTGGCCCAAAAGCCGCTGCCCCTTTTTTTCAGCAGCCGGGGGAAGACAAACATCGGAATCACTTCCAGCAGGCCGGCAAGCGACATGGCGATGCCCATGTTTCCGCTGTCCCCGCCCTTGCTGACGACGATTTGATAGACATAGTTGTTGATCAGCACATGGCTCACATAGACCAGCACAAAACCGGCCAGCGTGACGCGGAATGCCGGGTAGCGCCGAACGAACGCGGTCAATGCCCCCTGCGCGTTGGCAGCCTCACCGCCATCTGTCCTCCGCTTCTGAAAAGGAAAGACAAGGATGGACAGCATCAGGCTGAGGGAGAAGCAAAGCAGTGCCGTCGGGTGGACCTCCACGCCCATGCGGGCGATCAGCTGCCCCATGGAAAAGGACATGACCGCGTAGCCGATGGAGCCGAAGCCGCGGGCGATGCCGAAGTTCAACGGGGCGCCGGCGTTCATGCTCTCGGTGGCCAGGGCGTTCACCAGCGGCAGGCACAGCTGGATGACAAGTATGATGGCGCCAAGCAGCAGACCGTTGGCCGTGCCGCTTCCCCCGGCGACGAAAACGAGGAGCAGATTGCACACCAGCAGCACGCCCAGCATCACGGTCAGTATCACCTTCAGCGAAGGGCTTGCTTCCCGGTCCGCGTAGGCCGCCAGCGCGGGCTGGATGAGCACGGACAGGGCGCAGGCGGCGGCATTGATCAGCCCGATGGCGGTGTTGGAAAGACCGCAGGCCAGCAGATAAGGGCTGGCATAGGCCAGCGCGGTGCCGTAGGCAAACCAAAAGAAGAACTGGACGGCCGCATAGGAAACGGTGATCCGGACGGCATCTTTTTTCATGTCATGACCCCCGCATGCGGTCTGATTCAGTAGGTTTTGTGCCAAGGCAACACCGCTGCAGATCGGCGGTGCAAAGCGGCCCCCTTCATTTTACCGGCGCTTTCCAGACGCCCGAAGCGGAAGCCTCAGGGGAACCAAAGGAGGATGACACCCTGCCACGCGATTATTCGTTGTTGACGGTGAGCTCATTCAGCTCGTTCATTTCCTGGAGCATGGCGTTCATCGCGTCCTCCTCCATGGGGAAGCTGCTGAGCACACCCATGATCCCGTGGCCGGTATCCACCGAGGCCTGAGCCCAGAGCCCGTCCGGCTTGTATTGCAGAGCTTTCTGGTGCAGATCACCGAACGTGTTAGCCATGGTGTTGTTCACCGAAATGGCCAGAGCAATCGCGATCACCCCGCAGAGAATGGCACCGCCGCCCTTGCGCGTCTTGATTTTTAGGTAAATGCCCAGCCCAAGCGCCGCGGCACCCAGCACACCGGCGATGATCATGCCTGTGATGCCGAAAAGAAAGGTCCCGAGCAAGGCACAAATGATCGCCAGGATGCCAAGGATGACAGCTCAAATAGTCATTTTCAGTTCCTCCGCTTTTTATTGGCTTTTTGCGCAGGGCATCTTCCCGCCCTGCGATACTTTTGGGTGAAATGCCGGAAAGCTGTACCGCTGCAGGCCGGTTACGCGCCGAACAGCTGCTGCGTTGCCTTCATCCGTTCCGCAATGGGCACATGGAAGGGGCAGCGCGACTCGCAGCGCCGGCAGCCGATGCACGCGGAAGCGGTCGTGCCCAGGCCTTCGTAATGGGAGCGAAGGCTTTCGGGAACCTCCGGCTGCTGAAGCGCCAGGTCGTAAAACTTATTGACCATGGCGATGTCGATTCCCTTCGGACACGGCTGGCAGTGGCCGCAGTAGGTGCACTGTCCGTCATAAGCATGGAGCGGGGCGGAGGCGATGACGGAGGCATAATCCTTCTCCTCCGGGGAGGCTGTTTCGTAGGATACGGCCTGATCGATCTGATCGACGGTGTCATAGCCGCACAGGATAGAGCAGACCGCCGGGCGGGTCAGTGCATAGTGGATCAGCTGCGTCGGCGTGAAGGCCACGCCGAAGGGGGAACGCTTTTCATCCAGCAGCGCGCCGCCGAAGAAGCCCTTCATCACCGTGATTCCCACATCGTTTGTTTCGCACAGGCGGTAGAGGCTTTCCCGCTCGGGGTCAATCCCCTTCAGCTGTGCGTCATAGTCCCCGAACATGGTCATCAGGTCCTCGCTGGCCGGCTTCATGTCAAAAGCGGGGTTGATGCTGAACAGGATCATCTCAATGAAGCCGGCCTCCACCGCTTTTTTCGCGATGCGCGGGTTGTGGGTGCTCAGGCCGATGTGCCGGATGATCCCTTTTTCATGCAGCTCACGCACATAATCGATGTAGGAGGTATTCATGCACGTGTCCCAGTCCTCCTGGGAATCGACATAGTGGATCATGCCCAGGTCGATATACCCTCCGCCGATCCTGCGGACCAGATCCTCAAAGGCCGGAATGACCACCTTCATATCGCGTGTGCGGACATATTGGCCGTTTTGCCAGGTGGAGCCGATATGCCCCTGGACGATCCATTCGTTTCTGCAGTCCGCGATGGCCCGGCCGATGATATCCCTTGACTTCGGATCCGCCATCCAGCAGTCAATGATGTTGATTCCCTTCTCATGCGCGTGGCGGATCAGCTGAACGGAATGCTCTTCCGGGTGCCGCTCCAGCCATTCCCCGCCAAAGCCGACCTCGCTGACCATGAGTCCGGTTTTTCCCAGTCTCCGAAGGTTCATTTTTCTCCCTCTCTTCTTCTTCATTTATTTGTGATGTAACGGCGCATATTCACGCCGGTGCTTTCGGGTTGGGCCGCTGAAGGATCTCCTTCCATTTCCGTGAAAACGCGTAGTAGCCGATCATGCAGCACATGCCGAAGAAAAACGAAATCGGGAAGCACAGCATGATCCAGGTGCCGTCAAACCAGGCGCGAATCATGTAAGCGCTGGGGATGCGCACAGCCCACAGCATCAGCAGGTTGACCACCGTGGTAAAACGCACCAGGCCCACACCGTTCACGATGCAGAGAATCGAATTGAACACCGAGAACATCCACTGCCCCAGCAGCACCACGGATACATACCGGTCCGCGTACATCAGCACCGTTTCGTCCTGGGTGAAGAGCCGCAGCAGCGGGGAGCGCAGCAGCAGGAACAGCAGCCCGCCCGCGAGCGTGATGAGCCCCGTTGCGATCGGAATACGCCGATACCCCTGGCGCAGCCGGTCATATCTTCCCGCACCGTAATTCTGTCCGGAGAAGGTGGTTGCCGCCGAGGACAGGCCTGAGACGGCGATGTTGGCAACCCCGGTAATCCTCCCGGCCACCGCCTGACCCGCCATGAAGACAGAGCCCTGGGAGTTGACCAGCGCCTGCAGGGCCATGTGCCCCAGAGAGTAGAGGGAATGGTTCAGCCCAATGGGAAGCCCGATATGAAGGATCGCCTTCAGGTCCTCCCCGGCCGCCCTCAGTGTGAATAACGGAAAATCCAGCTCCGGGTAATACTTCCGGATATAGATGATGCTGACGATCCAGCTGATATAGACGGAAGCACAGGTGGCCAGCGCCGCGCCGGTGACGTCCATGCCCAGCCCTGCTACCAGCGCCACATCCAGCACCACATTGATGACGCAGGAGACCATCAGGAAGAACAGGGAGGCCGTGCTGTTTCCCATGCCCCGCAGGATCCCCGCGTTCATGTTATAGCCGATGTTGCCCAGCGACCCGGCCATCACGATGCGCACATAGGTCACTGCCAGATCCATGGCGTCCTCCGGAACCTGCATGAGCTGCAGGATCAGCGGCGCGATGAGAATGCCCAGCACACTTACGGCGATCCCGCAGCTCCATACAAAGCCGCAGGCAGTCCGGCTCAGCGAGTTGGCCCTTTGCCGGTTACCGGCGCCGATGGATTGTGAGATGAGAATGGATACGCCTGTGCCGATGCCGAGGAAAATACACAGCACAACCTCCACCGGCTGCGCGCTGGTGCCAACAGCCGCCAGTGAAGTGGTGCCGCAGTAGGCGCCGATCACCAGGGTATCCACGGTTGTATACAATTGCTGCAGTATGTTGCCGATCACCAGGGGAAGCGCGAACAGCATCACGTTTCGCAGGATGGGTCCCTCGGTCATATTGATCGTCCTGCTCCAGGCCCAGACCCCCATGCCGCGCCTCCTTCCGCCTGGTTGGCCTCTTTTCAGGGTGTAGTATAAGTTGAAGGGAGGATGCAGTCAAGAAGTTTGTTTTCGCCGCGGACGTATACGGCCACTGCCAGGCGCTGAACGGGCTGGATTCCTGCCGGTGGGGGAGAGGCGGGAGCGCGCCTTCGTCAAAAACAGGTCCGTGAGGGGACCGGTAATAAGGAATGAGACGCGGACAGCTTGCCGGGGGAAGATGTGCATGCCTCCTGATCGCCATTCACAGAAAAGAACCTCCCAGCCGTCACCGTGTCCGGCCCGGGAGATTCTTTTGCGGCTGAAGGTTTTCTTACTGTCGACCTTTCCGGTGATGGGCGAAAAAAGTCCATTCGCTGTAACAGCAGACAGCTGTTTTCTTATGCGACTTCCTGCCCGTCGTTTCATTGGGACGGGCTGCCCCATTGGCACATATGACAGTGACTCATGCCAAAGCCAGTAACACAGATAAAACAGGTCAGTGATTATTATGGAAAACGGCTGTGCCCGCATTGCCCGCTATGCATACTTCAGGGTTCTGAGACAAGTTTGGGGAACATTCTCCGCAAAACCTTATCCAAAGCCATGCAAACAGGCAAACCGACTATCAGTACGACAACATCGGCTATAAAGGCGGAAGCATTCTTGCCGGCGCGCACCAGGAACGGCTGCGCATAGAGAAAGCTCTCGGTAACAGATTTGACACCGAGAATGCCAACGGCTGTGCCGACAACAATGGCGGCAATGTTCAGCAGGGTTCGCAGCGACAGGCGCTTCAGGCGTCGGCTTGCACGGAAGGTCAGCCCCAGGCAGACACCGATCACGATGTTGCCGAGCGCCCAGCCCGGCATGCCCCGAAGGCCGTTGATCACAAGGCAGTACAGTACAACGCCAAGCGTTCCGACAACCGTCCCGCTCACCGCACCAAAGGACCAGCAGTAGACTGCCATCACCACATAGCCAAGGCAGAGATAATAGTTTTCAAATACAGGTACCTGCAGGCACATGGACAGTGCCACAAAAAGCGCAATGCCGACCGCCAGGAGTGTGATCCGCTGCGTCGCAGCATTCATCTCGGTATCCCCCTTCCTTTATTGAATCCGTGCGATTCCGTAATTGGAATACGCAGGCTCGTCCGTTACTTTGCAAGAATGAACCCGGCAATATCCTGAATGACCACCTCATCCACCTTTGCGTTCCTGGCATAGGCAGCAGATCCTTCATTCTTCTGCCCGGGCGTGAACAGATGCGTCAGCCCCGGATAAGAAATCATCCGCCAGTTGCCCTTTTTCCCGAAGGTTTCCTGCCATATGGAGAAATCCGTCATGGTCACCTGATAATCTTCCTCTCCCTGCAGCAGAAGAACCGGCTCCGCGATCTCTTCCGCTGCCTGCAGGACATCGTATGCGGCCAGCCACTTCCAGTAGGAGGCGTAAACACCGGCGACGGTGTCATCCTCCGTCATGGAGTCCAGATCCTTCAGACGATCCAGTTCGGCAAACAGCGCATCCTTTTCCGCCTGCTGCTCCTCTGTGATTTCCGGAAGCAGGGAATACAGATAATCATACTGTTCTCTCATTAGCACATCCAGCGGGCGTAGAGAAGCCGCCATCATGATGTAGCCGCTGGCTCTTACCGGGACCTCCTTCAGTTTCCCCGCAATGGCGGGAACGGCATTCCCTCCCAGGCTGTGACCCAGCACAAAGATTCTCTGCGGATCAATTCTGCTTTGCCCTGCCAGCAGCTGCACCGCGTTGACGGCGTCTTCGATGGTTTCATCCACCAGAGAAATGTCCTTCTTCGCCGCCAGCTCCGCACCGTAAACATAGGTGCGCTTGTCAAAGCGGTAAACGGCGATCCCATGCGCGGCAAGCCCTTCTGCCAGATCCCGGAACGGCTTCAGAGCGCCAATGGTTTCATCCTTATCGCTGGGACCGGACCCTTGCAGGAGAACAACTGCCGGAAAAGGCCCTTCGCCCTTGGGTATGGTGAGAATCCCCGGAAGCTCCCCGAGAGAAGGCACCGGCAGATTCAGCTCCAGGCTGTCAAAGGCATCGGATCCTGCGCCATTCTCTTCCTGGCCTCCGCTGTATGCGTCAGTCTGCAGACCCGCGATCGCACCATCCTGTACAATCAGAAGCAGATCCACCGACATGGAGGAAAAGATACAGGGCACATGAAAGACTTTGTAGCCCTGCAATTCTCCTTCATATGCGGGAAGGATCTTCTCCACTGTTCCCAGCACAGCCATCTGTTTGGCCAGCCCGCCGACACCGCCGCTGAGCGCCGTGGCCTGTTCCATCTGGGCGGTCATCTGCCATACCCCGTCCAGCTCTTCCGGATGATCCCCCAGAAAGACGGCAATCCATTCATCCGCGGCCGCGGGGGTTTCCATCTTCCGCTTTTGCTGCTCTGCGGCTGCCCCTGCACAGGCTGACAGCAGCAGGAACAGAGTCATCATCAGTGATGTATACTTCATCAGTCTGTTTCGCATTGTTATCCTCCTCACCGCTACACTCAGATGTGAGTGCTTTCTTCATTCAGCTACGCTTCAGCCAGGGCTGCCTGGGTCATGTCCTGCGCCTTTCTGTAGGATGCGATACATACCACTATTCTGATCTGATCCACGTCGGCATATTCCAATAAATAATATAAAACGAATCGGATAAAAAGACAACATCTAATTGGATAATTATCAGGTATTCAGAAAGCTTTATCGGACATTTGGCATGTTTGTGGTCGAAGGTTCAGAACCATTTTGATCGGAAAGTTGTACAGAGCGGACGTTTAGTGAGCATCACAGGCCCGCAAATCCGTTCGTGTATTATGATAGAACCTGGAATGGATACCTTCACTTCACTAAAAATGTAGGGGCTGTTGCAGAAGCACAAAAATCTGCAACAGCCTCGCATGATTATATTGGTGACATATGCTGTCGATCCCTGTTCGGTCACTGTTTGCCGAAGCGAACCCGCATCATCGGCTTGATGCCGCCGGCTTCAAGAATCTTCATCGCCTGATCGCCCAGCTGCTCGCAGGGCAGAACCTCTCCGGTTTCCTGCACGGTCACGGTCCCTTCCTCCAGATCGACAGTCAGGGTTTGCCCGTCCCGCACATGCCGGCTGATGCCCCTGCAGATGACGGGGAGCAGGCCCAGATTCACCGCGTTGCGGAAGAAAATGCGCGCGAAGGAATCCGCCAGCACGGCGGACGCGCCCATGTTCAGCAGGGCGATGGGCGCGTGCTCCCGGCTGGAGCCGCAGCCGAAATTGCGGCCCGCCACCACGATGCCGCCCTTCGGGAAATTGGGGGCGATCTCCTCGCTGACGCCACAGAGGCAATGGCTGCCGATTTCCTTGGGGTCGGTGATGGCCAGGAAGCGTCCGGGATAGATTTGATCGGTATCGATATTATCGCCCACCACGATGATTTTGCCAGTGATCTTGGTATTCATTTGCGCTTCCTCCTTCTGTCAGTCAAGGTAAGGACGGGGATCGGTGATGACGCCGTTTAAAATGCTGGCGGCCACAGTGGCCGGGCTGGCCAGGTACATGAGCGCCTCGGTGGAACCCATGCGGCCGGGGAAATTGCGATTGGTGCTGGTGATGCACACTTCGCCGGGGGCCAGGATGCCTTCATGCGCGCCCAGACACGCGCCGCAGCCGGGGGTGGTGATGGTGGCTCCGGCGTCCATCAGATCCTGAAGATATCCCTTCGCCATACATTCCAGCATCACGTCCCGGGAGGCGGGCACCACCACCAGACGGGTGTAGGCGGGGATGTGCTTTCCCTTCAGGATTTTTGCGGCGATGGCGATGTCCTCGGTGCGGCCACCGGTACAGGAGCCGATGTAGCCCTGGTCCAGCTTCACAGGACCGTTGGCGGTCACTTCGGACAGGGGATGCACGTTCTCCACGCTGCTGGGGCAGGCCAGCTCCGGCTCCAGTTCGGACACGTTGAACACATAGGATTCCGCGTACCGATATCCGGGATCGGTATGCTGGATCTCAAAGGGCCGCACCGCCCGCTTGCTCACGTAGTCGATCACATCCTGATTTGGCTGCATATAGGCGGTCTTTGCGCCCATCTCCACAGCCATGTTGCAGATGGTCATGCGGCCCGCCACGTTCAGCTTTTCCACATAGCTTCCCGTGAAGTCGATGGCCTTGTAGACAGCGCCGTCCGCCCGAATCCTGCCCAGTACCGCTAGCACGACGTCCTTGGGATAGACGCCCTTCGGCGCTTCGCCTTCCAGGCGGACTTCGATGATCTCCGGTACCCGGAACCACAGCTCGCCCGTCATCAGGATGGTGGCCATGTCCGTGGCGCCGCAGCCCGTGCCCATGGCGCCGAACGCGCCGTGGGTGGTGGTGTGGCTGTCGGTGGCCACGACGATCATGCCGGGATAGATGACGCCGGCCTCCGGCATCACCTGATGGCACACGCCGCAGTTGGTGTCAAAGTGGTATTTCAGGTTGTTCTTCTGCGCGAATTCCCGCATCTCCCGGTGGTTCGAAGCGCTCTTGATGTCCGGGCAGGGCGCGTAATGGTCGAAGACGAAGGCGCAGCGGGTGTTGTCCCACACCTTTTCGCCGCCCATCTCGTAGAAAGAGTACACTGTCTGCAGGTACAGGTCGTTGATCTCGGCAAAGTCCACCTTGGCCGTCACGATCTCGCCGGTTCGCACCTCCGTGCGGCCGCTGTTTTTGGCCAGGATCTTCTCGATGGCGTGCATAAGCCTTCCTCCTCGCTGGTTCGTCTGAAGCACTGACTGTATATTGAATATCGTATACGATATTCAATCCAGTAACAGGATAACACAGGTTCAGCGAAAATGCAAGCCCTTTTGTCCCGGTTCGCAGAAAAAACCCGGCGCCGGGTCAATTGATTTTCGGCAGGTCTTCCGTTATAATGAGAACGTATACGATATACAGAAAGCAGGTGACCCCATGGAAACCCTGGAAATGATGCCGGCCCGGATCCGGATCACGTCCATTCTGCGCAAGGCCATTTATGCCGGCGAGTACAAAGGCGGCGACGAACTGAGCCTGACGGAGATCGCGGCCCGCTTGGGCATCAGCCGTACGCCCGTCCGGGAGGCTTTTCAGGTTCTTGAATCGGAAGGGCTCATCACCCTGCGGATGAACAAGGGCGCCGTCGTGAACACCATTGATCGGAAGTTTGTCCGGGATATCTTTGAGATGCGCATCCTGCTGGAGTCGGAAGCCGCCCGGAAAGCCGCGGAGAACGGGATCGATGAGGAAACTCTGGCCGGCCTGACGGGAAGGCTGTACGATCTCCGGGATCATTTCGATTCGCTGGATGTTGCGGAATACGTGGCCCTCAATCAGGCAATCCATCAGGCGATCTGGCGAGCGGCGGACAACCATCAGCTGACAGCGTATCTGCTGGAACTGTGGAACGGCCCCAGCGTCGGCCACGGGGAGAAAGCGGCAGCGCATCATTTCCAGGCTTCAACCCATGAGCACATCGCCATTCTTCAGGCGATCCGGGATCGTCAGCCGGATGAGGCCAGGAAAGCCATGAACCGGCATATAACCAGAAGCATGGAGAATATGCTCGCGAACTATCCAGACGCCTGACGCGCCTTACGGATAAGGTTTGCAGTGGTTCACATGCTTTGATGACTTTGAGATTGCATTTAAGGACGCATTCATGGAAACTCAGAAGCGTCTGACGTTAGAAGGCAGTATTGTCATCAGTGTTGGTCTCTTTGGGCATTCCGGCGACGATGAGGTTTGGACGGAGGGCACCAAGGAAATGCTGGATGACATGCACAAGCGGAAGATCGACATGGCCGATGAAATCTATGTTATCAATGTCGGCGGGTACATTGGTACCAGTACCCTTTCAGAGATTGAGTATGCGAAAGCGACTGGGAAGCATGTAGAGTACCTGGAAACTCTTGCTAAATAAAGTCATCAATCCATGGGACGGAGGTGAATGGATGCAGGATTGTTATGCTGGTGATATCGGAGATTATGGAAAGTTTGTTCTCCTACGAGAATTAAACAAGCAGGGACTCTCCATCGGCGTTAACTGGTATAAATCAGATTCTATTGTTTCAGAGAAACAAAATGACGGGAAATACTGCATTCCTGAATACTTCGCGGCTTATGATCGAGAGCTATCTTCGCGCTTGAAGAGGATATTCCATTCGGACGATGGCTTATCTCGCTCTATAGAAACACTGGAAAAAGAAAACCTCATAGACGGTGCTTTATATTATTCGGAGAAAGTGCCGGGGGAGCACAGAAACAAATGGCATCAACATGCTTTGAGTGAGTTAACCAAAGTGGATTTAGTATTCCTCGATCCAGATAATGGGATGGTGGTTCCGTCAGCAGCAAAAAATGGCCAGAAGCAACTCAAATATGTCCTTTATGAAGAGGTCAAAGATTATCTTTTTCAGGGCCATAGTATCTTGGTTTATCAGCATCGCCCCAGGGTAAATGAAGCGGTTTACATCGATAGGATGATTCAACGGTTTATGCGCCTGAGTCCAGATGTTCAGAGAAGCGACATACAGATTATCACTTTTCCCCGCTATTCTGTCAGGGACTATTTTGCAATCAGCATCAACGAAAACCATCGCTTAAAAATCAAAAAGGCAATTACTAATTTGGTGAATGGAATTTGGGGATCAGGGAAAAGGCCGATGTGTCGTTTACCACAAAGCAGTAATACTGCTTTGTACTGACAGAAGTCAAAAATGAGTAAAAGGCAGAAATGGGAGAAGACAGTGGAAGTATTCCACATAAAAAGATTTTTATTGTTTGAAAGGCGGGGATAGTATGAGCAAAGGGCATTGCGGCTATGCGCACCTTGCTGTAGGTGATGATACTCTACTGCTCTATTCTTACTGCGCCTATGATACTAATCGTGCCGACTGGCAAGAAATAAAGAAAAAGGAAGACGGAGAAATTGCTATTGATCGTGATTCATTAATTGAGCCAGAAGTTTACGAAAAGGTTAAGCGCCTACCTTCCGGCAAAAGGACAACTGTCGTAAAGCGAATCGAACGAGAAGTTCCTTATGAGGATCTGCTTCAAGCAAAAAAGATCAGAATCCAGAATGCAAGCGGAGCATGGGATTTCAGCGAAACCGGCATTGATAAAGTAGCACTGAAAATTGTTCATATTATTTTCAGCGAATATCAGAAAACAGGAAATATCCCAGATTACCCAACTTGGTATGTTTAATTTGTGTCTGCTTATACCGATGATGGAAAGTCCCATGCATGGTGCCTGATGAGAATTATCCTGTCTGCCCTAAAACCGGCCTCAGCGGCGCGGCAGGTACGTCAGGCGACCTTAGTGCCGCCCCGGAGAGCAAAAGTCGAATTTGGGCCTTATAGGCAAAAGAAAACCCTTGAAGCGTCTGCCTCAAGGGTGGTGGCCAGAAACCATTAAATTGATACCATGTGACCATGGTCACAACGTTGACCGGAAAATGTGACCAAGCGCTTGGAGAATGTGACCAAACTTCAATGGTCACACCCAGCGTCCTTGGTCACATTTTCCGCTGTCCGGTCACAAAATGGAAAAAACTCATATACTATTGGATCCATCGTCAATTAAGTCTGCCATGGCTTAATAGTCCGTTTCAACATAAAACCAATTCTCTTTTAGCCTGTCGACTTTCGTGATTGGATGACCGGACTCGTTTGCTCGTATCAGTTCTTCTCCGCCGGAGGAGTAAATCAATTCGGCTGAACCTGACAGCATGCCTCTAAAAACCCAAAAACTGATGACCTGTCCATTTTCATCATTTTGATATACAAACACCTCACCATCAGACGACAAACGCTCAAATCCAGCAGGTAAGACGACATTCCCAATATCATCTTTTGGCCGCAATTGATCGTTTTGGATCATCCGGATGATTTCCAGTCTGTCAGCTTCAAATCGATTCAGTTCATATTTCACTCTTGCATCCCGGAACGGGAAAAAGGCGATCAGCACAACCAGCAGCGCTAAAACAAGTATGCTGAAACAACTGGAACGGTCTTTTTCCTTTATGATTCTGCGGATACTCATCACCAGTAAAACGACAAAACAGATAAACAGCACAATATGAATTGGAATGACGAATATAAACAGATGATTGAACAGATGATCATTGTACCAGGCTGCGATAAAAGAGATCAGCAGCAAAAGAAATGACATGATCAGCAGACTGTGTCTTTTCATTTTTTAACCCTCCGGTGCCATCATCGGCTGTACGATAATTGTAACAGCTTTTGAAGGAGAATGCAAGGGAACGGGTGTGAAACATGCTACGGGGATGCGGTAGCTTGCTACAGGCATACGTTGCAGGATTACTGCCATACGATACTCGCGTACTGGCATACGATTCTCATTTCATCGTATACCAGGAACCCATGGGAAAAGGGAGGTCGAGAGGCTGAAAAGGCCCGTAGAGTGGCTTACTCGCATACGATGCTTGCCCGGAAATGCCGTGAAATCAGGGCATAAAGCCAAAAAAGTCACAACCCCAATCTCGTATCAAGATTAGGGTTGTGATGTGGTGGAGCATACCGGATTCGAACCGGTGACCTCTACAATGCGAATGTAGCGCGCTACCAACTGTGCTAATGCCCCAAATTCCCGCTCAAAATGGCAACTGCTCTTTTGAGCGAAGTAATCATAGCACAGATAAAAGAAAAAATCAAGTTGCAAAAATTGATTTCCGCAGGCATATCCGCAATTCAGGTTACAATTCAGGGGCGGCACAGCACTGCGCCTTGCGGGATAAGGATTTATTTGGTAGAATACAGCGTATTTCGGCGGCAGACCGGCAGGCGTACCGGCGGCCGGAAGGATGGGGGGGCAGCGGCATGAAACAGTTTTTTATGGTTGGCACCTATTCGGAACCGATCCTCTCCGGGGGAGGAGAGGTGTTCGCAGGGCGGGGCGAGGGCCTTTACCTCTGTGCCCTTGAGAAGGATGAGGTGAGTGTGGTGAGCCGCCTGCAGCTGTGCAACCCCTCCTTCCTCGCAATCAGCGAGGGGAAGAGGCACATCTATGCTGTGAATGAAGCCAGGGAGTTTCACGGGCGGTACGGCGGTGGGCTAACCGACATTGTCTACGATGAAAAGGGGAACATGCGGGTCAACGGCAGTTTTCCGACACACGGGGGTGACCCCTGCCATGTGGCCGTCAGTCCGGACGGGAAATACCTGGGCGCTGCCAACTACGCGGACGGCAGGGTAACGGTTTTCCGGCTGGATGAGGAAGGAAATGTGCTGCCCGAACCCGCTGTGTTTGCGCACTGCGGCAGCGGTCCCAATCCGGCGCGGCAGGAGGGCCCGCACGCGCACAGCATCGTGTTTGCCGGAGACGGCCTGATGTACGCGGTGGACCTGGGCATTGACCGGCTGAAGGCGTACCGCGTCGCGCAGGATGGCGTAACCCCCTGCGAGGGGAGGACCGTCACAGTGCCCTCCGGCAGCGGGCCGCGCACCGGTGAGTGGTCGAAGGATGGTCGGCATTTTTACCTGATCAATGAGCTGGGGAATTCCATCACGCACATGCGCTGCGAGGACGGCGTCCTGCGTGCGGTCTCCGTGACCTCCACGCTGCCGCCGGACGCGGAGCGGGAGAACACCGCGGCCGATGTGCACCTCACGCCGGACGGCCGTCACCTGTACGCCTCCAATCGCGGGCACGATTCCATTGCCGTGTATGCCGTGGACGAAAACGGCGGCCTGCACAGCGAGGGCTGGGTTTCCTGCGGAGGAAAAACCCCGAGAAACTTCGCTGTTGATCCGACGGGAAAGCTGCTGCTGGTCGCCAATCAGGACAGCGACAGCATCCAGGTCCTGCGAATCCTTGAGGACGGTCGGCTGCTTCCGCAGCGAAAATGCGATTTCCCGACGCCCGTCTGCATCCGCTTTTTCATACAGACGGCATTCTGAGCGGGACAAACTGCGGGAATAAAAGGAAGGAAGATGAGCAGAATACCATGAGCACTGAGAAACCGAAGAAGCGCGCGAAGGGACAATGGCTGAGCATACTGGCGTATTTGCTGATCGGCGCGGCGTGCGGACTGCTGATCCCCCAGTATGTGGAGCACCGCTACGGCGGAGACGTATCCCTGGCGGCCCTGCTGGGCTGGTTTGCTGTGCTGCTTGCGTGCGTGTACGCCGCGATGCTGATACAGATCGTGATCCATGAGGCGGGTCACCTTGTCTTTGGCCTGGCGACAGGGTACCGATTCAGCTCCTTCCGGATCCTCAGCCTGATGTGGCTGAAGGAGAACGGAAAGATCCGCCTCACCAGGCTGTCGCTTGCTGGCACGGGCGGCCAGTGCCTGATGAGCCCGCCGGAGCTGAAGGACGGGAAAATGCCGGTGATGCTGTATAACTTCGGCGGAGCGCTGATGAACGTGATCGCCAGCCTCATCTTCCTGGTGCTGGCGCTGCTGTGCCCGGCGTGGTCCCTGGGACAGGTGGTGCTGCTGGAGCTGGCGATCATCGGGTTTGCCTACGCGCTGATGAACGGCCTTCCGCTCGGCACCGGGCCGGTGAACAACGACGGCAGGAATGCGTTGGACATCTCCAGAAGCCCCGCGGCCATGCGGGCCTTCTGGATTCAGATGAAGGTGAACGAGCTGACGGCCAGGGGTGTGCGGGTGAAGGATATGCCGCGGGAATGGTTCACGATGCCCTCGGATGAGGAGATGCGCAACGGCATTATCGCGACCATTGGTGCGCTGTCCTGCAGCCGCCTTATGGATGAGCAGCGGTTTGAGGAGGCTGAGCAGCAGATGGCTCATATTCTCTCGCGGGAAAACGGCGTCGCCGGGCTGCACCGGGCGCTGATGACCTGCGACAGGATGTACGTGGAGCTGGTCGGGCAGAACCGGCGGGAAGTGCTGGACAGGATGATGAGTGACGATCAGCAGAAGATCATGAAGGCCATGAAACGCTTTCCCTCAGTGCTGCGGACGGAGTATGCCCTTGCCCTGCTGAGCGACAGGAATGCGGAAAAAGCGGAAGCTGTGCGCGCACAGTTTGACAAAACGGCCCGGACCTACCCTTATCCCAGCGAGATCGCCGGGGAGCGGGAACTGATGGACATTGCGGCGAAGCGGGCTGAGCAGCCAGCGGCGTTGCAAGCCGAAGCGGGCAGGTAAAAGCAAAAGCCCTGAAACATTTCGTTTCAAGGCTTTTTTGCGTGGGGTTAAATGGGCTCGAACCATCGACCTTCACGATGTCAACGTGACACTCTAACCAACTGAGCTATAACCCCTCACGGGCAATACTATATCATATTGCCGCCACATTTTCAAGTCAAAATTTATGACAAATTCTGGAAATGCTGTCCTTCACGGTGCCACCATACGGTAAAAGACACCCTCGCCGATGGGCGTCGTCCGCGTGAAGGGCGCGCCGTCGATACGGAAGCCGGCCTTCTCGTAACACCTCACGGCCCGCAGGTTCCATGTGCGGACCTCAAGATAGAGCGGTTTCCCGGGATAGAGCCGGTGCGAAAGCGCGATCGCGCTGCGGGTGATCCTCTGCCCCCAGCCCCGGCCGCACAGGTCGGGACGGACACCGATGCCGAAGAACACCCCGTTTTCTTCCCCGATCAAATTGACGTAGCCGACAAGTGTTTCATTCTCCACGAAGGAGTAGAAGGAGTTCATGGGGTTGGCAAAGCCACGGTGCTTGTGCAGCTGCTCCTCATAGGGCGGCAGGTTGTAGATGGCGTATTCGCCGTCGTATTTCCAGCCGCTGATGAGGCGCTTTTCTTCCTCTGTCGTCCGGTGATATGTCAATGTTTTTCCTCCACTGGGCTGGAATTTGCGCTGCGAGCACAGGCCCGGCCGGGCTCTGTGCCGCGCCGCGGACCGTGTTCACACGATCTTCAGTTTCAGTTCATGCACAATTCACATTTTCCTGATATTGTAAATTTGCAGCGCGGGGAACGCCACCAACCCTTGCCTGCATCTCCCTTATGACATTCTGTAAAGGAATGTCAACCTCCCTATCCTCCATACAAGGATCGCCCCGCCGCAAGGCGGGGTGATTCTTGATGGGGCGTTTTTTATTCCTCCAGCACGGGCAGCATCCGGGAGTAATCGCTCTCATAGGCGTGAACCTTGGAGCTGGCCTTTTTGACCTTTGCCACCTCCTGCGTGGCCTTGGGAATCAGCTGCACCGTGCCGGCGCCGCCCACACAGCCGCCGGGGCAGGCCATGCCCTCCAGCAGGTAGCCGTTCAGCCGGCCGGCCTTTGCCCGCTGCAACATTTTGCGGCAGTCGTTCAGGCCCTCGGCGCGCTCAATCAGTATTTCGCGCTCAGGGTGATCGTGGCGGATGCAGCTGGCCACCGCCTCTGCGACGCCGCCGCTGACGGAGAAGCCCCGCCCGTCCGCACTGGCGTTGCTGGGCACAGGCTCGGCGGCCAGGGCCGCAAAATCGACCTCCTTGGCCTCGAACATGCCCATAACTTCTTCAAAGGTGAGCACAAAATCAATGTCCGAGCGGACGGACTTGCGGCTGGCCTCCAGCTTTTTGGCGGCGCACGGGCCGATGAAGGCCACCTTGCAGCCGGGGTGCTCCTGCTTGAGCAGCCGCCCCGTCAGCACCATGGGCGTCAGCGCCATGGAGATGCAGTCCGCGTGCTCGGGGAATTCGCGCTTGGCCATCACTGACCAAGCCGGGCAGCAGGAGGTGCCCATGAAGGGCAGCTTCTCCGGCACCTCCGACACGAAGTCCTCCGCCTCCTGCAGGGTGCACAGGTCCGCGCCCACGGCCACCTCGGCGACATCCGCAAAGCCCAGCTTCCGGAAGGCGGCCCGCATCTTTTCGGGAGTCAGCTCCTTGCCGAACTGGCCGGCGATCGCCGGCGCGATGGCGGCATAAACGGGTGTGTCCTCGTCCAGCAGCGCCTGTATGCACTGGAAAATCTGCGCCTTGTCCGCGATGGCGCCGAAGGGGCAGTTGGCCAGGCACATGCCGCAGGAGACGCATTTCTCCTGGTCGATTTCCGCCCGGCCGTACTGGTCGGAGTGGATGGCGTTCATGCCGCAGGCGGTGGCGCAGGGCCTTTGCAGCCGCATGATCGCGCCGTACTGGCATACGCTCATGCAGCGCCCGCACTTGATGCACATGCTCTGGTGGATGTGCGCCAGCCCGCGCTCGATGTAAACCGCGTTTTTCGGGCACACCTGGCGGCAGGGCTGCGCCAGGCAGCCCTGGCACTGGTCGGTGACAACCACCTTGTTTTCAGGGCAGGCGTGGCAGGCGAATTTGATGATGTTGATCAGCGGCGGCTGATAGTATTTCTCCGGCTTCACGCATTCCTCCGCGCCGGTGGAAACAGGCGCGTGCTCGGTCACGTCGCGCAGGGGCAGCCCCATGGCCAGACGCATGCGCTCCTTGACGATGGCCCGCTCCAGAAATACGCTCTCGCGATAGGTGGAAACCTCGCCGGGGATGATGCGGTAGGGGATGTTTTCCATGTCGCTGAGGCCGTTCTCGCGGTAGCCGTAGCTCAGCCGGGCAATCTCGGTGAAGACCTTGCATCGGATGTCATTGATGGAGGTGTGAATACCCCTCATACTCATGGCGGCTCTCCTTTCTGCTTCTGTCAGCCCTCCGCGGCGCTCTCGCGCTCGCTGCGCTTCACATGCATCATGATGGCGCACTCAATGCGCTTCTTGAACAGCTCGCATCCAGGCGCGTAGACGCCGCGGATGTCGCCGGTGGCGTGGTAGGCGTTGGCCGCGCAGCCGCCGGAGCACCACAGCCTGGCCCAGCAGTCCCTGCATTCCTCGCGGGCATAGGCGTTGCACGCGCGGAATTTCTCGCGCAGCTCCGTGTTGGTTACGCCCTGCCATATGTCGCCCAGGCGGTAGCTCTGATCTCCCACAAACTGGTGGCAGGGGTACAAATCGCCCCAGGGGGTCACGGCCATATACTCGGTGCCGCTGCCGCAGCCGGAGATGCGCTTGTATATACAGGGCCCGCCCTCCAGGTCCAGCATATAGTGGTAGAAAGTGATCGGATGCCCCTCCTCCTCACGGCGGAGCATATCCTTTGCCAGCAGCTCGTACTGCTGCTTGACAATTTCGATGTCCTCCGGGGTCAGGGCGGCAGGGTCGTCCGGTGCGCAGACCACCGGCTCCATGCTCAGCTCGGTGAAGCCGAGATCCGCCATGTGGAACAGATCCTTTGTGAAATCCGGGTTGGCGTGGGTGAAGGTGCCCCGCATGTAGTACTTTGTGCCGCCGCGCGCCGCCACCAGCTTCTGAAACTTCGGCACAATGCGGTCGTAGCTGCCGTGCCCGGCGTAGTCCACACGCAGGCGGTCGTGTATCTCCTTCCGCCCGTCCAGGCTGAGCACCACATTGCTCATCTCCCGGTTGCAAAAGTCAATCACGTCGTCGTCGATCAGCATGCCGTTGGTGGTCAGGGTGAAGCGGAAGTTCTTGCCGCGCTCCTTTTCCACGCTGCGCGCGTAGGCCACCAGCTGCTTGACCACGTCCCAGTTCATCAGCGGCTCGCCGCCGAAAAAATCGACCTCAAGATTGTGGCGCGCTCCGGAGTTTTCCATCAGGAAATCAAGCGCGCGCTTTCCTACTTCATAGGACATCAGGGCCCGTTCGCCGTGGAAGCGCCCCTGGCTGGCAAAGCAATAGCTGCAGTTCAGGTTGCAGGTGTGGGCCACGTGCAGGCACAGCGCCTTTACCACATTGCCGCTGCGCTCCTTCAGTACACCGGCCAGCTGGCCGTACAGGTCGTCGGAAAACAGCTTTCCCTGGCGCTTCAGCTCCTCTATGTCCTCAAGGCATTCGCGCAGGTCGGCCTCGGTCACATCGGGGCGGCCGCGGTACTTGTCCAGCATCAGCGACACCAGCTCATCATGGGTGTGCTGCTCGTACAGGGCAATCAGGTCATACGCCACCTCATCCACAGAGTGGATCGCGCCGCTGTTTGCATCAATCACAATGCGGCAGCCGTTCAGCTGATACTGGTGAACCATGGGCAACCCCTTTCATTCATGAAGAAAATCCACAAAAAATACCGCCGTTGCAGGCGGTAATGAGCGCTGAGACGATTACTTGCTCGCCTTTTCGCACTGCTGGTTGGCCACGCCGCAGCTGGTTTTGCAGGCGCTCTGGCAGGAGGTCTGGCACTCGCCGCAGCCGCCGTTCTTGGCGCTCTGGCACAGATCGCGGGTGGACAGGGTCTTAATTCTGGTCATGGGACACATCTCCCCTCTGAATATCATGCAAAGGAAGCCCTTTGAACAATGAAAGTATAGCATAGCCGCCCGCTTTCGTCAAGCAGGAGGGCATGGCTTCACAACCCGCGCTGTATCGCAGCTTTTGAGGAATTTATCACTTTAACGAAAAAAAGTGCGCAAAAACCTTGCAAAGAGAAAAATTTATTGTATAATAATTCCTCGTAAAGGTTGAACTGAGCAGATTGGGACATACCTGCATCAAGCTGTCCCGCGTTCATTTTATTCTGCTTCCGCCTGTCCCTGCGAAGGGGCAGAGAAGATAATTTTTTATGGAGGTATCGATCATGAAGAAGCTTGTTTCCCTGCTTCTCGCCATCATGATGCTCGGCTGCGTCGTTCTGGCTTCCGCCGAGGGCGCTGTCTATGAGCGCGCTGATGATGAGGACATCTACGAAGAGGTTCTGGGCGGTTTCCAGGAATACATGGACAAGGCCGCTGCCGCTGCCACGCCTGACGAGAGCTTCGTCTACGAGGCTCAGGCTGAAGCCTACCTGCTGGACAGCGCCGTGATGATCCCCAACACCACCCAGGGCGGTGCCTACACCATCACCCGCATCGCCTATCGTACCGTTCCCTATGTCAACTGGGGCAACGACGATGACCGCTGGGGCACCATGGTGGCCGCCAACGAGCTGATCAAGAAGGAAGACCGCGAGACCATGAAGGCTGCCTGGCAGAAGGCTGTTGCCGGCGAAGCCGAATATGATCCCGCTGCCATGCTGACCGAGCTGGGCTACACCCTGGCCACCGATTACAAGACCACCTTCTCCACCGCTCCCGTTACTCTGGACTGGCTGAACACCTCCTCTCAGAGCGACACCGAGATCACCGTGCAGACCGTGGACGGCCTGGTGCAGTACAACAACCTGGGCCAGATGGAGCCCAAGCTGGCTGAGTCCTGGGAAGTTTCCGAGGACGGCACTGTGTACACCTTCCACATCCGTCAGGATGCGAAGTGGTACACCTCCGAGGGCGCTGAGTACGCTCCCGTGACCGCCCGCGATTTCGTGGCCGGTTTCCGTCACATGCTCGACGCCAAGGCTGGCCTGGAATGGCTGATCGACGGCGTTGTCAAGGGCGGCACTGACTACTACGCCAACGGCGGCGCCTGGGAAGACGTCGGCTACGAGGCCATTGACGACTACACCCTGCAGATCACCCTGGAGCAGCCCGTGAGCTACTTCATGACCATGCTGACCTACAGCTGCTTCCTGCCCATCTGCGAAGACTGGTACCTGAGCCACGGCGGCGTGTACGGCGAGGACTTCGCTGCTGCCTCCGCTGACACCAACACCTACACCTACGGCATGAACACCGATGTGGCCTCTCAGGTCTACTGCGGCCCCTACCTGCTGCAGAAGCTGGTGACCGATTCTGAGATCGTGTGCGTCAAGAACCCCAACTACTATGACGCCGACAAGATCAACATGAACTCCATCACCTGGATCTATGACGCCGGTGAGAACCCCACCCAGACCTACAACGACGTGGTTGCGGGCGTGTACGCCGGCACCGGCCTGACCGAAGCTTCCGGCACCCTGGCCCTGGCCAAGGCTGACGGCAACTTCGACAAGTATGCCTATGTGTCCGACACCACCTCCACCTCCTACTTCGGCGGCCTGAACGTGAACCGCGGCACCTTCGCTCTGGCCAGCGGCGCTGTGGCTTCCCCCAAGACCGAGCAGGAAAAGATCGACACCCAGACTGCCCTGCTGAACAAGAACTTCCGCAAGGCCATGCAGCACGCCTTCGACAAGGGCACTGTGAACGCCACCTCCCGCGGCGAAGACCTGAAGCTTGCCAACCTGCGCAACATGTACACCCACCCCGAGTTCGTGCAGCTGTCCGCTGACGTGACCGACGAAGAGGGCAACACCTTCACCGCCGGCACCATGTATGGTGAGATGGTGCAGTTCTATCTGGACAAGATGGGCGCCAAGGTTCAGGTGGCTGACGCCATCGATGGCTGGTACAACCCCGAAGCCGCTGTGGAATACCTGAACGCCGCCAAGGAAGAGCTGGGCGATTCCGTGACCTGGCCCATCAAGATCGACGTGGTTTACTACGGACCCTCCGCTGCCAACACCGCGCAGGCTCAGGCCTACAAGCAGGTGATTGAGAGCACCCTGGGCGCTGAGAACGTGGTTGTGAACCTGCTCGAAGCCACCACCGCCGAAGACTTCTATGCCTGCGGATACCGCGCCAGCAACGGCGAGGCCGGCAACTTCGACATGTTCTACGGCTCTGGCTGGGGCCCCGACTACGGCGATCCCAACACCTACCTGAACACCTTCCTGGGCGGCGGCGCCGGCTACATGACCAAGGTCATCGGCCTGTTCTGATCAAACGGGAAGCACTCCATTTGACTGTTATGCAATGATCAATGGGGGAACGGCGCAAGCCGTTTCCCCATTGATCGATAATTGAACGGTGGTATTCCCCTTTATTTTTCAAAAAAGTTGGTGTAGCCATGAAGAAATATATGCTCAAGCGCATCCTATTCTCCATCTTCTCGCTGCTGGTGGTCGTGGCAACCGTTATGCTGCTGGTGTATACCATGATCAACCGCAACGTCATTTTTCAGATGGACGATACGTGGAACAAGAAGAGCAGCAATGACCGTACCATATACGAGTACACCATGTACTCCAAGTACGGCTATTTGTCGTACGTTGATTACACCAGCTTCCTGAAATCCAAATACGAGCAGCTTTACGGCAGTGAATATACCAAAAACGCGGATTACAAGGCGGACAAGGATGCTGTGCAGGACGAGGCGCATTACCTGGAAAACAGCACCGTCCAGGCCTTTATCGCTGAAAACGAGGCGAAGGGCTACGAGGTGAAATACCTCACGCCGGACCGCTCCAAATCCGGCAAGGTGAAAAACGGCGGCAACGGCTATCTCATTGCCATCCATGAAGAGAGCGTATTCCTGCGCCTGTGGAATTACGTGACCCATTTCTTTACAATCGAAACCACGCGCGATGTGACGGATGCAAACCTCACCGAGCGCTATATCCGGTGGGAAAAGGACCCCTACAGCGGCTTCTACGCGCTGGTGGGCTCCGGCACCACCCATAAATACCTGCTGTACTTTGACGGGCGCTTCCCCTTCATCCACCAGAACTTCATCCACATGAGCCTGGGCACCTCCTACACGCGCTACCGCGGGCAGGAGATCACGGATGTCATCAACCGCCCCGCGGGCGACCAGCTGAAGGCGCGCCTGCAGTACCCCGCGCAGGTGGGCACCGATACCTATATTGATTCGGCGATTGACTTCCACACCCTCAGCTACAATCCGAACCCGCGCACCCGCACGGAGGAGACACAGTTCCCGGATCAGTACACCACGTACAGCTACCGCTATTCCGGCCTGTCCATGCTGGAGAATTCCTTTGTCATCGGCCTTATAGCCACGCTCATCGCGTACCTCATCGGCCTGCCGCTGGGCATACTGATGGCGCGGCACAAAGACGGCCTGGCGGACAAGATCGGCAACATGTACATCATCTTCATCATGGCGGTGCCGTCGCTGGCCTACATCTTCCTGTTCGCGACCATCGGCACCTCGCTGTTCAACCTGCCGTATAAATTCGCCAACGCGGAGGTCAAGATACTGGCCTATGTGCTGCCCACCATTTCACTGGCTCTGCCCTCCATCGGCAGCCTGATGAAGTGGATGCGCCGCTACATGATCGACCAGATGAACGCGGATTATGTCAAGTTTGCCCGGGCGGAGGGTCTTTCCGAAAAGGAGATCTTCTCCAAGCACATTTCCGCCAACGCCATGATCTACCTGGTGCACGGCATCCCCGGCAACATCCTGGGCTGCCTCACCGGCGCCATCATCACCGAGAGTGTGTACTCCGTGCCCGGCGTGGGCAACCTGCTCACACGCGCCATCAACGGCCACGACAACGGCATCATCGTGGCCTGCACGGTGTTCTACACCTCCCTCTCCATCATCTCTGTCATTCTGGGAGACCTGCTGCTGGCCAAGTATGATCCGCGCATCTCCCTCTCTTCCAGCAAAGGAGGCGGCCGCTGATGTCCAATATCCAAACACAGAAGGACAGCAAGCTGTTCACCTTCATAGACAACAACGCCATTCAGTCCGAGCGCATCACCGCGCCGCGCTATTCCTACTGGGCCAGCGTGTTCCGGGTCTTCTTCCGCAAGAAGATCAACATTGTGCTGCTCATCGTCTTTGTGCTGATCATTGCGGGCAGCTTCATCATTCCCATTTTCGCTCCCTATGCGCCGTATGAGAACGTGACTGACGCCAAGACCTACAACCTGAGCCCGGCTGCGGCCATGAGCTATTTCGGAGGCTTCTCCTTCAAATGGATCTTTGGCACCGGCGGACAGGGCAACTCCATCTTCTACGGCATTGTTTCCTCCGCGCGCACTTCGCTGATGCTGGCCGTCATCTGTGCGGCCATCAACATGACCATCGGCATCATCCTGGGCGCGGTATGGGGCTATTCCAAGAAGTTTGACGCGGTAATGCTGGTTGTCTACAACATCATCGCCAACGTGCCCTACATCCTGCTCATCTCCGTGCTGGTGTACATCATCGGCTCCGGCTTCTGGCCGTTTGTGTTCGCGCTGACGGTTACCGGATGGCTGGGCATTGCCTACTTCTTCCGCACACAGGTGCTGATCATCCGCGACCGGGAGTACTCTCTGGCCTCCCGCTGCCTGGGCACGCCCATTCCGCGCATGATCTCCAAGAACATCCTGCCCTTCCTCACCTCCGTGATTGTGACCCTGCTGGCCACCGAGCTGCCTCACTACATCTCGATGGAGGTGTTCCTCTCCTACATCGGCGTCGGCCTGAGCGCTGATGTGCCCTCCCTGGGCCGCATGATCCAGGAGGCGCAGTCCGCTTTCATTACCTATCCCTGGGAGTTCTGGCCCCCGGTTGCCATTGCCTCTGCCATCACAATCATACTGTATGTGCTGGGGCAGAACCTGGCGGACGCCTCCGACCCCAGAACGCACATGTAAGGAGGAGAAGCAAATGGAAAACACCGACAGGAAGGTACTTCTCTCCCTGAACAATGTGAGCGTGAAGTTTAATGTGCGCGGCCGCATTCTCACGGCCATCCGCAATGTGTCCCTTGACATCTATGAGAACGAATCCATCGCCATTGTGGGCGAGAGTGGCTCCGGCAAATCCGTGCTGACAAAGACCTTTGCCGGCATGCTGGATGCCAACGGCTTTGTTTCCGAGGGTTCCATCATCTATTCCGATGATGAGATTTCCAAGACAGACGTGAAGCTGACTCCCGCCAACCGCCGCCTGCTGAAGCGCATCCGCGATCAGCTGAACAAGGATTCCACCCTGGAGCGCGGCGCGGAGGAATACAGAAAGATCCTGGCCAAAGAGGCCGACATCAAGCGCGCGCAGACCATCAGCGCGGAGGACGAGGAGCGCTACGAAGCGCAGCTGAAGGACTTCCGTGCCGACATCGTGGACAAGAACAACGAGCTGCAGACCCTGGATAAGCACAGTGCGGCTGACCAGGCGCGCATTGCCACCCTCACCGAGGAGGTCAGGGCGCTGACCGCGAAGGAGCAGAACCTCGTCGCGGAGCGCGACCAGAAGGCCAGGCAGCTGAAGGCGGCCTATGAGCAAGACACTGCCCGCAAGCAGAGTGACGCGGCCGAGCTGGCCGAGCTGAAGCGCATCCGTGAGGAAAAGATTGCCAAAGAGGACAAGCCGGGCAATCCCTGCGGGCTGACCGACGAGGTGGTGGAGCGCAACCGCATCCTTGCCTATGAGGTGCTGCTGAGCATCGGCCGGTATCCCCGGCGCAGCCAGTTCAGCTTTATTCGAAAGCTGCGCAAGCCCTTCCGCGAGGCCATGTCGGTAGGGGAGGACCTGAGCAGCGACGCGGTAAAGAACCGCATTTTCCAGACAGTCGCCTTCTATGTGGCCTTCCGCTCCGTGGACGAGGCGGCCGGTGTGGTGCACGGCTGGGCTGTGATCGACTGCGCTCAGGTGAAATACACCAATGACTGGCAGCAGATCCGCGGCAAGCGCATCGCGACGGTGTTCCAGGATCCCATGACTTCCCTGAACCCGGTGATTACCATCGGCAAGCAGATCATGACGGTGATCCTCAAGCACCAGAAGTGCTCGCAGGCCGAGGCGAGGGAGCGCACACTGGACATCATGGCGAAGGTGGGCATCCCTGACCCGGAGACCCGCTTTGACGACTATCCCTTCCAGTATTCCGGCGGCATGCGCCAGCGCATCGTCATTGCGATTGCGCTTTCCTGCCAGCCGAAGATCCTTATCTGCGATGAGCCCACCACCGCTCTGGACGTGACCATCCAGGCGCAGATTCTGCAGCTGATCAAGGACCTGCAGAAGGATCTGGGCTTCACCACGGTGTACATCACCCACGACCTGGGTGTTGTTGCCAATGTGGCGGAGCGCGTGGCAGTGCTCTACGCCGGGCAGATTGTGGAGCTGGGCACGGTGGAGGATATTTTCTACCGCCCGCAGCACCCCTATACATGGGCGCTGCTGTCCTCCCTGCCGCAGCTGACTGAGCGCAACACAGACCTGTTCTCCATTCCGGGCACACCCCCGTCGCTGTACAACAAGATTGTGGGCGACGCCTTCGCGCCGCGCAACCAGTACGCGATGGCCATTGACCTGGAGGAGGAACCGCCCATGTTCAAGGTCAGCGACACGCACTACGCGAAGACCTGGCTGCTTGACCCGCGCTCCCCCAAGACGGAGGCGCCGAAGAACATCCAGAACCTGCACGAAAAAATGGTCGCTATCTATGGCGACGCTGAGGACTGAGGAGGACAGAGAATGCAGAAGGAAAATCGCGAGGTACTGCTCTCCGTTCAGAACCTGGATGTGGTGTTCAAGCAGGGCAAAACCAGCTTCAAGGCCGTCAGCGACGTCAGCTTTGACATCTATAAGGGCGAAACGCTCTCCCTGGTGGGTGAATCCGGTTCGGGCAAGACCACCATCGGCCGCGCCATTGTGCGCATCAACCCCTGTTCCGCCGGCGCCATCTATTTCAAGGGTGAGAAGATTTCCGGCAAGCTGTCCGCGAAGAAGGACCGCGAGGTGATCCGCAAGATCCAGATGGTCTTCCAGGACCCAGCGGCTTCCCTGAACGAGCGCGCCACCATCGAGTACATCATCTCGGAGGGCCTGTACAACTTCCACCTGTACACCGACGAAAAGGACAGGATGGCCAAGGTGGAACGCGCCATCAATGAGGTCGGCCTTTTGCCCGAACACCTGACCCGCTATCCGCACGAGTTTTCCGGCGGACAGCGCCAGCGCGTCGGCCTGGCCCGCTCCATCGTGATGGAGCCTGAGCTGATTGTGGCGGATGAGCCGATTTCAGCCCTGGACGTGTCCATTCGCGCGCAGGTGCTGAACCTGCTGAAGAAATTCCAGCGCGAGCGGGAACTGACTTACCTGTTCATCGCCCACGACCTTTCCATTGTACGCTTTATTTCAGACCGCATTGTGGTCATTTACAAGGGGCGCATCATGGAGGTGGCGGAAACGGAGGAGCTGTTCCGCTATCCCCTCCACCCGTATACGCGCAGCCTGATGAGCGCCATTCCGATCCCGGATCCCATTCTGGAGAAGAAAAAGAAGCTCTTCGTCTACGAGCCGCGTGAATACAGCGAGGACGGCGAGCAGCCCAAGCTGGTGGACATCGGCAACGGCCACTGGGTTTTCGGTGATACACAGGAGATTGAAGAGTACCGCAAGGTGCGCAACGGATAAGTACAGACAAGAAAATGGCTGCCCCTTTGGGCAGCCATTTTCGGGAGTGTGGCGGAATTGAAGAGCGAACGAAAAGAGAAAAGAATATGGCTGCGCACTGCTCTGCTGGTGTTCTTCGCGCTGCTGGCGGTGGTTTCCTTTACCATCGGCGTGCTGCAGTACATTCACAGGGAACCGGGTTATTACGATATTGAGCTGAACGACGAGGCAAAATCAACGGCGTTTAGCAGCGGCCTTTCGCTGACCTACTACGCCTCGGGCTCCTCCTCTGAGATCCGGCGGACAGTCGCCGCGGCGCAGGACGCCTTCAGCGTGGCGGCGCTGCAGGCTTACCAGCTGTTGGACGCCACGCAGGAGTATGCCGGGCTGAACAACCTGGCGACCCTCTGCCTGCACCCGGGCGAAGCGGTGCGCCTGCCGCAGCGGCTGTTCCGGGTGCTGCAGGATGCGCAGGGGAAGCTGGGGCAGGGGCTTTGCAGCGGCGCGCTCTGGGCGGAATGGCAGACCCTGCGCTATCTGGAGGAGCCGGAGAGTGCGGACCCGCTGGTGAACCCGTCGGAGGCGGAACGGCTGCTGGCTGTCACCAAGGCGCTGGAGGGCGGGAACGCGCCCACGCTGACGCTTGATGAGACAGACGGCACAGCAACGCTCACAGTGCCTGAGGGCTATCAGCGCGTTATGGAGGAGTGGGAGATCGAGGCACCGCCCATCACACTGGGGGCGCTGCAGCAGGCCTACCTGATCGACCTGACGGCGCAGGCGCTGCGCGAGGCGGGGTTCAATCAGGGCTGCCTGATGAGCGAGAGCGGCGTGGGGTTGGCAATGGACCTGCCTGTGCCTGTGTCCCTGCGGGTCTGCCGCTATGATGAGACAGGACAGAGGGAAATTGACTCGCTGAAAATCACTGGGAACACCGCCTACGCCCAATACTGCGCCTTCCCACTGGAGGGCGAGGTTTACGGCAAGTACAGCGTGGCGACTGACGGAGTGACGCGCTGGCGCGGCGCCTGGACGGTGTCTGCCGACCCCGCTGGCTTGTTCCCTGCGGAAACGGTGGCGCTGGTGCGGCCAGGCACGGACGCAGCTGAAGTAGCCATCAGCCTGCTGCGCTGCGCGCAGGCGGAGACACGGGAACAGCTGGCGCAGGAGCTGGAAAGCGCCGCGGGGAGCGGGTACGCGCTGGCCGCAATATGGAACGAGGAGACGCTGCTGGAAGCCGGAGTCAGGCCCTGAGTCACTTTCTTCACAATTTCTGAGGAGGGATACAGCATGGCGCAGGATGAGCTTGGCTGCCTGATGAGGGCAGCGGCCAAGTACCGCCGCACAGCGGAAGCGGCCCGGCGGGAGGGCATCATCCCATACCGCAGCGAGGGCGGGAAGTGGCTTCCCAGCCCCTATGAGGGGAACAGCTGGTGTACGGGCGGATTCTGGCCCGGACTTATGTGGCAGCTGTGGCACCTGACCGGAGACGAATTCTTCAAGGCAGAGGCAAAGCGGACCGGCAGGCTGCTCACGGACGAGCTGCGCACCTTCACGGGGCTGCACCATGATGTGGGCTTCATGTATCTGCTCTCCTGCGGGGCGGAGGCCAGGCTGTGCGGCGATGAGCAGGCGCGGGCGGATACGCTGCACGCGGCCAGTCTGCTCATGGGCCGCTTCAATCCGGTCGGCTTTATCCGCGCGTGGAACGGAGAGAGCCAGAAGGGCTACGCGATCATCGACAGCATGATGAGCCTGCCGCTGCTGTGCAGGGCGTCGCGGGAGACAGGCGATCCGCGCTTTGAAAAGGTGGCGGTGATCCACGCGGACACGGTGCTGAGAGAGTTCTTCCGTGAAAACGGCTCTGTCAGCCACATCATCGAGTTTGATCCGCAGACAGGCAGGCGCGTGGCGGAGCATGCCGGGCAGGGAGCCTTTCTCGGCTCCAGCTGGAGCCGCGGGCAGGCATGGGGCCTGTACGGCTTCACGCTGATGTATATGAACACAGGGCTTCCGCGCTACCTGAACGCTGCCAGGCGCATTGCCGGGTACTTCATTGCGCACATCCGCCCGGACGGACTGTGCGACTGCGACCTCGAGCAGCCTGAGGAGACTGAGCGGCTGGACAACATCGCGGGGGCGATTGCCGCCTGCGCCCTGACAGAGCTGGCCACACTGACGGACTGCATTGAATACGGGCGGGCGGCGGACCGGCTGATGGAAGGAATGCTGACCCGCTGCGTGGACTGGGAAGAGGACGAACACCTGGGGCTTCTGACCCGCTGCACCGCCAGCTATCACGGCGATGAGGCGGGCACACATACGAACATTGTTTACGGCGACTTTTTCTTCATCGAGGCGCTGGCAAGGAGAGCCGGCAAAAACGCAATGCTGTGGCTGTGAGGAGGAAAAAACATGGCTGACAACTACGGAACGGGGAACTTTAAGCTGGGCTTCGGGCTGATGCGCCTGCCAAAGCTGCCGGACGGATCCATGGACATACCGCAGATCTGCGAAATGGCGGACCGCTTTCTGGAGGCGGGCGGGACCTACTTTGACACCGCCTATGTGTACGACGACGGGGCCAGTGAGGACGCCTTCAAAAGGGCCGTGGTGGACCGCTATCCGCGGGACCGCTACACCGTGTGCACCAAGCTGAACGCCGCCATGCGCTGCCACGACGAGGAGAGCGCCAAGCAGCAGTTTTACACCAGCCTGGAGCGCACCGGCGCCGGGTATTTCGACTATTACCTGCTGCACGCGCTGCAGCGCAATAACTACAAAAAGTATGAGGAATACCATATCTGGGAGTTTGTTGCCGAGCAGAAGCGCAAGGGGCTGATCAGGAGGTACGGCTTCTCCTTCCACGCCGACCCTGAACTGCTGGAGGAGCTGCTGCGCGACCACCCGGAGGTGGACCTGGTGCAGCTGCAGATCAACTATGCGGACATGGAAAACCCGGGAGTGGCCTCCCGGCGCTGCCTGGAGATATGCCGCGCCCACGGCAAGCCTGTGACGGTGATGGAGCCGGTGAAGGGCGGCGTGCTGGCCGACCCTATCCCCGAGGTGAAAAGGGCGCTGGACAGCTATGGCAGCGGCGCTTCCTACGCCAGCTGGGCCATCCGGTACGTGGCGGGGCTGGAGGGCATACTCGTCGTGCTCAGCGGCATGAGCAACCTGGAGCAGATGGAGGACAACCTCAGCTATATGCGCCACTTCACCCCGCTGAATGAGAAGGAGCAGGAGACGATCCTTCAGGCGCAGGCCGCGCTGGATCAGGACAAGTCCATTCCCTGCACGGGCTGCCATTACTGCACGAAGGGCTGCCCCATGAACATCCCAATACCGGACATCTTCACGGTGGCAAACCGCCGCAAGGGCAGCGCCGCCTTCCGCACCACCCGTGAATACAACAATGTGACCATCGGCCGCGGACGCGCCAGCGAGTGCGTGCAGTGCGGTCAGTGCGAAGCCGCGTGCCCCCAGCATCTGCCCATCATCTCGCTGCTGGAGGACTGCAGGTCCATGGAGTAGGAAGCATCATCCCGCGGGGCGCGTGCCCCGCTTTTTCATTGCCTGTATCTCCGGGAACCTGCCGCGCTCGCAGACCAAACAGCGCAAGACCGCCCTTGCGGAGCCACGCGGTATGTGTTAGAATGAGAAAGCCTTTTTGAAAAAGGCAGAGGAGTTGCCAGATGAAGGAAGAACGTTTATCCGCGCGGGATGTGTCCTACACATACGAGGAGAGCGCAGACCCCGCGCTGAAGAAAATCAGCCTGAGCATTGAGGCCGGTGAGTTTGTGGCGGTGCTGGGGCACAACGGCTCGGGCAAATCCACCCTGGCCAAGCTGATGAACGCCCTGTACCTGCCCACGGAGGGGCAGGTGCTGGTGTGCGGCATGGACACGGCGGACGACAGCAGGTTGTGGGATATACGCCGGCAGGCGGGCATGATTTTCCAGAACCCCGATAACCAGATTGTGGCAACGGTGGTGGAGGAGGATGTTGCCTTCGGCCTGGAAAACCTGGGCGTGCCGCACGATGTGATGGTGCCGCGCATCAAGGAGGCACTGAAGGCGGTGCGCATGACAGACTATGCGGAAAGCGCACCGCACATGCTCTCCGGCGGGCAGAAGCAGCGGGTGGCGATCGCGGGCATCCTTGCCATGCAGCCCAGCTGCCTCATCGCCGATGAGGCCACCGCCATGCTTGACCCCTCCGGACGGCGGGAGGTGCTGGATACAGTGTGCCGCCTGAACCGCGAGAAGGGCATCACCGTGGTGTGGATCACCCACTTTATGGAGGAGGCCGCCCAGGCGGATCGGGTAATCGTCATTTCTGACGGCGAGGAAGCGCTGACCGGCACACCGCGCGAGGTGTTCCGCCAGGTGGACAGAATGCGCGAGCTGCATCTGGATGTTCCGCACATGGCCGCCCTGGCCCATGAGCTGAGGGAGGAGGGCATGCCTCTCCCGGAGGGCATACTGACGGTGGAAGAAATGGCCGGGGAGGTGATGAAGCTCTTATGTCCATCGAACTGAAACAGGTATCCCACACCTATTCTGAGGGCAGCGCTTTCCAGTCTGTGGCGCTGAAAAACATCTCCCTGAAAATTGAAGACGGTGAATTTGTCTGCCTGGTGGGACACACAGGCTGCGGCAAATCTACCCTGGTGCAGCACCTCAACGGCCTGCTGAAGCCGACAAGCGGCCAGGTGCTGGTGGACGGCGAGGACCTGAACGGTGAGCATGTGGACCGCCGGAAGCTTCGCCAGCGGGTCGGGCTGGTGTTTCAGTACCCGGAATATCAGCTGTTTGAAGAGACCGTGGCCAAGGACATCGGCTTTGGGCCGAAGAACCTGGGCCTTGACGCCGCGCAGATCGATGCCCGTGTGCGCCGCGCCATGGAGCGCGTTCACATGGATTACAACAAGTACGCGCAGAGAAGCCCGTTTGAGCTGTCCGGCGGACAGATGCGGCGCGTGGCCATCGCCGGCGTGCTGGCCATGGAGCCGGAGGTGCTGATACTGGACGAGCCCACCGCCGGGCTGGACCCGCGCGGGCGGGACAGGATACTGACCATGCTGGAGGAGCTGCACCGGGAGGGCGGCACCATTGTGATGGTCAGCCACTCCATGGACGATGTGGCGCGCCTGGCCACGCGGGTGATCGTGCTCGCGCACGGAGAGCTGGTGATGACTGGCACCCCCAGGGAAATCTTCACCCGGCCGGAGCGAATGGAGGAGATTGGCCTTGGTGTGCCGGACGCGGCGCGCCTGTGTGCCGAGCTGCGCAGGAGAGGACTTGACCTGCCGGAAGACCTTTATACCCAGGCAGAGCTGAAGGAGCACATCCTCCGGGCCTGGAAGGAGGCGCGCCGTGCTGAATAATATCACGCTGGGGCAGTACTATCCGGTCAAAAGCCCCATACACAGCCTGGACCCGCGCACAAAAATACTGCTGACCGTTGCTCTCATTGTGGCGGTGTTCCTGGTGCACTCGCTGGTGGGGTATGCGCTGCTGCTGCTGTTCCTCTACGCGGTGTGCCGCGTGGCGAACATCCCCTTCAAAATGCTGCTGCGCGGGCTGAAGCCCCTGCGCTTCATCCTGCTGCTGACCTTCCTGCTGAACCTGTTTTTCGCCACCGAGGGGAAGCCGCTGGTGCAGTGGTCGTTCATCACCATCACAGACAGCGGCATCAGGCACGCGGTGCACTATTCCCTGCGGCTGCTGTTCCTGGTGATGGGCACAAGCCTGCTGACGCTGACGACCTCGCCCATCATGCTGTCTGACGGGCTGGAGCTGCTCATGTCTCCGCTGAAGAAGCTCCACTTTCCCGCCCACGAGCTGGCGATGATGATGTCCATCGCGCTGCGCTTTATCCCCACGCTGATGGATGAAACCGACAAAATCATGAAGGCTCAGATGGCCAGGGGCGCCGATTTTGAGACCGGCAACCTGATTGCCCGCGCCAAGGCCATGGTGCCGCTGCTGGTGCCACTGTTCGTATCGGCCTTCCGCCGCGCGGGAGATCTGGCCATGGCCATGGAGGCGCGCTGCTACCACGGCGGCGAGGGCAGAACGCGCCTTCGAGTACTGCGCATGGGGAGAAATGACCTGGTGGCGGCGCTGTGTGTGGCGGGGCTGATCGCGCTGCTTGTGCTGGAGGGCCTGCTGCTGCCGGGAGGCCTGTTTTGACGCGCCGCGTGCTGCTGACAGTGGAGTATGACGGGACGGCCTACAGCGGCTGGCAGCGGCAGCTGAACGGGCTGGCGGTGCAGCAGGTGCTGGAGGAGGCGCTGACAGACGCCTGCGGGGAGACGATACGCGTCACCGGGGCCAGCCGCACAGATGCCGGGGTACACGCCCTCGGGCAGCGCGCGCATTTTGACACTGCCAGCGCGATTCCGCCGGAGAAGTATCCCTTTGTGCTGAACACGCGCCTGCCCGCGGATGTGCGCGTTCACGCGGGGCGCGAGGTGCCACAGGGTTTTCACGCGCGCTTTCTCTCCTGCGGCAAGATGTATACCTACAGGATACTGAACAACCGCCACGGGTCGGCCCTGATGCGCAACCGCTGTGTCCATGTGCCTATGCCGCTGGATGACGGGCCGATGCGCCGGGCGCTGGACACGCTGCTCGGTACGCATGATTTCGCGGCCTTCCAGGCGGCGGGCGGCACCGCAAAAACCACGGTGCGCGAAATACGCGCAGCCCACCTGGAAAGAGAGGGCGAGCTGCTGACGCTGACGGTGGAGGGCAACGCGTTTCTGTACAACATGGTGCGCATCATTGCCGGAACGCTGATTGAGATCGGCCATCACAAGCGCGGTGAGGACGCCTTCCTGCGCGCGCTGGACACAAAGGACAGGCTGGCGCTGGGCGTCACCGCGCCGCCGCACGGGCTGGAGCTGACACGGGTGGATTACCCCGAGATGGCGTTTGTCGACCCGGAGGCTCTGCGGTGGCATGAATAAGGGGAATCATCAATGCTGCGGATCGCGAACTGCTCTCTTCCACTGGATTACACTGAGGCGGATCTTTTGCCGGCTGTGTGCCGAAAGCTGCGCGTGGCGCCGGCGGATGTGCTCAGTGTACGGCTGTACCGCCGCAGTGTGGACGCGCGGGATAAGTCGGATGTGCATTTTGTGCTGTCTCTTGAGGCAGAGGTGCGCCATGAGGCAGAACTGCTGCGGCGGCTGAAGCCAGGCACCGCGGTGCGGGTGGAGCCGACCCCGGCGCCAAAGCCCGTAACGCCGAACTTCCGCACCCTGCCCGTTGTGGTGGGCGCCGGCCCCGCGGGCCTGTTTGCCGCGCTGGTGCTTGCGCGAAGCGGCGCACAGCCGGTGCTGGTGGAGCGCGGCGAAAAGGTGGAGGCGCGCGTCGCTTCAGTAGAGGCGATGAGGACACAGGGAAAACTCAACCCGGAGAGCAATGTACAGTTCGGTGAGGGCGGCGCCGGTACCTTCTCTGACGGCAAGTTGACCACGGGCATCAAGTCGCCCTGGCTGCGGTTTGTACTGGAAACCTTTGTGGCCCACGGCGCGGATGAACGAATACTGTCGGAGCAGAAGCCGCATATCGGCACCGACTGCCTGCGCAGGATTGTGGCCTCCATCCGCAGGGAAATCGAGGCGCTGGGAGGGAAGGTGCTGTTTTCCACCCGGCTGACAGAGCTTGTGCTGCGCGGCAGCCACGTATGCGGTGTGCATCTGGAGCACGAAGGGCAGATCAGCGAGGTGGAGACAGACACGGTGCTGCTGTGCATCGGTCATTCTGCCAGGGACACAGCCCAGAGCCTGTTCCGCCAGGGAGTGCGCATGGTGCCCAAGCCCTTTGCGATGGGCGTGAGGATCGAGCACCCGCAGGAGATGATCAACCGCGCGCAGTACGGCCGCTTTGCATCACACCCCGCGCTGGGCGCGGCGGACTATAAGCTGAACTGCCGCACGCCGGACGGGCGGGGCGTATACAGCTTTTGCATGTGCCCGGGCGGCGAGGTGATCTGCGCTGCCTCGCAGGCGGGCGGCGTGGCGGTGAACGGCATGAGCAATTCCGCCAGAGACGGGCGCAACGCCAATGCCGCGCTGCTGGTCGGCGTGCGCCCGGAGGACTTTGGAGACAGCCATCCCCTCAGCGGCTTTGTGCTGCAGCGCTCTGTGGAGCAGGCGGCCTTCCGCGCCGGCGGCGGCGATTTCAGGGCGCCTGCGCAGCGTGTGGAGGATTTCCTGCGCGGCCGCGCCTCCGCCGCCCCAGGCGAGGTACAGCCCACCTATCTGCCGGGAGTGGCCATGGCTGACCTGGCGGAGGTGCTGCCGGGCTTCATCACAGAAAACCTGAGATACGGCCTGCGTGTGCTGGACAGGCAGCTGGAGGGCTTTGCCTTCCCGGATGCGCTGCTGACAGGCTGTGAAACCAGGTCTTCCTCGCCTGTGCGGATGCCGCGGCTTGCGGACGGCACAGCCGAGGGTATTGACGGGCTGTTCCCCGCGGGAGAGGGCGCGGGCTACGCAGGCGGCATCACCAGCGCGGCGGTGGACGGCATCAACATGGCGCTGGCCGCCATTGAGCGCAGCCGGCTGTTGTAAAAATTTCGCACAGGGCGGAAAACAAACTGTGAAGTCCCGCATTTTGTGATATAATGGCCTGTGCCGGGAGGAGTGAGCGAGCCATGGCCAAGGCTGTGAAAACCAATGTGCTGCGCAAGCTGGACGCGGCGCGCATCCCTTATGAAACGAAAGAATACGAGGTGGAGGACGGTCAGTTTGACGGCACGCTGGTGGCCGCGAAGATCGGCCTCGACCCGGCCATGGTGTATAAAACGCTGGTGCTGTGCGATGACCGCAGCGGCCACCTGGTCTGCGTGATTCCCGTGGGGGAGGAGCTGGACCTGAAGGCCGTGGCCAGGGCGTCCGGACACAAGAGCGTGGCCATGCTGCCGCAGAAGGAGCTGCTGCCACTAACAGGCTACCTGCGCGGCGGCTGCAGCCCCATCGGCATGAAAAAGGCCTTTCCCACATTCATTGATGAAGCCTGCGCCGCGCAGCCCCGCCTGGCGGTCAGCGCCGGCGTAAGGGGCTGCCAGGTGATACTGGCAACGGAAGAGCTGATCGCTTTGACCGGCGCCACGGTGGCGCCGCTGACACGAATATAAGGGAAGCCGCTGATTGATTCGCCGGCGTGTCTGTCGGGAGTCTTTTTCACGACTTGCTTCCCGGACAAAAGGTGAAAGATATGTCACAACTGCCTGTGGTGCTTATCCCCTCGCTGCAGCCGGACGAGCGCCTTGTAACCTATGTGAAGGAATTGAAGACCGCCGGCTTTGAAGACATTGTGGTGGTGGATGACGGCTCCGGCAGGGAGTACCGCGCGGTGTTTGACCGCGTGGAGGAGGCGGGCTGCACCGTGCTGCATCACCTGGTAAACCGTGGCAAGGGTGCCGCGCTGAAGCTGGGCTATGACTGGATCGGTGAGCACCTGCCCGACTGCATGGGCGTGCTGACGGCCGACAGCGACGGCCAGCACACGGTGGCGGACTGCCTGAAGGTCAGCGAGGCCCTGCACACAGGGGAAAATGCCCTGTACCTCGGCAGCCGCGATTTCAGCCTGCCCCATGTACCGCCGAAGAGCCGTTTCGGCAACCGCTGCACCTCCACCGTGTTCAAATGGCTGTACGGCGTATGGCTGCCGGACACACAGACCGGGCTGCGGGCCTTCCGCAGGGAGGAGCTGCCCTTCATGGCTGCGGTGAGCGGCGCACGCTACGAATACGAGATGACCGTGCTGATCGAGTGCGCAAGGCGCAAGCTGCCCATGGTGCCCATTACCATTGAAACCGTTTACGAGGACGGCAACGAGGGCACACACTTCCATCCCATTCGCGATTCCTGGCGCATCTACAAGGTGATACTGGGCAATTTCTTTAAGTTTATTGCCTCCTCGCTCAGCTGCTTTATACTCGACCAGGGCATTGCCGCCCTGCTCAGGGACATGCTGCTGCCCGCCATGGGCATGAACACGGTGGAGCGCATCTTTGTCAGCGGATACGGCGCGCGGCTGTGCTCCTCCATTGTCAACTACCTGATCAACCGCAATGTGGTGTTCAGGGAAAAGGGCGACGGCAAGCGCTCTGCCTTGAGATATTTCCTGCTGTGCGTGCTCATTATCTGCCTGAGCAACCTCGGCGTGTACCTTTTGGACAGCATCGGCATGGCCCCGGCGCTGGCCAAAATACTCTGCGACCTGCTGCTGTATTTCCTCAGCTACCAGGTGCAGAACAGGTGGGTTTTCGCTGAAAAGGAGCAGTGACTCCGGCACTGCCGGAGCGCCTCTGCGGCATTGTGTGACATTGAAAAAGGAGCTGACAAACATGAACCGACTGACCTGCACGCTTTTGTCTGTGCTGTGTGTATTGCTCATTCTCGCGCTGCCCTTTGTGGTTTCCTCTCCCAATCTGTTGGGCGAGGCCAAGTGGGAGCTGCTGGACGAAATGGAGGACACGGCCGGCTGGCTGGTGACCTCTGCCAAAGCAGAGGAGGAGCTGACGCTGACGGAGGAAGCGCCCGAGGGGTTTGAGCCCACAGAGGGCGCGCCGGTCTACGAGCTTCCCATTGACTTCACGCCCGGCTGTGTGCCGGACCCGGCTGGCTTTTCAGAGGACGGCTATGTGGACGACTCCATCTCCGTGAAGCTGGAAACACGGGAGGAAAACGGCGTGATATGGCGCATTGCCTGGGTCGTAATCTCCTCTCCCACACAGCTGCGTACCGCCACGGCGGGCAAGCTGACCGGCTCCGCCACCGCGCTGGTCTCCTCCATGGCGGAAAAGAACAACGCCATTGTGGCCATGAACGCGGACTATTACAGCAATGACCCCGCGAAGACGACCTTCGAATACCGCATGGGCCAGAAGATCCGCAACAAAACAAACCAGAAAAAGGACATGCTGCTGATCGACGAGGCGGGCGATTTCCACATTGTGCTGGCCCAGCAGCGCGACAGCCAGCAGGCCGAGCTGGACGCGGTGGCCGCCGAGCATGAAATCATCAACGCCTTCACCTTTGGCCCGGCGCTGGTCAAGGGCGGTGAGCTGATCCAGGTCAGCAAGGATTACGGCTATAACCCCACAGGGCGTGAGCCGCGCTCCGCCTTCGGCCAGACAGGCTATCTGAGCTATGTGATGGTCATTGCCGAGGGCCGGGGTGAATCCAAGGGTGCAACACACCAGGAACTGGCGGACTTCATGTACTCCCTGGGCTGCAGGGACGCGTTCAACTTTGACGGCGGCGGCTCGGCAACGCTGGTATTCAATGGTGAGGTGGTCAACGCGCTTGGCGGCAGCCCCCGCGTGCAGAGCGATATCATCTACTTTGCCACCGCGGTGCCTGCGGAGGATTGAGCATGTTTCAGGTTTGGGAGGATGCCGTGGGCGTCAGCCTTGCCGGCGCAAAGGTGTACGCATATGGATTGGCAGTGGCGCTCGGCTGCCTCGGCTGCATGGCGCTGCTGATCAGCCTTGGCCGCTTGAAAAAGCTGAAGCCCGGCACGGTGCCGCTGACCGGGGTGCTGGGCCTTGTGTGCGGCTTTGTGCTCAGCCGGCTGCTGTTCTGCCTGCTGGACGGGGCTTTGGGCAGCCCGCTGCCGCTGCTGGCAGCTTCCTGGCGCCTATCCGCCGGTGGGTATTCCATGATGGGCGCGCTGATCGGGGCATGCCTGGGCGCCTGGGCGGCCGCAACCATACAGAAGGAAGAGCCGGCAAGGGTACTGGACTGCCTGGCTCCCTCGCTGATGCTGCTGGTACTCGGCGCACGGCTGGGAGAACGCTATATTGAGGACTTTGGCATCAGCCGGGTGCTGGTGGGGGATTTCTTGCCCCACACCTTCCTGGCGGTGCAGGGGGCTTATGACAGCTATCTGGCGACCTACCTGCTGGAGGCGGCCACCGCGGTGGTCCTCTGCCTGGTGCTGGTGCTGGACATAAAAAAGCAGCGCCGCGCGGGGAATACCTTCCTACTGGCGTTGCTGCTGTTCGGCGCGACACAGGTGATCTGGGAGAGCCTCCGCTTTGATCAGCACATGCGCATCTCCTTCGTCAGCCTGCAGCAGATCATGGCGATGATGCTGGTTGCCGCCGCGCTGATTGTGCTTGCGCGCCGCCGCTGGCAGACCCGCCACGCTCTGGCGGTCACCGCCCTCGTGATGATCCCCGCCGCGGTGGGGCTGGGCGTGGCGCTGGAGTTTGCCATTGACCGCACCACAGTCAGCCGCTATCTGCTCTATGCGATCTTTGTGCTGGTGATGGCGGCACCGGTAGCTGTGGGATGCAAGCTGAGAAAAGAATAAAGGCAGCACTCGTCAACCGATACGATGAAGGATCCCTCCCCGGCAAGCCGGGGAGGTTATTCAGTTGCGGTGCTCTCTCATGCTCCCCCACGGCGGCAGAGCTTCCGCGAGTAGGACCGGTTCATTTGTGAACACAGCAAAAGCGCCTGCCGGTGTCGGCAGGCACTTTTGCTGTGACGTCAGTCATCCGCTTCGCGGGATTCGGCGCCGTTAGCCAAGGCTTTGGCGTACTTTTCACTCATCAGGTCAATGGAATACAGATAGGGCTCGCCGTTGATGGCAGCTGCGCATTCGCGGATGTCCTGATACTCGGGATCTTCCTTCATCTGCGCCAGCACGGCCTTCATCTTTTCCCTGCTGAGGAAAAAGGGCTGGCGGGCAAAATAGTACAGCGGCGTGGGGGTGGGGAAGGCCTTGCAGTTGAAGCGCACCATCTCCGCCACGGTGCGGGCGTCGTCCTTCTCCAGGGTCAGCATGGCGATCTTTGCGTAGTTGTTGGCCATCAGCTCCTCCGAGTAGAAGTAGACATCCTTCTGCCCCTTCACCTGGCGGATGTCCGCACAGCTTTCATCCGCGGCCAGCTCCGCCAGCAGCGCCTCGATTTCCGGCTCGTCCTTCGCGATGAGCTGCTTCGGGGTGATCAGGGCGGAGCGGCACCGCTCGCGGATGAAATCCGCCAGCAGCTGCGCCTTGGTCTTTTCAGGCTCCGGCGATGCTTCCGGCTCCGGCTCGGAGGGCGCGAAGGGATCCTCCACGTCCGGCAGGGACTGCAGATAGTCAAACACATCCGGCTTTTCAGGCGCGGCAGCCTCTTCCTGCGCCGGCTCCTTATGCATCGCGGGATCCAGCGCGTCGCTGAATTCGCCCGGAATCTCACTGGGTTTCAGTTCCACCTCTTTGGCGAAGCCGGGCTTGCGCCGACCGAACAGGGCCATGGAACGCAGCCTCCTTTCGATAATAACCCGCCCCGCGCAGTCGCAGGGCGGGTCATATGGGTCATACAATCAAATCAGATCAGGCCAAGCTCTTCGAGCTTATCCGCGCAGTCGGCCAGGTCGAACTTCTCCAGCGTCTCGCGGGTGGGGATGCCGGTTTCCTTGTTCCAGCCCATGGCCTCGTACCACATATCCAGCGACTTCTCCCAGTCTTCGCGGTCCAGCTTGACCGTGCCCTCCTCAAAGGGCTTGAAGTCGGGCTCTTTGTCGAACACCCAGTCGGACACGCGGTCGTGATCGGTGCGCAGGTTGGTGCTGCCCAGGTTCAGCTTGAAGCTGATGGCGGTGATAACGCGCAGCAGCTGAGAAATGCGCTCAGAGTCGCGCTCCTGGTCCTCGCGGGTATAGGCCTCGCCGGTCACGGCGCTCATGTACTTCGCGTCCAGGTTCAGGTCGCCGATGTAGTCGCGCTTTTTGCTGGTGGCGATGGTCATGGGGTACATCCAGTTGCACAGCGTCGCGGAATCGTGCCACTGCTTGCCGATGAAGGCCCACTTCGCCAGCTTGATCTTGTTCTCGTTGATGGGGGTGTATTTCTTCTGCGCGTCGGTGCAGCCCTCGCCGAAGAAGTGCTCCAGCACGGGCTTGGTGATCTCGTTGTAGGGCGCGCCGGAGGAGCAGAAGTTGATCAGGTGGTGGATCATGCAGTCACGGTTGTACATCATGGAGTACAGCGTGCCAGCCTGCCAGCAGTTCTCGGGGCCGTGATGGCGGGGATAGCCATTGTGGCCGATGTTGAAGTTCTTGCCGTTGACGAAGTCATAGAAGCTGACACCGGCCACATTCTTTTCCGGATCGTCCATGCCCCACTTCTCGTACAGGCGGTAGGTGCCCAGGCCGATGTCGGCGAAGAGGCCCTTGCCGGTAGAGATACGGCGGTAGCACTCCCACACCCAGCGGGGGTCGCCGCTTTCCATCAGGTCCCACGGAATCTCATCCCATTCGCCGGGATAGAGGCGGTCGGCCACATCCTTCAGCACGCCGGTGGTGTAGGCCATGTTGAAGTCCTCATACAGGTTGCCGTAGTTGCACCACACGCCGTATTCGTCCGCAGCACGGGAGCCGGCGCCGCCCAGGATCATCTTCGCGTCGCCTTCATCCGCAAAGTCGTGTGTGGACTTGACGGACTCGCCGTTGGCATCCTTGTGGTTGGGATACCATTCCAGCATCTTGATGATGGGCATGCAGGTGTTGGACACATGGGTGGGCAGGTCATATTCCGCCAGGGGGTCCATGTCGTACTCGGTATAGCAGCGCACCGGGCAGGAGGAGCAGCCGCCCTGCTTCACGGTGTACTTCTCAGCCACCTCACCGAAGTCGAACACGCCCTTGTTGCAGCGCAGCGCAGCCACGTTGATCTGGCCGCTGGGCTGCTCGCCCATGTCGATGGGGCCCTTGGGGGCCTTGTCCCAGGTGATGCC
>CAMJPQ010000006.1 GCA_946407745.1 uncultured Clostridia bacterium
GCCGAACCCACCGAAGGCGAGGGTGAGGAAGAAGCTGCCGCCGAACCCACCGAGGGTGAAGGCGAGGAAGAAGCTGCCACCGAACCCACCGAGGGTGAAGGTGAGGAAGAAGCTGCCACCGAGCCCACCGAGGGTGAAGGCGAGGAAGAAGCTGCCACCGAGCCCACCGAGGGCGAGGGTGAGGAAGAAGCTGCCACCGAACCCACCGAAGGCGAGGGTGAGGAAGAAGCGACTATCACCGACCTGCCGGAAGTCACCGAACCCACCAAGGGCGAGGAGGACGAGCTGAGCCTGGACGACGTGGTGCCTCCCTCTGCCGAGGTCAAGCCGGTAGAACCCAAGACCGAAGCGCCCAAGGCTGAGGAGCCCAAGGCCGAGGAACCCAAGGCGGAAGAGCCCGAGACCACCCCGGCCGAGGTGGCGACCATGACCGACCTGCCCGGCGAAGAGTCCGAGGAGACCGGCCTGGTGTACGTGTTCAGCGGCAAGGGCAAGGAGACTGTCTGGCTGTCTGACATCATCAACCAGGTGCAGCCGACCTTCACCGAAAAGCAGTATTCCGCGGCGGTTTCTGACACCGGCCTTGTGATTCTGGCTGTGAGCGGGAAGAACATTTCCTACGGCGGCCACACCATCAGCAAGGATTACAGTGTCACCACGCAGGATTACTTTGACGAAGTGACCCTCACCATGACCTCCAAAAACGGGAAGGACGCGGTGGAGATCACCCTGAAGAACCCCGCGCCCCAGCCCGCCCAGCCCCTGAGCCTCTCAGAGGATGAGCTTGTGGTAACCGTAAAGAGCGCCGATACCGTGGCGGAAGACTATCCTTCCATCGCTGTGGAGGCCGCTGAGGGCCGTGTGGCGGTCTATGCCGCGTACAACATCATCCCTGCGGACATCGAGGCCGTGAGCGACGCGGGCTACACCGTGGCGGCCGCGCTGCCCTTCGCCCTGCCTGAGCTGGAGCAGGCGGCGATGGACGGGGTGGAGTATACCCTTTACCAGATTGTAATCGATGAAAACGGCGAAAAAACAGCTGTTCCCGTGACCCTTGACGGCGAAGCCGTGCTGGGCGAGGACGGCGCTGTTCATGTCGCCTTTACCGCCAACACCCTGGGCGAGTTTGTGCTGCGCGCCGTGGTGACCTATCATTCCACCGCGCCTGTGGAACTGGAAGCCGGCGACGTGACGGTGGAGTCCTTCACCGACCCGGAAGCCATCGATGCGCTGCTTGTAGCCCTTGGGCTGAAGGAAGCCCCCGCTGCGAAGAGGGCCCTCAAAACAAGGAAGGCTGTGAGTGAGGACCCGGAGCCGGTTGTCGGCTATGCGGTGATGGACATCAAGCTGGCCGAGGGCGTGGAACCGTCTGAAACCGGCTATGTGGTCCCCGTGACCCTGACCGCCCCCGTTGAGCTGCCCGCCGTGCCCGAAGGCATGAAGGCCAGCTACAAATGGGAAATTTTCCACGTGGCCGCTGACGGCAGCGTCAAGACGGACGCGGAGATTTTCGAGCCGGTGGTGGACGAATACAACCTGCTGCGCGGCTTCACGCTGAAGACGCCCGGCTTCTCTACCTTTGTGGTGCGGTACACTGTGGACTTCACCTACGTGGATGAAGAGGGCAAGGAGCATACCTTCAGCTTTGAGGGACGGGATGACTATGCCCTGACGGACGTGCTGGCCGACCTTGGCATTGAATTTGAAACCATCGAGAGCGCCGAGCTGGAGCTGACCGAAATCGTTGACGAAAAGGACGTGGACGAGGAAGGCCGCGACGCCCTGTACATGGACGGCGACGCCGAGAACGGCTATGTGCTGCACAGCTACGCTGCGTTTAACGACGTGTATACGCTGACTGTGGTGGCGGATGGGAAGACGTATACCATTAAGGTGACAGATGCCAAGACGATCACAATCAATTTCTACGAGGCGGACGGCACAACGCCGACCAACGCGAACCTGAACGGCAACAATTACTTTGCCGAGATGACCAGCTACTGGGGCTGGGATCAGAGCTTCTACGCCAATGGCACCGTGTCTACCAGCGGGAGCACGGCGACGATCACGACGACGCTTGATAATCCGGCTGCCGTGTGGCTTGTGAATGTGCCAAACACGCAGTATTGGCAGGGGTGGCAATACGCCCAGAATGGCGGCGTCGAGATTAAAGACGGCGCCACGCTAGGCAGCTTCACGCTTCAGGACCAGGGTAATGGCACCTACAAGGCAGTGAAGGCTCCGACCTATGACGTGGAGATTGTCTTCGCGGGCGACGACAACCCGGCCGGACTGGACAACTATTCCGTCTATGCGGCTACGACGGCCCAGAACCAGAGCGGCAGCGCCGTAACCTATTGGTATAACCAGGCGGTGACGCTGAACGGCACCCCATCCCAGACGGTGGAAGTGCCCAGCTTCAGCCGCTCCAACGACAATCCACAAACAATTGCTTACACGTCGGATATGAACGTCAGCGCCGTGCTGGTGCAGAACCTGGAGGTGGAGGCAAACGGTGACGGCCGCGGTGTCATCAAGAGCGGCACCGTGCTGCAGAATGGTGATGTAGTCACCAGCAGCGACGGCAGCACCAGCTATTCTGTGACGAGGACAACTGCGGCAGGGAAGACCACCTATACCCTGACCAAGATGGAGCCCTACAAGTACACCATCGAGGACAGCGTCACGTTTGACAGCAACTACCGCGGCTACTGGTACATGCTGTCCACGCTGACTAAGAACGGTACGAACTACTACTATGTGACCAAGCTGGCGGAAAATGGCAGCGCCATTGCCGCGGCTGAGGACGTGGAGATCCCGACCTTCTACACCCTGTCTGACCTCAGCCAGCTGCAGATCGGCAGTGAGTCCAACAACAACAGCGCGACCACGGGCGTCTATCAGGACGGCAACACCGTGACCAATGTGCTGGTGTACAGCCAGAACCAGCTCAGCAACTACAAGCAGGTGATCGGCAGGGACAACAACACCACCGTTACCACCTACCGCGACGGCGATGCGATTGACAAGTACAAGTTCAACTCTGAGAGCACCGGCGGCGAAGGTACGCTGTCCTTTGAAGAGTTGCCGGATCTGAAGCTCACCACGGTTTATGTAGATGAGGATGGAACTACTGTCCTGGGGCGCAATGCTACCCCGAACACAAAGTATTATCTGCTGATAAAGATGGTACGTGACGGTAACGCCTACTATGCCGTGAAAGAAATTCACCGCAATGATGGCGAAGGTAACAACGCCCAGGGACATTCTTCAAATCGCGCAATTGTGTTTTATCCTGTTGAATCCACTAACGGAGGAACAGTCACCCTTGGCCGTACTCCTGCTTACTACTCCGGCACAGAGACTATTTCTACCCAGATCATAAGCGACATAAACGTGGATGCTGGCCCAGGACAGACATACGCGGATGTCCAGACCGCTGTCAACGGCGGTACCAAGTACAACGAGAACACCGCCAATACCAACAGCCAGTACAGTGACCTGACAAAAGATCTGTTCTCCAGCGGCTCCACCATCGCGCTGAGCAACGATGGCGAGACCTACAACATGACCACCACGCTGAAGAAACAGCCCAACAACGGCGTGGAGCATGACATCACCGTCAGCTTCTACCAGAAACGCATTGATATGTCGCCCGCTGATGCCAATGTCAGCAGCGCGACCTTGCTTGAGAACGCGACGAATCCTGTCAATCTGGATCCAGACGGAACTTACTACTTCCGTGTCCGCCTGTACAACCAGGGCAAGATGGTGGCCTATGCCTCCGTGCCGGTGACGGCGGCTGATGTGGCTGCGGCAAATACCGACGGCACCTTTACCCATGTGATCCCCGCGAACTATGACTTTAAACTGGTGGACGATGTGGGCGAGATCATCACCGGCGCGCAGCCGATCCACTATGATCCCACAGTCTATACCAGCGATGTCCGCTTCTATAAGCAGACCGGCAGCGGAAATCCGGCGGATTATACGCTTGCGGAATGCGCCAGCAACGGCTCCGATACCTTCGAGGGCTTTGACTTCTGGTACAACAAGGACTGGAGCAATCAGGACGGAGACTCCGGCAAGTACAACGCCCTGTCACTTGACATCACACAGAGCACCCAGACTCAGTTGGGCCTGTACAGCGCCTATAAGAAGATTTACCGCGTGAACGTGGTGTGGCCTGAGGGCATCGGCGATGTCAACATGAATCAGCAGATTAAGCTGAATGTTGAGGTACAGCACAGCAGTAGTGTTGACAAACTGAATGACGCGACCGTCTCCACCGACTCGGTGACCTTTGGCGGCACGGCCAGTTCGTCCACCCAGGGCACATCCGATGTGACTTCCATTGCGGGGCAGTCCATCTATGTGCTGGAAGACCAGACTGTGTCTGCCATGCACTGGGACGAGGGCGGCAGCAACATCACCGGCAACGAGACCTTCAACATCTACCTGAAACAGGACGGCAAAAAGGTGCTCGAGGGCTCCACAGTGAAGATTACTGTGAACGGCGAGTCAAAGTACTATGTCGCTCACTATGACACCGGCGAGGAGGAAGGCACCAACTGGACCTACGACAACACCGGCAAGGTGCAGACCATCACCCACTATGTAAACCTTGTTCCTGCGGAAGACGAGCTCGAACCCGCGCTGACCCCCGGCCGCGTGCTGGCCGGCTGCGTGGAGTACGGCATTGTAGCCAACCGCTACCAGACCGACGGCTCCCACACAGAGACCAACTTTGCGGTCAATGAACTGGCGGCCTCCGGTATCGACATTGACGGTTCCGGTACCAACGACATCCCCTTCTATGTGGGCACGGTGGAATCCGGCACCCTGCAGGCGGACACCAACGTGCACGCCGACTTCTACAAGCCCGCCTCCGAATCCATTGAATTGCGCGAAGGTGTTAAGGACAAGGTGACCTTCATTGACACCTCCAGGGAGGATGTGGCGCGGAGAATCAACGAACTGGTCGCCCCGGTGCGCGCAAAGTCTCAGGAGATGGCGAAAAAGACGACCATCAAGCCGGAATCCGACTGGGGCAAGGTACTTGACCTGACCGTGTTCCCGGACGATGTTACGATTTATGTGGACTGTGAAAACATCGCGGGCCAGCTGAACGACTGGGACGTGAAGAAAAAGCCGGGTCAGAGCATTGTGTTCAACGTGCCCGGAAACGATGTGACCATCGGTGTGTTTGACGTGTACCTTTACAACGAGGATGGCACGCAGATCACCAGCCTTGATATTGATACGACCGACAAACACGGTAACCCCCACACTGGTACAAAGGATATCAGCAATGGATTGCACAGCACTACTCAGGCTATGAACGGTGACCTGGATCAGAACCAGGCGGTTGACGATGTGATTCTGTCCCACTTCACCTTCAACGCCTATGAGGCGGACACGCTACATATCAGTGACGCCTCCGGACAGTTCCTCGCGACCGAGGCCAGCACAGTGACCAACAACAATGGCACCGGTTGGATCGTGGCCAACGAGAACCGCGGTACCGTGAAGGGTGCCACCGAGTGGCACTTCTACCGTCACGACCGTTCTTATCAGCGTGAAACGGTGGAAACCGGCTTCTTTGCCAGCAAGTTCATGAACCGCCCGGACGACAGCGATCCCGACAAGCTGAGCGTACCTAACAAGAACCAGAAGTTCACCTTTGTGTTGGAGCACCTGAGCTGGAGCACCGGCGCATGGGAACTCATTTCACAAAAGACGAACAACGGCTCCAAGATCAACTTTGGCGATCTGGAATACGACGCGGATGAAGAAGGCATTCATTACTACCGCATCCGTGAACTGTATAACGCCAATTCCGCGAAATACGCGCCGGACAGCAAACAGTACATCGTCAAGGCGAATGTTGAGATTGACAAGATTGACGGCAACAGAATCAAGGGCGACGATGCCTCTACGCTGAATAACATTGATCAGCTGAACGGCTACAGCTTCAAGGATCCGGTCGAGTATACCTACTATGTGTACGATCCCGCAACAGACGGCGAACTGACGATTGAAACCGTTGATCAGATTGTTCACGATACCGCCGCGGTGACCATGCAAACCGGCGAGGTGGCGATTGAGCCTTACGCGACAACCCATACTGTTACAACTCGCTATGGCATCACTTCCGAGCTGACCAAAGCAAGCGAATCCAACAATCCCGATGACTCTGACGACGTCATCCGCTTCGTGAACCGTTACATCGGCAAATATTGCGTGGCCATCACCAAGAAGTGGAACGACCGCGCCGACCATGACGGCGTGCGCCCGGACGCCATCAAGGTGATCCTGCAGTATTACGGCTATCCGAAGGATGAGAACGGTAATTATAATACTACCGGCACAATTGGCTGGTATACCGTGACCGGCATTGCGCCGGAAGAGCAGTACGAATATAGCTATGACGAAAATGAAGATTCTGAGACCTACCTGCAAGAAAAGACCAACTATGTTGACTACGCCCTGCTGAATGAGGACAACAACTGGACCCACATGGTCAAGGGCGTAGACAAGTTTGATGATGACGGCCAGGTCATTGCCTACCGCTGGGTCGAAACCGAAATGATCTTCGGTAGCGGCAGCACTGCTGTAACTGTTAAAGCAACCCAGACACCAACGGGCTCTGGCAAAGACGAAGTCATCAGCAGCACCTTTACCTACTATTACGACGGCACAACGGTTTCCACTACCGGTGCTGAGATCAACAAGGTCTCTTATACCGGCACCGTTGACGGCATCGACTCCAAGTACAGCCCCGAAGATGGCGGCACCGTGACCTATGTGACCGGGCTGACCAACAAGCACGAAATCGTGAAGACCACCGTGCAGGCCACCAAGGAATGGAAGGACGGAGAAAGCGACCTGACTTCCGGCCAGAAGCCTGTCACCTTCCGTCTGCTGGGCACCTATACAGTGGATTATAGCGAAAAGGAAGGGGAAACCACTGTAACCGGTACCAGGACCTATGAGATTCGCAACCTGACCGACACTAACAGCCGCATTGTGAACGACATCACGGTGGACGGCGAAGTGGATGAGCATCCTCCTGTGGGCGGCGGCGAGCTGACCGAGTGGGTGGCAACCTGGCACAACCTGCCCAAGTACTATGAAGGACACCTGATCAACTACTATGTGGTTGAGGTGGAAACCGAAGGATTTAATACAACCTATGTCAATGAGAATGGCGAAGAGGTTGAGGCCATCAACGCCGCGTATCTGGATACCGATGGTATCTGGAAGGCTATAATCCGCAACAAGGTGATCAAGGGCGAGCTGGAAATCAACAAGTCTGTTATCATTGACAACAAGTACATCACCGAAGCGGTGAAGGATGGCGATACTGCCAAGACATACTATGTGACTGTCAGCCAGACGGTGGGCGATGGCGCTTCCGCCAAGACCTACTATGTAACTGACGCGACAAACGGAACGCTGACGGATGCTGCAGGCGAAGGCTTTGCACTCGGCATCAACAGTGGTGTGTTTGCACTGCAGTTTGTGGCAGCCACCAATGATACACCTGCACATTATAGCCTGAAGATCAGCAACCTGCCTGAGGGCACGTATACCGTGCAGGAGGTTGTTGAGGTAGAAAAGACGGAAGGCACTGGCACCGAGTGGAAACCTGTTTCCACAGAAAACGCGACCAAGCTGAACGTGGGCAACACTCAGTTTGTCGAGCCCGTTTCCAAGACTGATGACACTGCCGAACTGACCAAGGATGGCGCAACGGCAGAACTGATCAACACCTACACCAATAGCAAGTACTGCATCGCCGTGACCAAGCAGTGGCTGGTGAACGGCAAGGTTTCCCAGCCGGACGACGCCACCGAACTGACCGTCCGCCTGGAGCGGTCCACCGACGGTACGACTTGGACGCCTGCGCCTGTCAAGGGCGGCACGACCGAGACCACATTCACAGAGGCAGACGGCACCATTAAGCTGACCAAGGCCAACAACTGGTCCGCGGTGGCCGTTGGCATGGACCAGATGGACCCCGCCGGCAACCGCTACAGCTACCGCTGGGTTGAGCTGAACGGTACGAACGTCCTGAAAGTCGGCGATGTGATCGAAATCGGCAGCAACGCTTGGCGTGTGGCCGAGAGCGAGCTCATCCAGTCCAAGGAAGTGCCTGAAAACGCGGAAGAGGGCGAGGAGACCACCACCCTGATCTTCCTCACCAAGCTGAACAACAGCAAGGTAGATGTGGAGATCCCGGTCCAGAAGACAGTGACCGGCGCTTACACCGGCGATGAGGACTTCACTGTAGCCCTGACAGAAGCTCAGGCAAATCCGCAGGAGATCGGCACCAACAACATGGCAGCCGATCCGACCAGCCTGAAGCTCACCCTGAAGGCCAACCAGATCAAGAGCTTCGTGCTGAACAACATCACGACGCCCGGCGAGTACACCTTCACTGTGAAGGAGACTGCCGGCACGACGCCCGGCATGACCTATGACAACGCCGATAAGACGGTCACCTTCACCGTCAGCGCGGATGAAGACACCGGCATTCTGTCGGTGACCGGCCTGACCTACACCGAGAGCAACCCGGTGAAGATCGAGAACAAGTACGAAACCGGCTCCCTGGAGATCAGCAAGACCGTGGTGAGCGACAACCCCGCCGACAAGGGACAGGAGTTCACCTTCAAGGTGGAGCTGAAGAACGCGGACGGCACGGCGCTGGCCGACGGCGTCTACGGCGGCGTGAAGGTTGAAGGCGGCAAGGCCGACATCACGCTGCATGACGGCGACAAGGCGCTGCTGACGGGCCTGCCCGTGGGCACCACCTACACCGTGACCGAGACTGCGGTGGATGGCTTCACCACCACCGTGACCGGCACGGGCACCGTGACTGAGGCTGACCGCAAGGCCGAAGGCGCGATCAGCACGACCGTGTCCACTGCGGACTACACAAATACCCGCGATCAGGGCGATCTGTCCGTTACCAAGACGGTAGATAGCCCGCTGGCGGACGACACGACTCGCACCTACAAGTTCACCATCGCCCTGGATGCCGACATTGACGGCACCTACAGTGGCGTGACCTTTGCCAATGGCGTGGCGACGGTGGAACTGACTGGTGAAAATAGCAACAACAACAAGACCATCGAAGACCTGCCCACCGGCGTGCACTACACCGTGACCGAGGAAACGCCCGACGGCATGACCGTGGTCTGGACCGGCAACACTGGTGAGATCACAACCGCCGGAGCAACTGCCGCGGCCACCAACACCCGCGAGAAGGGCAACTTTGAGGTCAGCAAGAAGGTCTTTGTCGACAACGAGGACAAGACCAGCACCTACAACAACAAGACCTTCTATGTAAAGGTCAAGGGCATTATTGACGGCGAAACCTACTGGGTGACCAACAATAACGGCGCCGTCACCAAGACTGAAAACGACGCGTTTATCTTTGCGATAACCCCCGGCACGAAGCTGGAAATCAAGGACCTGCCGGTCGGTGTATACACGGCGATTGAGGTTGCCAACTCCGCTGGCGACAGCTTGGGCACGCCGGCTGTCATGATGGGCGATATGACCTGGCTGAGTGAACTCTCCCGCACGGAAGACACTGATCAGGTCACCAAGACCACGGCTGGCAAGGCGGAGATCATGAACGCCTATACGGCTGGCAAGTTCTGCGTGGCAGTGACCAAGCAGTGGCTGGTGGACGGCGAGACCTACGTGGACGACAGCCTGAGCGTGAAGGTCGCGCTGCAGCGCAAGCTCACCACGGACGAAGAGGGCGCGTGGACCAACGTGACCGGCCAGGCCGACATCACGCTGGACAAGACCAACAACTGGTCTTATGTCGCCGTCGGCATGCCGCAGATGGACGAGAACGGCGTGCGCTATGAGTACCAGTGGGTGGAAACCCCGGTCACTGGCTGGGCTGAGGGCGCGAAGGTCGAGAAGCAGACCGTCACCGTGCCCGAGGGTGCCAGCCCTGCGGATGCTGAGGCCACCCTGGTGGTGCTGACCATCCTAACCAACAGCAAGGCCACCGCGCAGCCCGAGGTCACCAAGCTAGTCCAGGGCAACACGGATGCTGAAGACTACAACCCGGATGAGCAGTTCAAGTTCACCATCACGGGCATTCAGGCGGAGCTGGATGACGGCACGACCATCTACACCAGCGAGATGCCTGCGCCTGACCCGGCAGAAGTGGAGATCAAGGACGGTGAGACCGGCGTGTTCGGCATGCTCGAATTCACCGTGCCTGGCAAGTACTACTACAACATCGCAGAGGCTGCGGGCAGCACCGAGGGCATGCACTACGACACGGCGCTGAAGCAGTTCGCCGTGACTGTCGAGAAGGACGCCGCGACCGGCATCCTGACGGCGACCGCGGTCTACTCTGACAACATGACCGCCCTGACGGTGAAGAACACCTATCAGAAGGTCACCGCGCAGCCTGAGGTGTCCAAGAAGGTCACCGGCGACACGACTGCCCCGAGCTACAACAAGGACGAGAAGTTCACGTTCACCCTTGAGTCCGTGGACGGTGCGCCGATGCCGAAGAACACGCCTTATGCGGTTTCCGTCAAGGATGGCGGCACCGGTGTGTTCGACGAGATCACCTATACCGAGGCCAACACCTACAAGTACATCATCAAGGAGACCCCCGGCGACACGCCCGGCATGACCTACGATGTGACCGAGCATGGCGTGACCGTGACTGTCGTAGAGGATCCCGACACGAAGAAGCTCCTTGCCACCATCACCTATGATGACGACGCGGAGAGCCTGGAGGTCAAGAACACCTACGAGACCGGCAAACTGAAGGTCGAAAAGAAGACCGAAGGCCTGCCTGAAGGCACCACGAAGATCTACCTCGTGTCTGTGAAGGGTGCGGACGGCAACTACTACGCCGTGAACGGCGCAGTGGCCGGCACCAGCGAGCACTGGGTTGAAGTGACCGGCAACGGCGCTGCCGTCGAGTGGAACAACCTGCCTGAGGGCATCTACACCGTGACCGAGAAGGTTGAATTCGCGGACGTGCCCGGCTACAGCCTCACCTCCACTACCTACAAGGTGGGCGATGGCGATGCGGCTGCAACTCCCGCTCAGGCTGGAGTGACAAAGGGCGGCGAAACCGCCGTTACCGTCACCAACACCTACGGCAAAGAAACTGTCAAGGCCAGCGTGACGAAGGTTTGGAACAATCCGAACAATGATCCAGCTGCGACGGATAGTATTCCTGAGAACCTGGTTGTGACCCTGCTGGCCAACGGCGAGCCCGCCAAGGACGCCGATAACCAGCCCATCACTGTCACCCTGCTGAAGAGTGATAACTGGGCGGCCAAGGAAATCACTGAGCTTGATAAGTACGATGCCAATGGCAACGAGATCAAGTACAGCTGGTCCGAGAATGTTGACGACCTGCCTGACGGCTGGACCTTCTCCGGCGCTGTGCCGGATGCCACCATCACCACCCAGACCAACATCACCAACACCTACGCGCCCGGCAAGACCAGCGTGTCTGTGCTGAAGATCTGGGAAGACAACAACAACCAGGACAAGAAGCGGCCTGACAAGGTCTATGTCATGCTGACCGCGTCCGCGCCTGTGGGCGAGGGCGAGGATGCCACGACTGTGGCCGTGGACCTCGCGGCCGAGGGCGTGACCGTGGTGGTGGCCCTGAACGAGGACAACCACTGGAGCCACGTCTGGGATAGCCTGAACGAGAAGACCGGCGAAGGCGCCGACATCACCTACACCGTGACTGAGGTGCAGGACGAGAACGGCACAGCCATCGAGGGCGGCAAGATCACCTTCAACGGTGCTGAGTACACGGTGAAAGTGACAGGCGATCAAACCAACGGCTATACTGTCACCAATGAGTACAAGCCCGGCGAAACCAGTGTACCGGTAGTCAAGCTGTGGAACGACTTCGACAACGCGGATAACAAGCGTCCCACCAGCGTGACTGTGTTCCTGTATGCCAAGGTGGGCGACGCAGAAGCCAAGCCCGTGGCCCAGACGACGCTGAGCGCGCCCGGCTGGACCTACACCTTCGAGCACCGGCCCGAGTATGAGAACGGCACCAAGATCGAATACTCCGTCAAGGAGTACATGGACTATGTGCTGAACGACACCTACGTGCAGGTGGGCGAGCCGAAGAAGAATGACGACGGCGTGTGGGAGATCACCAACAAGTACGAGCCCAAGACCGAGGTTACCGTGACCAAGAAGTGGGCCGACAACAACAACCAGGATGGCCTGCGGCCCACGATCGGCGCGAAGCTGTACAAGGGCGCTGATGCTGCAGGCGAGGCTGTAGCCCTGAACGCTGAGAACAACTGGACCTACACCTGGACCGGTCTGGACAAGTACTACTGGACCGATGGCGAGAACCCCGAAGTCAAGCCGTATCAGTACTTCGTCAACGAAGTTGTCGGTGACAACGAGTACGAAGAGGGCGATGAGATCCCGGTGGGTGAGGAAGGAAGCAACCTTACCTACGCTGTAGACATCGTTGTGACCAAGAACGACGATGGTACTTTCACCGCCAAGATCACCAACACCTATGGCCCCGCGACCATCAACGTGTACGCGAAGAAGGTCTGGGACGACTTCGAGAACAAAGAGAACAAGCGTGAGAACGTGAAGCTGCGCCTGATCGGCACCTACACTGCTGACGGCAAGGAAATCAACGTCTACACGGACGACAAGACCATCGCCAGCGCGGACAACGAGACCATTGTCAGTTGGACCGATCTGCCCAAGTTCGTCGACGGCAACGAGATCACCTACAAGGTGGTTGAGCTGAACGAGGTTGGCAACAAGATCACCCTGTCTGATGTGGTCTACACCGTGACCTACGAAAAAGACGCCGAGTTCGAGTATGACGGCGAGATGGTCACCGGCACGGTCGTCACCAACAGCTACGAGCCCAAGACCGAAGTCACCGTGAACAAGATTTGGGTTGACAACAACGACCAGGATGGCCTGCGGCCTGAGGTCAAGGCGCAGCTTTACAAGAACGGCACCGCTGAGGGTGCGGCTGTGACGCTGACTGCAGCAGACCAGTTCACCTACACCTGGACCGATCTGGACAAGTATTACTGGACCGAGGGTGAGAATCCCGAAGTTAAGGAATACGAGTACTCCATCAAGGAAGTTGTCAATGGCACTGAGTATGCAGGCAGCGGCAAGATCGTCATCGACGCCACCAACGCGGATGCCTACTACAACTATGCCATTACAGACTACGAAGATGGCACCTTCACCATCACCAACGAGCACACCCCCATGACCGTCTCGGTGAAGGCTACCAAGGTCTGGGCGGGTGACACCGGCATGCAGTTCCTGCGCAAGGATGTCAACCTGACCCTGACCGGCACCTACACGGTGAACGGTGTGGTTCACAATGTCACCATTGCGGAAGCCGACAAGACAAAGACCATCCCGGCGGGTGCCACGGGCGAAGCCCTCACCGTGTCCTGGACCGGTCTGCCTGCGATGCAGGAGGGCGAATCGGTCTTCTACAATGTGCACGAGGCAAAGGTGGATGGCTACACCAGCAGTGGCAAAGTCACCTTCAACGAGGAAACGAAGACCTTTGAGGTCACCTACACCAACACGCTGGACACCACCGAGCTGGATGTGGACAAGAAGGTGTTCGTGAACGGCGAGGACAAGACCAGCAGTTACACCGGCAAGACCTTCTATGTTAAGGTCAAGGGCGAAATTGATGGCGTAACCTATTATGTTACCAGCAACAGCGGCCTGCTCAGCAAGACCGATGACAGCAAGGTGTTCGAGGTGAAGCCCGACACAACTCTGGAATTCACCAACATGCCTTTGGGCGAGTACACCGTGACCGAGGTCAATTCTGACGGCACTGCCATCACCGATAAGCCTGATACTAACATGGGTGCGATGACGTACCTGCTCGACCTGAGCAACACCGAGGAAGTGGCGACGCTCGTTAAGGGCGAGACCGCTGAGGTTTCCCTGCTGAACGCCTACACCACCGGCAAGTTCTGCGTGGCTGTGACCAAGCAGTGGCTGGTGGACGGCGAGCCCTATGTGGACAAGGATCTGAGCCTGGAAGTCGAGCTGTACAGGGGCCAGGAGGTAGTGTCCACCACGGCGAACGCCGATGGCACTTACGATAAATCTGTTACCTACGAATCGGATCCTGTTTACACAGAGACCCTGGACAAGGACAACAACTGGTCCGCGGTGGCTGTTGGTATGGATCAGATGGACGCCGACGGCGTGCGCTATGTGTACAAGTGGGTTGAAGGCGACCATGAGGGCTGGTTCGAAGGCAAGCAGGTGACCGTACAGGAGACTGTTGTCAACAAGGACAAGCCCAACGAGGAAACCCTGATTGTTCTGACCAAGCTGGTCAACAACAAGGTTACAGCGGAAATTCCGGTGCTGAAGACCATGACCGAGGGCTCCGCTGAGTATCCCGGCACCTTCACCTTCACTTTGGCTGCCGCCAAGGGTGCGGAAGAGGAAACCGAAGAAACAGCCGAGAACCCGATGCCCGAGGTCACCGAGCTGAAGCTGGCTGCCAATGAGAGCGGCGTGTTCGGGCCGATCACCTTCTCTGAGGAAGGCGAATGGACCTACACCATCACCGAGACCGAGGGCGATATCGACGGCATGACCTACGATAATACCGAAAAGACGGTTGTCATCAAGGTTGAGGCGGACGATGACGGTCTGCTCCATGCCACCGTTGATGTCGGCGAAGGCGAGACGGTTGAATTCAAGAACAAGTACGTGCCCAAGACGGTGACCATTGATGCTTACAAGTACTGGTACCAGCCTGACGATACCAACAACAGCATCAATGCAACCATTGGCAACGCAACCATTACCTTCACACTGGAAAGCAGCCTGGACGGCACCAACTGGACCGCTGTGGAGACCACTGCAGCCCAGGGCGAGAACCCGAAGACTGTGACTGAAGCCGACGAGGAAGGAAAGTGGAAGGCCAGCTGGGTTGATCTGCCCAAGTACGACCTGTCTCTGAACAGCAACGGCGATGTGGTGCAGACTGAAATCCGGTACCGCATTGTGGAATCTGACGCCATTGTGAATGGTGTGGATGTCACGCCGGCTGACGAGGCTGAGACGACCAAGATTCCGACAATGTTTGCGAATACCGGCAACGGTATGGCGGACTTCAAGAACATTCTGCCCGAAACCGAGATCCCGCTGAAAAAGGTCTGGGACGGCGTGGAAACCGCGGAAGGCGATTACGTCATCTTCGGCCTGTACATCGGCGACGAAGCTGTGACAGACAGCGAAGACAAAGCCCTGACGCTGAAATTCGAGAACGGCAGCTGGGAGACCGCTCAGAAGTTTGAACACCTGAAGGTATTCACGGATGAGGGCGATGTGATCACCTACACCGTGAAGGAAACCGAGGTCATGCTGGGTGACACCAAGCTGACCGATCCGGATGAGATCAAGGATCTGTTCGGCAATGAGGATGTGACCTTCGTGGCCACAGAAGAAGTGCCGGAAGCCGGCTTTGAGATCACCAACAGCCTGACCGAGATCGAAGGCAAAAAGACCTGGGTGGGTGACGAGCGCTACAGCGAGATCCTCCGTCCCGAGAGCATTACAGTGACACTCTATGACGGCGACGACGAGGAGAACAGCATTGATGAGCTGACAGTTGTACCGGACGCCGATGGCAACTGGAGCTACAAGTTCGAGAAGCTTCCGAAGTACAGGCAGGGGGACGGCGAAGCCGTTGAGATCGCCTACACTGTGAAGGAAACCATCGAGCCTGAGGAGATTGCGGCGCTCTACGAGACCGCTGTCGACGGGTACGACATCACCAACACCCTGAAGACCAATATGCTGAAGATCTACAAGGCCATCACCATCAACGGTGCGCCTGTGGAGCTGACGGATGAGCAGAAGGAAACCCTGACCTTCACCGTCACCACCAAGATCGACGGCACAACCTACTATGTCATCTACGATACCGAAGCCAGCGCCGAGGACGGCAACATCCACGGCAAGTGGGCGACGCTGACTGAAACTGAGACCAGCTTCACCTACAAGGACTTCAGCGACGGTATGCTGGTGCTGGAGAACCTGCCCCTGGGCACCTACACCGTGACCGAGGCCGGCGGCGACGAGATGATCGAAGGCTACACCTGGAGCAAGGCCACTGTAAAGGTTGGCCGCAACGGGGAGGAAGCCACGCCCAAGGCTGCTGACGACACCAAGCTGACCACTGAGGCTGTACTCAACGAGACTGACTTCACACAGGTCTTCTTCGAGAACGAGTTCACCCAGGATGTGGGCGAGCTGACTGTCGAAAAGAAGGTCGAGATGACCGAAGGCAGCGCCGCGATCGACGATGGCAAGATCTTCCGCATCGCGGTCTACAGCCAGGCGGCACCCGCCGAGGGCGAGACCGAGGGCGAAAAGACCTACTACGCCACCAACGGCAACGTGGTGACTGAGGACAACAAGTGGGTCGAGTTCAAGGCCGACGACAAGATCACCTGGAACAAACTGCCTGCCGGTACCTACTTCGTCGAGGAAGACGAGGATGGCGCTAAGGTAGAGAACTATGAGTTCGAAGTCAGCTACAGCGATGAAGCTGGCGTTGAGGTCAAGGTGCTCGAGGACGGTGAGGAAGCTGCCGAAACCACTGTTACCAACACGTACGACCAGCACAAGGGCGAACTGAAGGTCAAGAAGACTGTGAAGGTCCTGCCCGATGGCGAGGAACTGACTGTTGACAGCTGGAAGATCGCTGTCAAGGACGCGGACGGTAACTACTACAATAAGAATGGCGAAATCGTCACCGGCGATGCAATCTGGGTCACCATCGCGGCGGACGAGACGCTGACATTCGAAAACCTGCCTGTTGGCACCTACACCGTGGAGGAAGACGAAGAGGCTGCACAGGACGAAGGGTTCACACTCACCGTGGACGGGGAGGGTGAAGTTGAGGTTACCCTCAAGGAAGAAACCGCAACGCCTTCCGACCTGCCCGAAGAGTCTGAGGCGGACGCTGAAATCGTCAACACCTACAAGAAGGACCTGGGCAAGTTGACTGTCACCAAGACTGTGGTGGCGCCTGACACCGCTGCTGAGGCGCTGGATGGCAAGACATTCAAGATCGCGGTGATGGACGCTGACGGCAACTACTTCGACCAGGAAGGCAATATCGTTGACGAAGATGAAGCCTGGGTCGAATTCGAGGACGGCGATTCCGTCACCTGGTCCGATCTGGCTGCCGGTGAGTACACCGTGCTGGAGAACACCGAAGATGCTGAGATCGACGGCCACAGCCTGACCGTGACTAATGATGGCGAGATCGACGTCACTGTGGTGAAGGAAGACGAGGCAAAGACCACTGTCACCAACACCTACACCGATGAAGTCGGCAAGCTGACCATCGTCAAGAACTTCGACTTCGGCGAAGATGAAGAGCCCGAAGACATCGAGCTGGCTGGCCTGAAGTTCACAGTCACCGGCCCGTATGACTACGAGCAGACCATCTACTACGCACAGTTCGAGGGCGGCGAGTACACCATCGAGAACCTGCCTGTGGGCGATTACACCGTGGTGGAAGAGAACGCTGACGAGCTGCTGGCTGCGCTGAACTACACGCTGGTGGAAACTGTCTCCGATCCTGTGAACGGTGTGGCGACCATTGCCGAGGGTGAAACCGTTACGGTCACCCTGGACAACACCTATGAGCAGGATCGCGGCAGCCTGAAGATCATCAAGACCTTCGAGGGCGAGATTCCTGAGGACGCTGACCTGTCCGCTCTGGAGTTCACTGTTGTCGGTTCCAATGACTTCGAAGAGTCCTTCACCTACGGCGACTTCAAGACCTATACAGTCGACGAAGAAGGCAATTATGTGGAGGCTGCTGAGGGCGAAGAGGGTGAACTCTTCTACCTGATCGAGAACCTGCCCGTTGGCCTGTACTTCGTCACCGAGTCCGGCGCAGAGGGCCTGATTGCCGACTACACCCTGGTGGTGGAAGAGAGCACCATGGCCGGCAGCGCTGAGGTGGAGAAGAACGAGACCGCTGAGATCGAGCTCACCAACACCTACGAGCCTGACCTGGGCAGCCTGACCATCGTGAAGAACTTCGCGGGCATCCCGGCGGACGCCGATGTGGATGATCTGGCCTTCACCGTCAAGAACGCAGATGGCAAGTTCATCGATGTAGACGGCGAGATAGTGGACGATGATCCAGGCATTACCTATGCTGATTTCGAAAACGGTGTTCTGACTATCGACGAACTGCCGGTGGGCGAGTACACCGTGACGGAGACCAACGCGGACGGCCTGATCGCGGACTACACCCTGGTGGTCGACGCGAGCGCCACCGAGGGCACCGGCACCGTCGAGAAGGACAAGACCGTCTACATCTACCTGACCAATACCTATGAGGAAGACCTGGGCAAGCTGACCATCATCAAGACCTTCGAGGGCACCGACGAGGTCGACGATGAGGTCCTGGGCAACCTGGTGTTCCGCGTCACCGATGAGAACGGCGAGATTGTGGAGCAGGTGCTCTACAGCCAGTTCGACGGTAACAGCTACACCATCGAGAACCTGCCCATGGGCACCTACCGCGTTGAGGAAGTCAACGAGGAGGGTCTGATCGCGGGCTACACCTTCCTGGTGGACGAAAGCACCACCGAGGGTGATGCCACCCTGGTGGAAGCAGAGGATGAGGGCGAGGTCGTACTCCACAACAAGTACGAGGAAGACCTGGGCAGCCTGAAGATCATCAAGACCTTCGAGGGCGAGATTCCTGAGGACGCTGACCTGTCCGCTCTGGAGTTCACCGTTGTCGGTTCCAATGACTTCGAAGAGACCTTCACCTACGGCGACTTCGAAGAGGTAGACGGCGAGCTCTGCTACCTGATTGAGAACCTGCCCGTTGGCATGTACTTCGTCACCGAGTCCGGCGCGGAGGGCCTGATTGCCGACTACACCCTGGTGGTGGAAGAGAGCATCATGGCCGGCAGCGCTGAGGTGGAGAAGAACGAGACCGCTGAGATCGAGCTCATCAACACCTACGAGCCCGACCTGGGCAGCCTAACCATCGTGAAGAACTTCAAGGGCATCCCGGCGGACGCCGAGGTGGATGCGCTGAACTTCACCATCACTGGCCCGAACGACTACGAAGAGACCGTGACCTACGGCGACTTCATTGACGGCGTGTACACCATCGAGGAACTGCCGGTGGGCGAGTACAACGTCACTGAGACCAACGCGGAGGGCCTGATCCTCAACTACAAGCTGCTTGTTGATAACAGCACAACTGAGGGCAGCGAAACCGTAGTGAAGGACGGCAACGTCATCGTCACCCTGGTGAACGAGTATGAACCCGTCTACACCAAGGTCACCGTCACCAAGATCTGGGACGACGACAGCAACAACGATGGCAAGCGGCCTGGTTCCATCACTGTGGCCCTGCTGGCTGACGGCACCGAGGTCGCCACGGCGACCCTGGGCGGCGTGGGCGACGAGTGGACCTATACCTTCGAGAACCTGCCCGTCTACTCCGATGTGGATACTCTGATTGAGTACACCATCGACGAGCTGGATGTGGGCGAGGACTACGAAGCTGAGGAGCCTGTGCTGGGCGGCAATGCCGAGGATGGCTACACCATCAGCATCACCAACACCCATGGGCCGGAGACTACCACCGCCATCGTCAAGAAGATCTGGAACGACAACAGCGACGCGGCCGGCAAGCGTGAGAACGCGGCTGTGACCGTGACCCTGCTGGCGAACAACGAGCCTGTGGAGGCCTACACCGACATCGCGCTGCCTTACGAGGGTGAGGACGACGAGAACGTCGAATTCACCGGCGAGGGCAATGAGTGGACGCTGACAGTCAGCAACCTGCCGCTGTACGTGGACGGCGAGCTGCAGACCTACAGCTGGATCGAGACCATCGGCGAAGACAGCGAGTACACGATGACCAACCTCGTGATTGCTGTCGACGACGAGACTGGCGCATCCACCACCACCATCACCAACACCTACGGCACTGACAGGTTCTGCCTGGAGGTACTGAAGGTCTGGAAGGACGACAACGACCGTGAGGGTCTGCGTCCTGACGAGCTGACCGTGACCCTGATGAAGCTGGTCGACGGCGAGCCCGTAGCCTTCGGTGAGAACGAACTGCTGGATGCCAAGGGCGAGGAAATCGAGACCGAGTACATCCTGAATGAGGACAACCACTGGACAGCGCTGGCGACAGGGCTGCCCATGGGCGACTTCGACTATGTGTGGGTTGAGGGAGAGTACGAGAACGATGATCTGTACATCCTCTCCACCAGCACCGACGAGATCGGTCGCATCACGTACCTGAAGAACAGCTACAAGGTGCCTGAGTTCGACAAGAAGACCAAGGATGTCAACGACAGCACCGGCAACGAGAGCGGCTGGCAGGACAGCGCCGACTATGACATCGGCGACGAAGTGCCGTTCATGCTCACGGCGAAGCTGCCCGGCAACGTGACCGACTACACCAAGTACGATATCATCTTCTCTGATACCATGGAGGATGGCCTGACCTTTGGTGAGATCACCTCCGTGAAGATCGGTGATGATGAACTGACCAGCTACAACCTGACCTCTGAAGAGCACGGCATGGTGCTGACTCTGACTTGGGGCGACGGCGAGAACCTGATTGACGACGCGACGCTGAACGACGCGGAAATCACGGTGGAATACACCGCGACGCTGAACGAAAACGCCGTGACCGGCAAGAAAGGCAACGCCAACAACGCGACCCTGACCTATTCCAACAACCCGGATGTTGTGGATGCCCATGGCGAGACCGAGGGTGAAGCGGCCATCGTGTTCACCTACGGCTTCGAGTACACCAAGGTGGACGACGCGGGCAACGCCGTGGAAGGCGCCAAGTTCACGCTGGAGAAGAAGCGGCCCGACGGCACGACCGAAGAGGTCGAGCTGGCTGTGGTTGGCAACACCTTCTCCGTCAAGGGCTTGGACGACGGCGTGTACGTGCTGACCGAGACTGTGACGCCCGATGGCTACAAGGGCATTGAGCCCATCGTGTTCACCGTGAACGCGGACCACGAGATTGTCTGGGACGGCACGGAGGCCACACGCAACAGTGTGCTGACGAGCCTGAACGGCGATGTGCTGAGCGGCGAGGTGGAGATCAAGATTGATGAAGATCTCGCCAAGCTGACCACAGAGATCGAGAACAAGGCCATCGTGGATGTGACCGTGAAGAAGGTGTGGAATGCGCCTGACGCCAAGGCCGAGCTGATACCGGCTGACCTGACTGTGGCGCTGCTGGGCGACGATGAGCCTGTGCTGGACGCCGCCGGCAATCCCATCAAGGTCACCCTGACCGCTGACGACGGCTGGGACGAGAAGACTGTGGAGGGTCTGCCGAAGTACGCGGCTGCGGAGGCCGAAGAGACTGAAGCTGGCGAAGCGGCGGCGAAGGTCAAGGAGATCGTCTACACCTGGACCGAGGAAGAACTGCCCGAGGGCTTTGCCCTGACCGGCACCACCGTGGAAGACACGACGACCAAACTGACCAACAGCTACATCGTGCCCGAGGTGGACAAGAAGACCAAGGATACCAACGACAGTACCGGTGTGACATCCGAATGGCAGGCGACTGCGGACTACGACATCGGCGACGATGTGCCCTTCATGGCCACTGCGACGCTGCCGGATACCGTGACAGCCTTCACCAAGTACGATCTCACCTTCACCGACACCATGGAGGAAGGCCTGACCTTCAAGGAAATCACCTCCGTGAAGATCGGCGACCGGACGCTGGAAGCGGCCGACTACACCCTGACCTCCGGCGAGCACAGCATGGAGCTGACGCTGAGCTGGACGGGAGAGGGCGAGGAGAAGATCGCCGACGAGACCCTGAACGGCGCTGTGATCACGGTGGAATACACCGCGACCCTGAATGAGAACGCTGTGCTGGGCAAGGAAGGCAACGCCAACGAGGTGAAGCTGACCTACTCCAACAATCCTGCGGACACCGAATCTCACGACGAGACCGAGGGCGTGAGCGCCATCGTGTTCACCTACGGCCTCACCTTCAACAAGGTGGACGACGGCGGCAACGCGCTGGAGGGTGCTGAGTTCAAGCTGGAGAAGAAGCTGGCGGATGGCACGATCAAGGGGATCGAGCTGACCGTGGACGGCAACGTCTTCACCGCTGAGGGCCTGGACGACGGCGACTACGTCCTGACCGAGACCAAGACGCCGGATGGCTACGTGGGCATTGATCCCATCGAGTTCACCGTGACGGCGGAGCACAAGGTGGAGTGGAGCGACAGCGATGCCCGCACCGACCTGCTGACCAGCCTGACCGGCGACGTCGCCGAGGGCGAGATCGAACTGAACGCGGATGAGGCCCTGGCTGCCATCACCACCGATGTGGTGAACCAGGATATCACCACGGCGATCGTCGAGAAGGTCTGGAACGACAACAACGACGCAGCGGGCAAGCGTGCGGGCACCGAAATCAAGGTGACCCTGCTGGCCAACAACGAGCCTGTTGCGGACTACACCGACATTGCCCTGCCTTACACCGGAACGGATGCTAACATCACATATGATCCGGGCGAAGAAGGCGGCAATACCTGGACGCTGACCGTGGCCAACCTGCCGCAGTATGTGGAGGGAGTCAACCAGAGCTACAGCTGGATTGAGACCATCGGCGAAGGCAGCGAGTACACGATGACCAACATCGGTACTGAAGTGGACGAGGAAGGCGTAGCCACCACCACCATCACCAACACCTACGGCACTGACAGGTTCTGCCTGGCGGTACTGAAGGTGTGGGAGGACGACAACGACAGCGCCGGCTTCCGTCCGGATGAGCTGAAGGTCACCCTGATGAAGGTTGTGGACGGCGAGCCCGTAGCCTTCGGCGAGAACGAGCTGCTGGACAAGGACGGCAAGCCGATCGAGACCGAGTACACCCTGAGCGAGGAGAACCACTGGTCCGCGATGGTGACCGGTGTGCCGAAGAACGACTTCGAGTACACCTGGGTTGAGGATGAGACGGAGCTTGAGAAGTACACGTCTGAAACCAAGACCGAAGGCACCATCACCTACCTGACCAACACCCACGAGCCTGAGACTGTGGAAGTGCCGGTTGAAAAGAACTGGGCTGACGCGGATGACCAGGATGGCAAGCGGCCTGAGAAGGTGCTGATCTACCTGCTGGCGAATGGCGAGCCCGTGGCCAAGACAGAGCTGAGCGAGAGCAATAACTGGACCGATACCTTCACTGATCTGCCGAAATACGCGGACGGCGAAGAGATTGAGTACACAGTTGACGAGCCTGTGCTGCCTGTGGGCTATACGGCCGCGATCACCGGCGATGCCGAGACTGGGTACACCGTCACCAACACCTACACACCCGAGACCGTAAAGGTCACCGTGCTTAAGGTCTGGGACGACAACGATAACCAGGACGGCAAGCGGCCTGACAGCCTGAGTGTGAAGCTGCTGGCGGACGGCGTGGCGGTAATAGATGAGATTGGCAACGAAATCACCGCAACGCTGAGCACTGATGACTGGACTGCTTCCGTAGACGGACTGGCCAAGTACCGCGACCAGGGTATCGAGATTGAGTACACCTGGACCGAGGATGAGGAAGGCCTGCCTGAGGGCTACGAGCTGACCAATAACGAGACCACCGGTTATGTGACCACGCTGACCAACACCCACGAGCCGGAGACCATTGAGATCACAGTCACCAAGAACTGGGATGACGAGAACGACTACGACGGACTGCAGCCTGCGAGCGTGACGGTACGCCTGACCGCGAACGGGACCGAGATCGCAGTCGTGAGTGTCAACGCAGTGGATGACTGGAGCTACACCTTCGAGGATCTGCCGAAGTACGAAGGCGGCGAGCTGATCGACTACGAACTGACAGAGGACGAAGTCGAGCACTACACCACTGAAGACATCGAGACGATCGTCGAGAAGGTGGAAGAGAACAGCTACGAGATCGAGATTACCAACAAGCACGAGCCTGAGAAGACGACTGCGACGGTGGTCAAGGTCTGGGAGGACGAAGAGAACGAGCTGGGCCTGCGGCCTGAGAGCGTGACCTTCACACTCCTGAAGAACAATACCGATATAGTGGACACTGTGACTCTGCCGATCGACGGCGAATGGACCGCGACCATTGAAGACCTGGATGTATATGAAGACGGCGATAAGATTGCTTACAGCTGGATCGAAGACACTGCAGATCTGGAGAACGGCTACATTCTGGTGAGCATCGAGACAGAGGAAGGCGAAGAGGGCTACCTGACCACCATCACCAACAGCTACGAGCCTGAGTTTGTGACGAAGACCGTGCTGAAGGTTTGGGACGACGAGAATGACGCTGAGGGCTTCCGCCCCGACAGCATCACCGTGAACCTGATGGATGGCGAGGACATCGTCTACACCGCGGTGCTGAGCGACAGCAACAACTGGATTGACACCAGCGACGAGCTGCCGAAGCATCGTGACGGCGAAGAGATCGAATATGTCTGGGTCGAGGCGCTGGACGAAGCGATTGCTGAGAAGTACACGTCTGAAACCAAGACCGAAGGCACCATCACCTACCTGACCAACACCCACGAGCCTGAGACTGTGGAAGTGCCGGTTGAAAAGAACTGGGCTGACGCGGATGACCAGGATGGCAAGCGGCCTGAGAAGGTGCTGATCTACCTGCTGGCGAATGGCGAGCCCGTGGCCAAGACAGAGCTGAGCGAGAGCAATAACTGGACCGATACCTTCACTGATCTGCCGAAATACGCGGACGGCGAAGAGATTGAGTACACAGTTGACGAGCCTGTGCTGCCTGTGGGCTATACGGCCGCGATCACCGGCGATGCCGAGACTGGGTACACCGTCACCAACACCTACACACCCGAGACCGTAAAGGTCACCGTGCTTAAGGTCTGGGACGACAACGATAACCAGGACGGCAAGCGGCCTGACAGCCTGAGTGTGAAGCTGCTGGCGGACGGCGTGGCGGTAATAGATGAGATTGGCAACGAAATCACCGCAACGCTGAGCACTGATGACTGGACTGCTTCCGTAGACGGACTGGCCAAGTACCGCGACCAGGGTATCGAGATTGAGTACACCTGGACCGAGGATGAGGAAGGCCTGCCTGAGGGCTACGAGCTGACCAATAACGAGACCACCGGTTATGTGACCACGCTGACCAACACCCACGAGCCGGAGACCATTGAGATCACAGTCACCAAGAACTGGGATGACGAGAACGACTACGACGGACTGCAGCCTGCGAGCGTGACGGTACGCCTGACCGCGAACGGGACCGAGATCGCAGTCGTGAGTGTCAACGCAGTGGATGACTGGAGCTACACCTTCGAGGATCTGCCGAAGTACGAAGGCGGCGAGCTGATCGACTACGAACTGACAGAGGACGAAGTCGAGCACTACACCACTGAAGACATCGAGACGATCGTCGAGAAGGTGGATGAGAACAGCTACGAGATCGAGATCACCAACAAGCACGAGCCCGAGACCACAGAAGCCGCTGTTACGAAGGAATGGGACGACGACAACAACCATGACGGCAAGCGTCCCGAGAGCGTAACCATGAAGCTGCTGGCCAACAACGAGGCAACCGGCGTTGAAGTGAAGCTCGTGACCGGCAAAGTGACCGGCGCGGACGACTACACCGTTGAGTTCTCCGACGACAAGCTGACAGCGACCGTCAGCGGCCTGCCTGTGTACGACGAGAATGGCGACAAGCTGAGCTACAGCTGGATTGAGGACACTGAAGCGCTGCCGGACGGCTACAGCATCAAGTCCATCGATATCAGCGTCAGCGAGGGCGTCAACACCACAACCATTACCAACATCTACAAGCCTGAGTACAAGTACCTGACCGTGCTGAAGGCCTGGAAGGACGCGAACAACCAGGATGGCAAGCGTCCCGAGAGCCTGACAGTGAAACTGCTGGCTGACGGTGTAGAAACCGGAAAGACGGTCGTACTGAGCGAGGCGAACAACTGGTTCGACACAATCAAGGATCTGCCGAAGTTCGACGGAAACGGCGACGAAATCGTATACAGCTGGCTGGAGGAAGCCGTTGCCGAATACAATGGCGGCGAGGAACCGACCGCTGTGACGGTGACCGGCAACGAGATTGTGGTACTGACCAACACCTACGAGCCGGAGAAGACCGAGCTCACGGTGCGGAAGGTCTGGAACGACAACGATGACCAGGACGGCAAGCGGCCGGAGAGCGTCACCGTCTACCTGCTGGCGGACGATGTGCCTGCGGCGAAGGCTGAACTGAGCGACGGCAACGACTGGACCTACACCTTCGAAGACCTGCCTGTGTACGCAAACGGCAAGGAGATCGAGTATACGATTGACGAGCTGGCTGTGGAGGGCTATGAGGTCGAGATCACCGAGAGCGAAGAGGAAGGCATCGACTACGACATCACCAACACCTACGAGCCCGAGACCGTTGAGGTCAAGGTGGAGAAGGTTTGGGACGACGCGGACGACCAGGACGGCATCCGTCCGGAGACTCTGACCGTGGCCCTGCTGGCGGATGGCGAGGCGGCAACGGATGAGAACGGCAACGCGATCACCGTCACGCTGAGCGCGGACGACTGGACCGGCTCCGTTGACGGCCTGCCCAAGTACAAGGACCATGGCACCGAGATCGTGTACACCTGGTCTGAGGAACTGGGCGAGAACAGTCCGTATACGCTGACCAACACCGAGACAGTTGGTTACGTGACCACGCTGACCAACAGCTACACTCCCGAGACTGTTGAGGTCAAGGTGGAGAAGGTCTGGAAGGACGAGGGTCACGAAGACAAGCGTCCGGACAGCATCATCGTCATCCTGACGGCGGACGGCGAGACGGTGACCACCGTCAAGCTGGACGACTCCAACGGCTGGGCGGCTACGAAGGACAACCTGCCGAAGTACAAGGACCATGGCACCGAGATCAAGTATGCCTGGGACGAGGCTTCCGTGCCCACCGGCTATGAGAAGGTAATCGTAAGCGAGGACGGCAGCGTCACCACCATCACGAACACCTTCACACCCGGCAGCCTGAAGATCACGAAGACCTTCGAAGGCGAAATCCCCGAGGACGCTGACCTGAGCAAGCTGAGCTTCACCATCACCGGTCCCGACTTCGAGAAGACCGTGACCTACGGTGAGTTCACAGACGGCAGCTACCAGATGGACGGCATCGCTCCTGGCCGGTACACCGTGACCGAGACCAACGCGATGGACCTCATCACCAACTACAGCCTGGATGTGAGCAGCACGTTCACCGCCAGCACAGTGGTGACCAAGGAGCACACCAAGGAAGCTCCCGCGGTCATCGCGCTGACCAACAAGTACACCAAGGACGAGGGCAAGCTGACCATCGTGAAGGCCTTCTGCGGTGTGCCCAAGGACAACACGCCCTGGGACGAAGAGAAGCTGAACGAGCTGACCTTCACCGTGACCGGCCCGAACGGCTACGAGAAGACCTTCAAGTATGCTGACTTCAAGGACGGCATCACCGATAAGCTGGGCAACCTGACCAAGATGCTGACCATCGAGCACCTCGAGATCGGTGAATACACCGTGACCGAGTCCGATGCGGAGGGCATCCTGAACGGCTACACGCTGCAGGCGACGTCCATCACCGAAGGCACCGCTTCCGTTGTGAAGAGCGCCGAGGTGACAGTGGTCCTGAAGAACAACTACAAGAAGGACACCGGCAGCCTCATCCTGGAGAAGACCTTCACCGGCGTTGGAGCAGAAGTGAACGAGAACGACCTGAAGGCGCTGACCTTCCAGGTGACCGGCTCTGACCTGCTCAACGGCGAGACCTACGACAAGACCTTCTACTATGCGCAGTTTGTGGATGGCAAGCTGGAGATCACCGGCCTGACGCCCGGCACCTACACCGTGACCGAGAAGAATGCCGATAAGCTGATCGCCCGCTACACGCTGCAGGCTGAAAGCGTTACAGAAGGCACGGCTGAAGTCACCAAGGACGGCACCGTGACCATCGCGCTGACCAACACCTACGATGAGGACAAGGGCGACCTGAAGATCGTGAAGACCTTCGTCGGCGTACCTTCCACCGCGGATGTGAGCGCGCTGAGCTTCACCATCACCGGCCCGAAGGACTACAGCCTGACCGTCACCTACGGCGAGTTCACCGATGGCGTCTACGCCATCAAGGATCTGCCGGTTGGCACCTACACTGTGAAGGAGACCAACGCGGATGGCCTGGTGACCGGCTACACGCTGTCGGCACAGAGCAAGACCAGCGGCGACGCGGAGGTGAAGAAGGGCGAGGAAGCCACCGTTGAGGTGACCAACGTCTACACACCCAACATCGGTGACTTGACAGTTACCAAGCTGGCTATCGGTGCGCCCGGCAATGCCACCTTCCGCGTGGCGGTGAAGGACGCTGCGGGCACCTATTACGCCCCGACCGGCGAGACCTCCACCGAGGCGATCTGGGTGAGCCTGAAGAGCGGCGACACCGCCGAATGGCGCGGCCTGCCCATCGGCACCTACACCGTGGAAGAGGCTGACGCCGCTATCGCGGGCAAGAGGCTGACCGTCACCGGTACCGGCGATGTAAAGGTCACCCTTGGCGGAACAACCACCGTGACCGTGGTGAACAACTACACCGACGAGCTGGGCGACCTGGAGATCGTCAAGACCCTCACAGGCCTTGCGAGCGAGGAAGACGCTGCGAAGCTGCAGTTCCAGATCACCGGCCCCGGCGGCTACGAACAGACCATCTACTACATCCAGTTCACCGGCGGACGGTACACCATCCATGGCCTGCCGCTGGGCGAGTACACCGTGCGTGAGACGAATGCGGAGACGGCGGTCGCGGGCTACACCCTGCTGGCCACGAGCGTCACCGAGGGCACGACCATCGTACGGACCGGCGCGACAGCCACCGTGAAGCTGGAGAACCACTACGAACCGCAGCTGGGCGATCTGGAGCTTGTGAAGACGTTCAGCGGCCTGCCTGAGGACGCGGATGTGAGCGGACTGAAGTTCACCATCACCGGTCCGGACGGCTTCAGCCGCACCGTCACCTACGCGGAATTCACCGACGGACGCTATGTCCTGACGGGCATTCCCGCAGGCGAGTACACTGTGACCGAGACGAACGCCGAAGGCCTGGTGGCCGGCTACACCCTCACCGCTGAGAGCGTCACTTCCGGCGACGCGACAGTGGAGGTGGGCGGCACCGCCACCGTGACCCTGGAGAACGTCTACGAGCAGCAGCTCGGCAAGCTGGTGATTGAGAAGTTCCTCTCCGGCGCGCCTGAGGACGCCGACCTGAGCAAGCTGACCTTCACCATCACCGGACCGGACGGCTTCGAGCAGACCGTCACCTACGCGGAATTCACGGACGGCAAGTATGAGCTGACAGGGCTTGTCCCGGGCGTGTACACCGTGACCGAGAAGAACGCGGACACGGTCCTGGCGGGCTACAAGCTGCTGGCGACCAGCATTACCGAAGGCACCGCGAGCGTCATGGCAGAGCAGACAGCGACCATCCGCCTGTTCAACTTCTACAGTGAACAGCAGGGCGGCCTGACGATTGTCAAGACGTTCCAGGGTGTGCCGGAGGGCGCTGACCTGAGCGGCCTGACCTTCCGGATCACCGGAGCGGACGGCTACTCCACCTACATCAGCTACGCTGCCTTCGTGGACGGCAAGTACACGCTGACCGGCCTGCCGATCGGCACCTACACCGTCACCGAAATCAACCCCGAGGGAATCATCAGGTACTACACGCTGACCGCTGAATCCGTGACCGCGGGCACCGCCACTGTGGCAGCCACCGGCTCCGCGGAGGTCAGGCTGAGCAACGTGTATGAACCGCAGTATGGCGCGCTGACCATCCTGAAGACCTTCACCGGTCTGCCGGAGGGCGCGGACGCCAGCGGGCTGCAGTTCCGCATCGTGGGCCCGGACGGCTTCGACCGGACGGTCACCTACGCTGAGTTCAAGGACGGCAAGCTCACGCTGGAGGGCCTCAAGCCCGGCAGCTACGCGGTATACGAGCTGAATCCCGGCACACTGAATCCGTCCTGGACACTGCTGAGCACCTCTGTGACGGCAGGCGGAACCACCATCGCGGTCGGCGAGACCGGCACCATCGAGCTCCGCAACGATTACCAGGATACATCCACCTCCGTGGTTGTGATGAAGATCTGGGACGATAAGGACGACCTCGACGGATCCCGTCCGAAGACCATCAAGATGACCCTGACCGGGCCGACAGGCGCGATCACCACGGTGGAGCTGTCTCAGGAGACCGGCTGGATGGCTGAGGTCACCGGCCTGCCGCTGCTGGACGCCGCAGGACGCGTGATCACCTACACCTGGACAGAGGAGCAGGTGAGCGGCTACACGCTGGTGAGCATGCAGACGCTGGGCAACCTGACCGTGTTTACCAACAAGCACGTGCCTGAACTGGTAAGCACCACGGTTGTGAAGATCTGGGACGACAACGACAACGCGAGGGGCTTCCGTCCTGCCACGCTGAGAGTGACCCTCTCCACGGGACAGCACTACATCCTGAGCGAAGACAACGACTGGACAGTGACGGTGGAAGGCCTGCCGAAGTACAAAGACGGCCAGCTGATCACCTACACCTGGTCCGAACAGAGTGTGATCGGATACATCCAGACAAGCGTCATAGTTGACGGCGATGTAACGACCTTCACGAACACCTACCGCGTTGTGGTGCCGCCGCCTCCCCAGACGCCGCCCACCACACCGCCGCCCACGGAGATTGAGGAATACCCGGTGGCCCTGGGCATCGAGGTTATTATCAACCACGTTGGCGACTGCTTCGACTAAGTAAGCAGCAGCCCATGAGGGCAAAGGCCAACCCTCTCCCCGCCAGAGATGGCGGGGAGGGGAGAGGCTGAAGCCCCATGGAGAGAGAAGGACATCCCAAAGGCCCGGACAGCGCGAATGGCGCGGGCCGGGAGGCAAGGAGAAAAGGAGAAGAAGACCATGAAAAAAATCCTGTCCCTTCTGCTGGTGCTGAGCCTGATGATCACTGTTCTGCCCCTGTCCGCGCTGGCGGAAGGAGAGGCGACACCAACAGAGACGGCTGAAACGGAAGAGCGGATCCCCCTTCTGGACGAAGAGGGCAACCCGGTACTGGATGAGGACGGCAACCCCGTGTACGCAGACGAGGAGGAAGGCCCCATCTACCCGGATGAGCTGCGCGTCGGTCATCCCACCATCACCAAGGGCGACTTCTTCACCGAGATGTTCGGCAACGACACGTCCGACATTGACGTGAGAGCGCTGATCCACGGCTACAACCTGGTCAACTGGGACCAGAACCAGGGCGTGTACCTGGTAGACCCGAGCGTCGTGGAGAGCCACCGGATCGTCACGGACGACCTGGGAAACAAGACCTATTTCTTTGTACTGCAGGAAGACCTGCAGTGGAACGACGGCACGCCGATCACGGCGTGGGACTACGCTTTCAGCCTGTTGCTGCTGATGTCCCCGGAGATCGAGCAGATCGGCGGAAAGATCTACCGCGCGGAGCACCTGCTGGGGTATGACGAATACCTGACAGGGAAGGATCCCTTCCTGCGCGGCGTGGGTGTGCTGGATGATCACCAGCTCGCGATCACGCTGGATCACAATTTCCTGCCGTATTTCTTCGAGACCGGCCTGCTGCTGTGCTATCCTTACCCCATTGAGGAAATTGCCCCCGGCTGCAGGGTGCGCTCTGACGGTGTGGTGGACCTGGGCAATGGCTACGGCTACGGCGTCTACATCACGAATGAAGACCCGGATGCAGCGGAGCCCATCTACACGGCGGAGCTGCTGAAGAAGACCATACTGGACCCGGAGACGGGCTACAACAGCCACCCCAAGAAGACCTGCGGCCCGTACAATCTCGTGGACTATGACTATGAGACGGCGCACTTCGAAATCAACGAATACTTCAAGGGCGCGTGGGTGTACAACACCCTGCCGGAGAACTTCCGCTTCGATGTGTACGACCACAAGGGCACGGGCAGCGGAGACCTGGTGCACTACGACGGCCCGACTTACATTCAGATGGAAGGCAAGGACGAGGAGGGCAACACCTACACCTATTACCTCGTCAAGCCGAGCATCCAGAAGATCTCCTTCTCCGTGGCGGATAACGACACGATGGCGGCAGACCTGGCCAGCGGGAAGTTCCACCTGGTCAACAAGGTGGTGTACGGCCCGACCATCCTGGAGTGCCTGGGCAACAGGACCGAGCTGATTGAGCCTGTGCCGGACCACGAAGTGCCCGAGAGGGAAGAGGAGTACGAGGCGCCGGACGTGTCCGGCATCCGCTACCAGAACTACCCGCGCATCGGCTTGGCGTTCCTGACCTTCACCTATGACTGGCCCACAGTGCACGAAAAGGAAGTGCGGCAGGCCATGGCCTGGTGCATGGATCGTGAGAAGCTGACACAGGAATACACCTCCGGCTTCGGCCAGGTGGTGAACGGCTACTACGGCATCGAGCAGTGGGAATACCTGATCTGCGACGGCCAGCTGGAATACCCGATCAACTTCATCAGCGACCCGATCCACCTGGGAGACGACCTGGCGAAGCTGCTGAAGCACCGGAACATGTACGCCACCACTGAGGAAGAATTCGAGCAGATGGTGTCCGCGTGGGAGATGCTGACGCTGGATAACCTGACGGACTACAAGGTGGATATCGCCAAGGCGAACACGATCCTGGACGAGGCGAAGTGGACGCTGAACCGCGACGGCGAAGCGTACAACCCGGCAGTGGACGATGTGCGCTGCAAGATGGTGGACGGCGAGCTGGTGGCGCTGGACCTGACGATGATGTACCCGAGAGGGAACCACATCGTGGATACGATGCAGGAGAATTTCCTGGATAACCTGGCGCAGGTTGGCATCAAGGTGACGCTGGTACCTGAGGACATGGAGGAGCTGCTGAAGAGCTACTACCGTGAGAAGGAACGCACCACCGATATGATCTACCTGGCGACCAACTTCCATGTGATCGTGGACCCGGCCATCACGTACTCAACGGACAGCACGGCGAACCACGAGATCTGGAACAATACGTACTCAGACGACGAGGACCTGTACTGGCGCGCGGTGAACATGCGCAAGACGGACCCGGAGGACGTGTACGACTATGTGAGCAAGTGGATCGCTTTCCAGGAGCGGTACAACGAGGTACTGCCGACGATCCCGATCTACAGCAATATCTATTTTGACTTCTACACCCACCAGCTGCAGAACTACTACATCACTGCGCATGTGACGTGGACGCAGGCGATACTGGAGTCGTACTTCGGAGAAGACCTGGAGGAAGAGGACGAGGAAGCGGCGGAAGCAGAGGATGCGACAGAAGAGGCGGGCGAAGGCGAAGCAATAGAGATTGAGGACTGACAGAAAAGGCCCCGCTTCCGGCAGAAACTGGAGGCGGGGCCTTAGTGTACGAAACCAAAGTCACCGGGAAAGGGAAGTAAACAGCGCCAAGGCGCGGAAAGGGAGAACAACATGAAAAAGCAGGCACTCAGCTACATCGAGGGCATCGGGGAGAAGTATGAGGCGCAGCTGAACGCGGCTGGCATTGAGACCGTACCGGCGCTGCTGGAGGCGGGAAAGACCAGGAAGGGCCGCACAGAGCTGGCGGAGAAGAGCGGTGTGGACGAGAAGCTGATACTGAAGTGGGTGAACCATGCCGACCTGATGCGGATCAAGGGCGTGGGCAGCGAGTACTCCGACCTGCTGGAGGCCGCGGGAGTGGATACCGTGGCGGAGCTGGCCACCCGCCGGGCGGACAACCTCACAGCGAAGATGGAAGAGGTCAACGCGGAAAAGAACCTTGTGCGCCGCCTGCCGGTACAGAAGATGGTGGAGAAGTGGGTGGCAGCGGCCAAGGAACTGCCCGGGATGGTTGAATACTGAGACAGGAAACCGGACAAGCCGGATACTGCATGAAGAAAAGTCATCAGCACAGCCTGCCGATGATGGAAATCCAACCTTGTCAGGCAGACACAGGACATATCCAAAGCAACCTGCAGCACCTTGCCCAGACGGGCAGGGTGTTTTTCGATCCGGAGGCTGAATGGGGGCAGCGGAGCAACCGTAAGCAATCAGCAAAGGTAATGATCACCGCCGTCAGGCCGGTGCAGCCATGGAAAGCATCATCGTTGATGCTGGTTACACTGTCGGGAATGGTAGCGTGTGTGGTATTCGGATGGACCGGCTTTGTGCAGCAACACACGAGGACCTCAAAGTAATAAGCCGCAGCGCAGTCTGCCAGATTGCACTGTGGCTCAGGATTCGTGCTTTCTTATTCGTTGACAGCGGTTCCGTTCACATACAGTGTATAGCCGTTGCTGTTCACGTTTTCGATATTGCCCTCAAAGCTGCTGATGTAGGTATCGGCCGTCAGCGTCCATGTGCTGGTTTCATCAAGCACCACTTTAGCGGCGCCGATCTCGGTGGAAACGGTCTCACCTTTGGCATTTGTAATCTCGCCGCTGAGAGTGCCTTCAAAGGCGGAACCGTTGCTCAGGGTCAGTGTCAGGGTGGCGTTGTCACCGACAAGGATTGTGCCGCTCAGCGCCTGACTGTCGGCGATCAGCTCCGCGGTATTGGAGGCGCCGTTCCAACCGTCATCGCACACGGAGAGGAGGATGTCGCTTCCCTCATTCACCAGGTTCACGCCGGAAAGTGTGATGACCGCGTGTGTGTTGGTGACGTGGAACATGTGGCCGCTCAGGCTGGTGAGGCTGCCGCCTGTCATGGTGAAGGAGGATGTGCCGCTGTCCGCGTCGCCGGACATGGACTGATAGATCATGATGGTATCATAGAAGGTGGCGTTTCCGTTGCACTGCGTGTTGTTGGCGGTCATATCGCAGTTTTCAAGCGTGATGGAATTCATGCCCTCAATGCACACGCCTTCGGAAAGGTTGGAGACCAAAGAGGCGTTCTTCACCGTGATGTCCGCCGTGGAGTAGATGGCAGGGGAGCCCAGGCCATTGGAGGTGTATGTGCCACCGTCCACGACCACGGTGCCGCCGCCGCGGTCGGTGCGGATGGGTGCGGAGGAGCCGCCGAAGGTTTCCACAGTCAGATTGCTGGCGTAGGTAATGCCTCCGCCTGTGGTCATGATGCCGCCGGAGCCGTTGCCGGTGGTGGTAATGACCGTATCGCTGATGATGACGGTTGTGCCGTCGCCGCTCGCGCCGTTGGACGCGCCGTTGCCGCCGTAGCAGAAGACGCCGTTGGCGCCCGAAGCACTGGAGGTGATGGTGCCACCTGTGATGGTGGCGGTGGTGCCGCCCATGGCCAGCAGCGCTGCGTTCAGCCCGTAGAAGTTACAGTTGTCACCGCCGTTGGAATCGCCGGCCTTGGTGACTGTGGGGTTGACGATGGTCACCGCATCGGCAGTATCGATAATGAGCGCGCTCTCATCTGCGGTTTCGGAAGTGTAGGTTTGATCAGCCTGCTCAGCGGAAGAAGTGATTTCTGCCGCTGCTGTGTACTCAAAGGAGGAAGTACCGCCGCCGGGAGGCGTGCTGCCGCCAAAGCCGCCTTCACCCGGCTTGCCGTCAGGCGGGGTACCCATTTGGCCAGTCGGCGGATCACCCGGCGGTGTTCCCATGGGGCCAGACGGCGGATCGCCCGGTGGGTTGCCTTCCGCAAACGCAAAGGCAGAGGTGAGCAGGAGCATTCCTGCAAGAATCATGGAAAGGAACCGTTTCATGTGAATACCTCCCTTGACAGCGGCAGACTCAGCCTGACCGCCCTGAAATGATGCCGCGATGTCAGCTCTAGCTGACAGGTGCTTATTATACACGGAAACTTTAAATACAGCTGACAGGAATGTGTTTATTCTGTGAAAACCGATTCAGCCAAAGGCTGAACGGCAACGTAGCCCCATGTAAACACTGCCTGGCCTGATGAAACTGAATGCCCCTTGAAGAAAACTGCCGCATTGATTATAATGAAGACAAACGGCCACGGTTAGCCGCTGAAGTAAGAACACAGGCAGGTGATCACAACGCTGCAAGGCGCCGCCGCTCTGAACGTATCACAGAGCATCTCGCTTCTCACTGCGTTTGTGCAGGGAATACTCAGCTTTTTCTCTCCGTGCGTGCTGCCGCTGGTTCCGGTGTACCTGACCTATCTGGCCGGCGGGACGCTGGACGCTTCCAGGCGCAGGATGATACTGCACACAGTGTGCTTTGTGCTGGGCATCAGCTCAGCCATCATGCTGCTGGGGATGACCTTTACCGCCCTGGGACAGCTGCTGAGGCAGTGGCAGACCGTGGTGAATCTGATTTGCGGCCTGCTGGTCATCGCTTTCGGACTGCTGCAGCTGGGGCTGATCGGGCAGCATTCCTTCCTGCAACGCGACTACCGCCTGCCATTCCGGCTGGACCGGCTTCCCATGAATCCCCTGACCGCGCTGGTGATGGGCATCTGTTTTTCCTTTTCCTGGACACCCTGTATCGGGCCGACGCTGTCTGGCATCATCATGACGGCGGCTGCCTCATCCACAAGCGAGAGAGGAGCGTTACTGATGGCATGCTATATTCTTGGCTTCGTGATCCCTTTCCTGGCAGTGGGCTTTTTCACGCAGGCTGTGCTGGCCTTCTTCAAAAAGCACCGCAGCGTGGTACGATGGACCCGCACCGTGTCCGCCATTCTGCTGATCGTGATGGGCGTGCTGATCATGACGGGCACCATGGGCGACTGGAGCCGCCTGGTGGCGTCCGCCAGTGCGGAAGAGGCCGCCGGTGAGGCGCAGGAGACAATGCCCGACTTCACCCTGACGGACCAATATGGGCAGGAGCACACGCTGTCCGACTACAGGGGAAAGGTGGTCTTTATGAATTTCTGGACCACCTGGTGTCCGTGGTGTGTGAAGGAAATGCCGGACATTGAGGAGATTTATCGGGAGGCAGGAGAAAACCAGGGTGATGTGATCATTCTGGGAATGGCAGCTCCCTCTACAGTAGATACGGCTGATCAGGAAGCGATTCAGGCGTTCCTCTCGGATAACGGTTTCACCTATCCCGTCCTGATGGATCTCACGGGGGAGTGGTTCAACTTTTATGGCGTGACCAGCCTTCCCACCACTTGGCTGCTCAAGCCGGACGGCACCATCCTGGGTTATGTCGCCGGCGCGCTGAGCAAGGAGCAGATGCTGGAAATCATCGACATGGCAAAGCAATGAGCTGTGCAGGCCATTTGGCAGCAGCTTCGTGGAAAGCAGGTGACAGGGAGTGACAGACACCGGCCATGCGGCATCCTTAGTCGGTAACGGAAAATGGCGGCTGTTCCACACCGGCCAGGTGGAGATCAGAACGCCTGACCTGCGGCACGGGCGAAAAAACGCGGACTTCGGACCGGGCTTTTACCTCACGCCGGATGAGGCGTTTTCCCTGCGGTGGGCGCGGAGGGACGCGGTCATCAACGAATACGAGCTGGACACGGAGGGCCTGGACATCTGCTTTCTGAAGCGCGATGAGCGGTGGGCGGAGTATATCTTCGGAAACCGCCGCCTGCGGGACACAGTGACAGCGGATATCGTGGCCGGGCCGATTGCGAACGACACGATCTTTGATACGCTCGGCATCATCTCCAGCGGCCTGCTGAAACCGGAGGAGGCACTCCGGCTGCTGCTCATCGGTCCGGAATACACGCAGGTGGCTATCAAGACGGACAGGGCTCTGCGGCAGCTGAAATGGATCAGATCGTTCAGCGCCATCGGCGGTGAATCAAGCCGCGAGGAGCAGGAAGCCTATCAGAAACAGCTCGGCGAGGTACTGGAAGAGATCGCCGGCAAATGAAAAAACGGGGGAAAGAGGCTGGAGGAAGCGTGAGACTGTTTGAATATGACGGCAAGCCGGTCCGTGTGACGGACCACCGGGGCAGCGCCTTTGCCGGGGTGGCTGAGTTCAACCCGCCAGACTTTGGTCTGCATGAATGCGGTCGGGAGGAAGAAAGCCTTCAAATCGGCGATGTAATGATCTTTGAGAGCGACATCGAAAAAGTTGAGTTTCTTCCGAGCTTTGAAGAAGCTGCCGCCACCATTACCGTAGGCCGCTACAGGCACTTCAAGGGCCGGGATTACGAGGTGCTTGCCGTCGCCCGTCACAGCGAAACAGAGGAGCCGATGGTGGTTTACCGCGCGCTGTACGGTGAAGGCGGCGTGTGGGTCCGCCCTGCCAGTATGTGGAATGAAACCGTGGAGCGCAACGGTAAAACCTATCGGAGGTTTTACCCGCTGGAGCGGATCAAGCGGGTCGAAAAATATGAGCGCCTGTTCGATGAAGTCGGCACCGGCGCGGACCCTGAGAAGCTGAGTCAGCTGGAGGAGTATTATTCCTCCGGACAGTGGCTGGAGGACTATGAGGCAGACGAGAGGGGAGAGCTTCCCCCGGATATGAAGCGGGGCGTGCTGTCGCAGGACGCACTGTACAATTTGCTGGAAGGCGCAGTGAGCAGAAAATCTTAATTAAGAATGAAACCAGACGAAGGAACGATGTCCTTTGCCTGGCTTTTTCAATGGACTATGTGATTTTTCTATAGCTTCTTGGCGAGACGCCATATTTCTTTTTGAAGGCGTCCTTGAAGTAATTACTGTCTGAAAACCCGCAGCGCAGGGCGATGGCGGTGATGGAATCATCGGTGGAGAGCAGCTCCTGCGCGGCGCGCTGCAGGCGCACAAACACGATGTACTCATGCAGGCCGATGCCGGTGGCCGCGCGGAACTTGCGGCTGAGATAATTGGGGCTGAAGCCCACGGCGCGTGCGACATCCGCGCTGGTGAGAGAATCCGCAAAGCGCTGACTGATAAAGCGCGCCGCCTGAAGTATCTGCCGGTCGTTTGTGCGAATATCGGCGGGCGGATCGAACACGAAGCTGCATACCCGGCTGCACAGAAGCAGCAAGGTCTGCAGCCTCATTTTTTGCAGCAGCGCGGAGCGGCTGTCCCTGATTCTTTCCTCCGCCGCCATTTCACTCAGCACGGCAGCTACCTGGGCGCGGGAGGCTTCCGGAACCTGGAAGAGGGACGACTCGGAAAAAAACTGCAGGGGATGGGGCATGCACTGTCGCACCTCCTCCTCAATATCCGACCCGCGGAACAGAAGCACCGTGCGCCGGCAGGGCCCGGACATGTATCTTGTATAGTGCAGCGTCATGGGTGGCACGAGGATACAGTTGCCGGGGTGGAGGTCAAAAATGTGGTCGTCGATCAGAAAACGGCACTCACCGCTTTCCACATAAAACAGTTCGTAACAGCTGTGGCAGTGATGCCCTTCCATGACAAAATGCGTGTCTCTTGTCTTCGTTTCGGCATGAATACCGTCTGTGCCGTGGTGCGTTGGTACAGGATATGCCATGCGAAATTGTCCCCCTTTGTTGAAAAATCAGTGATTTTTGTTTATTATATTGGTTTTTTCATGGAAAATCAAGAATAACTGTTTTACAATGACCGACTGTGCAAACAGTTTTTTGCCTGTACAGCCATCGATAGCAAGGAGACACGGGAGATGTGGAAACAAATTACCTGGATCTGGGAAAACATGGATGCCCCTTACCGCCGCAGGCATGTGATCGCGCTGAGTATCTGCGCGTTCACGTGCATATTGCTGCTGGTCAACCCCGCGCTGTCTCAGCGGCTGATTGACGATGTGATTGTGGCGAAGAATCCGGAGCCGCTTCTGCCCATCCTGGCGGTGATGCTCGCTGTCAAGCTCGGTCGAGAGGGCCTGCGCTACCTGATGGTCATTTTTCTGGAGACCGACTCGCAGAACGTCATCTACAACCTGCGGCGGCGCCTGTTTACGAAAATGCAGTATAACGACATGCTTTTCTTCGACAGGCACCGCACCGGCGACCTGATGACCCGCATGAGCGCCGACCTGGACTGGTGCCGGCACTTTTTGAGCTTTATAGATTACCGCATCATTGACGCTGTGTGCACCTTCCTTTTTGCCACGATCTATCTGACACTGGTCAACTGGAAGCTCACGCTGCTGCTGATTGTGATCACGCCGCTGCTGCTGTTGATCACCAAGTTCTTTTCCAAGCATGTGCGGCCCCGATTTGGCTTTATGCGGGAAAAGCTCAGCGAGATGAACACCGCCGCACAGGAGAACATCGCCGGGAATCGGGTGGTCAAGGCCTTTGCCCGTGAGGAATATGAGAAGGAACGCTTTGAAAAAAAGAACCGTGCCTTCATGGACAGCCACCTGCGCATCAACAAGCTGTGGCTCACCTTCTTCCCCGTCATTGAGCTGCTGGTCAACGCCATACAGCTGGTGACCGTGTTTGTGGGCGGGCTATTCATCATCCGCGGGGAACTGACCCCCGGCGAGCTGGCCGTCTTCACCGGACTGAGCTGGGCTGTTTCCAATCCCATGCGGGAGCTGGGAAACCTGATCAACGACCTGCAGCGCTTCTCCACCTCCGCTGCCAAGGTCATGGAGCTGTACTACGGAAAGCCAGAGATTGTTGACGCGACCGACGCAGTGGAGCATGAGCACATGAAGGGACAGATTGAATTCGACCATGTTTCCTTCCGCATTGACAATAAGATCATCCTGAGCGATGTAAGCTTTTCCGTGCAGCCCGGGCAGACAGTGGCGGTCATGGGCCCGACGGGCAGCGGAAAGACCACGCTGATCAACCTGCTGGCGCGATTCTATGATGTGACGGATGGTGAAATACGCGTGGACGGCTGTGATGTGAAGCTGTGGAAGCTGAAGCAGCTGAGGGGCGGCATCGGCACAGCCACGCAGGATGTGTTCCTCTTCTCCGACACGGTGGAGGGAAATGTGGCCTTCGGAAACCAGGCGCTGACGCTGGACGAGGTGAAGGATTTTGCCACCCGGGCGGATGCTGCCGAATTCATCGACCACCTGCCGGAAGGCTATGACACGATTATCGGCGAGCGGGGAGTGGGCCTGTCCGGCGGCCAGCGCCAGCGCATTGCGCTGGCCCGCGCCCTGGCAGTGCGCCCCAGTATTCTGGTGATGGACGATACCACCTCCGCAGTGGACAGCGAAACCGAGCAATATATCCAGCAGCAGCTGGCGCACCTGCCGTTTGACTGCACCCGCTTTATCATCGCGCAGCGCATCTCCTCCATGCGTGACGCAGACCTGATTCTGGTTTTGAAGGACGGCATGATTACGGAGCGCGGCACCCATGAGGAGCTGCTGGCCAAGCGGGGCTACTACTGGCAGACCTACTGCCTGCAATACGGCCTGAACATGAAGGAGGCGGTGTGAGATGGCGCGCAACAAGTTTGATGTGGACGAAAAACTGGAATCACCCTTCCGATGGAAGCACCTGAAGCGGGCAGGCAAATACATCTCGCGCCACAAATACAAAATGCTGCTGGCGCTGCTGCTCAGTGCGATGGCCAGCGTGGCGACGCTGTATATACCCAAGATCACCCAGTGGGTGCTGGATGTGGCCGTGCCGGCGAAGGATACGGCAATGATCGGCCGGATGGCGCTGCTGTTTGTGGGCGTGATCGCGCTGAGCATTGTGTTCACCACCATCCGCTCGCGCATGATGGCCCACGTGAGCCAGGAGATCATCTTCGATATCCGCAAGGACCTGTTTGCCCACCTGCAGAAGCTGCCCTTCAGCTACTATGACAGCCGCCCGGCGGGCAAGATACTGGTCAGGGTCATCAACTATGTCAATTCCGTGTCGGATATACTCTCCAATGGCATCATCAATATGATCCTGGAGATCATCAACCTGGTATTCATTGTGGTCTTCATGTATTCCACTAACGCGACGCTGGCCACCGTGATCGTGGCCGGGCTGCCGGTCTTTATCGGCATCATCCTGCTGATCAAGCCCAGACAGCGCCGCGCGTGGCAGAACCAGAGCAACAAGAACAGCAATTATAACGCTTATCTTGCTGAATCCATCGACGGTGTGCGCGTCAGCCAGCTGTTTGACCGGCAGGAGGTCAACATCTCCATCATGGAGCGGCTGGCCACTGCCTGCCGCAAGGCCTGGCTGCGCGCGGTGAAGATCAGCAATACGGTGTGGCTCTCCAGCGAGACGATGACCCAGCTGGTGCTGACCTTCCTGTACATCGCAGGTGTCTACTGGATGGGCGGCGGCGAAATGGTGTCCTTTGGCGTGATACTCGCCATGGGACAGTATGTCAGCCGCTTCTGGCAGCCCATCACCAACCTGGCCAACATATACAATTCCTTCGTCAACAACATTGCCTATCTGGAGCGTATCTTCGAGACCATGGACGAGCCGGTCATAGTGGATGACGCCCCGGATGCCGGGGAGCTGCCGGACATCAGCGGCGAGGTTGACTTTGAGAATGTGACCTTCGCCTATGAAGAGGGCATCAACGTGCTGGAGAACCTGAACCTGCACATCAGGGCCGGCGAGAGCATTGCCCTGGTGGGCCCCACCGGCGCGGGCAAGAGCACTGTGATCAACACGCTGTGCAGGTTCTACAACCTGAACGGCGGCAGGATACTGCTGCACGGCAGGGACGGCTCCGTTCACGATATCAGCAAGGTCACGCTGCATTCGCTGCGGTCTCAGCTGGGCATCATGCTGCAGGACAGCTTCATCTTTTCCGGCACGCTGATGGACAATATCCGCTACGGGCGTTTGGACGCGACAGACGCCGAGGTCAAGGAGGCTGCGCGGCGGGTGAGGGCGGATGAGCTGATCCGCAAAATGCCGCAGGGCTATGAGACCGAGATCAAGGAGCGCGGCAGCAACCTGAGCCAGGGAGAAAAGCAGCTGGTGGCCTTTGCCAGAACGCTGCTGTCCGATCCCGCGATCCTGATCCTTGACGAGGCAACCTCCTCCATTGACACACAGACAGAAAAGCTGCTGCAGGAGGGCATCGCAGAGATGCTGCGCGGCCGCACCAGCATCATCGTGGCGCACCGGCTTTCCACCATCAAAAACTGTGACAGGATCCTCTACATCAGCAACAAGGGCATTGCCGAGATGGGCAGCCATGAGGAGCTGATGCGCAAGCGCGGGCTGTATTACCAGCTGTACACTGCGCAGGTGCAGGAGGAAGCAGCCTGAGAGAATGCAGTTGATTCCACAGTCGCCGCAGGGTATAATGCTTCCAGACAGATCCCTCTGGATGAAAGAATAGGAGCGGCACAGGCATGAAAGAAAAGCTACCCGGTTTGAGACTGCACGGCGCCACGGCATTGCTGATCGCGCTGTGCGCCGCCCTGTTCCTGTGCGCTGCAGCCGCGGAGACAAAGCTGATGGTCGTCTCCGACCTGCATTACCTGGAGCCGTCTCTCTACCAGGGCAGCGAGCTGTTCCTGCAGGCGCTGCGGCGGGGGGACGGGAAAATAACGCAATACGGGGAAGAACTGATGTCCGCGCTGCAAAAGGAGATATTCGCCGAGCGGCCGGATGCCCTGATCGTGACAGGCGATCTGACCTTCAACGGGGAGAAGCAGAGCCACGCCGCGCTAGCGGACTGGTTTGCCACCGTGGAGGCGGCGGGAATATCCGTATGGGTGATACCGGGCAATCACGACATCAATTCACCCACCCCGATCGGGTACGCAAGCGGGCTGTATTATGGCGTTGAAGGTGTTACGCCGGAGACCTTTGCCGAAATCTATGCGCACTGCACGGAAAAGGGGATGGCGGGATTCTCCTACCTCGCGAAAGTCAGTGACAGGCTGTGGGTGGCCATGACGGATGTTTCCTATTACGAGGAGCAGGCGCAGACCTTCGGCCTGTTTACCGCCCGACACGCAACCTGGCTGGAGGGGGCGCTGCGGGCAGCCAGGCAGGCAGGCGTCACGGTGATCACTGCAACCCACCACAATCTGATCGCGCACACGGATTACATCAAGGAAAGCTACCTGATGTTTGGCAGCGAGAATATGAGGGCGCTGACAGATAAGTACGGTGTGCCGCTGAACCTGTGCGGACATTTGCATATTCAGCACATAGCGCGCGAGGAGGGCCTGGCCGACGCGGCGCTGGGCGCCTTCTGCATTTATCCTCACCGCTACGCCGTGGTGACCCTCAGCGATGACGGTGCGCTCACCTATGACGCAAGGGCACTGAGCGAACAGTTCCTGCCGGAGGGCTTTTCGGACAGGAGCAGGGAATGGTATCTCACAGTGGCCAGCGATAAGCTGAAGCCCTCCCTGACGGGCACTACTGAGGAGATCGAGCTGATGGCGGACTATGCCGCGCGGTTCAACCTGGCCTACTTCTCTGGAACCTTTCACGGGGAAGACCCGGTGTGGACGGAGGACCCGGCCTATGCCCTGTGGGAAAAGCAGCCGAATGCGTCGTTTCTGAACTACATGAAGCTTGTGATGCGCGAGGCAAGCGGAAGCCATCTGCATCTGGAGCTGAGCGCCGACAAACCGTAACCAGCAGGCACGTCGCAGAACGGGCGGGCAAAGACGAGGCCGGTCAGTGGCATAGCGAGAATTGGCAGGAGGGCAGACGATGCGGATCGGTGTGATTTCCGACACACACAATCTTCTGCGGCACGATGTGCTGGAACGCCTGCAGGGGTGTGATGCGATACTGCACGGCGGGGACGTCAGCAGCCAGAGCACACTGGAGCGGCTGGAGCAGATCGCGCCGGTTTACGCGGTGCGGGGAAACACAGACGGTGAATGGGCAGTCTTCCTGCCGCAGCAGCGGGAGCTTGAGCTGGGCGGCCTGCGAATCTGCATGGCGCACAGGAAAAAGGATTTGCCGGAGCTCACCGCCTGCGACATGGCTGTTTGCGGGCACACCCACCAATACACGGAAAGCTGGCTCTCTTCTCCCGGAAGCGGCAGGCGCACGCTGCTGCTCAACCCGGGCAGTTGCGGGCCGAGGCGCTTCTTGCAGCCTGTGACCATGGCGATGCTGCTGACCGATACCGATGGCTGGCGGGTAGAACGCATTGACCTGCCTCACACCGCCGCTGATGCCGTGCCGGAAACCGGACAGGATATCCGCCGGCAGATTGAGCTGGTGGTGAGGGAAACGCAGCGTGGGAAAAGCCCCGCGGAAATCGCTGGCCGCGCCGGTATGGATGAAGCGCTGGCGGAACAGATAGCAAGACTGTATGTGACCCATCCCGGCGTGACCGCCGACGGGATCATGACAAAAATGGGACTGTAAGCTGACTGAGGCCGTGTAAATATCAGCCCTTGCAGGCATAGCGAATGCCGCCGCGGCGGACACATGGAAACGGGGGTGTGAACCGGATGAAGCGCCTTCTGCTGATGCTGTGCCTTTCTCTGATCGGAGGTGGTTCGATGGCAGAGAGTCTGTCCAATGTCAAGGACCTGCAGGCCCGGGAAGAATGGCCTGAACTGATGCGCTTTTCGGACGGTAGAAAGGTGGAAACCCTCTCTGACTGGCAGGCTCGCCGGAAGGAGCTATTGCAGCTGTACGGGCACTATATGTACGGCTACATGCCGGATGCCGCGGAGGAAGAGCTCTCCTATGCCATTGACCGGGCAAAATCAAAGATGACTGTCACGGTGCGCCACGGAGGGGAGGAGGCTTCCTTTACCGTGCTTCTGACCCTGCCGGAGAAGGCTGAGCAGCCGGTGCCGTGCTTTATCGAATACATGTGGAAAATGGGCGGCACGTTTGCGCCCTCTCCCAACGCGCAGATTGCCGCGGCGCGCGGCTATGCCGCCATCTCCTACGATCCGCTGGAGGTGGCCATGGACAACAACCTGCATCTGGGCGCCTACTATACGCTTTATCCGTACAGCATCTGGCCGAAGGACCAGAACGGCGTGCTGCTCAGCTGGGCGTGGGGCGTCAGCAAGGTGATTGACGCGCTGGAGCAGGGGGCCGGCAAAGAACTGGGAATTGATCCCGCCATGTGCATGGTCGCGGGCGTTTCGCGCTTCGGGAAAAGCGCGGCGGTTGCCGGCGCGTATGACGAACGCATCAGGGTGACCATACCCGCCTGCTCCGGTGCTGGCGGCGTAGCGGTGTACCGCACCGATAATCACGGAAAGACATATGACCTGCGCTCCCTGGGCGGGGAGGAAAACTGGCGCAATACCTCCATCAACGAGCCGTTTGACAATCTGAGAGGTGGAGAGGGTTACTGGTTCTGCCAGAACTTCCGCCTGATGAAGGGCGTTGAGTACCTGCCGGTGGAGCAGTATATGCTCTGTGCCCTGGCGGCCGGTGCGGACAGGCACATGATTATCGTCACGGGCATCACCTCGGAGGGATGGAACAACACGGAAGGCCAGTGCCTTGCCTATACTGCTTCGCAGCCGGTATGGGATTTGCTGGGCGCGGGCGACCAGAACAACATGATCATTCACCTGGACGGGCACGCCATCCTTCCCTCGGACATGCAGTATATACTGGACTATTGCGATGTGCATCTGCTGGGAAAAAAGGATGTGAAATCCGACCTGCGCCAGATGAAGGGCAACCTGTTTCTTGTAGAAAACCGCGACCGGCTGGGTGAAGAATTCGATCTGTTTCAGCCACAGATTGATTCCATTCTGCGCTATGCGGACTGAAGGAGAGGAGAAAAGAAATGTTCCAGGTGAAAGGAAAATGGGCGCTGATTACAGGCGCCGCCAGAGGCATCGGCTATCTGACCGCGAAATTCATGGCACAGCAGGGCTGCAACCTGATACTGCACAGCCGTGACAAGGCCCATACGGAGAAGGTGCTCGAAGAGGTGCAGGCGCTGGGCGTATCCGCTGCGGCTGTGGCGGCGGACCTCAATGACCTGGACGCTGTGAAGCGCATGCTCGGGGAAATCGACAGCATGAACGTGCCGGTGGATATTGTGCTGAACAATGCCGGATTACAGATTGCCTATCGGACAGACTATATGAAAACCCCGGTTTCTGATTACGAAATCAGCTTCCGGGTCAACACCATCGCGCCGGCCATGATCTGCTATCATTTCCTGCCGGGCATGATGCAGCGCGGCTCCGGGCGCATCCTCAACACCACCAGCGGCATTGCGCTGGATGTGTGCCAGGCTGGCTATTCCGCCAGTAAGGCGGCGCTTGACAAGATCACCATTGACCTGGGCTCGAAGGTGCAGGGCACGGACGTGATGATCAACCTGACCGATCCCGGTTGGTGCAGGACCGACCTCGGCGGTCCTCAGGCGCCCAACGCGCCGGAGAGCGCGATTCCCGGGATTGTTGTCGGCGTATTTGTGGATGACAAAAAGTCCGGCCGCTATCTGGGCGCGCAGCATTTTACAGGCATGACGCTGGAGGAAGCGGTCCGGAAGGCGGAGATGGAATTCGACAGTCCCTATTGAGGCACTGCTGCAGCCTTGGGCTGCAATGCCCTATATGAACGCCGCAAATCAGCAGAAGAACAAAATACCCCCCCTTCAGCGCAACGGCATGTAAAGCCGAAGCGCTGAAGGGGGAGTGCTTTTTTGCCAATGGGGGATCCTGTCATTCCTGCTCAAGCGGGGTATCGTCCATGATATCCCGAACGCGCTTCAGGGCCTTCTGCATGGCCTTGCTGTCAGCGGCAGACATGCCTTCGGGAGCCTCGCCGCCTGCGTCCAGCAGGCGGTAGCGGTATTTGCTGCCGTCCCTCTGGCGCCACAGGTAGGTCGGTACATAGTTGGCGCTGCGAACGGTCACCCGCTGGGCGCTGTCCACATCAATTGTCAGCTGCGCCAGCATGCCGGCCACCGCGCCGTCTGTGCGGGCGTCGGAAACCAGGCAGCCCAGGTCGTACAGGCACAGCGTTTTCCCGCCATCCTCGCGCTGCAGCCATTGCGCGGTCTGTACGCGGCGAGCACCGGAACCCAGGATCACATCCGCGCCGGCGTCCGCCATCTGCTGCGCCAGCTGCCGCTGTGCGTTGGTCGGGGCGGTTTTTCCCTCGGACCCCCAGTGCACGGACACGATGACTGCCTGCGCGCCATAGCGTTTTGCCAGCGCGATGTCATCCACAATGGTCTGCGTAGTGGAAACCGCCCAGGTTCGCCCATCAGAGCGGAGATTGGAGCGGCTCTTGCTTGTCAGGCTCTCCGCGCAGTGCAGCAGCGCCACCTTCACCCCGCCAACGGTCTGGATTGCGTTGGGGATGGCGGCTTCCTCATCGGAGAGAAAGCTGCCCAGCACCTCCAGCCCGGCGCTCTGCGCGGCCATGATGGTGGAGGAGAGGCCGGAATAGCCATACTCATACACACGGCCGAAACCAAGCGCCACCGCGTCCACCCCGCCCGAGGTGAGCATGCCAAAGATCTCCTCCGGCGCGACCAGCGCGGACAGGCCGGAGGCGGTGTTGACCAGATTTTCCATGGTCACAAGCGTGAAGTCCCCGGTGACCTGGCCTGACACAAACGAAAAAACACCGCTGTAGTCATAAATGCCCGTATCATTGTCGTATTCGGACTGACGGACATTCTTTTCCACGGCCACGATGCCGCCTGCGGTCACTGTAAAGCTGCCGCCCTTGAACGTGGAGGGTGTGGGCTGCGGAGTGGCGGAGGGGAGCGGCGTCTGCTCCGGCGTTGCGGCGGTTTCCGCAGGAGAGGCGATGAGCGGGATTTCCGCAATCTCATGGCGCTCGTCGGTAAAACTCATTGCCTGCAGCACTCGGTCCGCGCGCAGGCTGCCGTGACCGTCAAAAAGCGGCAGTATGATGGCGCACCCCGCCGCGACGGCCACAGTGATGACCGCCATGACCAGTGTGCCGACAGAGACGCCTCTTTTAGGACGCTTCTGCAATGCGTCAACCTCCCTGGACTGTTTACAGCTGCGTCAGCAGCGCAGCCGCGATGACGGAAACGACCATCACGCCGGCGACCACGGCGGCAAGAATCCGGACCCACTTTTTCCGCTGGGATTTGTTAGTTGTGTTGCTCATGTTGAACCTCCTGAATGATCAGTTTTCGTTGCCTGTGTGACTGGTTTCCTCCGCAGCCGGTGTGGCGGGCTGAATGCGCAGCTGTGTCACGCGGCGGCGTTCCATGCCGGTCACCGTGCACTTCAGGCCGGAGGCCTCAAACGTCATGCCGACCTCGGGGATGCGCCCGAGCATTTCCGCAGCCCAGCCGCCGACTGTATCCGCCTCGTAGGTATCCTCAAGGTGCAGGCGGTCCATCAGGTCTGTGAGGGAGAGCCCGCCGTCCACCTGCAGCGAACCGTCCTCCAGCGCCACCAGCTCTTCGCTGATGTCGTCGTGCTCGTCGTATATCTCGCCGACCAGCTCTTCCAGCACATCCTCAATGGTCACGATGCCCTCGGTGCCGCCGTATTCATCCAGCACAACCACCAGGTGCGTGCGGGTGCTCTGACACAGCTGCAGCAGCTTTGATATCTTCAGCGTGGCCGGCGCGTACACGGGCGGCACCATGACCTTGCGGATATCCCGAACGCCCTGATGCTTGGCGGTATAAAAATCCTTCTCGTTCAGCACGCCGACCATGTGGTCCATGTCCTCGTGGTACACCGGCAGGCGAGAGTAGCCGCTTTCGCGGAAAAGCTCCTCCGCGGTTTCCATGCTGGCAGTGTCCTCCAAGGCGGTCACATCGACGCGAGGGGTCATGATGTCCAGCGCGTCCTGGTCGATGAACTCAATCGCGGAGCGGATCAGTTCGCCCTCGTGGTCGTCCATGTCGCCTTCCTCGCGCGCTTCCTCCACCATGGTCTTCAGCTCGTCACCGATGTCGGTCAGCTCGCTGCGTGGGTGAAAGAGCTTGCGCATCAGCTTCCGCCACTGGTCAAAAACCAGATTGACAGGCCACAGCAGCCGAATGAGCACCCGCAGCGCGGGCGCCGCAGCCATTGCGACTGCTTCGGGGGACTGCTTCGCGAGCGTCTTGGGCGTCACCTCGCCGAGGAAAAGGATCAGTACAGTCATCACAACCGTGGAAAGGGTGGCGCCCATGCCTCCGACCCACTGGGTGAACAGCACCGTGGCGATGGAGGCACCGGCAATGTTGACCAGGTTGTTGCCGACCAGTATGGCGGTAATCAGCCGGTCGTAGTCAGCCAGCAGGCTCAGTGCCAGCTCAGCGCGCCTGCTGTCGGACTGTGCCAGCGTTTTCAGCCGGACGTGGCTGGCTGCCGCGTAAGCGGTTTCAGAGGCTGAGAAGAAGGAGGAAAGGGCGATGCATGCAACCAGCGCCGCCAGCAGAATCCATAACAAAGGGGTCATGCCCCGTATCTCTCCTGAATATCGGTATTTGCCCCATGTTCACGGCCGGACCGCAGGCGAGGGACATCTCATTGCCGCTTCAGTCACCGGGGAGGCGCAGAAGGCTCTCCGGAACAGTGGATGACAAACGGGATTATAACACGGCTTGCCGCAGAATGCAAATACTGGATGGGCCAGGTAAGCCGTCCCTCACGGGGAGCCGCCAATGGAACACGCAAAATTGCCTCTTGACAGAAAGGTGAAATTCATGTATTCTATACAAGCTGAAAGGCAGCTGACGCGGGGTAGAGCAGTTTGGTAGCTCGTCGGGCTCATAACCCGGAGGTCGTAGGTTCAAGTCCTACCCCCGCAACCACTTGGCTCAGTAGCTCAGCTGGCTAGAGCATTCGGTTCATACCCGGAGTGTCATAGGTTCGAGTCCTATCTGAGCCACAGTAAGCCCTTGCGCACAAAGCGTGAGGGTTTTTCTTTGCCTTCTGACGCAAAATACGGCGCGAAAAAGATGACATCACCGGGTGCTTCCGTGAGGGTTTGTTCCGGTCATGACGGGGTCAACGCTCCGCGGCAGCAGGTGACGTTTCTTTGTAATGAAAGAGTTGCCTTGCGCTGAGAAATGGTGTACAATAACAGCAAGCAACAGATCAGGACAAAGGAGCGTGAAAAACTGTGAAGCGAGTTTTTTTGACAGTGCTGGACGCTGTCGGCTGTGGTGAGCTGCCGGACGCCGCGGCTTACGGCGATGCCGGGGCGAATACCCTCGGGCACATGATTGACGCTGCTTCGCCCAGCCTGCCGAACCTGGCGCGCATCGGGCTGGGACATATCACATCAACTCACTATCCGCCCGATCCGTGCGCGGTGGGCGCCTACGGGAAATGCGCTGAGGTTTCCGCGGGCAAGGATACCACAACCGGTCACTGGGAAATTGCGGGTCTCAGGCTGACGCAGCCTTTCCCCACCTTCCCGGACAGTTTTCCGGAGGACTTCATCACTGCCTATGAAAAGGCGATCGGCCACCGTGTGATTGGCAATAAGCCTGCCAGCGGTACGGCGATACTGGAGGAGCTGGGCGAGCAGAGCCGCAGGGAGGCCAAGCCTATCGTGTACACCTCCGCGGACAGTGTGTTCCAGATCGCCTGCCACGAGGAGGTATTTCCCCGGGAACAGCTGTACCGCTTCTGCGAAATTGCCCGCGAGATGCTGCAAGGCCCGCTGGGGGTTGGCCGCGTGATCGCCAGACCCTATGTGGGTGAGGCCGGCAGCTTTACCCGTACCGCCGGCAGAAGGGACTTCTCCCTGCCGCCCACCGGGCGCACCCTGCTGGACGCGGTGAAGGAAGCGGGCATGGAAAGCCTGGGCGTTGGAAAGATTGAAGACATTTTTGACCACATCGGGCTGACTGGCTCCAACCACGCTGCCGGCAACGTCGCCTGTATTGACGCGTGGATTGAATATATGAAAAAGGACTTTACCGGCCTGTGCTTTACCAACCTGGTGGATACAGACATGCTGTGGGGGCACCGGCGGGACCCGAAGGGCTTTGCGGACGCGCTGGAGTATGTCGACCGGAAGCTGCCGGAGATACAGGCGCTGATGGGGGAGGACGATCTGCTGATCTTCACGGCGGATCACGGCTGCGACCCGACCTTCCGCGGAACCGACCATACAAGGGAGTATATCCCGCTGCTGTGCTGGCACAGGAAAATGACGCGCGCGGTGGATCTGGGCACCAGATCGACCTATGCGGATATTGCAGCCACCTGCGCCGAGTGGCTTGGCCTGAGTGAGAGATGGGACGCCGAGAGCTTTGCCTCTCAGCTGCTGGATTGAAAGCAGGAACAGTCATGAGGGAGAAAATGAAAAGAATCACCGAGGCTGCGGACTGGCTGCGCTGTACGGTGGGCGAGGCGGACATCGGTATTGTGCTGGGCAGCGGGCTGGGCAGCTACGCGGAGGCCCTGCGCGACCGAAAGGTGGCGGACTATGCCGCCATACCGCATTTCCCGCGCTCTACGGCGCCGGGGCATGCAGGGCGCTGGTGGAGCGGCAACCTGAACGGGCGCAGGGTTTATATGTTGCAGGGGCGCGTGCACTTCTATGAAGGTCTGGACCCCTTTGACATCACCATGTACGTGCGGGTGATGAAGCTGCTGGGCGTGAAGCTGCTGGTTTTGACCAACGCGGCCGGCTGCGTCAACACCGCATGGCAGCCGGGAGACCTGATGCTGGTGAAGGACTTCATCAACTTCTCCGGCGTCAATCCGCTGATCGGGGAAAACCTGGAGGAAATGGGCCCGCGCTTCCCGGATATGAGCTGCGTGTGCGATGAACAGGCTGCAGAAGCACTGCGCGAGTCGGCAGCGCGGCGCGGCTTCCCGCTGCGCGAGGGCGTGTATATGTGGTTCAGCGGGCCTGCATACGAAACGCCGGCGGAAATCCGGATGTCGCGCTGCCTTGGCGCGGATGCTGTGGGCATGTCCACGGTGCCGGAGCTGATTGTTGCCAGGCACTGCGGTCTTCGCTCGGTTGCGCTGTCCTGCCTGACCAACATGGCGGCTGGCATACTGCCGCAGCCGCTGGACCACCGGGAAGTGGAGGCTGTCGCGGCCAAAGCGCAGATACGATTTCGCGCGCTGCTGGGCGACCTGATTTCCGGCGCTCAGGTGTGACACATGCGCTACCTTCGCGCGTTCCGCTTTCCCACGGCGGAGGAAGAGTGGGATGTGATCTATAACGACAAAAAGAGGGTATACAGCAGCTGGTATCCCTTCGGTGTGCTCAGCAGGCGCGGGCTGTGTGAGGTGACCTTCGAGCCGATCACCGTGCTGTACGGCGGCAACGGCAGCGGGAAAACCACCGCCCTGAACCTGATGGCGGAAAAGCTGCACGCCCGAAGAGACAGCCTGTATAATCGGTCTGCCATGTACGGGCGCTGTCTGGACCTGTGCCGGGCGGATATGGCGATGGATGCGCCGCGGGCGATCCGCATTATCACCAGCGACGATGTGTTCGACTTCATGCTGCAGCTGCGCGCCACCAACGAGGGCATTGACCGCGAGCGTGAGGAGGCCTATAGCGCCTGGAAGGAGCTGCGCAGCGAACACTTTCAGATGAGAAGCATGCAGGATTGGGACCAGCTGCGGCGCGTGGTGGATGCCAGGCGGCACACCATGAGCCGTTTTGCCCGCGATGAGGTGGGCATGAATCTCATTGGCCATTCCAACGGAGAAAGCGCATGGAACTACTTCACCTCAAAGATAGAGGAGGGAAGCCTCTGCTTCCTGGATGAGCCGGAGAATTCCCTCTCGCCCTTGCGCCAGCAGGAGCTGGCGACCTATCTGGAGGAGAGCACCCGCTTTTTTGACACGCAGCTGGTCATAGCGACACATTCGCCTTTTCTTCTGGCCATGCGCGGCGCAAAAATCTATGACCTGGATGCGGAGCCGCCGGATGTGAAGAAGTGGACAGAGCTCGAGAACGTGAAGGCTTACCTGCGCTTTTTTGAACAGCATCGCGCCGCCTTTGAGGATGAGACATCCTCTCACAGCCCTCACGCGGCCGATGAGCTGTGAACGGGAAACGCACATTTACCAACAACCTTACAGGACATTATGGGGAGGAAACACGGATGAACGAATCCCGCAGGAAGACAAAAATTGTCTGCACCATTGGCCCGCACCTGTTTGAAAAGAACCTGGTGAAGCCGCTGATGCTCGCCGGCATGGATGTGGCGCGCTTCAACTTCAGCCACGGCACCCACGACAGCCACCTGAAGCATTTTGAGGAAATCTGCCGCCTGAGGGATGAGCTGGGCTTGCCGGTGGCGACCATGCTGGATACCAAAGGCCCTGAAATCCGCACAGGCGATTTCGAGGGTGGCAAGGTGATGCTGGAGGCTGGCCAGCTCTTTACTCTCACCACAGAGGAATGCCTCGGCGACGCGAGCCACTGCAGCGTGACCTACCGCGACATGCCCAAGGACGTCAAGGTCGGCGGCATGGTGCTGATTGACGACGGCCTGATCGCCATGGTGGTGGAGCATGTGACGGATAAGGACATCACCTGCAAGGTTGTCAACGGCGGACCGGTGAGCAACCACAAGGGCATCAACATCCCCGGAGCACACCTCTCCATGCCCTTTGTGTCCGACAAGGACAAGGAGGATATTCTCTTCGGCGCGGAGCACGGCTTCGATTTTATCGCGGCGTCCTTCACACGCTCGGCAGAGGACATCAAGGCGATCCGCCGGCTGCTGGCAAAGGCGGGCAACAAGACCATCCGCATCATTGCCAAGATTGAAAACGTGGAGGGCGTGCAGAACCTGGATGAAATACTGCACGCGGCGGACGGCATCATGGTGGCCAGAGGCGACATGGGCGTCGAAATCCCCCTGGAGGAGGTGCCGGCCCTGCAGAAGCGCATCATCCGCGAATGCTACCTGACAGGCAAGCCGGTCATCACCGCCACACAGATGCTGGACAGCATGATGAAGAACCCGCGTCCCACCCGCGCGGAAGCCACCGACGTGGCGAACGCCATCTATGACGGCACTAGCGCCATCATGCTTTCCGGCGAAACCGCCGCTGGCATGTATCCGGTGGAGTCTGTGCAGACCATGGCCAGGATCGCGCAGCGCACCGAGGCGAATATCGACTATGTGAACCGCTTTGCCAATGCCGGGCATGACACCCGCGCGGACATTACCGCGGCCATCAGCCACGCGACGGTCACCAGCGCCCATGATCTGAAGGCAAGCGCCATTGTCACAGTGACCAAGACCGGCGGCACAGCGCGCATGATCAGCCGCTACCGCCCGGACTGCCCCATCGTGAGCTGCACCACCAGCCCGACGGTATACCGCCAGCTGAACCTCTCCTGGGGTGTGATCCCTCTCTTGATCGACGAGGCGCAGTCCACGGATGAGCTGTTTGACAACGCGGTGGCGGCCGCGGGGCATGCAGGCGTGATCAAGGACGGTGAGCTGGTGGTTCTGACAGCCGGCGTACCTCTGGGCGTGAGCGGCACCACCAACATGATGAAGGTGCATGTGGTCGGCAACATGCTGCTGCGCGGCACCGGCGCGGTGCGCGGCAAGGCAACGGCGCCGCTGTTCGCCGTGGAGGAGCACACACCGCTGAGCGATGTGAACGCGATGTTCCACACCGGGCGCATCCTCGTGTGCCGCCAGACCACGAAGGACCTGCTGCCCTTTGCGCGCAAGGCGGCCGGACTGATACTGGAGGACGACAACCCGGACGGACAGGGCGTGATTGCGGGCATGAGCCTGGATATTCCCGTCATCATCGGCGCGAAGGGCGCGACCAAAATACTCAAATCCGGCGCGGTGATCACCATGGACGGCGAGACCGGCACGGTATCCTGCAACTGATGAGGTGACAGCATGCAAACGATTTTTCTCTCCGGCGCCTCTTACCAGACGGCGGCGCAGGTGCACGCGGCATTGAAAATGCTGCTGAACCTGCCGGATTATTACGGTGGAAATGCCGACGCCCTGCACGACTGCCTGAGCGAGCGCAGGGAACCGGTCAACCTCTACCTTGCCGACTGGGGCAGGGGCGAGGTTGAGCAGGCGCTGCGCAAGGTATGCCGCGTGATTGAGGACCTGGATGGCACAGTGACGGTGAGGGACAGCGATGCGGTGCAGCTGTAAGGTATGCGGCACGTATATGGTGCAGGCGGACAGCGACCGCCTTGGCTGCGTCTGCCCGGATTGCATGTATCGCTGCAACGACTGCCTGGGCACAAATACCGTTGTTCCTCGTGAGGCGCTGAAGGCGCTGGCCTTTGACCGGCGCTTCCAGCCGGAGGCGCTGGCCGCGAATTTTGCGGCACCAGCGGAGACGGCTGATCCGCTGGAAGCACAGTGGCGCTCCGACCCGGATACAGACTGACAAAGGAAAGAAGGTAGCCCCTTGAACACTTTGGAACGGCAGCTCACTGAAATAATGCAGCGCGCGGTGGATGAAGGCGAGGTAGCCGGCGCGAATGTGCTGGTGCGCCAGAGAGGCACGCAGGTGGCTTATGCGCAGGCAGGCTATGCCGACATTGCAGAGAACAAACCGCTGGCAAGGGACAGCATTTTCCGCCTGTACAGCCAGAGCAAGCCGGTGACTTCCGCCGCGGTGATGCTGCTGATGGACCGCGGGCTGATCGATCTGGCAGACCCGGTGGAGAAGTACCTGCCAGGGTTCCATGACCAGAAGGTGAGGATTGGCAATCAACTGGTGCCGGCAGAGCGGCCGGTGATGCTGTTCGACCTGCTGTGTATGACGGCCGGTCTCAGCTATCCCGGTGAGGATGAGGAAACCGCGGCGGTATTTGCCGGTAATGAAGAGCAGATCCGTGCCGGCGGCGGAATGGGCACGGTGGAATTCTGCAACCGATTGGGACAGCTTCCCCTGGCCTTCCAGCCGGGCAGCCAGTTCCGCTATTCCACCTGTGCCGATGTGCTTGGCGCGGTGGTGGAGGTCGCCAGCGGCGTACCCTTCAGCCGCTTCCTGCGGGAAGAAATCTTTGACCCGCTGGGCATGGACGACACCGGCTTCTATGTGCCGGAGGAAAAAACGGGCCGTCTGGTGACCTGCTATGACCGCGGTGCCAATGGGCTGGCGCCCTACAGCGGAATTCACCTTGCGGTGGGGGATTACAGCAGGGAGCCTGCCTTTGCCTCCGGAGGAGCGGGTCTGGTTTCCACACTGGATGATTACGCGGCCTTTGCCGCCATGCTGCTGCAGGGTGGGGTCTATTCCGGGCGCCGCATCCTTTCCCGCCAGGCGGTGGAGAGAATGACAAGCCCCCAGCTGAGCCGCGACATCCAGGAGACCCTCTGGTGGGGACACTGGGGTTATAGCTATGGCCACCTGATGCGCATCTGCATAGAACCAGGGCGGTCCATGACTTATTCCCGCAAGGGTGAGTATGGCTGGGACGGCTGGCTGGGCACCTATTTTGTGAACATCCCGGATCTGGAAGCGACTTTCCTGCTGGGACAGAACCTGACCAACGCGGGCACCACGGCCATGACGCGCAAGTGCCGGAACGCGGTGCTCGCGGCGATTGGCGAATAACCCGGAATCATACACTGAAAGCAAAAGCGCTCCGAACGCTACTGTATGCTGCGGAGCGCTTTTTGCGGCATCCCGATGAGCGGGATGCTTTTGCTTATCTGTGCCATACACGCAAAGGCTGCCTTTCCATGTATAAAATCTTTCCAGATTAGCCATTGCGGCGCGGCAAAGAATCTGATAAAATAACGTGTCTGAAGATCGCAGCGGCAGGGGAGGGAGCGGCAGAGATGATTCACACGGGTGAGCTGATCCGAGAGGGAAAGAGCAAACGCATCTACGCCACTGACGACCCGGATGTGGCCGTGGTCTATTTCAAGGATGAAGCGATTGCCTACCACGGGCTGAAACGGGGGCGCATACTGGGCAAGGGCGAGGTCAACAACGCCATCTGCAAAACCTTCTTTCACCTGCTGGACGAAAACGGCATTCCCAACCATTATATTGAACAGCTGGACAGCAGGCAGAGCCTGATCAAGCGCTGCGACATCCTGCCTGTCAAGCTGAAGGTGCGCAACCGTGTGGCGGGCACGCTGGGGGAGCGGCTGGGCCTGCCGGACGGAACGCCGCTGGACCCGCCGGTGGTCGAATTCCTCTACAAAGGGAGCGACATGGAGGATCCGCTGATCAACATGACGCATATACTGGCCCTGCGTATGGCAACGCGGGAGGAAATGGAAGCGGCAACCGAAACCGCGCTGAGGATCAACGATGTGATCACCAGCTATATGCGGGAGATTGACGTGGAGGTGATTGATTTCCAGCTGGAATTCGGCCGCTTCCACGGGGAAATACTTGTGGCGGATGAGCTGACGCCGGATGTTGCCCGCTTCTGGGATGCCACCACGCATGAGCCGCTGGATATTGACTGCTTCCGCTGCGACATCCGGGACGCGGCGCAGGCATATCAGGAGCTGCTGCACCGCATGATGGGACTGGAGGGATGCACATGCTGAGGAGACTGGTGCTGCTGGCGGCGGCGCTGCTGCTGTGCCTGACCTCCGCCAGCGCCTCCCTGCCCGTGCATGTGAACGAGGAGCCGCCGGAGGACTGGGAGAGCAGAAACCTGTTGCGCCTGTATGCCTTCTCTACCTACCGCAGCGACGCGTTGGTGATCGAATGCGGCGGAGAAACGCTGGCCGTGGACGGCAGCCTGACCAAATACTATGAAAAGCTGATGGCTGCCTATGAGGACTGCGGCTTTATGAAGGACGGGCATCCCCATATCGACAGGCTGTTCAACACCCACCCGGACAACGATCATATTCAGGGGCTGTATGTGATGCTCCGCCATGGGCTGACCACCAATGAGTTCCTGTCCACCTTCCGCAAGGGCTATCAGACCTACTACCAGAAAATGTGTGTTGCGACACTGGAAAAGTACAATGTGCCCTATCGCCGGCTTGAACAGAATGAGGTGCTTCGTGTGGGCGACGCGGAGGTGACCGCCTTCTGGTGGCAGGAGGGCACCAGTACTAACTACCTCTCCGGCCAGCTTCATGTGCGCTTTGGGGATGCGACGATCCTGCTTACCGGGGACGCCACCGGACTGGCGCAGCACGCCCTGCTTGAACAGGTGGGACCTGAGCTGCTGGAGGCGGATATCCTGAAAATGCCCCATCATGGACTGACGGCCTGCGTGCCGGAATTCCTGGAGGCGGTCGATCCCGCCTATGCCATTATCACGCACAGCGCAAAGAATGAACAGACGGGCTGCAAAAACGCGGTCCGGCAGCTGAAAAACCGCGGCGTGCCTTACAATTTCACCTACCAGGGGCGCATCGTGTGTGAGACGGATGGCAAAGAGTGGTATGTGAGGCAATACACAGACAAATACTGAAATCAAGGGCGCTCGCCGCCCTTTTTTGCTGCCCGGAAGCGGCATGCTCTTGAAATGACACAAAATCGCCGATGGAGGTGTTGCCCTCCATCGGCTTCAGCACAGGAATATATTCAGTTGTCATTTGTGCCATCGAAACCGCTTGTCTTTCATTCCGCTGACGCTTCAGTCACAGTGACAGCCCTGAGCTCCGATTATGCCTCTGGCTCCAGTAAGCCAAGGCCTCCGTCCTTCCGTTGATACAGTACATTGATCTTTTCCGTGTCGATGTTTACAAAGGCGAAGAAGCTGTGTCCAAGCATCTCCATCTGGAGCGCTGCGTCTTCCTCAGACATGGGTCTCACAGGGAAGGTCTTACGGCGTACGATCTTCTGTCCTTTGCCTTCCTCTTCTTCTTCGGTTTCCTCCTCGATGAACTCGGGCTCCTCATAGGTGAAGGCGTCCTCGCGGATGCGCTTGCCCAGCTTGGTGCGATGACGATGGATCTGCTTTTCCATTTTGGCCAGGGCATCGTCTATGGCGAGGAAGAGGTTGCTTTGCGCACTAGCTTCCGAGCGGAGAAGTACTCCGTTTCCCATCGGTACGGTAATCTCTACGATGCGCATATCGCTCTTGTCTTTGCGCATCTTGATCTGCATCTCGGTTTCCGGCAGCAGGTAACGACCCATACGTGCGGTTTTTTTCTCAATCCGCTGTTCAATGCCGGGGGTAATGGACATGTTTCTGGCAGTCAGGGTTGTCTTCATGGTGGTGTTCTCCTTTCGGTATCGTCACAATACCGGAGGCGGCACCTCCGCAGACAATGTGGAAAATGCCGTCCTCCGCCATGGACTGTTGAGGCATCGGCATCACTCCCTTCCTGTCGTTATTCCGGCCGGCTTGCCTGTCCGGCTCCTGCTGAGCACCGCTCAGCTCTTTTCTTTCTCTTTGCATTTATATATTTCTATGCGATGTGGGAAATTCCTGCCTGAAAATGAAAAAAATGGGGCAAATTCTGCCGAATTTTACAATTATTAAACCAACAAGAAAACGCCGATTGCCCCAAATTGGGACAATCGGCGTAAAGAATGTTCGCCTTTTCAGTAGGGGTACCTCACGGCGAAGTCTGAGAACAGCACCGACTGGGTGTTGGTATCCGCAATGCCGCTCTGGCTGAGGTTGTTGTAGCTCTGGAAGAGGATCACCGCCTGACGGGTGGCCTCGTCAAAGACGTTGCTGTCAATGGACACAGGATAGGCCAGGCTGTTCAGCCGGCTGCGTATGGCCAGCACCACCTCGCCCTGGTCGCCCAGCTGCACACGGGTGTAATCCAGATCCGGGGTCAGGTCGGTCACTGCGCGGTTGGAGTACAGCAGTCGCAGGGTCGCGTCATCCGCGATGCCGGTGGCCGGCAGGCCGTTGCGCGCCTGGAAGGCCTGCACCGCTTCCTTGGTCAGCGGGCCGTAATTGCCGTTGATGCTCGCGTCGAAGTAGCCCAGCTCATACAGCGTGTACTGCAGGTTGCGCACCGCGTTGCCGCTGTCGCCCTGCTTCAGTGTCGCGTAGGTGATGGCGGAGGCGGTCTCAAACAGGACACGCTGCGTGGAGGGACCTGCAACGCCGTCCACCTTGAGGTTGTTAGCCTTCTGGAACTCAATCACGGCCGCGATGGTCGCGGGTCCGTAGACACCGTCGATGGTGCCGGTATAGAAGCCCTTGCTGCGCAGCGCAATCTGCAGCTGCCGCACCGCGTCAGAGGAGGACTGGGGCGTCAGCACTTCGTAGCCGGTGGAAGCAATCACCTCAGTGGTGGAAGTGGGAATCGGCATCCTTGTGGCGGTGGGCAGGGGCACAGCGGTCGGCACGGGAGAAGGCGTAGCGGTTGTAGTGGGCCGCGGCGTCGGCCTCGGTGTGGCGGTAGGCCTCGGCGTAGCCGTGGGGCGCGGCGTCCGGGTCGGTCTCGGTGTGGCGGTCGGTCTCGGCGTGGCAGTGGGCCGCGGTGTCGCGGTGGGCCTGGGGGTTGGCGTGGCGGTGATTCTGGGCGTGGCGGTCGCGCCGGTGTAGGACCTTGCGTTTGATGCGTAAAGGCGGTTAAAGGTTGAGGAGCCGGCGGTGCCGTCAATGGTCAAATTATTGTTCCGCTGGAACTCGTATACGGCCAGCTCCGTCACGCTGCCGAAAACGCCGTTGACATTGCTGGTAAAGTAGCCGAGCTCCTTCAGCCGCTGCTGCAGGGCGCGCACGGCACTGCCCTGGTCACCCTTCTGCAGGAAATGACCGCGGCCGATGACGGCCACCGCGCCGCCGGCTCTGCGAGCGGAAGGCTGATAAATGGCATAAAGCGTGGCCGGACCGGCGGTGCCATCCTCCGGCAGGTTTTCCCGCGCCTGGTAGGCGGCTATGGCGGCCTGTGTGGCAGCGCCATAGGTGCCATCAGCCGCACCCTGAAGGTAGCCCAGTTCAATCAGCCGGTTCTGAAGCCGCGTCACATTGTTTCCGGAGGTGCCCAGCCGCAGGGTGATATTGTTCCGCGGCGTGGCGGTGGGCCTGGGTGTGGCTGTGGGCCGCGGTGTCGGGGTGGCTGTGCGCCTCGGTGTCGGCGTGGCGGTCCGCCTCGGCGTGGCAGTCGGCCGGGTGGTGCGGCGCGGCGTTGCGGTGGGACGCGGTGTGGCGGTGCGGCGCGGCGTCGGCGTGGCGCTGTACTGCCGGTAAGTTACCGCGGAGGAGCTGTTCAGCTTCTCCATGGTCTTCTCGCCTGCCTTTCCGTCGGCGGAGAGGCCGTTGGCGCGCTGGAAGGTTTTGACCGCGTTCTCGGTGCCGCTGCCGAAGTCACCGTCGACAGAGCCGGTATAGTAGCCCAGCTCCTTCAGACGCTGCTGCATGCGGCGAACATCGTCGCCTTTTGCACCGACCTTCAGCGCGGTGGGCGCGGGGGTGGGTGTGACCGGCGGCCTGGTGGTGGTCGGCGCCAGCGTGATGATCGTAATCGTCGTCAGCGGCCGGGTTGTGGCAGGGGTCCAGGTCGATTCCGCCGCGGTTGTCGCCGCTGTGTTCCAGCCGCTCCAGCCGGAGGACGGCGCGGTGGTTGCCGCACTGGGCTGTGGGGTGGGCGCTGGCGTGACCACCGGCGTGGGCGAGGAGGTGACGACGACAGTCACAAACGGCACATTGTCGCCGCCCGGGTTGATGCCATCCTGGCCATTGTTGATCTGGTCTGCCGGGACATAACAGCCGCTCAGACCAAGGGCAAGCGCCAGCAGCGCCAGCAGCAGCATGCGTTTCACTCTGCGGTTCATCTCAATTTCCGCCCCCATATCTGTATCGCTCCGGACGGGCCGGAGGAATATAATCATACAAATATATTGTACTCTGATTTTACTGCTTCATCAAGTAGAAAATGTAACATTCGGCGGCTGGGCGTGCCAGATGAGAAACCGCCGTGCTGACAAAGCAGTTGTTTTCCGGTGAGAATAATGTTATAATCGTTCAGTGCAGAGAATGACGCGCAGTGCTGATGGAGGTGCCATTGAATACCGGTGATTTTTCTGCCGCCCTGAGCAAGGTCAACGCGAGGCCCCTGTACCGGCAGCTGGCAGATCAGCTGAGGAGCGACATCCGGCTGGAGCTGTACCCTGCCGGCAGCCGTGTGCCGACGGAGGGGGCGCTGTGCCGGCGCTACCAGGTCAGCAGGGTGACGGTACGCAAGGCGCTCGCGCTGCTTGCGGAGGAAGGGATACTGGAATCCCACCAGGGCAAAGGGACCTTTGTCCGCGAGGCGCCGCGCCTGCAGAGGGATCTGCGTTCGGTTAACAGCTTTCATACAGTCTGCTCCGGCCTTGGCGTCAGCCTGTCAACCCGCGTGCTCAGCGCCGGTATGATCTCTCCGCCCGCTCCCTGCGTGTCGGAGACGCTGACGGACTATCCCGAGATGATTGAAATCCGCCGCGTGCGCCTGTGCGACGGGGAACCGGTGGTGCTGGAGACCAACCAGTTTCCGCCCGATTACCGATTTTTGCTGGAGGAGGACCTGACGGGCTCACTCTATGCGCTGCTGAAAACACGGGGCATTGAGCCCGGTCAAGCGGAGCACGAGCTGAGCCTGTGCTATGCTGCCGAAAACGAGGCGGAGCTGCTGGATGTCGCCCGGGGCAGCGCGCTTTTGTGCCTGGAGGAAGCCATCTATGACCAGCAGGGCCGGCTTCTGCACACCAGCTGCCAGCACATACGGGGCGACCGCTTCACTTTCCGCATATGAATCAAGCTTTACGCGAACAAGGAATTGAAAAATATGGCAAAATATGCTGTTTTTGTGGATCTGGAAAACTGCGGCGCCAAGCAGGCGACGCTGAATTCCATTCTTGAAAAGGTCAAAATGCGCGGCGACATTCTTCTCGGCCGCGTTTACGGATATACGGAATCCTTCAGCGACCTGAAGCAGATACTGCTCAGCAACACCTTCTCCGTGGTGCCGTCCATCCGCTATGGCATCGCGCAGAAGAACAACGCGGACATCCAGCTGGTGGTGGACGCGCTTGAGGTTGCCTACACCAACCCGCTGATCGATTCCTTCTGCATCGTTTCCGGTGACAGTGACTATATGCCCCTGGTCGGCCGGCTGAAGGCCATGGGCAAATTTGTGCTGGGCATCTCCAGATCAGAGGCGGCCAGCACGATCTTCATCAACGCCTGCAACGAATTCCAGTTTCTGGAAAGCATGGGCAGCCGCAAGCCCGCCGCCTCCGCCCCGAACAAAAAGAAGCGGGCCGCCGTACAGGAAAAGAGCGATGAAATGGCGGATATGGAGGAACTGAACAAGCTGCTGTGCCAGGTGCTGGAGGAGCAGAGCGATGTGGACGAAATGTACGCCTCCGAACTGAAGGGCGTGCTGATGCGCCTGCGGCCTGACTTCAACGAAAAGAGCTATGGCTGCGCAACCTTCTATAAGCTGCTGCAGAAGCTCTGCACAAAGTTCGGCGACCTGCGCGTAAAGAATGACAACTTCAACGTCATGGTCAGCCTGACCTCTCACCCGGAGAGCGCTGAGAGCGCGGTGCAGCTGACGCGGGAGAACTGGCGCGAAGCCTTTGAGGCGCAGCTGTCCGCCTACAAGGAGGGCGGCTTTGAGCGCATCAATCCTTCCATCCTCAAGGCGGACATCCTCACCACCTATCCGGATTACACAGAGAAAGCCATCGGCTTCAAGCGCTTCTCTGATGTGATGAAGCAGCTGGAGAAGGATGGGCTGGTCAAGGTGGAAATGGACGACCAGAAAACGATGCTGCTCAAGCTGATGTAACACTGAGGTATCCGCGATGAATCTTTTTCTGACCTCCTCTCCGTTAGTGGAGGACGGGACGGCGCTCAACAGCGCGAATGGGCTGCTGGAGGCGCTGCGTGAAGGGCTCCCGGCATGCCCGCTCAAGGCGCTGTTTGTGGCCTCCTCGCCGGATGATCCGCAGGCGACAGAACTGTTCGGCGGCCATGTGCGCGCCGCATTTGAGCGCGCCGGCTTTGTATTTGAGAGCTTTCGTTTCCTGGACAGGCGAGGGCAGCACTGCGCAGCGGCGCTGGTTGAACAGAGTGACCTGCTGGTGCTGGCGGGTGGACATGTACCCACGCAGAACCGCTTTTTCCGTGAACTGGGGCTGCGTGGGATGCTGGAAGGCTTTGACGGGGCCGTGCTGGGCATCAGCGCTGGCAGCATGAACACCGCGGAGGTGGTTTATGCCCAGCCTGAATTGCCAGGCGAGGCCCTCGACCCCGGCTACCGGCGGTTTCTTCCCGGGCTGGGACTGACAGAGGTAATGGTCTGTCCGCATTACAACCTTGTGCGGGACAGTGTGCTGGACGGAATGAAGCTGTTTGACGACATCACCGTGCCGGACAGCGCGGGGAGATGCTTTTACCTGATACCGGACGGTACCTGGATCGGTGCCTGCGGCGGGAAAACTGAGCTGCACGGCGAAGCGTGGGCAGCGGATCATGGCTGCCTGAGAAAATGCTGTGAGGACGGGCAGGTGCTGGACCTGCCGGAAGGAGCCGACAGATGACGGAATATCAGCGCATGGAAGCTGGCCTTTTGTATGACCCCGGCAACGAAGAGATCATGCGGGAGCAGGTGCCGTATCAGGACAGACTGTGGGCCTTCAATCAGCTGAAAACATCTGATTATGAAGAAAAGCAAGCCTATATGCGTGAGGTCTTCGCTGAGTGCGGAGAAGGGAGCTACATCGAACTGCCGATGCGGGCCAACTGGGGCGGGGCACACCTGCACCTTGGCTCGCATGTGTATATCAACTCCAACCTGACCATGGTGGATGACGGCCACATCTATATAGGCGACTACGTGATGATCGGGCCGAATGTGACGCTCTGCACCGCCAACCATCCAATCGACGCGGAACTGCGCCGCCGTGGGCTGCAGTACAACAAGGATGTGCGCATCGGTGAAAATGCCTGGATCGGCGCCGGTGTGGTCATTGTGCCGGGCGTGTCTGTCGGAAGGAACGCTGTCATCGGCGCCGGCAGCGTGGTGACGAAGGACATCCCGGACGGCGTGGTGGCAGCGGGCAACCCCTGCCGCATCCTGCGCGAGGTTAGCGGGCGGGACAGGGAATTCTTCTACAAAAACGAACGCATCGACTGGGAAAGCCTTCCCCTGGACAGCACTTGCGGCGGAGAGTGAAAAGGATGCAGACAGGACTGACACGGGAGGCGGCGCTGGCCGCGCTGAAAACCTACAATACGGAGCCATTTCACCTGCGGCATGCGCTGACGGTGGAGGCGGTGATGCGCTGGTTTGCCGCGGAGGAGGGCTTTGGAGACGAAGCGGATTTCTGGGCGATGGCCGGCCTGCTGCACGATATCGACTTTGAAAAATGGCCGGAAGAGCACTGCCGCAAGGCCCCGGAGCTGCTGAGAGAGGCCGGCGCCAGTGAAGAGCTGATTCACGCGGTGTGCTGCCACGGCTGGGGCATCTGCACAGACCTGAAGCCGGAGCATCACATGGAAAAGATACTCTATGCCTCAGATGAACTGACGGGGCTGATCGGCGCCGCGGCAAAAATGAGGCCTTCCGGGTCCTGCACAGACATGGAGCTGAGCAGCCTGAAAAAGAAATTCAAGGATAAACGCTTTGCAGCCGGCTGTTCGCGCGAGGTGATCCGCTCCGGCGCGGACCTGCTTGGCTGGGAACTGGAGACACTGCTCGAAAGAACACTGAAGGCGATGGCGGCGACAGAGAAGTCCGTCGCCGATGAAGCGGCAGAGCAGGCATAAAGGAGGAAGCGACATGTTTCCATGCATCAATTTTGATGAGCATTTTGCGGATTTCACCTCTCGCTGGGTGGAGGCACACCGGAAGGAATACCGGAATGTGGACGCCATGGAGGCGGACATGCCCCGCATCTATATGAACTTCCTGAATACTCCGGCAAAATGGCTGGAGGGGCTGACTCCGGGCAGCTATTTCACGCAGTACGAAGACCCCAAGGATCTGGTGGACTGGCTGATTGAATATACCGACCGGGGAGTGCCGGTGCCCGATCTGCTGCTGGAGCAGATTGAGAATGTCGGCAAGCCCTGCGAGAAGCGGCTGGTCAGCCTGCTGAAGGAAAGCAGCGCCAATCAGGACGCAAAAATGACTGCTGTCGGTCTGCTGCGGGACATGGAGAGCACACAGCCGAAGATGCTCTACATTCAGTGGCAGCTGGACAGACAGGAGGACGATGAGCTGGCGGATAACGCGATGGACTCCCTGACCGGCATGGGCCGCGGCGCGCTGCAGGCCGTTGTGGAGGCGCTGCCCAGAGCGAACGACGCGGGTCAGCTGGCGCTGCTGGACGCGGCGGTGCGGTATCCGGGAAATGAAAAGGTATTCCAGCTGACGCTGCAGAAGCTGCGCGAGCATCCGGAAAAGCTGGCGCTGCTTGCCAACTACCTTTCCAAGCTTGGAGATGACAGGGCAGTGCCGGAGCTGAAGAGAGCCGCACTGGCACCGGAAACGGTGTATACAGATTATATTGAGCTGCGCAACGCGATTGAGCGTCTGGGCGGCGAGGCCCCTGAGCGGGAGTACGACGAGGAATGAGGTGAACACATGCTCTGCCCCAACTGTGGCGTTTACGTGGACGATGACGCACTGGTCTGCCCTGAATGCGGGAAGTATCTGCCCCGAAAGGAAAAGCAGGAGACCGGCGTGCGCGCCATACGTCAGGGAAAACGCGCGCAGTCAGCTGCGGACGCCGGTGAGGCGCCGCTGGTCGTCAGCAGGCAGGGCAGCCGGCGCCGCGCGAGGCGAAGCGCACAGGCTGAGCAATGGAGCGGCACCCAGGCACCCATTTATTCCGACCCCGAAGTATTCAATGAGAGCGGAGCACCGGTCAGCGAGGAGGGCTTTGACAGGGGAAAGCGCACCGTATACGGCGGCACCACAACCGGCATCACACCCGCTGTGGCGCAGAATGCGTCCTACAGGGGCAGAAAGCAGCGGCAGCGCGGCAAGGAATACCAGAAGAAAATGATCAACAAGGCCAAGCTGACCGTTGCGCTCGCCGTGGTGCTGCTTGTTGCGGTAGTCGGCGTGTATCTCTACCTGAAGCGGACAAACTCCGGACAGGTTTTCCTGGCGCGGCTGGGAAGAGAGGCTTCCGCGGCGGCCTACTGGCAGGTTGGCGAGGAGCGTATGGACACCGGTGATATTGAGGGTGCCATCGCGGATTTCGAGCTGGCGTCCAGCCTGGACGAGGAAGCGGGAGAAGAGAATTACAACGTATCCGGGCTGCTGATGCTGGCCAGCTGCTATGAGGCGCAGGGACGCACTGAGGACGCGGAGAAGGTTTATATACATGTTTACACGGATGTGGTGCCCTCCGCATCGGATGCCTACAGCGCCGAAATCCGCATCATGCTCGCGCAGGAGCGGCGCCCTGAGGCGGCAGAGCTGATGAGCCTCGCTTACGAAAAAACAGGCAATCCTCTTTTCAGCCAGCAGCGGGCAGATCTTCTGCCGCGCATACCGGAGGTGGACAGGGCAGGCGGCCCCTACGAATACAAGATTTATCTGACACTCAGCAGCCTGGAGAGCAATCCCATTTATTACACCTTTGACACGGAGGCAAAGCTGCCGGAGGAAGGCGAACTGTACACCGAGCCCATCTTCCTGGATGAGGGACAGTGGCGGCTGAGGGCGGTGTGCGTGAACGAGGACCTTGTCTCCAACGAGCTGAGCACGACCTACCGCATTTCCATGCCGTCTCCGCTGCAGCCGTACGCGCACCTGGCGCCCGGCCCTTATACCAAGCGGATGAAGGTTGCCCTGTCACCGGGTGTGGATAACCGCCTGAAGCCCGGCGAGGAAGTCACCAAGGAAAAGGATATTACCATATACTATACGATTGACGGCTCTACCCCGGATGCGGACAGTCCCGTCTATGACGGCAATCCGGTTCTGCTGGGCACGGGCAACGTGATACTGCACGCCATCGCGGTCAACGGCTACGGCAAGGCTAGCCATATGCTGGAGGTTCAGTACAAAATTGACGTCAAGCCCGCGCCGGGCAAGGCGTATGTGACACAGGACACCGCCAACGGAATCAAGTTGAACCAGACCGGCTGGGATGAGTTCCGCCGCGTCTACGGCGAGCCGGATTCCACGGAAACCGTTGTACTGGACGGCATCGGAGAATGCCGCAGGCAGCATTATCCCTGGGGCTACGCCAGTTTTACGCGCAGCGGCAGCAGCCAGCTGTGGGTTGAAATGCGTATAAATGATGCGACGGTGATGCACGGGCCCCGGTCAACCAATGTGGGTGATACCGAGGCGGCGGTGGTGTCCTCGTTCCGGGATTGCTCGCAGGTGGAAAGCCCCAGCGGCAACCGTGGCCTGTACTATACCTCGGACGGCACGGGAAAAATCTACAAGCTGTCTGACGGCAGCCGCGTGATCCGCTATATCGCCTTCACTGCGGACAGCCACTACTGGCGGCTGGACTATGACCTCACCGGCGACAATACGGTCAAGAGTATTTATATGCTGTTTATCCCCTGATGACTGCCGAAAGGTGCTGACCTGTTGATGAAGATGCTGTTCATCTCGGATGTGGAGAGCCCCGCGCTGTGGGATTATTATCGCCCCGAACGTGTGGAAGGGGTCGAAGTGATCATCTCGTGCGGAGACCTGAGACGGGAGTACCTTGAGTTTCTGGTGACTATGACCGGAAAGCCGCTGCTGTACGTGCCGGGCAACCATGACACGCGCTACATCAAGAACCCGCCGGAGGGCTGTGAATGCATTGACGATGAGGTTTATACCGTCGGCGGTGTGCGCTTTGCGGGCCTTGGCGGATGCAAGTATTATAACAGTACCGACTATCAGTATACGGAGAAGCAGATGGAGCAGCGCGTGCGGAAGCTCCGCCGCAAAATACGCAAGGCAGGCGGCCTGGATGTGCTGGTGACGCACGCGGCCATGTCCGGCTACGGGGACGCGGAGGATATTGCGCACCAAGGCTTCAGATGCTTTCATGAGCTGGTGGAGGAGTATCATCCTTCCTACCTTGTGCACGGCCACATCCACAGAAACTACGGCGCCGACATTCCGCGCACGATGCAGTGTGGCAGCACCACCATTGTCAACGCCTATGAGCGGCATGTGCTGGTGATGGAGCCCGTTCAGGCGAACAGCCAGCCTGCAGTGCGGCATGGTCTGCTACGCCGCTTTGCCGCAAGGTAAACCTCTGAGAAATCAGTTGAGAAATCAGTTTGATTATCCAAAGGCAAAAATGCTTGCTATTTCTCGGGGGATTGGCTATAATTTTCACAGAAACGATATGACATAAAACAGAAGGGAGAAAACTGCGAATGAAGAAAGTGGAAATCCGACTGAGCCTGGCTGAAAACGTAAAAAATTTTGTGAATGTTGTCAACCGCTATCCCTTTGATGTCGATCTCAGGGCCGGCCGCCACGTGGTGGACGCAAAATCAATTCTGGGCATCTTCAGCCTGGACCTCTCAAGACCTGTCACGGTGGAAATCGATGAAGGCGGCGGGAACGCTGAAAAGCTGGACGCGCTGCTGCACGAGATTGAGCCGTTCATGGACCGCTGAAAATGGAAAGAAGAAGGATTGCCCAGTCTGAAACCAGGCTGATGCTGCTCTATGTTCTCCTGAAGGTAGGTCCGGCGTCCGGGCAGCAGCTGGAACAGTTCATGGCGGATACAAACACCATGAACTATTTTGATTTGCAGCTCAATCTCATCTCGCTGCTTGATGACGGAGCAGTGGAAAAGCTTCCGCACCCGGTGGAAACAGTGTACCGGCTGACAGACAGTGGCCGCTTTACGGTGGAGTCGTACATAAACCGCCTGCCGGTGAGCCGCAGAGACGAAGTGGATCTTCAGGCGGGTGCAGCGAAGGAAAACTTCCTGAGAGAGCTTGAGGCGCCGGCAAAGCTGGAAAGGCTCGGGAACGGGCAGAACAATGCGCTGCTTTATCTGATGCAGGGAAATGAAGCGCTGCTCGAACTGCGCCTGCCGCTGAACACAGGAGAGCGCTGGCCACTGCTGCACAAGCGATGGCAGCGGTGTGCCGCGGCAGCATATCAAAAGGTGATACTGGCATTGACCGGTGCTGCTGCGCGGGATCAGACTGCGGAAGGCATCGCTGTGCTGGAGAGGCACGGCCCGGCCTGGGCGATGTCCGGAGAACGGGAGGATGGCTTCAGGCTGAAGCTCCTCTTTGCGGAGCAAAGGGCGGCGGCGGAGGCAGCCGGGCGCTTCCCGCATGTGTCGGGGCAGCTGCTCAGAGAACTGAAAAGCATGCTGGATGGTGAAATTACGGCGCTGAAGAATGACTGAAAAGATTTGTTGTGGAAAAGTCAAGAAAACTTCATAAAAAAGTAGAAAAAGTGTATTGACAACCCGGGGCAAAGGTGTTATTATGCACAAGCTGACCGCGCGGGGGAACCCCGGGGGGCGGCGACGAACCTTGAAAACGATACAGGGAAAAGAGAGCGCAATCAAAGAGACAGTGATTCCGGAGAGTTAAAGGATTAAACATAAGAGTT
>CAMJPQ010000007.1 GCA_946407745.1 uncultured Clostridia bacterium
CCGTTCTCCGCTGAAAACAGTCCACTGGACTGTTTTCCGGGCGCTACGAACCCAGCAAGCTGGGGAGATTTAGGTCGCATGCCAGCAGTGGGGTTGCTGCCCGACGGAAGGACCTCATCCACCACCGCCTCCCGGGGAGACCGGCGCGCAGCGCAAGCCCCGCAGGGGAAAGCCCGCGCGCAGCGCAAGCCCCCCGCAGGGGAAGCCGCGCGCAGCGCAAGCCCCGCAGGGGAAAGCCGCGCGCAGCGCAATCTCATTGCGCCCTTCCCCGGAATGTGCTATACTCCTCTCACACAGAGAGGAGGCATTTTTCATGAAGCGTATGATCATCCTGGCCCTCTGCCTGCTGCTGGCCGCGCTGCCGCTGCTGGCCACCGCGGAGGAGGCCGTCATCCCCGACCTGACGGTGAAGCAGTGGGACATCCCGGACACCGAGGGCATGGCCTTCCTTCGGAAAATGGGCGTGGGCTGGGTGCTGGGCAATACCTTTGATGCGCACGCGCAGAACTTCAATGGCGACGAGATGGGCCTTGAAACCTACTGGTGCGGCGTGAAAACCACCGAGGACATGATCAAGGCGATTCATGAGGCGGGCTACAGCACCCTCCGGCTGCCGGTCAGCTGGCATAACCATGTGGACGCGGACTTCAACATCAGTGAAGCGTGGCTTTCACGCGTGGAGGAGGTCGCGCGGTGGGCGCTGAACAGCGGGATGTACGTTATCCTCAACACCCACCACGACGAGGGCTATGACTGGTTCTACCCGGACGAGGCGCACTTTGAGACCTCCTCCCGGTACCTCACCGCCATCTGGACCCAGCTGTCACAGCGCTTTGCCGACTGCGACGAGCACCTGATTTTTGAGAACCTGAATGAGCCGCGGCTGACCAAAGACAAGGCGCATGAGTGGTCTCTGGACGAGAACGACGCGGGCTGCCGTGAGGCAATGGACTGCATCAACCGCCTGCACCAGGTGTTCGTGGATACCGTGCGCGCTGCGGGCGGCTGCAACGCCGACAGGTACCTCATGATCTCCTCCTACGACGCGTCGGTGGACGGGGCCAATAGCGAGCTGTTCCACCTGCCCAAGGACACCGTGGAGGACCGCCTGATCGTGTCGGTGCACGCCTACACGCCCTACTCCTTCGCGCTGGACACCAGGGGCACGAAGGAATACTCCGTGAATGTGATGGCCAACACCGCGGCGGTCGCCACCTTCATGAACGACCTGTACCACATGTACATCGAGCAGGGCATTCCGGTGGTGATCGGAGAGTTCGGCGCGGTGAACAAGGACAACCTGCAGGCGCGCGTGGAGTTTACGGCCTACTACACCGCCTCCGCCATCGCCCGCGGCATGCCTGTGTGCTGGTGGGACAACAACGCCCGCAGGGGGAACGGCGAGAACTTTGCCATCTTCAACCGCAAGGGGCTCAGCTGGTACTTCCCGGAAATCAGGGACGCGATGATCCGCTACAGCAAGCGGCTGGACGCGGAATAACATTGATTGAACAAGAGGAAAAAACTGATGCAGAATAATGAACGCTCAAAGATGCTCGGCACCATGCCGATGAAGCAGCTGATGCTGAAGGTGTCTGTGCCCATCATGATATCCATGCTGGTGCAGGCGCTGTACAATGTGGTGGACAGCATCTTTGTGGCGCGCTATGACCCCATGGCGCTGACCGCCGTTTCCCTGGCCTATCCCTTCCAGATGTTGATGATCGCCCTGTCCACCGGCATGGGCGTGGGCATCAACAGCCTCATCAGCCGCCGCCTGGGCGAAAAGCGCGGCGACGCTGCCCGCACCGCGGCCTGGAACGGCCTGCTGATTGAGCTCGGCGGCGCGCTGCTGTTTGTGCTGGTGGGCTTTCTGCTGGCGCCTGCGTGCATGGGCTGGGTCGTGTCTGACAACCTGGAAAACGCGGCGGAGATTGCCGACATGGGCGCGATGTACCTGCGCATGGTGTGCGGCTTCAGCGAGGGGCTGTTCCTGTCCATCCTGTTTGAGCGGATGCTGCAGGCCACCGGCAACGCCATGCTGTCCATGGTGACACAGCTGGCCGGCGCGCTGACCAACATTGTACTGGACCCCATCTTCATCTTCGGCTATTTCGGGGTGCCTGCCATGGGCGTTGTCGGCGCGGCGGTCGCAACGGTCATCGGCCAGTTTGTCAGCGCCGGTATCGGCCTGGCGCTGAACCAGAAAAAGAACGTGGAGCTGCGCCTGCGGTGGAGCGAATTCCGCGCGGATGGCCGCACCCTGGCGGAGATTGTCTCTGTGGGGCTGCCCTCCAGCGTCATGGCCTCCATCGGCTCGGTGATGAACCTGGGCATGAACGCGATTCTCTCCGCCATGGCGGAAGCCAACGCGGCGGTGAACGTGTTGAATGTGTATTTCAAGCTGCAGTCCTTCGTGTTCATGCCGGTGTTCGGCCTGGGCAACGGCATGATCGCCGTGGTGGGCTACAACTACGGCGCGCGCCTGCAAAAGCGCGTGAAGGAGGCGGTGAAGGTCTCCCTGCTCTACGCCATGTGCATCATGCTCTTCGGCGTGCTGCTGTTCCAGCTCTTCCCGGAGGCGCTGCTTTCCCTGTTTGAGAGCGATACCAACCCCGAGCTGATTGCGGCCATGAACCGCCTGGGCGTCACCGCGCTGCGGGTCATCAGCTGGCACTTCCCCATCGCGGCGGTGGGCATCACCCTGTCCAACGTTTTCCAGGCGGTGGGCAAGGGGGTGTACAGCCTCATCCTGTCGGTGTGCCGCCAGCTGGCGGTGCTGCTGCCCGTGGCCTGGCTGCTGGCGCGACTGACCGGCAGTGTGGACCTGGTCTGGTGGAGCTTCCTCATCGCCGAGGCGGTATCCTGTGTGATGGCGGTTCTCTTCTACCGGCGGGTGGACAGTAAATACCTGCGGCGGCTGGACTCCGCCGAGGCGGCATCGTGAGCGCGGCTGAGCGCCTCTGGGGTGACCCGGCAGCGAAAACGCTGTTTGTGCAGCTGACGGACGAGCATGACCTTTCCCTGATGGACTGCGAGGCGGAAGCCCTGCGCCATCTGAGCGGAACGGAGGACTGGTGCCTGCTGGCTGTGCCGGTGGCGGACTGGAACAGCGACCTCACCCCCTGGACAGCGCCGCCCGCCTTCGGCAGGCAGCCCTTCGGCGACGGGGCACAGCGCACGCTGGACAGGCTGGAAAAGGAGCTGCTCCCCGGCCTGCAGACGGTGGAAGGAAGGCAGCTGTGCCTGTGCGGGTATTCGCTTGCGGGGCTGTTTGCCCTGTGGGCCGTGTACCAGACAAAGCTGTTTTCCGCGGCGGTGGCGGCTTCCCCCTCGGTGTGGTACCCGGGCTGGATCGACTACGCGAGGCAGCGGCAGCCGCTGGCCGGCCGCATCTACCTGAGCCTTGGCGACAGGGAAGAGAAAACCCGCAACCCCGTGATGGCCGCCGTGGGAGAGGCGATCCGCGAGCAGCACCGGTTGCTGCAGGAGGCCCGGATACCCTGCGCGCTGGAATGGAACCCGGGCAATCACTTTGTGCAGAGCGACCTGCGCGTAGCCCGGGGCATGGCCTGGGTGCTTGCGCAGCAGGTACAGAGCCATACTGACCTTCCCTGAAGCTGAAGGCGCAGCCCAACGAGGATAACTGAACGCGAAAGAAGTGTGGCCCATGAAAAAGATATTGTGTGCCGCAGTGACAATTCTGCTGCTTGCGCTGTGCGCGTGTGCCGGGGCGGAGGTGCCTGAGCGGATTAAAAGCGGGGACTATGTCTATACCCTGCTGGAGAACGGGACGGCCGAGATTGTCGGGTACAGAGGCTATGCGGAGGAGCTGACAATCCCGGAGACACTGGACGGGGTGCGTGTGACGAGCATTGGGGATTTTTCGTTCTTCAGCTGCAACACCCTGAAGGACGTGACGATCCCAGACAGCGTGACAAGCATCGGGGATTCTGCGTTCTACTACTGTAGCAGACTGAAAGACGTGACAATCCCAGACAGCGTGACGGACATCGGGGATTCTGCGTTTTATTTGTGTAGCAGCTTGACTGGCGTGATGATCCCGGACAGCGTGACAAGCATCGGCGCCAATCCCTTTCGTAATTGCGGGAAGTTATCCGATGTGCATGTTTCTCGGGACCATCCCGCGCTTGCGACGATTGATGGCGTACTGTTCAGCAAGGCAGACAAGCGGCTGGTGTGGTACCCGATGACTAAGACAGATGAGACTTACACGATTCCGCAGGGGACCGCAATGATCGGGGATTCTGCGTTCTGCGAGTGCAGTAGCCTGAAAAGCGTGACGATTCCGGAAAGTGTGACGAGCATCGGGGATTCTGCATTCTACAGATGCAGCAGCCTGACAGGTGTGACGATTCCGGAGAGCGTGACGGGCATCGGCGCCAATCCCTTTCGTTATTGCAAGAAGTTATCCTATGTGTATGTTTCTCCGGATCATCCCGCACTAGCGACGATTGATGGCGTACTGTTCAGCAAGGCAGACAAGCGGCTGGTGTGGTACCCGATGACTAAGATAGATGAGACTTACACGATTCCGCAAGGGATTGCCGTGATCGGGGATTCTGCGTTCAACAGCTGCAGCAGTCTGAAAAGCGTGACAATCCCGGAGAGCGTGACAAGTCTCGGAGATTCTGTGTTCCTCGGTTGCGACAGCTTGACGGGCATGACGATCCCGGAGAGCGTGACGAACATCGGGGATTATGCGTTTTTCGGCTGCAGCAGCATGACCGGCGTGACAATTCCGGAGAGCGTGACGAGCATCGGGAAGGATGCGTTCTATAGCTGCAGCAGTCTGACGAGCGTGACGATCCCGGAGAGCGTGACGAGCATCGGGTATTATGCGTTCTACAACTGCAGCAGTCTGGCGAGCGTGACGATTCCGGAGAGCGTGACGAGCATCGGGAATTCTGCGTTCTCAGACTGCGACAACCTGACGGATGTGACAATCCCGGAGAGCGTGACGAGCATCGGGGAAAATGCCTTTGCAGTCTATGAAAATGATGCATATGTGCCCAACCTTGCCCTCACCCTCACCGTCCCCCGGAACAGCTATGCCGAGCAGTACTGCCGGGACAACGGGCTGAAGTACCAGTATCCGGATTCCTTGGACTGGCTGCTGAACTGATGGGTGCGCGGTTCTCCCTGAAAAGGAGAATTGATAGCACAGTTCAATGAAAATGACTGAATGCGAGAGGAGTGTGGCCCGTGAAAAAGATATTGTGTGCCGCAGTGACAATTCTGCTGCTTGCGCTGTGCGCGTGTGCCGGGGCGGAGGTGCCTGAGCGGATTAAAAGCGGGGACTATGCCTTTACCCTGCTGGAGGATGGTACGGCCGAGATTGCCAAATACAGCGGCGATGCAGAGGAGTTGACAATCCCGGAGACTTTGGACGGGGTGCGTGTGACGGGCATCGGGGATTCTGCGTTCTCACATTGCCACAGCCTGACGGAGGTGATGATTCCGGACAGCGTGACGAGCATCGGGGATTCTGCATTTGATTGGTGCAGCAGCTTAACAAGTGTGACGATCCCGGATAGCGTGACGAGTATCGGCGCCAACCCATTTCGTGATTGCGAGAAGTTATCCGATGTGCATGTTTCTCTTGAGCACCCCACATTTGCGACAATTGATGGTGTACTGTTCAGCAAGACGGACAAGCGGCTGGTGTGGTACCCAATGACTAAAACAGATGAGACTTACGCCATTCCGCAGGGGATTGCCTTGATCGGGGATTCAGCGTTCTACGACTGCAGCAGCCTAATGGGTGTGACGATCCCGGATAGCGTGACGAGCATCGGGGATTCTGCGTTCTACAGCTGCAGCAGCCTGACAGGTGTGACGATTCCGGACAGCGTGACGAGCATTGGCGCCAATCCCTTTCTTGCTTGCGAAAAGTTATCCTATGTGTATGTTTCTCCGGATCATCCCGCACTTGCGACGATGGATGGTGTATTGTTCAGCAAGGCAGACAAGCGGCTGGTGTGGTACCCGATGACTAAGATAGATGAGACTTACACCATTCCGCAGGGAATTGCTGTGATAGGGGATTCTGCGTTTTATTGGTGCCGCAGCCTGAGGAGCGTGACGATTCCTGACAGCGTGACGAGCATCGGGGATTCTGCATTTTATTTGTGCGTCAGCCTGACGGGTGTGAGGATCCCGGACAATGTGACAAGCATCGGGAATACTGCGTTCTCATACTGCCGCAGCCTGAAAAGTGTGACGATTCCTGAGAGCGTAACGAGCATCGGGGATTCTGCGTTTGTAGGCTGCGACAGCCTGACGAGCGTGACGATCCCAAACAGTGTGACGAGTATCGGGGATTCTGCGTTTGTAGGCTGCGACAGCCTGACGAGCGTGACGATCCCAAACAGTGTGACGAGCATCGGGGATTCTGCGTTTGCAGGCTGCGACAGCCTGACAGGTGTGACGATTCCGGAGAGCGTGACGAGCATTGGGAATTCTGCGTTCTTAAACTGTATCAGCCTGACAGATGTGACGATCCCAAACAGTGTGACGAGCATCGGGGATTCTGCGTTCTCATTCTGCGATAGGCTGACGGGCGTGATGATCCCAGACAGCGTTACGAGTATCGGGGATTATGCGTTCTACGGCTGCGACAGCCTGATTGAAGTGACGATCCCGGAGAGCGTGACGAGTATCGGGAATTCTGCGTTCTCAGACTGCGACAACCTGACGGTCGTGACGATCCCGGAGAGCGTGACGAGCATCGGGAATTTTGCGTTTGCTAGGTGCAGCAACCTGACGGGCGTGATGATTCCGGATAGCGTGACGAGCATCGGGAAGCATGCGTTCTACGAATGCAGCAGCCTGACGGACATCACGATCCCGGATAGCGTGACGAGCATCGGGGAAAATGCCTTTGCAGTCCGCGAAAAATATTCAGATGTGCCCAACCCCTCCCTCACCCTCACTGTCCCCCGGAACAGCTATGCCGCGCAGTACTGCCGGGACAACGGGCTGAAGTACCAGTACCCGGACTCCCTGGACTGGCTGCTGAACTGACGGGCGCACGGTTTTCCCTGAAAAGAAGCAGACCTGTCAAGGGACATTCTGCCTCAACCACACACAAAAACCGGCATGCCGCTGTGACATGCCGGTTTTGTGTGGGCAATTCCGCAGTGCGCCTGCGCGGTCCTTACTTTCCTTCCTGCAGTATCTGCATGCCCTGCTCATCCTGGAACTGGTTGGTGTACAGCTTGTAGTACACGCCCTGGCGCGCCACCAGTTGCCGATGGGTGCCGTCCTCGATGATTTTTCCGTCGTGGATGACCAGGATGCGGTCCGCGGAGCGGATGGTGGACAGCCGGTGCGCGATGATGAAGCTGGTGCGCCCGCTCAGGGTGGTCTGTATGGCCTCCTGAATCAGCTGCTCTGTTTCCGTATCCACGGAGGAGGTCGCCTCGTCCAGCACGAAGATGGCGGGGTTGGTCAGTATGGCGCGGGCAAAGGAGATCAGCTGCTTCTGCCCGGTGGAAAGGCGGTTGCCGCCCTCGCCCACGTTGGCGCTGTAGCCGTCCTTCATGGCCAGGATGAAGGGCTCGGCGCCGACCATTTTCGCGGCCCGGCGCACCTCCTCATCCGTGGCGGAAGGCCGCCCGTAGCGGATGTTTTCCGCCACCGTGCCGCTGAACAGGTGCGGGGACTGCAGCACATACCCCAGGTTGGACTGCAGCCACAGCTGGCTGCGCTCGCGGTAGTCCACGCCGTCGATCAGCACACGGCCCTCCGTGGGCTCATAGAACCGGCACACCAGGTTGACGATGGTGCTCTTGCCACTGCCCGTCTCGCCCACCAGGGCGATGGTCTCGCCGTGGTTCACATGCAGGTTGAAATGGCTCAGCACCTGCTCCCCGTCCTTGTAGCGGAAGGAAACGTCCTCAAAATCGATATCGCCGACCAGCTTCGGCCAGTTTTCGGTCTTCGGGTGGAAGTTGTCGCCGAAGCGCTCCACCACCTCCGGGCTGTCCACAATGTCCGGCTCGGTTTCCAGCAGGCTCATCACCCGCTCGGCCGCGGCCTGGCTGCTCTGCAGCTCGGCAAAGATGCGGGCGATGTCGCGCACGGGCTGGAAGAACTGCACCGTGTAGTTGATGAACACCTGCAGCACGCCCACGGTCATGCCCATGCCGGTCAGCTGCTCGGCCAGCACCGCGTTTCCGCCCTGCCACAGCGCATAGCCGGTGGCCAGGCTGCCCAGGGAGACCACGATGGGCAGAAACAGCGCCGACAGCGTGGCCGCCTTTACGGAGGAGGTGCGCATGCCCTGCGCCACCTCGTCAAACTCCTCGCGGTTCATCTCCTCGCGCACCAGCGTCTTGGTGGTTTTCGCGCCGTTGATGCCCTCGTTGAAGCCACTGGTGATCTGGCTGTTGCGCTTGCGCACCTGCCGGTAGCTTTCCAGTATGCCCTGCTGGAACTTCCACGAAATCACCGCCAGCGGGGGAATGACCAGCAGCACGGTCAGGCCCAGCTGCCAGTTCAGCCGCAGCATCTGCACCGAGCAGGCGATGAGGAACACCGCGCCCCAGCAAAGGTCCACCAGCGACCAGCCGATGGTGTCGCCCAGGCGCTGGGTGTCGTTGGTCAGCCTGCTCATCAGGTAGCCCACGGGCATCCGGTCATAGTAGGAGAAGGGCAGCTCCTGCAGCTTCTGGAAGCCCTTTTTGCGAATGAGATAGCAGGTGCCGGTTTCCACCCGCCCGCTCAGGCGGATGAAGCCGAACACCACCGCCATCTGGAACACGGCCAGGCCGATGTATTCCGCCATGAACAGCCCCAGCCCCTCTGTGGTTTTCAGGGCGATGAAGTGGTCAATAGCGTAGGCGTTCATCATGGGCAGGGCCACATCCACCACGGCGGTCAGCGCCATAAAGATGACCACGCCCACCAGGTGCTTATGATAAGGCTTGGCCAGCTTCAGCAGCTTTTTCCACAGCCCAAGGTCCAGCCGCCTGGTATAGTCTTCTTCCTGAAAGGCCTGCATCAGCTTCTCACCTCCTGCCTGGCCTGCTGGAGCTCCTCCTCCAGCGTGCTCTGTATATGGTTGATTCTCTGGTACAGCCCGGGCTGCGCGCTCAGCTCCGCGTGGGTGCCCTCCTGCGTGATGCGCCCGTCCTCCAGCACCAGTATTTTGTCCGCCTGGCTGAGGGTGGTCACCCTGTGGGAGATGATCAGCGTGGTGATGCGGCCCTGTTCACGGCGCAGCGCGGCGCGGATCTGCGCGTCGGTTTCCGTGTCCACCGCGGACAGGGAATCGTCAAAGATCAGCAGCTTGTTGTCCTTCAGCAGGGTGCGCGCGATGGCCACGCGCTGCTTCTGTCCGCCGGAGAGGGTCACGCCGCGCTCGCCCACCACGGTGTCCCAGCCCTTGTCCGCCTTGGCGATAAAGCCGGAGGCCGAGGCGATGTCCGCCGCGTGCTCGATCAGGTGGGCCTGGGGGTCGCGCAGGGTGATGCCCACATTCTCGCGGATGGTTTTGGAGTAGAGGAAGGGCTCCTGCAGGATCAGGCCCACATGGCTGCGCAGCCAGTCCCTGTCGATGCGCTGCAGGTCCACCCCGTCGATGGTGATTTTGCCGCCGGTGGGCGCGTACAGCCGCTGCAGCAGGTACATCAGCGTGCTCTTGCCGCTGCCGGTGGAGCCCAGCACCGCCACGGTGGAGCCGGAGGGAATGGTGAAGGACACGTCCCGCAGCACGGGCACGCCGTCGTCCGGATAGGCGAAGGAGACATGGTCAAACACGATGTCCCCGTCCAGCGGGGGCTTCAGGGCGTCCGGCTCCTCCGGCTCGGCGGGCTCATGGAGGATGTGCTGTATGCGCTCCATGGCCACCAGGCTCTTGCCCGTGTCGGACAGCGTGCGGCCCAGCTGGCGCACGGGGAACAGCAGCTGCCCAACATAGGTTGTGAAGAGAATCAGCGTGCCCACGGTGATCTCGCCGCGCACGGCATAGATGATGCACACAGCCAGGGTGATCAGCTGCTGCGCCCAAGTGATGGCATCGCCGCTGCCCCAGTACACGGCCAGCAGGTCGCTGAGCTTCAGTGACTTTTTGCGGTAATCCTCATTCACGCGGTCGAATTTCTCCACCTCGCGCTCCTGCTGCCCGAAGGCGCGCACCACGCGCACGCCGGTCAGGTTCTCCTGCAGCACGGCGCTCATTTTGCCCTCCGCCTCGTCTGCCAGGCGGAAGGAGGTGTGCACCCGCCGGAAAAACCACATGGCAAAGAGGAACAGCGCCGGCACCAGCACAATGCTGTACAGCGTCAGCGGCACGCTGCGGCCGAGCAGCAGCGCCAGGGCAATCACGATCATCAGCACCGCGTTGACCACTTCCATCACCTGCACGGACAGGAAGCGGCGGATGGTGTCCACATCGGAGGTGCAGCGCTGTATCAGGTCGCCGGTTTCCGCCTTCACGTGATAGGCGAAGGGCAGGCGCTGCAGGTGGGCATACAGGCGCTCGCGGAGGGTGAGGGCGATGTTCTCGCTGGCCACTGCCGTCAGCCGCCCCTTCAGGAAGGTAAACACGCCGTTGACAATGTTCAGCGCGACCAGCGCCAGGCCGAGGATCCACAGGTTTTCCGTCAGCACCTGCCGCCCGAGGCCGAGTGAGCGCAGCGCGTTCAGCAGCCAGACGGGCAGGGTGGAGGGGCCGCCGGCAAGAATGCAGTCGATGGTCTCCGCGAGCAGCAGCGGCGTGAGATAGCCGATCAGCACAATCATGACCGTGGAAACCATTGCGCCAAGGAAGGCGCCCGCGTTATCACGGATGAGGGCGAGCATGGCCCGCAGGGGCGTTTGCTTGCGTTGCATGGGGAATGTCCTCCTGTTGATGGGAGTATGGATGAAAACAGAAAAGCACCGGCTGCCCAAAGCGGCCGGTGCGGTGCATACGCATGAACGGGGCTGGCCTTACAGGCAGCTCCCCCACGCACAGACACACAGGGCCGTATGGGCAGAATGATTCTTAGCAGCAGCGGACAACAGTTTCATATTCGTCATCATACAGGCCTCCTTTCTGTGCGTTGTCTGCCCGCACATCGGCGCGGACAGCGGGCATATGATAACATAAGAAGCCCGCTTTGGCAAGGGGATAATTTCAGCTATGGCAAAAGCGGTTGCGCTATGGTAAAATGAGGCAGACAAAAACGCGCGATACGGAGGCTGCGCCATGCGCTATGAGGACATTCAGCCCCTGGGGCTCAGGATACAGGAAAACATCAGCCGCGTGCTGGTAGGCGGAAAAGAGGCGGCGGAGCTGCTGCTCACGGCCGTGCTTGCCGGCGGCCACGCCCTGATGGAGGATGTGCCCGGCACCGGCAAAACAACCCTGGCCAAGGCCTTTGCCCGCTCTGTGAGCGGCCGGTTTGAGCGCATCCAGTTCACGCCGGACCTGCTGCCCTCCGATGTCACAGGCACCCGCGTGTGGCAGCAGGACGAAGGATGCTTCGCCTTCATGCAGGGGCCGGTGTTCTGCAACATCCTGCTGGCGGACGAAATCAACCGCGCCACGCCCCGCACGCAGAGCGCCATGCTGGAGTGCATGGCGGAGGAGCAGGTCACGGAGGGCGGCCAGTCCCACCCGCTGCCCACCCCGTTTCTGGTCATCGCCACGCAGAACCCGGTGGAAACCCAGGGCACCTTTCCCCTGCCGGAGGCGCAGCTGGACCGCTTCATGCTGCAGTTTTCCCTGGGCTACCCGTCCCGTGCGGACACGGTGGAGCTTCTGCAGCGCTTCTCCCGCAGTGAGCCGCTGGAAGCGGTGGAACCCGTGGCGGACGTGCGGCAGCTCAGCGAGGCCCGCAGCCTGTGCCGCACGTGTGAGACTGCGCCGGATATACTGGACTACATGGCCGCCTTTGCCGAGGCAGCCAGGAATCCAGAACGCGTGCGCCTCGGCCCGTCTCCCAGGGCAGTGCTGTATTGGCTGCGCGCCTGCCAGGCCTGGGCGGCGCTGCACGGCCGGCCCTACATCATCCCCGATGATGTGAAGCGCCTGGCGGTGCCGGTGCTGGCGCACCGCCTGCTGATGCGCGGGCTCGGGCAGCAGATTACACCCGCCGCCTTCCTGCGGGAGCTGATGGACACCGTGCCCGTGCCGACGGAGACAAGGGAGTGAACAACGGGAGGCTCCGCCCATGAACATCATCGTGATCCTGCTCGTATTCCTGCTGCTGACGGGTCTGTACGCCCTGCTGCTCGGCCGGGCCGCTTTTCCGCGCCTGCGGCTCAGCCGCTCGTTTTCCAGGGCGGCGGCCTTTGCCGGCGAGGAGATCGAGATGGTGGAAACGGTGGACAACGCATCGCTCCTGCCCTTTGCCTTCCTGCAGCTGGAATGCCGCATTCCCTCCGCGCTGCGCTTCCGCTCCGCTGCCGAGGAGGAGGCGCGGGAGGACAGGTATCACCAGAGCCTGTTCATGCTCGCGCCGCGCAGGCGGGTGATACGGCACTACAGGCTGACACTGGCCCAAAGGGGCATCTACCAGATCAATACCGCCACGCTGACGGCAGGCGACCTGTGCGGGCTGTACCACAGGACGCGGGAGCTGACCCTGCCCGCGCGTGTGGTGGTATGGCCCCGGCCCTGCGGTGAGCTGCCGCTGCCCCTCAGCCGGCTGATCGGCCAGTGGGCCGCCCTGCGCGCGCTTTCGCCGGATCCGTTTCTTTACCGCGGTCTGCGGCCCTACCGCCCCGGCGACCCCCTGCGCGATGTGCACTGGCCGGCCTCCGCCCGCAGCGGCGAAATGCAGGTGATGGTGCGGGAAACGACTGCCTCGGCAAGGCTGCTGATACTCATCAACGGGCAGGCGGGGCCGCGCCAGTGGCAGCATTATTCCATCGACGAGGCGGAGACGGTGGAGCGCCTCATTTCCCTGGCCGCGTCTGCCTGCTGCCATGCCCTGAAGGCCGGGCTGCCGGTGGGCTTTGCGGTGAACATGGCGGACGATAGCGGGCAGAGCGCGCTGCTCTGGCCGGATACGTGCGGCATGGATGAGGAGCGCCTGCTGACCGGGCTGGCGGCCATCCGTATGAAGCAAACCTATTCCCTGCACCGCTTTGTGGAGCTGCTGAGCGGCGATGCGGCCCTGGGCGGATGGGCGGAAACGGATGTGCTGCTGCTCACGGCCTATGAGAACGAGGAAACGGCCCAGGTGATGGACACCCTGCGCGCCCTGTGCCGCAGCGCGTCCCTTTACTGCACAGGTGAAGGGGGGCTGGCCGCGTGAAGCTGCTGTATCGCCTCAGGAGCGCGCCGCTGACGGCCCTTTCTCTGGCACCCTTTATACTGGCGCTGTGCGGCGCCGCTGCGCCGCAGCTGGTGCCGTGGGCGGTGCCTGCCCTGCTGGCGGCCTGCTGCCTGTTCTGCCTGCTGCTGCCGGGCTTTGATGTGCGCCTGCAGGTAGTGCCGGTTTTTGCCGCCGCCTACGCGGTGGCTGAGCTGCTCTGCCGCATGCTGTCCCGCGGCGAGTTCGCGGAGGTGGTGCGGCTGGTCACCCCGTGGCTGCACGGCTGCTTTCTCGCGTTTTTTGCGCTGGTGTGTTATCGGGCAAACAGGGAGAGGTTGTTTGCCTCGGTTCGCCGCGGCAGGCGCCCTGCCGCCGAAAACCGCCGCCGCGGCGCGGTATGGACGATGGCCATGGCGGCCGGTACGGTTCTGCTTTCCCTCGCCCCTGTCTGGGTGCGCGGACTGTCCGCGCTGTGGGGGTGGCTGAAGGAGGCCGCCCGCGCGGTGATTGCGTTCCTGGGCAGCCTTATGGCGCGGGAGGAGCCGGCCGGCGGGGGCGCGGCGGGCAGCGGCGGCAGCGGTATGATGCCCATGGAGGCCGCCGAGCCCAGCCCCCTGCTGCAGCTGCTGGAAAAGGCGCTGTATGCGCTGGCGGCGCTGGCGCTGGCCGCGCTGCTGCTGTGGGCGGCGAAAACGCTGGCCGTGAAGGCTTGGCGGGGCGTCCACCGGGTGATCGCCCATGTGCGCGCAGCCATCCGCCGCCTGTCAGTGCCTGTCGAAGAGGATTTTGTGGACGAGGTGGAAAGCTCGGAGGCTGCAGGGCTGCGCATCAGCGCGCCGCGCCTGCGCAGGCAGCGCCTGCGCGGCCTGCCGCCCAGAGAGGGAATACGGCACGAGTACCGCCGGCTGCTGCGCCGCCACCGCGAGTGGGGGCCGGGCCGGACCGCCCGGGAGAACCTGCCGCAGGCGGCGGAGCTGTACGAGCGCAGCCGGTACAGCGGCCTGCCCGTCACGCAGGAGGACCTGCTGGAGTTCCGCAGGCGGAGCGGACGGGACACCGCAGACGGATGACAGAGCTGCTTGGATGAGCACGGAGGTTTGTATGCTGCAGATTTACGCCTATCGGAAGGCCAGGATTCTGCCCTGCCTGCTGCCGGAGATCGCGCAGGCGCGAGCTGAGGGCAAACGTGTGCTGCTGCTGGTGCCGGGGCAGTATACCCTGCAGGCCGAGCGTGAGGTGGTGGAGGGGCTGCACCTGAGCGGCCTGATGGACATTGACGTGCTGTCGCCCCAGAAGCTGGCGGCACAGGTGAGGGAGCGGGCAGGCGGACTGCCCCTGCGCAGCCTGGGCGAGCGGGGGCGGGTGATGGCCTTTTCCGCCGTGCTGACCGCCTGCAGGGCCGAGCTGGATTTTTACCGCTCCTCGGCCGGCACCTACGGGCTGGCGGAGGAGGTGTCCCGCCAGGTGGCGGAGCTGCAGCGCAGCGGCCTGACGCCGGCGCAGCTGCGCCTGCACGCTGGGCAGACGATCTCGCGCGGCACGCAGCTGAAATGGACCGATCTCGCGTTGATCTGGGAGCGCTACCTGGAACTGATCGGCGGGCGCTTTGCCGACGAAACCATGACCGAGCGGGAAACGGTGCTCCGCCTGCCGCGCAGCGGCCTCGCGGACGGAGCGGCGGTTTTTGCCTGCGGCTTCGATGCGCTGCAGCCCTATCACCGCGCCCTGCTGCTGGCGATGTGCGCTTCGGCCGAAAAGGTGACCGTCGCCATGTGCATGGACAGGAGCGACGTGCCGGACGCGGCGGTGTTCCGCGCGCAGAGAAGCTGCGTCTCCGAGCTGCTGAAGGAAGCGAAGGACGCCGGTGTCGCCGTATCGGTCCGCTATCAGGAATCGACGGATGAGCGCGCGGAGGCGCTGAGGTATTTCACGGCGCACCTGTTTGATCCCATCGCGAAGCCCTTCACCGGGAGGGCGGACGGAATACGCCTCTACCGCGCCGCAAACCCCGTGGCTGAAGCGATGCAGTGCGCCGCCATCCTGAGGGAATGGCATGAGCGCGGCACGCCGTGGGACCGAATGACCGTGGCCTACGCTGAAACGTCGGTGCTGCCGGGGGCGCTGTCGGAGGCGCTGCGCGCCTGCGGCATCCCGCACTTTCTCTCCGTGGGCATGCCCATGGCCAGGCACGGGCTGTGCCGCCTGCTGATCGCCTCGCTGCGGGCCGTATGCCTGGGCTACGGCGCGGAGGACATGCAGACCGCGCTGTGCAGCGGCTTTGCCCCGCTGACCGAGGAGGAGCAGAACCTTCTGCGGGTGTATGCCTCGGAAAACGGCATACAGGGCCGCAAGTGGCTGGAGCCCTTCAGCCGCGGCGAGGACGCGGCGGCCATGGAGCCCCTGCGCCTGCGCCTGACTGAACCCATGGCGGCGCTTCACACAGCCCTGCTGGAGGCGAAAACCGCCACGGCCTCGGTGACGGCGATTTATGACTATCTGGTAGCGATTGGCGCCTACGGGCGGCTGATGGAGCGGGAGGAGGCCCTGCTGCGGCGCGGCATGCAGACCGAGGCGCAGCAGAACCGCCAGGTGTGGCGCGCGCTGATGGAGCTGCTGGACCAGCTGCACGCGCTGCTGGGCAGCCGCCGCGCCGCCATGAGGGACCTTTCCCGCCTGGTGGAAAACGGCCTGAAGGGGCAGAAGCTTTCCACCCTGCCCAACACGGCCGGCTGCGTAATGGTGGGCGAGGCAGGCCACAGCCTGGTGGGCGACGTGGACGGGCTGATACTGATGGGCCTGCAGGACAGCGCCACCCTGTCCGCGCAGGAGGGCCTGCTGAGCGAGGAGGAGCGGAGCGAGCTGGGCAGCAGGTCCGGCCTGCGCATCGGCCTGACGCAGCAGGAGCAGCGGGCGCTGCGGCTGAACGATTTCTTCCGCGCGGCCACCTGCCCGGACAGGGAGATTGTGCTGACCTATTCCGCCTCAGACACAGCCGGAAAGGCGCTGCGGCCCTCGTCGCTGGTCGGCGCGGTGCGGCGCGTTTTCCCCATGCTGCGCTGCGGGGAGGCGAGCGGGGAGGGGCTGCTTTCTCCCGCCGTGGCCCTGGACAGCCTAGCGCTGCGCCTGCGCCGCTGGCTGGACGGCAGCGAGGATGCCCCCGGAGAGGAATGGCAGGCGGCGGCGCACGCGCTGCTCAGCTCCCCGCTCTACCAGGAAAAAACCCTGCAGGTGCTGGACGGCCTGACCGGCGCGAAGCCCGAGGAGCAGCTGACGCCGCAGGAGGCGGAATCGGTATACCAGCAGAGCAGCGCTTCCATCAGCCGGATCGAAAGATACGCGGCGTGCCCCTACAGCTACTTTGTGCGCTACGGCCTGCGCCCCGCAGAGCGGCGGGAGTTTGTGTACCAGGCCGATGAGCGAGGCAGCTTTTTCCACGTGGTGATGCAGCGCTATGCCGAGCTGGCCTCCGCCTACAGGGAATGGCCGAACCTGCCCGATGAGGAAATCGAGGCCATTGTGACGGACGCGGTGGAGGAGCAGAAGACGGCCTGGAAGGATGGCCCGCTGGAGGAGGACGAGGTGGGCAGGCGGCTTGGCCGCGAATATGAGCGCATGGTGCGCCGCGGCGCCTGGCTGTTTACCCGGCACGCGCGCCAGGGGCATTTCAGCGCGGCGCAGGCGGAAGTCCGCTTCGGCCCGGGCGGCACCCTGCCCCCGCTGATGCTGCGCCTCTCGGACGGCCGCACGGTGGCCCTGCAGGGCGTGATCGACCGCATTGACCGCTTCCGGGGCGACAAGGGCGTGTACCTGCGCGTGGTGGACTATAAGAGCTCCACCCGCGAGCTGGAGGCGGTGCGCATCGCCCACGGCCTGCAGCTGCAGCTGCTTTTGTACCTGCGGGCGGCGCTGGCCGCGTCAAAGGGTGAAAAGCCTGCCGGATGCTTCTATTTCTTCATCCGGGACCCCCATGTGAACACGGAGGAGGACATCCGCGAGGTGGCGGAAAAGGCGCTGGCCAGGGAGCTGCGCCTCAGCGGTGTGGTGCTGGCCGAGACGGAGGTTGTGACTGCCATGAACGGCGACGACCCGGACTCGGTGATACCGAAGGTGCTGAAAAAGGACGGCACCCCCACGGCCACCGCGATGGCCTGCACCGAGCGGGAGATGGGCCACCTGCTGGCGGAGGCGGAGCGCATTGCCGCCGCCGTGGCGGAAGAGATGCGCTCCGGCTTCATCCCGGTGTCACCGGTGCGCCTGCCCGGCAGCCTGGCGTGCGAGCAGTGCTCCTATGGCGGCATCTGCGGCCGCGACCCGCAGCGCCGCGGCTTTACCGACCGCGACCTGACCGGGGAGGATGAAAATGAAACGTGGAACAGGCTGGTGGGGAGGACGACCAACGCTGTTGAACATCCAGAGCTTGAATAGATGTAGCTGCTGAAACATAATACTTACTTTGAGTTATTTAGATAATTAATAGCAGAAGCTAAATCCGTTCCAGAATACGAGGTAGATATTGATCCATCGGAACCTAACCAGTTTAGAGAACCGTCATTAACCGAATACATTAGCGTAACAGGACTTTGATAATATGTAAAGTTAACGGTGGCACCTGAATATAGGTCACCAGAGTAAGTTCCATAATCGGGGGTGTTATGAGAGGAATTGTGCTTTTTATAGAAACGCACAACTATTTTCTTGCTTGTATCAATAAGCAAAAACTCTGTATTCGATTTCCACAAATGACAAAAAGCCAAATCATATGTGGGATTAGTGGGGGGTGAGACTTTCTTCAAAGGCGCACTAGTATAATCTTTTATTGCTGTGATGTGCGAAACAGATTCTTGGCTTTTCTTAATAGATACAGTGACAACAGGCCGAATTCCTCCAATAGCATAGTCTTTAAACACTTTTGATGTTTTGAAAGATGAATAAACTGCTGAGCCACCAATCCAAACATAGTCATCAACTGTCGAGCGCAACAACCAACGTTCATAGGTAGAGTCGATTTTACTATTGGCAACACCCATCTGACGAAAAGCATCATCACCATTTTGCTTTGCATATAGTGTTGCTTTTGCAACAAAATGGGAAGGCAACTTAACCGTCCAATAATGGCCGTATATATCATATGCTTCTTCTTGGCTGAGTAGATAGACATAATCCTTAGTTGAGTCTTCTGGCAGAGTTGTATAATAGTTTAATGTGGTATTGTTTTTCTTTAATATGCATTCCTGATCAGCTTTAGAAAAAGCGGAATGATAAAAACTGTCATTTAACCATTTTCTCAAATCAGATTTTGCCCAAGTCGTATCATTAGCTTTTGAATGGAACTGATGAAAATCAATAATATAGCAACTAAGTAAAGTATAAGTGCTCTCGTCAGTGTCAATGATATACCATTGGATTGGCTCTGTGCCATTATCAAGATTACCATCTTGCTCGTAATGACCAAACTCAACTATAGCACCCTTTGAAAGAGAAGCATTTGCGTTAACAATAAATAATATGATAAGAAGCGAGAAGGTAATAATACAAGTTTTCCTCATGATACGATCTCCTTTAATGGTTTTTCTACAATAGTGTGGCATGACTTAGTGTTTTCATTTTATATTGGAGATCTTTATTTGTCAATTTACGAAACAAGAACAAAAGAACATCCAAAAAACAGCCCCGCCCCCTTCCGGCCGTTGACAAGCCTGCGGCGGCGTGCTATGATTCACCCAACATCCTGAAGAAGGGAGTCAGTCCATGATGAAGACGCGCACCATGTCCATGATGATGCCGATGTACATGTTCTGCATGTGCATGCGTTGGTGTGCGCGCAATTCGATGGACTGAGCCGGCGCGGAAGGCAGTTCCGTGTTGAAGCGGAGGTTCCATCGATGTGGAAGCCTCCGCTTTTGTCTTTTCCGAAAGGATGGTGCCAATGAGCTGTGCTGTTGGTTTTCCCCGCCGCTATCCGGCGGAGAGCAACCGGGAGAGCCGCCGAATGTGACGGCGCACCCGGATCCCTTCTCACTGTTCCCCCATTCAATATTATAAAAAAAGGAGATCTGACCATGAAAAAGCTGCTTGCTCTGCTTCTTGCCTCTGTGATGATCCTGTCCTCTGCCGCTGTGGCGCTGGCCGATACCATCACCATCGCCGTGCCCAACGACCCCACCAATGAAGGCCGCGCCCTGCTGCTGCTGCAGGCCTACGGCGTGCTGACCCTGAAGGAAGGCGTGGGCCTGGAGGCCACCAAGCTGGACATCGAGAGCACCAACGGCGTGGACATTGAGTTCTACGAAATCGCCGCGGAAACCATCCCCAACGTGAAGGACGATGTGGACTACGCCATCATCAACAACAACTACGCGCTGGACGCCGGCCTGAACCCCGTGAAGGATTCCCTGCTGATCGAGAGCGCTGACTCCCCCTATGTGAACGTGGTCAGCGTGAAGGCGGAAAACGCCGAGACCCCCCTGGCCAAGGCGCTGGCCGCTGCCGTCACCAGCCAGAAGGTCGTGGACTTCATCAACGAGACCTACGGCGGCGCTGCCGTGGCGACCGTGGAGAACCCCACTGACGGCTATGACCCCGATGTGGATTACGCCGCCCTGGCCGGCGCTTCCCTCGAGGTGGCCGCGACCGTGACCCCCCACTCTGAGGTGCTCGCCATCGTGGCGGAGATCCTCGCCGAAAAGGGCATCACCCTCACCGTGCGTGTCGTGACCGACTATGTGACCCCCAACACCTTCGTGTATGAGGGCGACGTGTTCGCGAACTATTTCGCTCACCAGCCCTATCAGGACAACTTCAATGCCGAGAACAACACTGATCTGGTGACCATCGCCGGTGTGCACGTGGAGCCCATGGCCCTCTACGGCGGCCGCCAGACCACCCTGGACGCGCTGGGCATCGCCAAGTAAGTCCGGTGCAGGTATGACCCTGAAAAACAAAGCCCCCGCAGTGCCGCGATGACACTGCGGGGGTTTTGCGCACAGGGCTGAGAACGCGGATGAGGGAGAATGCGGCCTTTGGCAGATGCCTCCTGTAACATGACGGACAAGGGCATCCACAGGGTCCAGATTAGGCCTGTACCGCAGATGCGGTATGAGCGCAGCCAATTTCCTGCTCAGCCAGAAAGTGCTTTCCATGCCAAATAAGCAAGAGAACCGACCAGGACCGGTCGAAGCTCCGCTGAATATGAGAAATACTTGAATCCTTGTTACGATGCAGCGCCGTATACCTGACCGGTATGTACGGTGCAATGGGAGGGGCAAGGGCTATTGCCATCCCTCTACCCTCTTCCCAAAAACACTGCTTATTCCGCCTTCGCGAAGATCCGCACAAAATTATACAGGCCAAGGTTCCAGATGCCGAAATCGTGACCGCCCTTGCGCTCCTGCCAGTGCCAGTTGTTCTCTGTGAAGAAATCGGTAACCCGGTTGATCTCCCTGGCCGCGGCGGCGCCGGCAAAGTAAAGGCCGTCCTCGGTGCCGCAGATGGTGTAGAAGTAATGCACGGGCAGTTCAGGCTGAAGCTTTTCAGCGATTTCCTCCGCGGTATAGGCTGTTGGCGCCGGGGAGAAAGCGCCGAACCAGCTGAACAGATCCTGGCACTCGCACAGGCCGATGTTGATGGTCTGCATGCCGCCCATGGAGAGGCCCGCCATTGCCCGGTGATCCCGGTCCGCCCCATAGGTAGCGTAGTTGGCGTCCAGCATGGGCAGCAGGTCATTGCGCAGCTCCTGTCCGAAAACATAGAAAGCGCTGGCGTTGTCCATGGAGGTGTCATACATGTTGGCGCTGGAGCGGCCGTTGGGCATGACGATGATCAGCGGCTTGATTTCTCCCCGGGCAATCAGGTTGTCGATCGTGTTTTTGATCAGGCTGATCCGCGTGTCGAAGCCCCATTCGCCTTCAGTGCCGCCGATGCCGTGGCACAGCACAAGCACGTCATACTGCTTTTCCGTATCGTAGCCATACGGAAGGTAGACGACCGCCCATTTGGTGGTTTCACCGGTACCGGCCAAATAATCCCGAGAGCTGTATTTGGCCCTGGTGACCTTTCCGGGCTGGTCGCAGGTCTTGTAGTATTCGCTGGGGATTTCATCGGCAAAGGGCTCAGCATGCGCTGTTCCCAGCGCAAGGAGGAGCAGCAGGCAAAGCAGCAGACGCATAGCGGAAACCTCCTGTTTGATAACACTGCGGTGAAAAGGGCTGCGTTATCCTGTAACTGCTGCCTGATCCAGCCCGTAGATCCGCCGCAGCTCCGGGGTCCAGGCGCCCTCCCCGTCGAAAACGATCAGCGGCGGCTCCGGCTGCAGCAGCGGCTTGCCGCCCTTCACCGCCTCAATGAGGGCCAGATTCGGGGATTTGCTCACCCGCGGATAGACCAGCCGCAGGCGCTTGGGCGTCAGCCCGGCATCCTCCAGCTGGCGCATTGCCTCCAGCATGCGCGGCGCGGGATAGACCATGGCAAAGCGGCCATGGTCCTTCAGTATGGCGGACGCGGCGCGGTACCACGGCGTCAGGCCCTCCTCGCCCTGGTGGCGGGACAGGGCCCTGGTTTCATCAGGGTTGCGCAGGGTGCTGCCCGGCGAGCCGTAAGGCGGATTGCACACCACGGTGTCCACGCTGGCCCTTCCGAGCAGCGAGGGCGCGTCCTCCACCGGCGCGCTCAGCACCTGCACCGTCTCCTCCAGATGGTTCAGGCGCACGGTGCGGCCGGCCATGTCCGCCATATCCGCCTGCAGCTCAAGGGCGATAAAGCGCTGCCCCTTGCCGCGGCCGTACAGCAGCAGCGGCAGCACACCGGTGCCGGTGCCGAAATCGGCCACCGTGTCCCCGCGGTGCGCGCGGACAAAATCCGCCAACAGCACCGCGTCCATGCCGAAGCGGAAGCCCTTTTCCTTCTGCAGTATTTTCATGCCGCACAGCTGCAGGTCGTCCAGGCGCTCGCCCTCCAGCAGGGCCACACCCGTCATGTGTGCTGCTCCTGCCCCGCGCGGGCGTAGGCCTCCACAATCTGCTGCACCAGCTCGTGGCGCACCACATCGCGCGCGGTGAGGCGGATAATGCTGATGTCCGGCACATCCTTCAGTACCTCCACCGCCTCCGCCAGGCCGGAGCGCTTGCCCACGGGCAGGTCGGTCTGCGTCAGGTCGCCGGTGACGACCACGCGCGAGCCAAAGCCGATGCGTGTGAGGAACATTTTCATCTGCTCGGAGGTGGTGTTCTGCGCCTCATCGAGGATGATGAAGGAATCGGACAGGGTGCGGCCGCGCATGTAGGCCAGCGGCGCCACCTCCACGGTGCCGCGCTCCAGCAGCTTCTGGTAGCTGTCCACACCCATAAAGTCGTACAGGGCGTCGTACAGGGGGCGCAGGTAGGGGTCCACCTTCTGCGTCAGGTCGCCGGGCAGAAAGCCCAGCTTTTCACCCGCCTCCACCGCGGGGCGGGTGAGCACGATGCGCTCCACCTCTTTGCTCTTGAGCGCCGCCACGGCCAGCGCCATGGCGAGGTAGGTTTTGCCTGTGCCGGCAGGGCCCACGCCGAAGGTGAGCAGATGATTGCGGATGGCGTGCACATAGGCCTGCTGGCCCAGGGTTTTGCACTTGATCTGCTTTCCGCGGTGGGTAATGGCCACCACGCTGCGCAGCATTTCATCCAGGCGGTCGGCATTGCCCTCCCTGGCCAGGGCGATTGCGTAGCGGATTTTTGCCCTGTCCATCGGCTCGCCATGGCGCAGCAGGTCGCACAGCTTGGTGATGACCGTGGCGGCCAGCTCCGCGTTTTCGTATTCGCCGGTGATCATCAGGTCCTGCCCGCGCAGCTGCACGGACACCTCGCACTCCTGCTCCACCAGCGCCATGTTCTGGTCGTTCATGCCAAAGAGTGAAAGATAAGTATCCAGCGTTTCCCCCGACAGGGTCAGCTTCAATATCTGTTGCAAGTATAGCCTCCGAAAATGGCACATTGATATTCCCCCGTCGGTGCGGGGACCTGTATTTATTCGACACGCACAGCGGGAATCCTGCTTTTGGCAGCGCCGCCTCATCTCCGCAGCTGAGCGGCCGCGCCGGCCCCGCTGAAGGCGGCATTCCGCTTCTTGTGCCTGTAGGCGCTGGGCGTCAGGCCCTTGTGCGCGTGGAAGGTGCGCACAAAGTGCTCGCTGCTCTCATAGCCCACGGCCGCGGCGATCTCCGACAGGGGCAGCGCCGTGTCGCGCAGCAGCTGCTCGGCGTTTTCCAGGCGGATGGCGGTCAAAAGCTGCATGAAGGTCTGCCCGGTCACACGCTTGATCAGCCGGGAGGTGTATTCCGGCGTATAGTGCAGCTCCGCGGCCAGCCCGCCCAGCGTGGCGGAGGCGGCGTAGAGCTGCAGGTAGCGGGCGATGCGGATGGCGGTCTGCGTGTCCCGCAGCTGGTTCTCCGGCAGCTCGCAGGCGTCCATATAGCTGCGCAGCAGCCGCACAAAAATGCTGGTGGCGATGGCGTTGACCAGCACGGAGTAGTATTCCTGCTTCTCGTGGAACTCGCCGCACAGCCGCAGGAAGGACTGCGGCAGCTCGTCGTCGCCGCCGGTGTGGAAGATCAGGTAGCTGATGCCCTGCGTGGAGTACAGCGTGCTCATGAAGAAGTTGGCCAGCGTGTTGTCGCCCTGCAGTATGTTGTAAAAGTAGTGGCGGAAGGTGGTGCGGCGGATGAGCACATCGATGATGACGCTTTCGTCGCTCACATCCAGCGAGTGGGTCACCTTCGGCTGGATCAGGCACAGGTCGCCGGTGCGCAGCACAGAGCGATAGCCGCCCACCTCGTGGACGCACTGCCCCTCCAGCACGTAGAACATCTCGAAGAAATCGTGGTAATGGGGCACGGGCGGCGTGTAGCAGTTGTGCTTCACCACATTCAGGCCGATGCGGCGGTCCGGCGAGAAGAAGGACTCCTCCAGGTATTCCGGGCGGATGGTCTCCGGCCATTCGGGTATCAGCAGCGCCCTGCCGCGCACCTCCTCCGGCTTCAGGCTGTCCAGGTAGGAGGGAAACGTATCCGGCGAGGACTTGGCCAGCCGGTAATTCCGGTAAAAGATTTCACTGTCGTTCAGCTGCCGCAGCATCCGCAGCGTCTCGTCTGCCTGCATTGCGCTCATCTCCCTGTGACATGGATACTGCGATTGAGTGTATCCGGAAAGTGTGTTTCTGTCAATCCTTATGCCGGATTATGCGGGAGAGGCCGAAAATCTGGCCTCCTTTGCGCCGAAAAAAACCGGCGTTTTGCGGGAATGTCAAATTCTATCAATCAAATATGTCATAAACAGACATTGCTATATGGTGATTTCCGGTTATAATGTATGTAACAATAATATGTTACGCGGTGGCCACTCCGCCTGAAAGAAGGAAAGCGATGCGGCTTATCTCGATCATTCCGGACTTTCACCCCAAAGACGACGCTGTGCTGCTGGCCAGGGCGGAGGCGCTGAAGCCGGAGCTGATATACACACCTTATCCCGCCCCACAGGCCTGCAGCCTGAACGGGGAAGCGCTGCCGCCGGAGGAGATGGAGCACACGCCGCTCAGCAAGGGCGATGTGCTGCTGCTGGACTACGGCCGCCACCTGGTGGGCCGGCTGACCCTCACCCTTGACTGCGCCGGCTCGCATCAGGACGCGCCGGCCTTCCTGCAGCTCGACCTGGCGGAGGTGACCGGCGAGCTGGAGGAGAACCCGGAGGACTACAACGGCTGGCTGTCCTGCAGCTGGATTCAGCGCGAGCGCGTGCATGTGGATCAGCTGCCGGCGCAGCTGCCCCTTGAGAGGCGCTACGCCTTCCGCTATGTACGGCTGACAGTGCTGGACACCTCGCCCAAATACCAGCTGCTGGTCAAAAGGGCCGCTGCGGTGGCGGAGAGCTCGGCCGACTGGAACGCACTTGAAAAACACACGTACAAAGACCCGATGCTGCAGCGCATCGCGGAGGCGAGCCTGAACACGCTGGCGGACTGCACCCAGCTGGTGCTGGAGGACGGCCCGAAGCGCGACCGCAGGCTGTGGCTGGGCGACCTGGCCCTGCAGGCGCTGGCCCACTATACCTCCTTCAAAAGCATGAAGCTGATACGGCGCTGCCTGTACCTGTTCGCGGGCAGCCGCTTCCCGGACGGCAGGATGGGCGCGAACGTGTTTACCGAGCCGCAGGTGGAGGTGGACGACACCTTCCTGGCGGACTACGCGCTGATGTTCCCCATCGCCCTGCGGGACTATGTGAAGCAGACCGGCGACGCCGAGACGCTGCGCGAGCTGCTGGCCCCCGCGCTGGAGCAGGTGGACCTGATAGCCGACGGCCTGGATGGGGACGGCCTGGTAACGGCGGAGAGCGCCCAGTCGTCGTTCATTGACTGGAGCGACGGACTGAACCGCGCCGCCGCCCTGCAGGGGGTGCTGATCTGCGCGTGCGAGGCCTGCGCCGAGCTGTGCCTGCAGGCGCAGGACGGGGAGCGGAGCAAACGCTATACAGCCCTTGCCGAACGCCTGCGCGGCGCGGCACGGAGGGCCTGGTGGTCTGAGGAGGCGGGCTGCTTCCTCATCGGCGGGCAGGCAGCCATCCACAGCCAGGTGTGGCTGACCTTGGCAGACGCCATGCCGCAGGGGCGCGCGGGGCAGGCGATGAAAAAGGCGCTGGAGACGCCCGGCGCGCCGGAAATGCAGACGCCCTACATGCACCACTACTACCTGATGGCGCTGATGCGCGCCGGGCAGTGGCAGGAGGCGGAGGACCACCTACGTGCGTACTGGGGCAGCATGATCGAAAATGGCGCCGACACCTTCTGGGAATGCTGGAACCCCGCTGACCCGGCCGGCTCGCCCTACGGCGGGCGGATTGTGAACAGCTATTGCCACGCCTGGAGCTGCACGCCGGTATACGTGCTTACGCTGCTTGAGAAACACCGCGAAGAGGAAGAGGGAGGATCGCTGTGAAAACCAGACAGGCTTACAACCCGTACCTGCCCAGCTGGGAGTATGTGCCCGACGGGGAGCCGCACATTGTTGACGGGCGCGTGTATGTATACGGCTCACACGACCTGTTCAACGGACTGAACTTCTGCCTGGGTGACTATGTGTGCTGGTCCGCGCCGGTGGACGACCTGGGCAACTGGACCTATCACGGCTGCATCTACAAGCGGGAGCAGGACCCCGCCGCGCCGAAGATCCGCCTGACCAACGGCCTGGCCGCGCCGGACATGGTGGTCGGCCCGGATGGCCGCTACTACCTTTATTACTTCATGGGCGGCACCAAAATGATTTCCGTGGCGGTGTGCAATGAGCCCGCCGGCAAGTATGAGTTTTACGGCTACGTGAAGTACCAGGACGGCACCCCCATCGGCAAGCGCAACGAGCCCTTCCAGTTTGACCCGGGCTGCCTGATGGATGAGGACGGCCGGCTGTACCTTTACACCGGCTTTGCCTTCGGAGGCAACCCCATCCTGCTGGACGGCTCCGCGCCCACCAAGAAAGGCCCCATGTACTTCGAGCTGGACCCCGCAGACATGCTGACCGTCATCTCCGGTGACGAGCTGCGCTACATCGGCGTGCTGACGGGCGAGGAGGCCAAGGGCACGCCCTATGAGTCCCAGCCCTTCGGCGAAGCCAGCTCCATGCGCAAATTCGGCGGGAAGTATTACTTCATTTACAGTTCGCTGAACAGCCACAACCTGTGCTGGGCGGTCAGCGACAGGCCGGACGGCGGCTTTGAGTACGGCGGCATCCTCGTCTCCTGCGGCGACATCGGCCTCCCGGGTGTTGAGGATGTGAACCACGCCCGCAACTGCACCGGCAACACCCACGGCAGCCTGATCGAAATCGGCGGGAAATACTATATCTTCTATCACCGGCATTCCAACCGCAAGCAGTCCTCGCGCCAGGCGTGCGCCGAAGAGATCTGCTTCGAGAACGGCGCCTTCCGCCAGGCGGAGATGACCTCCTGCGGGCTCAACGGCGGTCCGCTGAGCGGCAGGGGAAGCTACCCGGCCTATATCGCCTGCAACGTGTACGGCCGCAACGGCACGCGCTTCCTCTCCATGATCAAGCACCCCAAGGGTGCCGATCCCTTCCTGACACAGCGCGGCGGTGACCGCGAGGAGGGCGAGGACCAGTACATCTCCAACTTCTGCACGGGCTGCACGGTGGGCTTCAAGTACTTTGACCTGCACGAGACCCGCAAGCTGACGGTGCACCTGCAGGGCTACGGCAACGGCTGCGCGGTGACGGTACGAACACAGGAGCACGGAGAGCCCATCCTCCGCATCCCGGTGGAAACCGCGCTGCAGCCCAAAGCCTTCAGCGGCGAAATGCCCGCGGGCCTGGGTGAAAAGGAGGCGCTGTACTTCTCCGTGGAGGGCAAGGGCGGCACCTTCGACTTCACCTCCTTCGACCTGGCGTAACCTCTATCCATTCCCCACTGTGCGCTTAGCGGCCAAACCGCTATCGTGATATTCATTACCAGAAAGGATGACAGGACGCATGAAATCCCAGAAATGGACAGGGCTGTTCCGTGGCCTGGCCGCGCTGATGGCCTGCCTGTACGTGGTGGCCTCCCTCGGCGGCAACATCACCGAGAGCTACCGCAACCAGATTGACGGCATGCTTGGCACCACCAGCTATGTGACCGTCAACGACGAGAACGCGGCCCGCTTCAAGAAGGACTACGCAACCATCGAAGACATGAAGGCCGCCGCGAAGGACATCGCCATTCGCGAGGGCGAGGAAGGCACCGTCATTATGAAGAATGACAACGGCGCGCTGCCCCTGAACAAGGATAACGAGCTGGTGCTGTTCGGCCTGGCCGCCTATGCTCCCTATCCCTACACCAGCGGCGACCTGAAGGCCGGCAACGAGGATGCGGTGGATCTTGTCGCCGCCCTGGAAAACGCCGGTCTGAAGATCAACCAGACGGTGAAGGACTTCTACATGAACAGCATCCTGAACAAGCACACCGAAATGGTGCCCAACCGCTGGACCGGTGAGCTGCAGGAAACCGTGGCCTACGACAACATCTATGACGCCGCCCCTGGTGACATGGCGCAGTATCAGGTGGTGGAAGTGCCCGCCTCCATGTTTGAGGAAAAGGGCGCGCCTGCCGACTGGAAGAGCAGCGTGAAGGAAGGCTCTGTGGGCATCGTTGTGTTTGCCCGCGGCGCCGGCGAGGGCAACACCTACGCTCCCGGCTCCGCGCTGAACTACGCGGGCGAAGCCACCGGCAAGGACCCCCTGGCCCTGTCCGATGACGAGCTGAGCGTTGTGGACGTGGCGAAGGAAACCTGCGACAAGGTGATTGTGCTGATCAACAGCGGCAACACCATGGTGCTCAAGGACATCGCCAAGGGCGGCGCGCACGAGGTGGACGGCATCGCCTACATCGGCGTCATCAACGACTACCAGCTGACCGGCGCCGCCAATGTGCTGACCGGCGAAGTGAACGCCACCGGCGCCCTGCCGGACACCTATGTGGCGGACAACGCCGCGAACCCCGCTGTGGTCAACTTCGGCGGCGATTACTACGCCGACTATGAGATCGTGAGCACTGAGGGCGACGACCCCCGCTTCCCGGGCGAGACCATCGGCAACACGAAGGCTTCCTCCTTCGGCGGCGCCACTACCTACAACGGCGGCCACTACATCGTGGAGGCCGAGGGCATCTATGTGGGCTACAAGTACTTTGAGACCCGCTATTACGACGCCATCATGAACCCCGACTACAAGGCGGCCTCCGCTGCCGGCGCGACCCAGAGTGAGATTTGGGACTACAACGCCGAGGTGCTGTATCCCTTCGGCCATGGCCTGAGCTATCAGGATTACACCCAGACCATCAAGAGCCTGAATGTGGACAACAGCGATAACGGCGACATCACCGCCGTGGTCGAGATCAAGAACAACTCCGACAAGGACGGCTATTTCCTGGCGCAGCTGTATGTGCAGCAGCCCTACACCGACTACGACCGCGCCAACCTGGTGGAAAAGAGCGCCGTGATGTTCCTCAGCAGCGGCAAGACCAATGTGCCTGCCGGCGGCACTGCCGATGTGACCATTACCGTGCCCACCAAGTACCTGGCCAGCTATGACTACAAGCAGGCCAAGACCTACATCCTGGACGACGGCGACTATCTCTTCACCGCCGCTGCGGGCTCCCACGCGGCTGTGAACAACTTCCTGGCCCACCAGGGCAAGACCGTGGCCGACGGCATGGACGCCGAGGCGACCGGCACCGTGCAGGTGTGGAACCTGGCCGCGCTGGACAACACCACCTTCGCGACCGCCAACGGCACCGCCATCACCAACGTGGCGGACGACGCGGACCTGAACTACTGGACCGGCACCGATACCGTGACCTACCTGAGCCGCCAGGACTGGGAAGGCACTTATCCGGTCAACTACAATGAGGTCGAGATCAAGATCGGCGACAGCCCCCGCAAGGACGAGTGGATTGCCGAGCTGCGCGGCCAGACCTACACCATCAAGAATGACAGCCCCGCCGCCGAGGGCGTGGACAAGGGCCTGCGCTTCAACGCGCAGAGCATCCAGGATGAGCAGCTGGCGGACGTGAACGACAGCTACTGGGAAGACCTGGTGCATGAGATCAGCATTGACGAGGCGGTCGGCGCGGTCATCCACGGCGGCTCCACCTCCGATACCCTGAGCGTGATTGAGAACCCCATCGTGTACCAGAACGAGGGCGTGAGCGGCTTCACCTCCGCCTACACCGACGAGGCCACCGGCGCGCGGTACAAGTTCAACATCCACTCCCAGACGCTCATCGGCTCCTCCTTCAACCCCCAGCTGGCCTACGAATGGGGCCTGGTCGAGGGCAACAGCGGCCTGTGGCTGCAGCGCTACGACCTGTGGGGCACCGGCCTGACCCAGCGCCGCACCCCCTACAACGGCCGCAACTATGAGTACATCTCCGAGGATCCCATGCTGACCAACCGCATCGGCTACGGCATCCTGAAGGGCTGTGTGGAGAAGGGCATCATGAACGGCCCGAAGCACATGGGCTTCAACGACCAGGAGCACAACCGCGGCGGCGTGAGCGCCTACATGACCGAGCAGAAGTTCCGTGAAACCGACCTGCGCGGCTTCCAGGGCGGCCTGGACGACGCGGACGGCATGGCCGTGATGATCGCCTTCAACCGCATTGGCGCGACCAACGCGGCGCAGCACCCGACCATGATCAACGACATCGTGCGCAAGGAATGGGGCTACACCGGCCTGATCTCCACCGACATGATGAACAACAAGTACTACTTCAACGCCGAGAGCATGGTCATGGCCGGCATCACCCAGGTGGCTGACTTCGCGCAGAACGACAGCCACATCAACCAGGGCGAAAACGGCGTGGACAAGACCTGGGCGCACATCTCCGTGGACACCGTGAAGAACGACTCCACCCTGGTGGAAAAGGCCCGCGAGAACCTGAAGTATCAGCTGTACACCTTCGCCCGCAGCGCGGTGCTGAACGTGACCACCGAGCGCGTTGCCACCTGGTGGGACAATGCCATCAGCATTGTGAAGACCTGCAGCCTGGTGCTGACCTGCCTGGCTGGTGTGGCCTGGATTGCCACCACGGCCATGAACAAGAAAAAGGAGCGTGCTTGAAGATGAAGAAGCTGTCTGTTGGCGCGTGCCTCACCTGCTTAGCAGCCGTGCTGGCCATCGTCGCGTTCATCTCCTATTCCAGCAATGTCGGCGGCGAAGGCTACTACAAGGATGCCGTCGTGAGCAACTTCCCCCTGTTTGTGTGGGGCGGCGTGGCCTGCCTGGTGGTGGCGCTTGTGCTGAACGTGGTTTCCAAGGGCAAGGTGATTGAGCTGATCAGCGGCGTGCTGCGCATCGGTGCGCCCGCCCTGCTGGCCTTCGCCCTGATGAACCTGATCGCCGGCCGTATCGACGGCCTGGGCTACATCTATTTCTCCAATGCCGACGTGGCCCGCGAGGTGCAGACCGCGGCGAACCTGGGCTCCGCGCAGACCGCCATCTGGAGCATGGCGCTGCTGGGCGTGGCGACCCTGGTTGCGGTCGTGGCGGCCTTCTTCTCCCTGCGCGGCAAGGAGCAGTAATATCCTGAACTGAGGCGGGCGGCCGGCGTAAAAACTGGCCGCCCGCTTGTTGCTTTTCTGTGGAGGCGTAGCATGGCATACTGGCTGCCCTGGGTAACCTGGGCCCTGGTTGGGGCGTCGCTTGCGCTGTCGGCGCTGTCGGCGCGGCGGGGAAGCGGCCGGCTGGCGCTGTCGGCGGGCGGGTGCTTTGCGGCCGCCGCCTGCGGCGCGCTGATGCTGGACTGGCCGTGGGAGCTGCTGCTGCTGTGCGCCCTGCTGGCGCTCACCTGCGCCCGCGTGCCACGAAAGGAGCGCCGCAGTGAGCTTTGATACGCCGGTCTACCTTGTTTTTCTTTTACTGACTGTTCTTGTTCACCGCCGCTGCCCGCAGAACTGGCGCTGGGCGCTGCTGCTGGGCTGCAGCCTGGTTTTCTACGCCTGCTGGTCGCCCGCGCTGACGCTGGTCATTCTCGGCGTGGTGGCGCTGACCTGGGTGTGCGCCCTGCGCGTGGAGCGCAGCCGCAGCGCCCTTGCCCGCCGCCTGTGGCTGCTGGCTGCCGTGCTCGGCTGCGTGGGGCTGCTGGTGTGGTTCAAGTATTTCAATTTTCTCGGGGAAACCTTTGCCTTCCTCACGGGCGGGCAGTGGAAGCGGCTGAACATCCTGCTGCCGGTGGGCTGCTCGTTTTACACATTTCAGGCCATGGCCTATGTGGCGGATGTCAGCCGCGGAAGGCTGCGCGCCGTGCGGAACCCGGGGCACTACGCCCTGTTTGTGTGCTTTTTCCCGCAGCTGGTGGCGGGGCCGATCGAGCGGGCGGAGGACCTGCTGCCGCAGCTGCTATCGGCAAAAGACGCAGACCGGGAGGATGTCGACGCGGGGCTGCGCCTGCTGCTGAGCGGCTATTTCCGCAAGCTGGTGATTGCCGACATGGCGGCCACGGCGGTGGACAGGGTCTTTGCCCTCGCCGCCCCGGACGGGAGCGCGGTGGCGCTGGCGGTGGTGTTGTTTTCAATGCAGATCTACTGCGACTTTGCGGGCTATTCCGAAATCGCCCAGGGCAGCGCGAGGCTGCTGGGAGTGCGCCTGCGGAGGAACTTTGACCGCCCGTATCTGGCCCAGACAGTGCGCGCCTTCTGGCGCAGATGGCACATTTCACTCAGCCGGTGGTTTACCGACTATGTATACATTCCCCTGGGCGGCAGCCGGAGGGGCCTGGCGCGGCAGCTGCTGGCGATACTGGCGGTTTTCCTGCTCAGCGGGCTGTGGCACGGCGCGGACTGGACGTATGTGCTGTGGGGCCTGTGGCACGGCCTGCTGTGCTCGGCAGAGGTGCTGCTGCACCGGCGCGAGGTGGAGACAGGCGGCATGCGCAGGGCGCTGCAGTGGCTGCTGACCGCGCTGGCGGTGCTCATCTCCTGGCTGTGGTTCCGCGCGGAGAGCGTCGCGCAGGCGGGGCAGCTGCTGCGCTGCCTGCTTTCACCCTGGCATATGGGGGCGGGCTGGCAGCAGACAGGGCTGAGCCTGACGCAGGCGGCCTGCCTGGCGCTGGGGCTGTGCCAGCTGCCGCTGCTGCACCGGCTTTCGGAGGGCAAGCGCTGCGGCGCGGCCGCGGCGCTGTTTCTGGCCGCCGCGTGCGCGCTGGGCTGGCTCGCGCGCTCGGCGGGCAATGTGGGCGGCGCGTTTATCTATTTCCAGTTCTGAAAAGGGAGGCGGGGCACAATGAAACGGCGTGGTTTTCTGGCGCTGGCGCTGCTGCCCTGCCTTCTGCTGGCCGCGGCGCTGTGCCTGCCGCCGCAGTACAGCGGGACCTATCTGGCGGCGCTGACAGACAAAGCCGCGCTGCTTCGCAGCGCCCCATCGCCGCGCATTGTGCTGATCGGCGGCAGCGGCACCGCCTTTGATGTGGACAGCGGGCAGCTGGAGGCCCTTTTGCCCGGCTATACCGCGGTGAACGACGGCCTGTACGCGGGGCTTGGCACCGCGGTGATGCTGGAGCTGGCCCTTCCCTCGCTGCGGGAAGGCGATGTGGTGGTCTTTTCTCCGGAAATGAGCAGCCAGACGCTCTCTGACTGGTTTGACGCGCAAGCGATGTGCCAGGCGGCGGAGACGATGCCCTCGCTGCTTTTGCGGCTGAACCCCTCCCGCTGGCCCGCCGTGGCGGCTGCCCTGCCCCGCTTTGCTGCGCGGAAGGCGCGCTTTTTTCTGGAAGGGAACGCGCCGGGCGGTGAGGGCTTGTATGCCAGGGCGGCCTTCAATGAAAAGGGCGACATGCGCCGGGAGGGCCGCGAGGGGAACGTGATGCCCGGGGGCTGGGACGTCAATCAGCCGCTCTCCTTTGACCTGTCCCTGCCCACTGAGGCATTCCTGGGGGTGACCAACCGTTTCGTCAGCGCGTGCCGGGAGAGAAACATACGGGTCTTCTTCCGCCTGTGCCCGATGAACGCCGCGGCCATGCCGGAGGAGGAGCGGGCCGGGGCGGACGCCTTTGAGGTCCGCCTGGCACAGGCGCTGGACTGCCCGCTGCTGGGCCGGGTGTCGCAGGCGCTGATGGAGCCCGGCTGGTTCTATGACACCAATTTTCATTTGAACAGCGCCGGGATGACGGTATACACTGTGCAGCTGGCGCGGGAGCTGGGTGAGACGCTGGGTGTGGAAACCGCGCCGCTGCCCCCGCTGCCGGATATGCCGGCCCTCATCGCCGCACAGGGCACGCAGGGAAACAACGAGGATGAGGACTGCTTCCTGTACACCTGGACAGGCGGCGGATGGGCGGCCAGCGGCCTGACCGATGCCGGAAAGGCGCGCGGGGCGCTCACGCTTCCCTCATCGCATGAGGGGCAGGCGGTGGTCACCTTCACCGCGGACTGCCTTGAGGGCGCCGCCAACCTGACCGAGCTGACGCTGCAGCAGGGCTGCCGTGTCATTCCGGACGGCGCCTTTGCGCGCTGCCCCGCGCTGCGCCGGGTGAACCTTGAGCAGGAGGACCCCGGTGAGTGTACCGTTGGCAGCGGGCTGCTGGAGGGCACCGGGGCGCTGGTGTATGTGCCTGCCGCAAGCTATGGCAGCTACTGCAGCAACTACTTCTGGGCGAGATACGCCGCCCGCCTGCGGCCGGATGAGCACAGCGCCGCGGCGGCGGAGACCGCCGCCGGGCTTTCAGCCGGACCTTCAGCCGAGCCGCCGGCTGAACCCTCCGCCGCCCCTGTGACTGACCCCGCGTCCGGCGCGCCGCACAGCGTGACCCGCCTGACCTATCACGGCAACGGCGGTACACTGCGCACGGGGGACGGCGATACGCTGAGCCGTGAAATCACCTATGCGCACCTGCGCGTGAACACCCTGCAGGGCACGGTGTGGTTTGAGCGGGAGGGCTGGCTGCTGACCGGGTGGAACACCCGGGCGGACGGAACCGGCACCCCGGTAGGCCTTGGCAGCCGCATGGACACCTCCCTTGGCGGCGAGCTGTACGCCCAGTGGCTGCCCTTCGCGCCGGAGGCAGATTTTGAGTGGCGTGTGGAAGAAGGCTCTGCCAGTGTGGCCAGCTACCTTGGGCAGGCGGAGGTTTGCGCGGTGCCCGACACCTTCCGGGGGCTGCCGGTGCGCGGCATCCTCCCTGGCGCGTTTGAGGGAAAAGCCTTCTCCCTGCTGGCGCTCCCGCCGTCACTCCGCCGGGTGGAGGACGGAGCCTTCCTGCGCTGCGAAATCGGTGAGCTGCTGCTGTACGACAGCCTGCTGACTGTTTCCGACGCGTGCTTTGACGGGTGTGCCGGACCGGAGAGCCTGCGCATCAACGCGGCGACTGCCCCGGCCTACAGCGGCACCTGGTTTGACACCTATCCGGACAAGTATGACAGGCTGCTGAGCCTGCAGGGGCAGCGAAAGCTGGTGCTGGCCTCCGGCTCCTCCGGCCGGTACGGCTATGATTCCGCCATGCTGGCCCAGGCCTTTCCTGACCTGCAGCCGGTGAACATGGGCGTTTACGCCTTTACCAATACGCTGCCGCAGCTGAAGCTGCTGCTGCCGCTTGTGCAGCCCGGGGATGTGCTGCTGTATGCCCCGGAGTTTGACGCGGTGCAGGAGCAGTTCTGCGTGACAAACCGTATGGACGCCTCCTTCTGGCCAATGATGGAGGGCTGCTATGACATGGCCTTGGCGCTGCCGCTGCGTGATTTCACCGGTGTGTTCGACAGCCTGGGCGAGTACCTGTCCACCCGCTCGCGCATGCCGCGGGGCAGCTATGAGGTGAGCCCCGCCAATTACGACGACGACGGCAACTATTACCCCTTCTCCACCTACAACCGGTATGGCGACTTCATCCTTCCCCGGCCGAACAGCGAGGGCGAGGGGCGGCTGAGACACAACATTGCGGATTACACCGCGGCCAACTTTCCCCATGAGGTTACCGACAGCCTGAACGCGGCGCTGCGGCCCTTCAGCGAAAAGGGCCTGACCGTCTGCTTCAGCTACACACCGCGCAACAGCGCCTCCCTCACGGAGGCGAGCACGCCGGAAAACAGGCGCGAGCTGGAGGCGCTGCTGGAGCGGGAAATTGAGGTGCCGGTGATTTCGAGGCTGGAGGACTACCTGATGCCCCGGCGGTATTTCTACCTCATTGACAGCCACCCCAGCACAGAGGGGGCGCAGATACGCACCCGCATGATCATCCGTGACCTGCGGGCATTCCTGGAGGTGCAACAAGATGAAGAGAATTGATTTCAACACCGGCTGGACCTGCGCCCCGGTGGGACGGGCGGCGGAAGCGGTGCCCGTGACCCTGCCGCATGACGCCATGCGCACCGAGCGCCGCACCCCGCAGAGCCTGGGCGAGGGCAACATCGGCTGGTTTGAGGCGCTGGACTATGAGTACCGCAAGGTGTTCACGCTGCCGGAGGAAACCGCCGGCCTGCACCTGGAGCTGCAGTTTGAGGGCGTGTATCACGACTCCGAAATCGTGCTGAACGGGACGAAAATCAACGCGCCGCCCTATGGCTATACGGATTTCAGCATCAGCCTGGACGGGCTTGTGCGCCAGGAGGGCGAAAACGAGATCACGGTCATTGCCCGCAATGCCGACCAGCCCAATTCCCGCTGGTATTCCGGCACAGGGCTGTACCGGCCGGTGTGGCTGTGGTGTGGCCCACGGCAGCACATTGAAATGGACGGCCTGCGCGTGACCACGCTGGGTATTGCGCCGCCGCGCGTGCGTGTGGAATGTGAGGCGCAGGGCAGCGGCGAGGTGACCTTCACCGTGCTGGATGGCGAGAAGGCGCTCGGCCGGTGCGAGGCCGCGCTGCAGGACGGCCGGGCCGCCGCGGAGCTGACCCTGCCCGGCGCGCTCCTGTGGAGCCCGGAGCACCCGCAGCTGTATACGCTGCGCGCCGACCTGGGCGGTGACAGCGCCGAGTGCGTGTTCGGCGTGCGCTTGCTCAAATGGGACGCGAGGGACGGTCTGACGCTCAACGGGGAGCGCACGGTGCTGCGCGGCGCGTGCATCCACCATGACCACGGGCTGCTGGGCGCGTGCACCTATCCGGAGGCGGAGGAGCGCAGGATACGGCTTTTGCAGCAGGCGGGCTATAACGCGGTGCGCTCGGCCCACAACCCGGCCTCACGCTGGCTGCTGGAGGCCTGCGACCGCCTGGGCATGCTGATGATGGACGAATATGTGGACTGCTGGTACATGCACAAAACCGAGCATGATTATGCCTCCCATGTGATGGAATGGTGGCACAGGGACCTGGAGAGCCTGGTTCGGAAGGACTACAGCCATCCCTGCGTCATCATGTACTCCACCGGCAATGAGGTGGCGGAGAGCGCGCAGGCGAGGGGCATACAGCTGCAGCGGGAGTTTACCGAAGAGCTGCACCGCCTGGACCCCACCCGCCCGGTGACCTGCGGCATCAACATCTTCTTCAACTTCCTCAGCAGTATCGGGCTGGGTGTGTACAGCGACGAGAAGGCGCAGAAGCAGGCGGAGGCCGCGCAGAAGCAGTCGCAGAAGGCGCAGGAAAGCAGGCCGGTGAAGAAAAAATCCGTCGGGTCGGAGTTTTTCAACAACATGGCGGCGAAGCTGGGCACGGATTTCATGAAGTTCGGCGCGTGGCTGCCCCCGTGCGACTGGAAGACACGCGAGGTCTTCTCCGTGATGGATGTGGCGGGATACAACTATGGAAACTGGCGGTACCGCAAGGACAGCCGGAAGTACCCGGACCGGCTGATCCTCGGCTCGGAAACGCTGATTGGCGACGCACGCGCCTTCTGGCATGAGGCGAAGGTGAACAGGCAGCTCATCGGCGACTTTGTGTGGGCGGGCTGGGACTACATCGGCGAATGCGGCGGCGACAGCCCGGAGTACGGCAGCTACCGCACAGATAACCCCAGCGACCGCATCCGCGGCGGCACCTGCCGCATTGATGTGACCGGCAAGCTGACCCCCGAGGCGGACTACACCCGCGTGGTGTTCGACCTGGAAAAGGGCCCGCGGCTGGCCGTGATTCCGCCGAGCGAGACAGAGCTGCCCGTGCTGACGGGCTGGCAGCTGACGCGCGCGATCAGGAGCTGGAGCTTCCCGGGCTGCGAGGGAAAGCCTGCAAAGGTGGAGGTCTATTCCACCGCGCCCAGGGTGCGGCTGAGCCTGAACGGCCGCGAGGTGGCGGTGAAGCGCATGCCGAAAAACTGCAGGGCGGTGTTTACCCTGCCCTGGGCGCCGGGTGAGCTGAAGGCGGAGGCGCTGGACACCCAGGGCCGTGTGACCGGGGCGGATAGCCTGCGCTCCGCCGGTGAAAAGACACAGCTGCGCCTGGAGGCGGAGACAGACCGATGCCATGCGGGCGAAATGGTCTTCCTGCGCATCCGGTACACGGATGAGGCGGGCACGGTGAAGCCGCTGGAGCGCCGCAGGGTGACCGTTTCCGCGGAGAACGGCGAGGTGATGGGCACCGCCAACGGCTGCACCTGGTTTGAGGGCAACTATGCCCAGCCCACGGCGCCCACCTATTTCGGCGAGGCGCAGACGGTGGTCCGGGCGGGAAAGCCCGGCAAAGTGCGCGTGCGTGTGACCGACGGCACGCTGACCGCCGAGGCGGAGGTGACCTGCGGGGAGTGAGGGCACCTCTGCCCCCTCCCGCAGCGCCTTAAACTTTCCACTTGCCATTCCATAAAAAGTATGTTATACTGCCGCTGTATGCGGGCCTGAGGCCTTCATACGGTGAAAAACAGTACTTCCGCAGGCTGCAGAACAGAAAGAAGGGCTTTGCGTTAACGAGTGAGCATGACCAGGGGCATCGGGGGCGGCAGTCCGCGGCGTGAATCAGCGCCGCGCCGCGCATTGGCGCGGCAAAGGACGGCTTAACCTGCTGCCTGCTTGGTCGTGGGTCGCTCTTTTTCTTTGTTCTGCACCAGAAAGGATGGGACCGCTGTGGCCAAGGCAGAGCTGACCCGGCAGGTGACTCCCCGCGCGCAGAAGGTGGCAGACCAGCTCGGCTTTGAGCTGGTGGATGTGTGCCTGGACAGGGAGAACACCGGCAAATACCTGCGCATCTATATTGACAAGCCGGACGGCATGGACCTGGACGGCTGCGAGAAGTTCCACCGCGCCATACAGCCCCTGGTAGAGGATTACGACTACGACTTTTTGGAGGTCTCCTCCCCCGGGGTGGACAGGCCGCTGAAGCGCGACAGGGATTTTGAGCGCGCGCTGGACACCCCCGTGGCGGTGAAGCTGTTCAAGGCGGCGGAAGGACAGAAGGACTGGAGCGGCGTGCTGACCGCCTTTGACGCGGAAAACCTGACGCTGACCCTGGCGGATGGGCGTGAGGTCACCTTTGCCCGGAAGGCCTGCGCCACCGTGCGGCCGGAGCTGGACTATGACGAGATACTCGACGTGGACGAGGACGAGGCGCAGCTGGGCCTGAAGCCCGGCGATGAGCTGGCGGAAGAAGAAAGCTGATTCTGATCGACTACAGATCAATGACATACCCTGGAGGCATCATGAAACAATCCAAATCTGAACTGATTGAGGCGGTGCGCCTGCTGGCCAAGGAAAAGGGCCTGAGCGAGGAAATGCTGTTCAGCACCATCGAAGAGGCGCTGAAATCGGCTTACAAGAAGAACCTGCCCCGCGGCTCGGTGGAGCCGAACAACATTGTGGCCCGTGTGGACCGCACGGACGGCTCCATGCGCATCTACACCCGCATGATCGTGGCGGAAAATGTGGAAAGCCCCGCCAGCCAGATCTCGCTGGAGGAGGCGCGCATCATCCGCCCCACAGCGGAAATCGACGACCTGGTGGACAAGGATGTGACGCCCTCCGGCTTCCTGCGGGTAGCCGCCCAGAGCGCCAAGCAGGTGATACTGCAGAAGATCCGCGAGGCGGAACGCCAGGGTGTCTACGAGGAATACGTGGACAAGAAGGACGAGATCCTCACCGCCGTGGTGCAGCGCATCACCGAGCGCGCGGTGTTTGTGGAGCTGGGCAATACCGAGGGCATACTGGAAAACGACCAGCTGATCCCCGGTGAAACGCTGCACGAGGGCGACCACATCAAGGTCTATGTGCTGGAGGTGCAGCACGGCGCGGTATCCGCGCATGCGCCGCAGGTGCGGGTCAGCCGCATTCACCCCAACCTGGTCAAGCGCCTGTTTGAGATGGAGGTGCCGGAGATTGCCGCCGGTATCGTGACCATCAAGAGCATTTCCCGCGAGGCGGGCAGCCGCACCAAAATGGCGGTATACTCCTCCGACCCGATGATCGACCCGGTCGGAGCCTGCGTGGGCCTGCACGGCGGCCGCGTGGACCGCGTGGTGAAAGAGCTGAACGACGAGAAGATCGACATCATCAAGTGGAGCGACGACCCGGTGGAATTCGTGGCCAACGCACTGAATCCCGCGCATGTGCTGTCTGTTTTCACCACCGAGGGCGAAAAGATATGCCGCGTGGTGGTGCCGGACAGCCAGCTGTCCCTGGCCATTGGCAAGGAAGGACAGAATGCGCGCCTCGCCGCCCGCCTGACCGGCTGGAAGATTGACATCAAGAGCCAGAGCCAGGCCGCGCAGATGGACGACATGGAGGCCGACATCACCACGACCGGCTTCATGACGCCCATGGAGTATGACCCCGACGCGCTGCTGGGCGGAGACGACGACACGCTGTAAGGACAGGATATGAAACAGAAAAAGACGCCCCTGCGCATGTGCGTGGGCTGCCGCGAGATGAAGCCCAAGCGGGAGCTGATCCGTGTGGTGCGCTCTCCGGAAGGAGAGGTCAGCCTGGACGACACCGGCAAGAAGCCCGGCCGCGGCGCTTATGTGTGCCGCAGCAAGGAGTGCCTCACCCGCGCCATACGCCAGCGGCAGCTGGAGAGACAGCTGCAGGTCGCTCTTGGCGAAGAGGTAGCGCTTTCCCTGCAGCAGATGCTGGCAGAGCTGCCGCCTGCCCCGCCGGAGGAGGCTGACACATGACAGACCTGGAACGCCTCAGCGGCCTGATGGGGCTGTGTGTGCGGGCACGCCGCGCGGTGTTCGGCGAAGACGGCTGCCTCAAGGCGGTCAGAGGCGGCGAATGCCGCCTGCTGCTGCTGGACAGCGAGGCCTCAAAGGCCACGGCGGAAAAGTACACCTTCGCCTGCCGCGCAGCCGGTGTGCCGCTTGCGGTGCTGCCCCCGGGCCAGCTGTGGAAGGCGACCGGGAAGCCGGGCAAGGCCATGGCGGTGACAGACGCCGGCTTTGCCGACAGCATGCAGAAGATGATTCCCATTCAACCCACCAATGAGGAATAAATTCCCCTACTCCACCACTACCCCCTTTCAGGAGGAACACCACTCACATGCCGGAAAACAATATGGTCAACAAGGAAAACCCCAACAAGAAGCGCTCCCTCCGCGACAGCGCAAAGCAGCTGGCGGCCGACGCCACCCGTGTGCTTGGCGACACCGTGCGCCTGCACAACGACGCAGACGCGCTGATGAAGCGGCTGCGCAACGTGGAAAACAGCTTTATCCGCGCCCGCGAGGAGCAGGAGAAGCAGGCGCGCATGGAGGAAAAGCTGCGCGCGCTGAATTCTCACTCGAAGGCCTACACTTCCGAGAGCGGCTTCGTGATGGACAATGTGGTGAAGGAGGAGACCCCCGCGCCGCAGGAAAAGCCTGCCGTCAGCGAGGAAGTGGCGGAGGAGCGCAGGAGCCCCGTGAAGGAAGCGGAGCCCGCTGCGGTCCGGGAACCTGTGGCCGCGCCGCAGGAGCCCGCGCCGGCGCCCAGGGAGCCTGCTGCCGCAGCGCCGCAGGAGCCTGCCGCCGCGCCGGAAAAGAAGCCGGAAGCCCCGGCGAAGCCGAGCGCTGCCAAAGCACAGGAGGCGCCGCAGGAGCAGCCTGCCAGGGAGCGCAAGCCCCAGGCGGAAAAGCGGCCTGAGCGCAAACCCGCCGAGCAGCCCGCCCGCCCGGCAAAGCCCGCGGAGAAGCCTGCCCGCCCGATGATCGGCCAGATCATCTCCCGCCCCGGCGACGAGGTGGTTAAGAAGCCCGTCGGACCCGCGCCGAACGTGCTGCGCATGTCCAAGGTGCCGGTGCAGCCCCAGCAGGGGCAGCAGCGCGGCTTTGCGCCGCGTCCGCAGGGACAGGGCGGTTTTAACCGCGCAGGCGGCCCGCAGGGCGGCGCCCGTCCGCAGGGACAGGGCTTCCAGCGACAGGGCGCGCCCGCACAGAGCGCCAGGGGCGCCGCACCGGGTGGCGCCAGACCCGCTCAGGGCGGCTTTGGACGGCCTGCCGGCGGCGGAAGGCCCCGCATGGTGGATATGCCCCCAGCCACCGAGAAGGAGCGCGTATCCAATTACGACCCGAACAAGAAGCAGTACCAGCGCCAGCAGGATCCTGAGCGCGTGGCGCGCAACCGCAAGCAGCTCGCCCGTGACGCGGGCTACGGCAGCGGCATGGACGATGAGGTGATCCGCGGCGGCAAGCGCAGCCGCGTGCGTAAGCCCTCCGTGCAGCAGACCATGGCCCCCATCAAGATCGAAACCGCCTATATGAGCGGCGACACGATCACCGTGCGTGACCTGACCGAGCGCATCGGCAAGACGGCGGGCGAGATCATCAAAAAGCTGTTCGTGCTGGGCAACATGGCGACCATCAACTCGGAGATCGACTTCGACACTGCATCCCTGGTGGCCTCCGAATTCGGTGTGACGCTTGAAAAGAAAGCCGACAAGACCGCCGAGGACGCGCTGAGCGAGCTGACGGTGGAAGACAGCGAGACCGACCTGCGCCCGCGTCCCCCGGTGGTGACCATCATGGGCCATGTCGACCACGGCAAGACCAGTCTGCTGGACTACATCCGCTCCAGCCGCGTTACCGCGGGCGAGGCGGGCGGCATCACCCAGCACATCGGCGCGTATACCGTGAAGCTGGATGGCCGCCAGATCACCTTCCTGGATACCCCCGGCCACGAGGCCTTCACCGCGATGCGTATGCGCGGCGCCCAGGCCACTGACATCGCCGTGCTGGTGGTTGCCGCGGACGACTCCGTGATGCCTCAGACGGTGGAAGCCATCAACCATGCCAAGGCGGCAGACGTGCCGATTATCGTCGCCATCAACAAGATGGACAAGCCGCAGGCGGATCCGGAGCGCGTAAAGCAGGATCTGACCAAGTACGGCGTGGTGTGTGAGGAATGGGGCGGCGACGCGATCTGCGTGCCGGTGTCCGCCAAGACAGGCGCGGGCGTGGATGAGCTGCTGGAGATGATCCTGCTGCAGGCCGATACCATGGAGCTGAAGGCCAATCCCAACCGACTTGGCCGCGGCGTGATTATCGAGGCGAAGCTGGACAAGGCGCGCGGCCCGCTGGCCACCGTGCTGCTGCAGAACGGCACCCTGCATGTGGGCGACAACATCATTGCGGGCATGGCCTCCGGCCGTGTGCGCGCGCTGATCAACGACCGCGGGGAGAAGGTCAAGGAGGCTGGACCCTCCATGCCTGTGGAGATCATGGGCTTTGACGATGTTCCCTCCGCCGGCGATGAGATGTTCGCCGTGGGCGACGACAAGCTGAGCCGCCAGGTGGCGGACGAGCGCCGCGAGAAGCTGCGCGCCAGCCGCGAGGCGACTGCCGCGAAGGTGAGCATGGAGAACCTGTTCTCCTCTCTGGAGGAGGGCAAGACGGTGACCCTCAACCTGATCATCAAGGCGGACGTGCAGGGCTCTGTGGAGGCTGTGAAGCAGGCCATGGAGAAGCTGTCCAACGACGAGGTGAAGGTGCGCGTGCTGCACAGCGGCGCGGGTGCCGTGACCAAGGACGACATCAACCTGGCCTCTGCCTTCAACGCGATTGTTATTGGCTTCAACATCCGCCCGGACGCCTCCGCGCGTGAGGCCGCCGAGAAGGAAAAGGTGGATGTGCGCCTCTACACCGTGATTTACAAGGCCATCGAGGACATGGAGCTGGCCATGAAGGGCCTGCTGGCCCCCGAGTACCGCGAGGTGCTTCTGGGCCACGCCGAGGTGCGCAACGTGTTCAAGATCACCGGCGCCGGCATCATCGCGGGCTGCTATGTGACCGACGGCAAGGTGCAGCGCAACGCGAGTGTGCGCCTGCTGCGTGACAACGTGGTGGTGCATGAGGGCAAGCTGAGCTCGCTGCGCCACCTGAAGGACGACGTGAAGGAGATGGCCGCCGGCTACGAGTGCGGCATGTCTCTGGAGGGCCACAACGACATCAAAGAGGGCGATGTGGTCGAGTGCTTCATCATGGAAGAGATTCCGCGCTAATATGAATACTGTCAGGCTCAGGGAGCTCTGCTCTTTGAGCCTGATACTCATCTACGCCGCATGCGTTCCCGCCGGGGAAAACGGATGCACAGTGCGATTTTTCGGAATAAAGGAGCCACCATGCCAAAGGATTATCAGAGAATAGACCGCATCTCGGAGGAGGTGCGCAGGGAGCTGGATGCGCTGATCCGCGACGAGCTGCATGACCCGCGCATTCAGGGCACCTGGTCGATTACCAGGGCCGAGGTGACGCGCGATCTGCGCTATGCCAAGGTGTATGTCAGCGTGCTGGAGGAGGAAAACCGCGCCCCGCTGATGGAGGCGCTGAAGAGCGCGGCGGGATACCTGCGCCACGCCCTCAGCCGCAGCATGATCATCCGCCAGAGCCCGGAGCTGAAGTTCCTGGAGGACAGGAACATCGAGTATGGCGTGTACATTTCCCAGCGCCTGCAGCAGGTGCGGGCGAACGAGCACGACCTGACGGAAGAGGAACAAGAGCATGACGCGCAGCCATAAGCCACTGCTGGAGGCGCTGCAGGCCTCGCACTCGGTTTGCCTTTTGTGCCACGTGAACCCGGACGGGGACACCATCGGCAGCGCGCTGGCGCTGCGGCTGGCACTGATGGCCACGGGCAGGCGGGTGGAAGTGTTCTGCCAGGACAAGGTGCCGGATGTGTTTCTGCCGCTGCCGGGCGCGGACAGTGTGCGGGGCTTTGACAGCTTGAGTGAGGGCGAACGCTTTGACCTGCTTCTGCCAGTAGATGTGAGCGAGGCGCACCGCGCCGGGCGCATCGGCGATGCGCTGGCCTTTGACGCGCTCTCCGCCCGCTGCAAGGGGACGGCGCAGGTGGACCATCACGGCACAAACCCCGGCTACTGCGCGGTCAACGATGTGGACGGCACAGCGCCGGCGGCGGGGCTGCTGGTGAAGGAGCTGATTGCGCAGCTGGGCGTGCCGCTGGATGCGGAGCTTGCCGCCTGCCTGTACGCGGCCATTGCCACCGACACGGGCAACTATTCCCACGGCAACACAAACGCGGAGTGCTTTCGGGCCACAGCGGATCTGCTGGAGGCCGGACTTGACCTGCCGGCGTGGAACCGCAGGCTGTTTCAGGAGTGCGCCTTTGCCCAGCAGCTGCTGCTCGGCGAGGCGCTGAGCAGCCTTCGCCTGAGGGCGAACGGACAGCTGGCAGTGATGACGCTGTCCAGGAACGACTTCGCGAGGGCCGGCGCGCTGAAGGAGCACGCTGAAACGGTGGTCAACCAGGGCCTGCGCATCAGGGGAGCGCGCATGGCGCTGCTGGCCCGTGAGGATGAAACGGGGATCAAGATGAGCCTGCGGGCCATCGCGCCGGACAGGGTGGATACCGTGGCCGCGCGCTTTGGCGGCGGCGGGCACGCGCAGGCGTCCGGGTGCACCCTGCAGGGAGAATTGGCTGCCTGCTGCGACGAAGTGGCCAGAGCGATGGAGGAAGCGCTGCTGTGAACAGGAAAACGGAAAAGCGCTTTGCCGCGCTGCTGCTGTCGCTGTGCATGGCGCTGCTGAGCGGGTGCTCGGCGACCACGGCGAACGAGCCTGCCACAGCGGCCACACTGCCGCCGCCGGATGTGCCCTACGATGCCCCGACGAATGACCTGACAATGAGCCGCACGGTCACCGTGCCGCTGTACCTGCCATCCAGGGACGGGCAGCGCCTGCTGGCGCGCAATACGGACCTGACGCTGAAGCGGGGCTCGGACAACACGCGCACGGTGGTGCAGGCGCTGCTGAACTGCCGCAATGACGACCGGACCGCCGCCCTGGGCGCGGGCACCCCGCTGCAGCTGTACGGGCTGAATCCAGTGGAGGCGGCAGGGGATGTGTGCACGGTGAACCTGGGCGCCTCGGCGCTGGAGCTGGCCTACAGCGACCTGTATACAGTGGGCCTGGCCATGGCCGCGACGCTGGAGGCCTCCTGTGGCATACGCTATGTGAACCTGCTGATTGCGGATCAGCCGGTGAGCCTGGACGTGTTCGGCTACCTGCCCGCGGGCAGCATCGGTTCCCACCCCGGCGAGGAGCTGCAGGTGCTGTGGGAGCAGATGGACGCCCGGCGCACCCTGCCTGGCAGAAGCGCAGCCCAGTCGCCGCTTTCCGCCACGGCGACGCTCTACTTTCCGCTGTACAGCGGGGAGGGGATCATCAGCGAAACACGGAACCTGACCTTCCCCGGGCAGACCCCCGCCCAGCTGACCAGCACGCTGCTGCAGGCGCTGTCGGCCGGGGCGCAGTATTCCTCCAACGTGTCCATGATGCCGGACATCAACGCGATGCTCAGGCAGGAGCCGCTGGTGACGGAGATGGCGGAAGGCGGACGCATGGTGACCCTCTACTTCCTGGAGGGGCTGAGCGACCGGCTGAGCCTGTACGGAATGACCACTGCCAGCTTTGCCGCCTGCGTCAACTGCACGCTGACCACCTTTGTGCCCGGACTCGCCGCGGTGCGTATGTACGATGGCGACATACTGCTCAACACGGTAAACGGCGCGGGGCTGGGGATACTGATGTTTGAAAACGGTGTGCAGCGCCGCAGCCGCTTTACGCCCGCGCTGATGGAATACGCCACGGTGTGCCTGGCGCGCAACGGCAAGCTGATCGAAGTCACCCGCGCGGTGCCCTACGGCACGGCGACGGATCCCCGCACGCTGATGAGCCTGCTGATGGCCGGACCCACGGCCGCGGAGCGGCAGACGCGCTACGCTGCCGTGCTGCCGGAGGGGCTGGATATCACGGACCTGCTGGGGCTTGGCGCGGAGGAGGACACATTGCTGATCAACCTGTCGCCGCGCTTTGAGCGCCTGATACGCAGCGGGGAGCTCTCGGAACAGCTGATGTGCTACAGCATGGTTGTGACCCTCTGCGAGGCACTGGATTTGAACCGGGTCCGCTTCTTCTTCAACGGTGAGGTGCAGGACCGCCTGGGCGGCAGCATCTCCTGGAACGGAGAGTTCATACTCAACCGCAGCCTTGTGAACTGATGAGCCCTGCCCGCTTACGCGGGCGATACCGGTGAAAACGCGATCATCCCCCGGAGAGGAAACCAATGCAAACGATTTACGCCGTGCTGGACGCGCTGCTGCCCATTGAGCCGCTGCGCCTGAGCCTGATGAAGAATGCCTTTGTGGCCATACTGCTGCTGACGCCCCTGCTGGGCCTGCTGGGCACCATGGCGGTGAACCACCAGATGGCCTTCTTTTCCGATGCGCTGGGGCACTCCGCGCTGACGGGCATCGGCCTGGGCATACTGGTGGGGCTGCGCAATGACCTGGTCAGTATGCTGGTGTTCGGCGTCATCTGGGCGCTGCTCATCACGCTGATCAAGCGGAAGGGCTCCGCGTCCGCCGACACGGTGATTTCTGTTTTCTCCTCAACGTCCATTGCGCTGGGGCTGCTGATACTCTCGCGGGGCGGCGGCTTTGCCAAATACTCCTCACTGCTGGTGGGCGATGTGCTGGCTGTCACGCCCTCCGACCTGCTGTGGCTGCTGCTGGCGCTGGTATTCGGCGTGGCGCTGTGGATGCTGATCTACAACAGCCTGCTGCTCACCTCTATCAATCCCTCACTGGCGCACAGCCGGGGCGTGAAGACGCTGCTGGTGGAGTGCGCCTTCACTGTGCTGGTGGCGGTGGCGGTGATGCTGGCGATCTCCTGGGTGGGCGTGCTGCTGATCAACGCGCTGCTGATACTGCCGGCCGCCGCCGGGCGCAACCTGGCGCGCTCGGCGAGGGGGCACGCCGCGTGGAGCGTCGCGATTGCCCTCACCAGCGGCATTGCGGGCCTGCTGTGCGCCTATGAATGGAACACGACCGCGGGCAGCGCCATTGTGCTGTTTGCCGCGCTGTGGTACGCGGTGTCACTGGCGGTGAAGGCCGCGAGGAAGTGAATAAATCAAAGGCCGCCTGCGCGTCACACGCCGGCGGCCTTTGCTGTGGCCGCTTCATGTTTTGCTGTCCACCGCATGAAAGTTTCAGAGAATTAACATTTCGTTCAAAAGTTATTCAAAAATAGGTGCTATGCTACCATTGTAGCCGGGGGAAGGACCCCCGATACAAGACTGAGAACGGAGGCATTCAAAATGAAGAGCTTGAAAAAAATCGCAGTTTCCGTACTTGCTGTGTGTGCGGCATTTGCGCTTGTGATAGGCGGTATGAGCCTGAATAACCGGAGTGTGGCCAGCGCCGAGGAGAGCACGGCCACCGTTGTCACCAGCCCCTTCACCGCGGCCATCGCGGAGGTGAAGGACAGTGTGGTGGGCGTGAGCAACTATCAGCTTGTACGCTACAGCAACAACTTCGGTGGCTGGGGCAGCTACTTTGGCTGGGGTGATTTCTACGGCGGCCGCGGCAACGACCAGCAGTCCACCCAGGAGGTCAAGGCGGCCACAGGCAGTGGTGTTGTGATTGCCGATGGCTATGTGCTGACCAACAACCATGTGGTGGACGGCGCCAGCACCCTGAAGATTGCCGTGCAGGACGAAAACGGCGAGCTGAAGGAATACAGCGCTGTGCTGGTGGCCAAGGACGAAAACCTGGACATCGCCATTGTGTATTCCCCTGACCTGAAGATCAAGCCCGTCACCCTGGGCGACAGCGACACCCTGCAGGTGGGCGACTGGGCCATCTGCATTGGCAACCCCCTGAGCGATACCTTCTACGGCACGGTGACCGCTGGCATCGTCAGCGCCATCAACCGCAGCGTTTCCTCCTCCTCCTATGACAGGTACGGGCGGAGGGAGACCATCACCAACACGATGATCCAGACAGACGCGGCCATCAACAACGGCAACAGCGGCGGCGGCATGTTCTCCGTCAGCGGCGAGCTGATGGGCATCCCCACCATGAAGTACTCCGGCTCCGCCTACTCCGGCGCGACCATTGACGGCATCGGCCTGTGCATCCCGATCAACGCGGCCAAGCCCCTGATCGACGATGTGATGTCCGGCACCATCAAGACCCCTGAGGTTGTTCCCGACAGCGAAGCCGAGCAGGCAGCCGCCGCGGCCAACAGCATGATCGGCAAGCCCCGCATGGGCATCACCGTGCGCTCCATCAGCGCGTATAACGCCCTGATCAGCGGCGACATTCCCAACGGCGCGTATGTGACTGAGGTGGAGAACAATTCCCCCGCGGCGGCCGGCGGCATGAAGGCCGGTGACATCATCGTGGAGTGCAACGGCACGGTGGTTTCCTCCTCTTCCCAGCTGACGGGCCTCATCGCGGACAAGAACGAGGGTGACACCCTGCAGATCAAGGTGTACCGCGCCGAGGGCATGGATGCCTACCTGAGCGGCGAATCCAACAAGGCGCCCGAGGGCGAGTACATCGACCTGGAAATCACGCTGGCCATCGTGGACGATGTGAAGCAGTAACAAGAATAGCGCGGTGGTGAAACTGTTCACCGCCGCGTTTTCTCCCCGCTGGGCCGGGGAGTTTTTTTGCGCTGTAAAAAGAGGCTCCTCCCTTGAGGGAAAAGCCTCTTGAAACGTACCCGGTCAATAAACTATGGCTCTGCGCTTCGCCTGAGAAGAACCAGAGGCACTGTGTCTCATTTATTCACGCTGCACGTTCCCGTACACTTCCGCGCCGTCTTCGACGATCAGGTTCCCCTGGGGAGCGATGGTCAGTGTGCCATCCATGATGTTCAGTACGCAGCCGCTGCTGACGGTCAGTGTAGCGCCGCTGCCCACCGTGACGGCGGCTCCGGACTGAATCTGCGTATTGCAGGGCAGGGTCACGTCGCTCGACAAGGTCATATCTGCCTCCAGGAAGAGCTCATCCAACCGGGGGTCAGACAGGAATGTGTAATTTATTTACCGGATTTGAATCGCAATAGCAATACAGATTCCCCTTAATCAGCTCATCCGCGCTCAGGAACCTGCACCATTCCGGCCTGTAATACCTTCTCCTCAGGTAATAATCTCCGGTCTCCTCATCGTACACATACCCACGGTACCGGAACGGCTGCGCCGTACCCAGCGTACTTGCCATTGTCCCTGCCTTCCCGGTCGGCTTTCCCCAGGCATCGTATGTGTACTCAACAACCTTCGTCTCCGTTCCGTCAACAAGCGCAACAACATCGCCCTGCAGGTTATACAGGTATCCGTAAGCTGTGCCATCATAAATCACAACACTCGGCTTGCCCTGCGCGTCATAATAGAAGTGCAGCTCATGTCCGCCCTGGGTCATGTGCACGATGTTTTTACCATGCAGAGTGTATTCGGTTATTCCCGTGCTGGTGGAGGTCTTCTTTGTCCGGAGGCCATCCTCGTTATACTCGAAGCTGACCGTTTCTCCGGTCTTGCTCATCTGTCGCAGCTGTTTCCCGTGCTCCCAGGTATAGCTTCAAGTGCTCTTTCTTTGAGGCGTGGTTACAGGTCAAGAAATAAATGGCTGTACCGCTGTATCAGATAGTAGAAGCCTTTCAAATTTCCATTTATTTCCAATATCCTCTTTCAAATCCTGCCAGATCAAATACCCATCACTGTCTATTGAAAAAATAGCCTGACCGTCATCATAAATCATTTCGCTGGCTTCTTCAACCCCATCTTCTTTGATTCGCTCTTTCTTGCCTCCAAATTCACTGACTGCATTTCCCGTCGCATCTTCATAAACGCAAAAATAATCCCAGCTCAGGATCAATCCATTTCCTTCATCCATAATGATATTGCATTTATAGAGACCGCCCGCATTATAGAAGTCAATTACAGTATTTTCACATTTCCATTGACCACAATAATTCCCCATTTTTTGGAATTGTAAGCCCTCCCCTGCGTCTTCCACGCGATCCTCCCAACGAAGGCAGTTCTCTGCGTCTATGAAAAACAAGGCGCTACCGTCCTGATACAGTATTTGTTCTTCTTCAGAATCTGTATCCATGTCATATGTACTGATTCTTTTTGTTCCTGTATGCTCGGCGATCAGAGTATTTTGAGCTGCATAATATCTACAATTGTAGTTCCAAATCTCCATTTCATCACCGTGATCGTATTTCTCCACAGTCACGGTATAGTTGCCGTCTGTAAAACGGATATCGATTTCTGCGCTCTCCGTACTCCACAAACTGACAAAAACATTTCCTTGATCATTGTTTCTGAATTCACATTGTCCTGTCAAAGGACATATTACGAATTGTAATGTAAGAAAATACAGGCACAGCCAGTATCGTATGTTCTTCCTTATCATATTTGATCCCCCTATCCCTTTAAGTGACTTCAAGGCTTTCTTTCTAGCACTTCATAATAATACCCATAGTAAGCATTTATAGCAGCCTCATTGCCGTGACTCCTTGCATACCCCATAGTATCGTCGCCATAAAACATACACATTTCTCCATTTTGTGAAAAATGACTATAATTCTTATGATGTGGAAAAAGAACAAAACCTACAGCAATCTTCCTATCATGTCCGAATTTATCTACTACACTAAGCATGCCTGGGCGTGCATTTCTAGACCAATTTTGCGGGTCATCCCAGTTATCCTTTGGCCTAGTTCTTAAGCATTCTCTTGCTGTTTTCTTTGATAGATGCCGTCCGCACCTTCCGCAAGCAACACAGAGCCGCTGTGGATATAGACGGTGCTGTAATCCTCTACTGTTCCCAACGATGCGTCCAGCGTACCGCCGTTCACCCAGACCTGGCCGATGGCAGACGGTGTATTGGTGACAGGGTCCCAACCGCACGGCTGCGTAGCCGGCCATGAAGCCGGACTGCTCGGTGTTGTACAGCACGCAGTACACATTGTCCTGCTGATTGTTCACTTCGCTGTCCAGGCAGATAAAGCGGGCGTCCGGGTACTGGGTTTGCAGGGTGTTGACAGCGTCGGAGGCCATGAAGCCGACACAGACGATCACGTTATAGCCGGCGTTCAGGGCGTCGGCGGCATCCGTTGTGTAGAGAAAATCAATGCTTCTCCCGCCGCAGAAGGCGGAAACAGCTGTCATGACGTCCCAGACCAGGGTGCCGCCGCTGGGTTCGCTCTCGTCCCCGACCACAGCGACGCCGCGGATCACCGTCAGATCCGGTATGTTATTGAAAGCGCTCTCATTCACCTGAACGCTTTGGGGGATCACCAGAACGCCGGAAAGGCTTTCACAGTCCGCGAAGGCTTCTTCCTCAATGACCTGAAGCCCTCCGGGCAGTGAGATGGATTCTTCTGCGGCGGCACAGGCGCAGAAGATGAGCGCCAGCAGTCAGACCAACAACAGATGCGTCACGGATTTCATAGGACGACATCCTTCACTGCGGGCGGTGCAGCCCGATGCGACCGCCGGCTGCTGTAGAATCATTGCATGTGTTTGATCCGGAGTGCCGCGATACAGGCTCCCTCACTGACAGAACAGAATCATCAATGATTTTCGCGTTCTCTCCGCCGAAGGCGGAGGTCAGTCCAGGAACCTGAGTCCGATACCCTCTCGCATCGCCCACTGCGCGGCATAGGAACCGTGCGTCGTCAGGATGACCGTGAAGGGGCTGCCTTCAAACGCGTCGTCCGCGATGGAGGTCACATTCGGGCCCAGCTCCACAAAGCTCAGGTTCGGGCAGTCCGCGAAGGCGCGGCTACCGATGGTGCCGCCGCTCAGCACGACCCACTGCACACTGTCCATTCCGCAGAAGGCCTCCTCCTCCACCGCGGTGTTCGGCGGCAGGCGCAGGCGGTTCTCCTGCCCGTTCAGCACGCGCACCTGATAGTTCTGGTTGCTGGGGCTGTAGCCGGGCTCGCCATAGGCCGAAATGTGAATATCCAGTGTACCCTGCGGCACATTTTCCAGCGTGAAGACGGTGCCGCGGCCTCCCATTTCGTTGTCCGCCAGGGGCTCGCCATCGGCCCACGCCCACAGGTGGACATTGTCCGAGGCGCTGTCCCCGCCCACGGTGATGGTCAGCGTGTCGCCCTCCAGCGCGGAGGCGTTCAGGAGGATGGGTGCGTCAGGCGTGGTTCCCAGCACGCGGACGCTCAGGTCAACGCGCTGACTGCTTGTCGTGCCGTCGGCGTACTCCGCTACGGCCTGCAGGTACTGCTGGTTAGCGTCCTCCTGCCAGCACCAGGTGTCGCCGCGCAGGGTGTCGCCCAAGGCGCTCTGCTGTTCCCACTCGCCCTCGAACAGGACCACGCGCTCCGCGCCGGGGGCATGGATGTAGAAGGGAAAGCCTGCCCCCAGCAGGGGGCTGGTGGTGCCCACGGTGAAGGTGAGGTCCTGCGCCGCGGCCTCTGTCACCTGGAAGGCATAGTCAAAGCGCTCGTATTCCTCCATCCAGGCGTCCTCGTAGCCGGGCTCACCCCTCGTGCCCGCCCGCAGGTAATAGGTGCCGCCCGGGGCAAGGCTGTCGGTCAGCACATAGCTGTCGCCGCTGTAGTGATCCGCCTGGAAGAGGTACTGACCCTGGCTGTCATAAACCTGCACCCAATAGTACTGGGCGTGCTCGCTCTCCCCAAGCCAGATGGGCAGGCCCGCGCCATGGGCCACGGTGTCTGAGAGCAGCTCCAGCATCGGCCGTCCGGCGCGGCTGATATAATCCACCTGCAGCAGCACCGTGTTGCTGAAGACGGACCAGTTCAATTGCTCCCAAGTGGGATTGTTGGCTAGGCTGTCGCTGGTCGCTTTGGCGAAGAAATACTTCATGCCGGCGCCGCCGTGACACCACCCGCGCACAATGTCGGTGGGGTCGCCGGCATCGTCCCAGCGGATGTCATAGATCTCCTCCCAGCTGTCGCCCGTCCACAGCAGCACCTTCGTTGTGTCCGACGGGGCGTGCACCTCCACGGTGAAATCGGTGTTCACCGGCACCGGGTCGGGTGCTTCGCTGCCGTTGATGGTCAGCGCCATGGTCTCTGAACCGCGAGCCTTCGGGATGAAATTCATCGTCGAGGCGCCGCCGTCGTAGCCCAGCGCGCCGCTGTATACGACCAGGTGGTAGATCTCGCCCTCTTCCAGGTCCAGGTCACTGAAGGTATAGGTGCCGTTCAGTGAGGCGCCGATGTTCCGGCCCTGCAGGTAATTCCAGTACTCGTCGTAGAGGCTGATGCCGCCCCATTCAATGCGGCCGTCCGCCTCGCTGATTTCGACCACAAGGTCCTCGCCCGCGTAGGCGGTGCCGCCCTGCAGGCTGACACTGGGGGAAGCCAGCGTGCCCACCGACAGTACGTTGATGTGCAGCGGCGCGCCGTGGCCTTCGCCCAGGCTCTCGTCGTCCAACAGATGCCACTCGTTGTTTTTGAGGTACCGCAGATAGCAGGTGTGCGCGCCGCTGTCGCCATAGGACATCACCTGGGTGAAGCTGTCGGCATACACGTCAACGACACAGTTCTCCGCGCTCCAGACGCCGTCTGACAGCAGCTGCAGCTCAACCGCGCCGGGCACATAGGCGGTCACGGTGTAGTTTTCGTGCACCAGCGGCGCGTAGTCGCTGGACTCGAAGTAAACCTCCTGCGCGGTTTCCGTCACCTCGAAGAAGAGGAAGCTCTCATTGAAGCGCCAGCCCTCGGCGCGGTAGCCCGCGCGCAGCTTGTACAGTCCGGGGGTCAGCTCTGCCGTGGGTACGACGAAATAGTAGTTGTGGCCGTACCGGCCGATATTTTGAAAGTACTCCTCGCCCTCCATGCCGCAGACGGTGTACCACACGTGGTCCGCCTGCTCCGGCACATAGCTCAGCGCCACGCGCAGGGCCTGGCCCTGCTCCACGGCGCCAAACACAGCGGTCATGAGCGGCGCGGGCAGGGTGCCCTCCGGCTCGCTCAGGGTCACAAACACCGGGTTGCTGACGGACCATTCGGCGTCGTCGGAGGCCCAGTTGTCATCATAGCAGGCCATGGCCACCAGGGTGATGCGCTTGTTTCCGGTCCAGTTTCTGGTCAGGCGGATGTCCTCCGGGTGGTCGCCCCAGCCGCCTTCCCATTCACTATCGTAGTTCAGCCAGTCGTCCCCGATGTCCGGGGTCTGGACCAGGCGAACGGCCTTCGCGCCGGGCGCGGAGATGTGCACCAGCGTATCGGTCATCGGTGCGACGGTCACACTTTCGTCTTCCCCGGCGACACGCAGCGTGATACCGTAGCTTGTGCCGGCATCCTTTGCCAGGAAGGAGCCGATCTGCTCCACGTAGATATACTCCTCCGCCGCGTCGTTAGCGTAGAAGTACGCTGTGTACTCATGATGCTCCTGCAGCGTGTTCCGGGGAATGACGAAGGAGCCGGTCAGGTTGCCTTTCGCCGTGCTCTGCGTCTCTTGGAGCACGGTTTCTCCGCTGTCGGTATCCATCACCAGCAGAGTGTAGACCATGTCCACAGCCTGGTCTGCATACGTATAGGGGATGGTGACGCTTGCGTTTGGCTGCACCACGGTGGGCAGGCTGGCCGCCGCACCGGTGATTTTGCCCGCGCTGACCTGATGCCAGCTGTAGGTCTGTGTGCGCCTGGTGGTGCCGTCCGGGTAAACGGCCACGCCGTAGCCCCGCAGCTCGCCATCCTCCGGCAGGTTGGCCGAGCCCCAGATGCCGGGGCCGTCCCACTCCCAGCAGTCGCCGTTGTTCCAGTATACATAGAAATGATCCGCGCCGGGCGCGTACCAGCTGCTTATCAGCCCCTCGTTGTAGCTGAAGCTGCCGCCCTCCGGCACACTGCTGTCGATGATCCAGTCCGTGCCGGCCTCCGGCTCTGCAATGACCAGCGTGGCGGTGCTGGCGGGGCCGGCGTCGTCGTCGCTGTTGAAGCCGGTCACGGCAACGGTATACTCACCCGGGCGCAGACGGCTGGAGCCGAGGGCATACGGCACCCCATGCGTCATATGGTAGGTGTCCGAGACCCCGGCGCGGCCCGTGCCCCCATCGTTGGGGGTAATCCGCACCTGTGCCTTAACCAGGTTCTCCGCCGGCTGCACAGACACCAGTATGACGCTGCCGCGCACAATCGCGCCGTTGACCGCGTTGTCGATGGTGAAGACCGGCGCGGCGGGAGCGTCCGCCTTCGCTGTGGACGAAAAAGCGACAGCCCCGCACACAAGGAGGGTCAGGGCCAGGCACAGCGCGAACCGTCCGAATTCTTTCCTCTTCAGTATCTTCATCTCGAGTCCTTTCCGGCTCACGAAGAAGCCAAACAGCAGGCAGTATGAAGCTCTCATTCATGTGTCATCATCATAGCAGATGTTGGAAAATACTTCAAGCTTTTTGGAACGATACGTACCGGCTGGCTCGCCGCCTTTCGGTCAATGGCTAAGGCAACACCGCACAATTCGCCGATCCATCTGACGGTGCCTTTTGTGCCATCCACTTCTTGCAGCTTTTTCGACTTGCCACCAGCAAGCCTTCAAAATCTGCAATCGTGTCTGACGCAAAATTCACTCGCCATCTGGCCGACTTATTTGTGCGGTGTTACCCTAAGTGACAGCAAAACACCCCGGAAACCCGCATAAACGCCGGTTTCCGGGGTATGTTTCATGCTGCCGCCAGACTGTACCTGCCAAATACAAGTTCAGGAAAAACAAAGGCGGCTCCTGAGATGAGACTGAGATATGAAACCGTGCCCGGTTTGGCAACGCGCTTCCCGCACTGGGGGAGCCCCGTCTGCCCGGGCATGAGGGAAATTACTGCATCAGCGCGTCAGCCAGGGCGGCCAGCTGAGGCTCGTCAGTGGTCTTCAGCGCGCCCTTGATGGTCACCACCGGCTCGAGGATGGTGATGCCCTTCATGCCTTCCAGCTCCGCGCGCATGGTCTTGGCGGCCATGGGCGCCCAGGAGCCGTTCTCCACCAGGCCCACAGTGCGCTTCTGCCAGTTCTTGGCCTTCAGGTGGTGCAGGAAGTCCTCCATAAAGGGCATCACACCCGCGTTGTAGGTGGAGGCGCACAGCACCACCTTGCCATACTTGTAGGCGCAGGCAAGGGCTTCGCTCATGTCGTCGCGGGCGAGGTCGGCCAGGAGGATCTCCGGGCAGCCCTTGCTGTCCAGGATATCGGCCAGGTGCTCGGCGGCCAGCTCTGTGTTGCCATGAAGGGAAGCAAAGGCGATGAACACGCCGTCGCACTCCGGCTCGTAGGCACTCCACTTGCGGTACATTTCCAGCGCGTGGGGAATGGAGGAGGTCAGCGCCGGGCCGTGGAGGGGAAGGATCTCGCGGATGGACAGCGCCTCCGCCTTTTTCAGCACGGCCTGCACCTGCGGGCCGTATTTGCCCACGATGTTCAGGTAATAGCGGCGGGCCTCGTCGTCCCAGTCCTCCGGCTCGGTGGAGGGGGCGATGTCTGGCGCGCCGAAGCGGCCGAAGGCGTCCGCGCTGAACAGCACCTGCTCCGATGACTCATAGCTGAGCATCACCTCGGGCCAGTGCACCATGGGCGCCATGACGAAGGTGAGGGTGTGCTCGCCCAGGGGCAGGGTGTCACCCTCCTTGACGACCAGTCGGCTGGTTTCGCCCAGCGCGAAATAGTTTTCCAGCAGCTGGAAGGTTTTTGCGTTGCCCACCAGCGTCACGCCGGGCCAGGCGTCCAGCACCGCCTGCAGGGAAGAGGCGTGATCCGGCTCCACATGGGAGACCACCAGGTAATCGATCCCGCGGCCATCGAGCGCGGCCTTCACATTGCTGAGAAAATCGCCCTGCTTGCGGCGGTCCACCGTATCCATCAGGCACACCTTTTCATCCAGGATCAGCCAGCTGTTGTAGCTGATTCCCTGCGGTACCTGATACTGTCCCTCAAAAAGATCAATGTCATGGTCGTTGACACCGACATAACGAAACGCGCTGCCTGGCATAGTCTTGAGCCTCCCAAGTGTCCGCATCAGCGGAGATTTGTCTTCCGGCGGGCACTCGCCGCGCACCGCCGTTTTGCTACAGCAATGAGTATACCATGAAAAGCTGAAAAGAAGAAGAGAAAAAAACGGCGGCGCGTATATGATACCGCTGTCCGCCGAAAGGACGCGGATCCGAAGGAGTCCAGTGGGCGGTCGGAAAGCCCTGCGGCCGGTGCGGGGCCATGATTCCCCTCGCTGTGCTTCAGAGGGGAAACGGTGCGAAAAGGGAAAACGGACAGCGACAAGCCGTCCGTTTTGATCAGCTACTCCTCCGCGGTGGCCTTGAGGAACACCTGCTCAAGGGTGTCGCCCTCCGGCACTAGCAGGCGCAGCGGCGCGTCCAGGGCGCACAGCAGGTGAAACAGCTGGCTGTAGGCGTCCGCCTCTCCCGGCGCGACCTCAGCGCATTCCAGCGTGGCCTCGGTCACCTGTTCCTGCCGTGAGGGGTGAGTCTTCACGCGCCGCACGCAGCTGAGGCTTTTCAGCGCGGGCACGGTGCGCGCGGGGGGCGCGTCCACGGTAATGCGCAGGCGCAGGGAGGCCTCCGCGCCGATGGCATCCATGTCCATTTCGCGGATGACGCGCCCGTGATGAAGAATAATGACGCGCTGGCACAGCTGCTGTGCCTCTGAGAGCAGGTGGGTGGAAAAGAGCACCGTGTGTGTTTTGCCAAGCTCCCGCATCAGGTCGCGTATTTCGGCCACCTGCCGCGGGTCCAGGCCGACAGTGGGCTCATCCAGCACCAGCACCGGCGGGTCGCCGCACAGTGCCTGCGCGAAGCCCAGCCGCTGGCGATAGCCCTTGCTGAGGCTGCCCGCGCGCTGGCTGTCCCGCCCGGTGAGGCCACACAGCCGCATGATATCATCCACATGCGCGGGAATGGCAGAGTCCTTCACCTCCCGCAGCCTGGCCGCGAAGGTGAGGTATTCGCGCACGGTCATCTCGTCGTATAGCGGCGGCTTTTCCGGCAGGTAGCCGATGAGCCGCTTGCAGGCATGGGGCTGCGCCATCATGTCCATGCCGTCCACCAGCACCTGCCCCTCCGTGGGGGGCATGCAGCCCGTCAGTACATTCAGCGCGGTGGTTTTACCGGCGCCGTTCACGCCCAGCAGGCCGACGATCTGCCCCTTGGGCGCGGTAAAGGAAACCTCCCTCAGGGCCGGGTGGCTGCCGTAGCGTTTGGTGACATTGCGCAATTCCAGCAAGGCGAAGCCTCCTTTGTTCAGGGCACAGCAGGCGGTCAGAAGCTCTTTGCCACCTTTTCCGCGCCGCGCCCGACCACGGAAAGGCAGGGCTCGGCGGACAGTATGGCCTCGGTAACAGCCTGCACAGCCTGGGGTGTGATCGCCTCAATCTTGGCGAGCACCTGATCCGGCTCCAGCGTTTCACCGAGTATCAGCTGGCGGCGGCCGTTGGACTGCATGCGGCTGCCGGGGCTTTCCAGCCCCATCAGGAAGCCCACGCGCAGCTGATTCTTTGCCTCGCGGAACTCCTTCTCCGTCATGCCCTGATCCCGCAGAAGCCGCACCTGACCGGTCATCTCCTCCAGCACCTGCAGCGCGTTCTTCGGGCTGACGCCGGCATAGAGGCACAGCGCGCCGCTGCCCTCCATGCTGGAGGGGTAGGAGGCGATGGAGTAAGCCATGCCCAGCTCCTCCCGTATGCGCTGGAACAGCCGGGAGGACATGGCGCCGCCCAGCACGCTGTTCATGATCACGGCGGCATAGCCCTCGTCCGCGCCGTAGGGATAACCGGGATAGCCGAGGCTGAGGTGCATCTGCTCGGTGTCTTTTTCCCGCCAGATGCGCTGAGCGCGCAGCGGCTGCGGTGTGCCAAGGCGTGGTGGCTGCACCTGGTTGTACCAGCTGCCGAGATACTTTTCGGCCAGGCCGCGCAGCTGGTCAGGCCGGAAGCTGCCGCAGACAGACAGGACGCACTCCGCCGGGGCGTAATGCCTGCTCCTGAAGGAAACCAGGCTGTCCCTGCCGTAGCCGAGCAGCCTGTCCGCCGTGCCCAGGATGGGCTGCCCCTCCGGCATGCCGGCAAACTGTGCCTGGTTCAGCAGCTCGCCCACCAGGTCCTCCGGGCTGTCCTCGTCCATGGCGATCTCCTCGAGCACCACGCCGCGCTCCTTTTCCAGCTCCTCCGGCAGGAAGGCGGCGTGAAGCGCCATATCGGACAGCATATCGACCCCCAGCTCCAGGTCCTCGTCGATCACCTTGGCGTAGAAGCAGGTGCAGTCGCGGGCGGTGAAGGCATTCAGCTGCCCGCCGTGGGCGTCCATCTCCTCGGCGATCTGCCGGGTGGTGCGCCGCTCGGTGCCCTTGAAGACCATGTGCTCCATAAAGTGGCTCAGGCCGTTTTCCTCCGGCCGCTCCATCGCGGAGCCCACGTGCATCCACAGCCCCACTGACACAGAGCGCAGATAGGGCAGCTGCTCGGCAACAACGCGCAGGCCATTGGACAGGGTGAATAGCTCCATCTTATACTCCTTTCAGGCCAAGCTGCCGCATGGCGCACAGCGCCGCCGCCTGCTCGGCCTGCTTCTTGGTTCTGCCGGTGCCCCTGCCCAGCTCCCTGCCGTGGTGGTACACCGCGGCCTCGAACACGCGGTTGTGATCCGGGCCGGACTGGTTCACAATCTCGTAGGTGGGCGGCTCGTCCCCGCTGCTCTGCAGGGCCTCCTGCAGGGCGCCCTTTGAGTCCTGCAGGGGGCGGCGGATGTCCTCCGGCTTCGGCCAGTGCCGGCGCACCAGCTCCCTGGCGGCCTCCATGCCGCCGTCCAGGTAAACCGCCGCGAGGATGGCCTCCATCGCGTCGGCCAGCACAGAGGGCTTTTCGCGGCCGCCGGTCAGCTCCTCGCCGTGGTCCATCAGCAGGGCCTGGCCGACATCCAGCCCGGCTGCTACCTGGGCCAGAGCGGCCTCGCACACCAGCAGGGCGCGCAGGTGGGTCAGGCTGCCCTCCTGGTCCCTGGGATGCGAGGCGTACAGCAGGTCGCTCATCAGGTACTGCAGCACCGCGTCGCCGAGAAACTCCAGCCGCTGGTTGTCCTCACCGCCAACGGAGGGATGTGTCAGCGCCTGCCGTAAAAGGCGCGCATCGCGGAACCGGTAGCCCATGCGTTGCATCAGCGTGTCCATGACAGATTTCAGCCTCCATGCGAAAACAGCGCAGCTGCCGCAACAGCTGCGCTGAATGCTCCGTCCTTCGGGGGATTACTTGTGGGAATCGATGTAGTCCACCACATCGCCTACGGTCTTCATTTTCATGATCTGGTCGTCTTCCACCATGATGCCGAACTGGTCTTCCAGGTCCATGATCATCACCATCACGTTGGCGCTGTCCGCGTTGAGGTCCTCCACCAGGCGGGTCTCACGGGTGATGGTGCTCTCGTCGGCCTTCAGCTGCTTGGCAATCAGAGACTTCACGGTATCAAAAAGCATTTTTCTTTTCCTCCTTGGCTGTTTATCCTCAGGGGAGGCGGTCAGTCGGCCGCCTCGGCCCTTGCAAGCATTTCCTCGATTTTCCGGGGCACCTGGCCCTCAATCATTTTAACACACTGGGCAATGGCGCTGGCCACTGCGTGGCCGTTGGAGGAGCCGTGGCCCTTCACCACAGCGCCCTGCACACCCAGCAGCGGCGCGCCGCCGATCTCGGTGTAGTCCATGGCGTGCTTCACCCTGCGGAAGCCCGGCTTGGCCAGCGCGGCGCCGATTTTGGAGCGGGTGTCCGCCAGCAGCTCCTTTTTGATGATGCCCATCAGGGTACCAGCCACGCCTTCCATGAACTTGAGCACCAGGTTGCCGCAGAAGCCGTCGCACACCAGCACATCCGCTGTGTCTGAAAGCAGGTCCCGCGCCTCCACATTGCCCACGAACCGGTAGGGCGCCTTTTCCATCAGAGGATAGGTGGCCTTGACCAGGGCGTTGCCCTTTTCCTCCTCCGCGCCGATGTTGATCAGGCCCACACGGGGCTGATCAAGGCCCATTACGCCGCGCAGGTAGGCGTCGCCCATCATGCCGAACTGTACCAGGTATTCCGGCTTGCAGTCCACGTTGGCGCCGCAGTCGATCAGCAGGGCGCCGCGCTTGCCGTTGGGCAGGATGGGCGCCAGCGCGGGGCGCTCGATGCCGGGAACGCGGCCGAGGCGGAACATGCCGCCGGCGAGCGTCGCGCCCGTGGAGCCGCAGGACACAAAGCCGTCGGCCTCGCCGGCCTTGACCTGCAGCATGCCGATGACATGCGCGGAGTTCTTCTTGGTGCGTATGCCCATCACGGGGCTTTCATTGTTGGTGATGACCTCGGGCGCATCCACAAGGGTGATGCGCTGCCGCACATCGTCGCAACCGGTCAGCAGGGGTTCCACCTGCTTCAGGTCGCCGGCCAGGCTGATTTCCAGCTCCGGAAAGCGGCGAAGGGCCTCGATGCTGCCCTCAACCGGCGCTTGCGGGGCGTTGTCACCGCCCATCGCGTCCACAAAAATCCGCATGAAAAAACCTTCTTTCCAGCGGGCATTGTAACAGAAAGGCGGGAGTGTGTCAAGCGCGGCGCGGCACCGCTTCAGGCCCGCCAAACTCATTGACACCGAATTACCCCTATGATATGATGTGCGGCGAATGCTTGAAAGCACAGGGGGGCCGGCCATGAGGAACGGAGAAGACACGCAGCTTCGGCAGAAGCTTTACTATATCGCGTCGGTGGTCATTTTCGGCACCATCGGCTACATACTGCACTTTATGGAGCTGCCGTCGGAGATGATCGTGTTCTGGCGGTCGGCGCTGGGCGCGCTGTTCATTGTGGCGGTGAAGGCCGTGCGCAGGGAGAAGACGGACTGGCAGGCGATACGCAGAAACGGCAAGTGGCTTCTCCTTTCCGGCCTTGGGCTAGGGCTGAACTGGGTGTGCCTTTTCGAGGCGTATGTGAGCACCACGGTGGCGGTCGCCTCGCTGTTCAATTATACCGCGCCGCTGATCTTCCTGATGCTGTCCCCCATGCTGTACCGCACCAGACTGACCTGGAAGCAGCTGCTGTGCGTGGTGGTGGCCGCGGTGGGCATTGTGCTGGTCAGCGGTGTGCTGGAGGGCGGCACGGCGGGAAAGCCCGTTGGCATGGTGATGGCGGCTGTGGCCGCGCTGGGCTTTGTGCTGGTGCTTGTGTGCAACCGCCGCTTTGTGGACCTCCCCGCCCTGGACAGGGTTGTGGTGCAGCTGTCCCTGGCGGCTGTGGTGGTGCTGCCCTATGTGCTGGTGCGCAATGGGGGCATCCCGTGGACGCACGATGTGCGGACCATCGCCCTGCTGGTGCTGGTGGGCTTTTTCCACACGGGCTTTGCCTATGTGCTGTACTTCGGCTCGGTGGCGACACTGCCGGTGCACACCGTGGCGCTGTTGGGCTATGTGGAGCCGGTGGTGTCGGTGCTTGTTTCCGCGCTGCTGCTGCATGAGCCGCTGACGCTGCGGGGCGTCATTGGCGCGGTGCTGATCATCGGCGCAGCAGTGGTCAGCGAGATCACAGGCGAAAAGGAAACCGGGATGTGACCCGGTGCTTATATGCGCCGCCGCGCTGCGGCGCTTTTTTTCACGCTTTGACAACAGGCTGTTTTCCTGCTATAATTTTATATTGCTGTATTTCTATTGCGTGGGTGGAGGTTGTTTATGCGCCGATTGCTGAGTTTGCTGCTTGTTTGCGCTTTTGCGGCGCTGCCCTGTGCGGCCCTTGCGGACCGTGTGGTGACCCTCACCATGACGGGAGACATCACCCTGGGCGGCGAAGAGCGTGTGCGCACGGCCTCCTTTTCGTTTGACACCTATTATAATCAGTACGGCGCGTCCTACTTTTTGGAAAAGGTCAGGGGGCTGTTTGAGGAAGACGACATCACGCTCATCAACCTGGAGGGCACGCTGACCGATTCCCCCGCGCAGGAGGACACCACCAAAACCTACCGCTTCCGCGGACCGACGGCCATGGTACAGGCGCTGACCAGCTCCTCGGTGGAGGTGGCCAACCTGGCCAACAACCACACCATGGACTTTGGCAACCAGGGCTATCAGAGCACAATGGACACGCTGGCGGCCTACGGCATCGGCTATGTGGCGGGCGGTGTGAGCTATGTGCATCAGGTGGACCGCGTGGTCTCCATCGGCTTTGTGACGATTGACGGCTACCAGTTTGAGGCCAACCGCCAGTGGGTCGTCGAGCGCATCCGCCAGATGAAGGACGAGGGCGTCAACGCGGTGGTGTTTGTGGCGCACTACGGCACGGAATACGCGAAGAACCACAGCGAGGTGCAGGAGAACGTGTCCAACTTCGCCATCGACGCCGGCGCTGACCTGGTGGTGATGCACCACCCCCATGTGGTGCAGGGCATTGAGATCAAGAGCAACCGGTACATCCTGTACTCACTGGGCAATTTCTGCTTTGGCGGCAATGCCAGGATAAGGGCGATTGAGACGGTCATTGCCCGGGTGAAGCTGACCTTCGACAACGACGGCGCTTACCTTGGCCAGCAGCTGTATCTCTACCCCTGCCACACCTCCGGCACGTACAGCGGCATCTCCACCAACGACAAGCTGCCGGACAACAACTACCAGCCGGTGCTGGTCACAGGCGATGCGGCGCAGAACGTGATGAACCTCATCCAGGCAGACACCCGCTTCCGCCTGAACCCCTACGACGAGGAAAAGGGCTATGCCGAGCAGGAATTCCTGTGGGCAGAATGAGGCTGCCTGCGCAGCAGATCGGACATGCTGCAGGTAAGGATGCGAAATAAGAGAGACCTCACCAACGGCCCCTCTCCTTTCAGGCGAAAGAACTAAAAGCAAAAAACAAACCCGGACGGGCTGAGCAGCCTGTCCGGGCTTATTTGAGTGCGCCCGGCGGCGCACGTTTCTAACGGGTGAAAGACCCGAATCCACCC
>CAMJPQ010000008.1 GCA_946407745.1 uncultured Clostridia bacterium
GAGACCGCGCTGCCCAGCACGATGCCCAGCGCCCAGTACGGCGCGATCTGCCGGAGCTGGATATCCAGGTAGTACCACAGATAAACGGCTTCCCTTTGAATCCAGTCCAACATGGCTTATTCCCCGATCACAGCCAGGCGGTAGCTCCGGCTGCCCAGGCCGTTCCGCTCGCCGACATCCAGGGTGTAAAGCCCATTCTGACGCTCGATGCGGCGGCGCAGGCTGCCGCTGTCCGGCATGGCGTAGACCAGATCAATGGCGGCCTGATCGATGGCCAGCGGATCGGTGGAGGCCAGGATGCCGATGTCGTGCATGTCCGGCTCAGCGGGGCTGCCGTCACAGTCACAGTCCACGGACAGGCGGTTCATCACGCTGATGTAGAGGATGTTGTCTCCCATGCGCCGGTCGACACCCTTCGCCGCGTCAGCCATGGCCTCCAGGAAGGGATCCTGTTCGCCCCAGATGCCGCCGCTGGTTTTGGTGCCGCCGGAATGGATCCACACCTTGCCCATGGAGGAGCCAAAGCCGATGGAGATGTTCTTGATGGCCCCGCCGAAGCCCGCCATGGCGTGGCCCTTGAAGTGGGTCAGCACCAGGAAGGAATCGTAATTGGCGAAGTGGCTGCCCACGTAGTCCACGTTGATGCGGACACCGCCCTCAATCGGGATCTCCATGCTGCCCTCTTCATCCAGAATGTCCAGCTCCGCTACGTCCGTGAGGCCGTTGTCCTTCGCCTGCTGCCGGTGCATGGCGGTGGAGGCACGGCTGCCGCCATAAGCGGTGTTGCACTCCACGATGGTGCCGTTCACCAGGTGGATCAGGTCCGCAATCAGGGCAGGCCGCAGGTAATTGCTGCGCTCGCTCTCGCCGGTGGACATCTTGACGCCCACCTTGCCGGGCAGCTCCACGCCCATGGCCTGATAGGCCTTGACGAGAGATTCGGCTGAAATATCGCTGATGAAGTACACCACCGGCGCGGCTTCGTCCGCCGTGCAGTAAGGGAGGTTGGCGGTGTCCAGGGTGACGCCGCCGTTCGTAGTCAGGCTGTCCGCCAGGGCGGAGGCACAGAGCACACAGAGTGTCAGCAGAACGGCAACCAGTCTTTTCATGGTCTTCCTCCTCACTGATTCATTTTTGCGCAGTCACCGATCTTATCGCCCGTCACAAAATACTCATTGGTCGAGAACTCAAACAGTACGGGCTTGAACACGTGATAGTCGATCTTGCCCTTGTCGTTGAGCACTGCTTCATCCGCATAGGTCGCCAGGATTTTGCAGACGAAATGGTCAAAATGCTCCAGCTCGTAATTGCCGTCCACCTCGCACTCGATGGACACCCTGGCGTCATCAATCAGCGGCGCGCCGTTTTCACCCAGGGTCCAGGCGAAGGCTTCGGACTTGTCCGTCTTGCTGCCACTGATCGTGCCCATGCGGTCCGCTGCCTTCAGCCAGGATGCGTCCACCACGTTGACGGACAGCTTTTTGTTTTCCCGGATGCCCTTGTTGATGTAGTGGGCCTGCACCAGGGAGACCATCAGATGGCTGTGGGCCATGGTGCCCGCGTGCGCCACCAGCGTCCAGATGGGCTTGCCGTCCACCATCGCGCCAACCACAATCAGTGGCGAGGGATACAGGGCCAGGGCCGCGCCAATGTTCTTTTTCATGTTATTTCATCTCCTTTTCCCAGAAGCGGATCACATTCAGGTTCAAACTGTCGGCAATGCTTTCGAGCTCTGCGGTTTCATCGGCGCTCAGGGTGATGCTCGCAGCCCTGGCAGCATCCTCCACATGGCTGACCTTCGTCACGCCGATGATCGGCAGCGTGCCCTTGGCAATCGCCCAGGCCACAGGGATCTGCGCGATGGCGACATGATACTTGTCTGCCAGCTTCTGCATGGCGGCATTCAGGATTTCCAGCTTGTCCAGCATGGGGTTGTAGGTGGCCGCCCTGTCAGAGCCCTCCGGCATGGGATGCTGCGTGTCGTACTTGCCGGACAGCGCGCCCTGCTCCAGCACCATATAGGAAAAGAAGATGATGCCGTTTTCCCTGCAGTAATCGAGAATACCTGAATCCTCTGAGGAGCGGTTGATCAGGCTGTAATGATTCTGCACAGCGGCAAGCCTGAGTCCGTGCGCCCGGAGGATCTCATCAGCCTGTCTGATCTCCGCCAGGTTGTGGTTGGATACGCCGATCATCGGCGCGTCCGCCCTGCCCTCAAAATACCTAGCGACCTCCTCCGTCCAGTGAGGCGCGCCCCAGACATTGTGGATCCAGTAGATGTCAAAGCGGTCCAGCTCCATCAGCTTCAGTTGCATTTCGATCATGTCCGCCATGGCGGTTGGGCTGTCGTTGGTGCACTGCGGCGTGAATTTGTCGGATACCAGATAGCTCTCGCGGGGCAGACCCTTCAGGAATCCTGCCAGCACCTTTTCGGAGGTGCCCATGCCGTAGGCGTAGGCCGTATCCCACAGGTTCAAACCATGCGCCATGCCGGCCTCGAAAATCGGGCGGAGTGTATCCGCCGTCAGATTGCCGCCGAAGGTGCCGTCGTTGCCCCAGGCCCACGCGCCAAGCGCGATTTTCGGTAAAGTGTTCATGATGCTGTTCCTCCTCAATTCGCAATTGTCGCGCTGCTTCGCATGCCGCTCGCTGCGCTCTGCTGCTCATTGGGCTTCCGCCCTGCTTCATCCCGCACTGCGGGCGCTTCGGCTTCGCCCCTTCAAATCTTTTGATTGCCGGTGGACCAGACGTGTTTTTCTTTTGCGTTTGCCGGCCTGTTCTGCGCCATCACGCCAGCCAGCGGATGCGGCACATAGGGAGCTTCCAGGTAAGTGATCTCGTCCTCCGTCAGCTCCAGCTCGGTCGCCCTGGCCGCGCCGTCCACATGGTGGAGCTTCGTCGCGCCCACCACCGGGGAGGCGACCTTGGTTAGCAGCCAGGCCAGGGAAATCTCCGTCATGGTCACGCCGCGCTTCTCGGCCAGCTCCGCCACCCGGTCGATGATGACGCCGTCCTGCTGGGCTGTCGCGTTATACTTGAATTTGGCATAGGCGTCCTTCTCCAGCCGCTCAGAGGTTTCGCCGGGCTTGCGGGAGAGTCGGCCCGCCGCCAGCGCGCTGTAAGGCGTCAGCGCGATGCCCTCCTCCCGGCAGTAGGGCACCATTTCCCGCTCCTCCTCCCGGAAGATCAGGTTGTAATGCCCCTGCACGGAAATGAACCTGGCCCAGCCCTCCCGGTCGGCAATGGCGTTGGCCTTGGCCAGCTGCCAGGCAAAGCAGTTGGAGATGCCGATGTACCGCGCCTTGCCGGAGCGCACCACCCGGTTCAGGCCGTCCAGGATGTCCTCGATGGGCGTCTGCCAGTCCCACATGTGGTAGATGTACAGGTCCACATAATCCATGCCGAGGTTCTGCAGGCTCTTGTTGATCATGCGCTCGATGTGCTGCTGGCCTGTCACGCCGCCCTCAATCTCGTCCTGTGTGCGGGGCAGGAATTTGGTGGCCACCACCACCTCGTCCCGTTTTGCGAAATCCCTCAAAGCACGTCCCACGTACTGCTCGCTGGTGCCGCTCTGGTAGGCGATCGCTGTGTCATAGAAGTTGATGCCCATTTCCAGCCCGTGCCGGATGATCTCCCGGGAGTGCTCCTCATCCAGTGTCCAGGCGTGCTGCCCCTGCCCGGCGTCGCCGAAGCCCATGCAGCCCATGCAGATGCGGGAAACGGTCAGGTCGGATTTGCCAAGCTGCGTGTATTTCATGCGATCATGCCTCCTCTATGTTCAGCATTTTTTCAAGGCAGTGATATGTCAGGTCATAGGCGGACTGATACACATAGGGGATGCCGGCCAGCTCCATGGCAGCCTTCTGCTTGTCCGTCACGGCAGTATAGGGATAGATCCCGTAGATGAAGGGGAAGAAGGCATAAAGAAACCTCTGCCTTGCCGCTTCATCCATCTCCGGTACATACTTCTCCAGCATGCAGCTCACGGCATCCAGGGAAGCGCCAAAGGAGCGCTTGAACTCCGCCAGGCACTCCGGGCGGGAATTCGCTTCCATGTCGTACAGGTTCATGGACAGCAGCCGCAGCAGTCTCGGCCTGTCCGTCAGGGTGCGGGCCAGCGTATGCGCAAGCTCCGTGCGGCACATGGCAGCCTTTTCCGCCATCACCGCGTTCATGGCTTCCACCCACAGCTCGTATTCCTTCTGCAGCAGGGCCAGGAAGATTTCTTCCTTCGTCTCAAAGTAGTTATAGATGGAAGTGCGGGTAAAGCTTGTCGCCGCGCCGATTTCCTTGATCGTGATCTCCCTGAAGCTCATGGTTTCATTCAGCTCGGCGCAGGCGGCAATGATCTCCTCTTTGCGGGCTGCTGTCAGCTCCGGTGAACCTCTGGACATTTGACTTTCCTCCTGAAGCAAAACTGACACTGTGTCACCAATAAAAGAATAGCGCAAAACTGACACGGTGTCAAGATAAATTTGTTCAATAATATATGTGGAATACTGCACAGATATTTGGGTGCTTAGGCAGGGTTGTTCGCCGCTTTTTCTTTTCCAGGTGGGCAGACAGACGCACCCGATCAGCAAATAAAACCGTCTGTTATATGCAATGAAAAACTCAGCAATTTTTACAATGTTATCTGCAATTATAAACATTTACAGCAATTCTTTGCGTCTGTATAATGATGTCATCAATCGTCAACTGCATAAGACAGCCGGAAGAGGTGAACGCGAATGCAAAAAACAGGCGCGGCGCAAAGTCAGCAGACTGTCCGGTACAGGGGAATCGGCCTACGCAAGGGCTTCCGCAAGTACTGGATGCTGTACGCCATGATGATCCTTCCACTGGCACAGTATATTATTTTCCGTTACTGCCCGTTGTGGGGCGTACAGGTAGCCTTTAAGGATTACAACCTTTTCAAGGGCATTGCCGGCAGCAAATGGGCAGGCTTCAAGTATTTCCAGGAAGCCTTCGCAACCCAGCAGTTCTGGGATCCCGCGCAGTAAAACCGGCACCCCGCCAGGATGCGAGTACCATAGAAAAGGGAGGACGCGCTGACCGCGCGCCCTCCCGACCTTTTTAAGGCATGAAAGCGGGCAGGCTGAGCCGTGCTGTCTCCGTCCCTGCCTTCGGGAGAGCTCCCGCAAAGCATTTGACACAGGCCAAACTGATGGTAAAATAGAGCGCAGCACTGATTCTACACTTGGGAGGGAACCGACATGAACAAGCTGAAGATTTACGCCTTTGCCGACGAGGCCTCCGGGCAGATTGACAGGCAGATTGCCGCGATGCGCCGCAACGGCCTGCAGGGACTGGAGATACGCGGCGTGGATGGGCAGAGCATCGCGGACATCACCGTGGAAAAGGCGCGCGAGGTGCGCCGCAAAATGGACGACGCCGGGCTGTGCGTGTGGTCCATGGGCTCGCCCATCGGCAAGATTTCCATCGATACAGACGATTTTGACGCGCACCTGGACAAGCTGCGCCACGTGCTGGAGCTGGCGGACGTGCTGGGCGCCGGCAACCTGCGCATGTTTTCCTTCTACATTCCCGACGGAAGAAAGGAGGAATGCCGCGGCAAGGTGATTGACTGGGTGGGCCGTATGCTGCAAGTCGCGGAGGGCAGCGGCATCGCCATGTGCCACGAAAACGAAAAGGGCATCTACGGCGATATGGCTGACCGGTGCTGCGATCTGCTGACCGCCTTTCCCTCGCTGCAGGGCATTTTTGACCCGGCCAATTTCGTTCAGTGCGGGCAGGATACACTGGAAGCGTGGAAGCTTTTGAAAAGCAGGATCAAATACCTGCACATCAAGGACGCGCTGGCGGACGGCCGCGTGGTTCCCTCCGGGCACGGCATCGGCCATGTTGGGGAGATCGTCCGCGATTTCCGCGCCCTGGGCGGCAGCCATGTGACGGTGGAGCCCCACCTGAGCGTGTTCGACGGGCTGAAAAACCTGGAGCAGGAAGGACAGAAGACTCAGATCGACGCCTTCTGCTACCCCAGCAGCGATGCGGCGTTCGACGCAGCCTGCGACGCGCTGAAGAAGCTTGTATAAGAAGGAGATATGAAGTATGGATAAAATCCGTCTGGGGATCATCGGCATCGGCAACATGGGCAGCGGGCACACCTGCCGGGTGGTTGACGGAGAATGCCCCGATTTTGTGCTGACCGCCGTGGCGGATATCAACCCCGCCCGCAGGGAATGGGCGGCCAGGCGTCTCGGGGAAAATGTGGCATTCTTCAATACGGCCGAAGCCATGCTGGACAGCGGGCTGATTGACGCCTGCATCGTCTCCACGCCGCATTACGACCATCCCCCGCTGGCTATGGCCTGCATGGAGCGCTCCATTCACGTGATGGTGGAAAAGCCTGCGGGCGTGTATACCAAACAGGTGCGCGAAATGAACGCAATGGCGGAAAAGCACCCCGAGGTGGTGTTCGGGCTGATGTTCAACCAGCGCACCAACTGCGTATACCGCAAGATGAAGGAGCTGGTGCAGTCCGGAAAATACGGGCGCATCCGCCGCACCAACTGGATCATTACGGACTGGTACCGCCCACAGTGCTATTATGACTCGGGCGACTGGCGCGCCACGTGGGCCGGTGAGGGCGGCGGTGTGCTGCTGAACCAGTGCCCCCACCAGCTGGATCTTTGGCAGTGGATCTGCGGGCTGCCCGTGAAGGTGGAAACCCACATGAAGTTCGGCCTGTGGCACGACATTGAGGTGGAAGACGACGTGACCACCTACGTTGAATACGAAAACGGCGCAACCGGCGTGTTCGTAACTACCACCGGCGACGCGCACGGCTCCAACCGCTTTGAGATCCAGATGGACCGGGCCAAAATACTGGTGGAGCACGACCAGCTGTACCTGGAGGAATTCAGCGTGTCCGAGCCGGAATGGAGCGCCACCAACAAGGAGCCCTTTGCCAGCATGCCCACGAAAAACACCATCGTGGAAACCGACGGACTGAACCCCCAGCACACCGGCGTGGTGAACGCCTGGGGCGGGGCCATACTGCGCGGAGAACCGCTGGTTGCCGATGGCAGGGAGGGCATACGGGGGCTGATGCTCAGCAACGCCATGCACCTGTCCGCCTTCCTGGGCAGGGAGGTCACCCTGCCCATCGACGAGGACCTGTACTATGAGGAGCTGAAAAAGCGCATTGCGGTCTCCCGCCGCAAGGTAAGCGACCCCGCAAAGGCCGTGGTGGCTGATCTGAGCAACACCTTTGCCGGTACGCACTGAGACAAGCCATCAGCGCAGCCAAGCCCGCAAGACACCTTCTGGAAGTCTTGCGGGCTTGTTTTCTGCGGTTATTTCTGGTTTTCTTTCCGATATTGCTCCGGCGACATGCCCACCCTGGCCCTGAAAGCGCGATAATAGCTGGAATAATCCATAAAGCCGCACTGGAAACAGGCTTCCTTCGGCTTCGCCCCATGGCGTATCATCTGCTGCGACACCAGGATGCGCCGGATCATGATGTACTGATGCACCGATATGCCGGTGTAGTTTTTAAATTCCCGCAGCAGATAGTACTTGCTGACATGGAAGGTGTTCGCCAGGTCATCCAGCGTGATGGGCTTCGTCACATGCAGGTTGATGAAGCGGATCAGCTCACCCATGCCCTTGCTGTAGTCGCTCTGCGGGATGGCAACCAGGTTCGTCATCATTTTCAGTGCCCGCATCAGCAGGGCGCTGAACTGATAGCGGGTGATGAGCCTGTCCGCAGGCTCCTGCGCGTCGGAGTTTCTGATGATCTCGTCCGCAAGCCTGATCAGGCCGTCCAGCTCCTCTTCGCTGATGTGATAGCAGTAGTGATCCTCCCTCGTCATCCTCTTCAGCGTGCCGGGAATATCATAGTCCGGCGCGCTGACGGAATTCAGGAAGTCCCGCGTGGCGTACAGGTAGAAGCGCTCGTAGGGGATCTGAGCATCCAGATGGATATTGCGGTGCATCACCCCGGGCGGGAAAATCAGCACATCCCCTTTGGACAGCTGCATGTCCAGCCCCTCCACCACAATCCGGTTGTGCCCGGAAATGAAGAAATAGATCTCAAAGTAGGAGTGGCTGTGATACACAACGGCCTGCGTTGTGTCCGACACATGATGATAGGCCTCAAACTCACGCCCCGGCGGCATCTGGCGGAAGACGTCCCAGACATGTTCACTCATCGTCTCACCCGCGATAATGATACGGCATTTTTTACAATAAAACAAGCATTTCTCTTCTTTTTAGGCAAAACGTCAGATCACACCTTGTGTGTGCTTGTGCCATCATCACGTCAAACGCAGAGGCACCGCTGCGGATGAAGCAGCCGGATGGGACAAAGGGCACTGTTGGATGCGCCACCGAATTGCGCAGTGTTGCCTTAGCATTTTTTGCGGTTTCTCCCGCTCCGCGCGCTGGAACGCCGCCTGTGAAAGCGGTACTGCCGGCGTTCTGCGGATTGTAATATCTGGTTGATTTTTTTCCGTTTATTTGCTATATTGTTTTCAGACGGCCAATCGATCTTCCGAAGGGGGCACGTTCTGTGAGGCGCATTGCAGGAAACATCATCTCCATTTTTTGCCTTCTTTTCTGTTTTTGCGCACTTGCGGAGCAGGCAGGCAGTGAATGGGAGGACCTGTATACCATCCAGGCGGAATCCGCCATCGAATACGGTGACCTGCAGGCGGAATGGGCCCTTGCGCCGGATCAGTACGCGCCGGCGCCGCAGGGAGCCCAGATCGTGCTTCACCCCGCCGATGCTGTCCTGACCGGCGACATCCGCCTTGAAGAGCATTTCGCTGCTTATGATGCGCTTTACCCCTCCGCTCCGGGCGGCTGGGACACCGTGCTGTCCTCCGGGGACAGTGAGAGCACGGCCACATGGCATATCACCGTCACCGAGCCCGGCTTGTATGAGCTGCAGGTCTCCTATCTGGCACTGGGCGGCAACGAGGCCAAGGTACAGCGAAAAATGACCATAGACGGGGAGACACCCTTTGAGGAGGCCAACAACCTCTGCTTTTATCGTGTTTTCGAAGAGGAAGTGCAGGAGGGCGGACGGATGCGGGTCAACGCCATTGGCGATGAGGTGTGGCCCCACATGTATGAAAAGCAGGTATGGCAGACCGTGCGCGCGGTAGACCAGCAGGCCATTTATGTCGACCCGCTGCAGTTCTACCTCTCCGCCGGAGAGCACGAGATCGCGCTGCACTACGTGGACCAGCCCGTTGTGCTGGGAGAGATCGCCTTCGTGGCGCCAAAGGTGTATCCTACCTACGAAGAAAAGCTGGCTGAATGGACAGACGCCGGGTACAGGCCCGTGTCCGATGAGACCGTTATCAAGCTGCAGGCAGAGGGCAGCGCGTGGCGAAGTGAAAACGTGATCCGCCGCGAGTCTGACGCGGACCCGCTGACCGAACCCAAGTCCGGCGCCGAGCGGGTGCTCAACATCGTGGGCGGCTACCGCTGGCGCCTCGGCAACGCGGCAGTCAGCTGGAAAATTGACGTGCCGGAATCCGGCCTGTATGCCATCCATTTCAAGGTGCTGCAGAGCACCGACCCCGGCATGCCCTCCTACCGGCAGATCATGATCGACGGGGAGATTCCCTTTGAGGAGATGAAGCTCTATTCCTTCCCCTACAGCAGCCAGTGGTACGGCGACACCCTGCGGGATGGAGGCGGCACACCCTACCAGTTCTACCTGGAGAAAGGCACACACACCCTCACCGCCACGGTCAAACTCGGCCCCATCGGCGAAATCATGCGCCGCACGGAGAAGGATACAACCTACCTGGGCCAGGTGCAGCGTGAAATTGTAAAAATCACCGGTTCCGAGCCGGACTACAACTACGAATACGACCTGTACCGCACCATGCCGGAGCTCAGCGGTCAGCTGACCTACCTCGCCGACAGGCTGGTGGAGAGCGCTGACCTGCTGGCGTCCATCTCCAGCGAAACCACCTCCATGGAGAATAACTACCGGCAGATCATCGACCAGCTGCATTTCTTCGCGGAGGATGTGGACCGCATTCCAAAGGCGCTCAGCGACCTGGACAACGCGCAGAGCAACCTTGGCACCTATATCGCCTCCATTGAGAAATGCCCCATGGCCATGGATTACCTCGTGCTGACATCCCCCGGGGTGACGATGGACATGGCCACCTCCAACCTGTGGCAGCGCATGCAGGTAACCGGGGAAAACTTCATCGCCTCCTTCTCCAAGGACTATGACAGTGTGGGCCTGATTGTGGACGATTTGCCCCAGGATACCGAAAGGACCGTGCTGAACGTGTGGATCGCCCGCGGCACGGAGTGGGGCGAGATACTCAAGGAACTGGCTGACGAGGACTTCACGCCAAAGACCGGCATTGTAATCAACCTTCACGTGCTGCCCACGGGGCAGCTGTCCACCGGTTCGGTGAACACCATCATGCTCTCTGTGGCCAGCGGCACCGCGCCGGACGTAGCCCTGAGCGTGGAATACAACCTGCCCAACGAGTTTGCCTTCCGCGAGGCGGTGGCGGACCTGAGCCAGTTCCCCGATTTTGAGCAGGTAGCTGGCAGCTTCTACAGCAGCAGTCTCATTCCCTTCCGGTACAACGGCGGGGTCTACGCGCTGCCGGAAACGATGGATTTCACCTGCATGATCTACCGGCAGGATGTGCTGTCCGAGCTGGGACTGGAGCTGCCGGAAACCTGGACAGACCTGTACCAGAAGGTGCTGCCGAGGCTGTATGAAAACAACATGAGCTTCTCCCTGCCGGTGGATACCTCCGTGTCCAGCAACTCTCCCGGCGCGCTGCGCGGCTTCACCATGCTGCTGCTGCAGCTGGGCGGGGACTATTACCAGGGCGATGGGGAAGCCTCCGGTCTGGATACCCCCGAGGCCTACAAGGCCTTCAAAACCTGGACCGACATGTACGCCAACTACGAGATTGACGCGGAAAGCAACTTCTTCACCCGCATACGCACGGGGACCATGCCCATCGGCATCGGCAACTTTACCACCTATATGCAGCTGATGACCTCCGCGCCGGAGCTGTACGGGCGCTGGAGCATTGCGCCGGTGCCCGGCACACTGCAACCGGATGGCACAGTGAAGCATACGGTCGGTACCACCGCCGCCACCGCCAGCATTATCCTCAGCCAGAGTGAAAAGAAAGAAGCCGCGTGGGAGTTCCTGAAATGGTGGAGCAGCGAGGAAGTGCAGACCCGCTACGGGCGCGAGCTGGAAGCGATACTGGGCATGGGCGCGCGCTGGAACACCGCGAATGTGAACGCCTTCTATTCCCTGCCCTGGGATGCCAGGCACGAGCGGGTGATCAAGGCACAGATGGACGCCGCGGAGGAGCAGCTGATCGTTCCCGGCGGGTACTTCACAGGCCGGCACATCATCAACGCGTGGAACCGCGTGGTCATCAACAACGAGAACGCCCGCGACGCGCTGGAAAAGGCGGTCAAGGATATCAACAAGGAGCTGCACAACAAGCGGGTGGAGTTCGGGCTTGAGTAAGCCCTCCCCTCGCGCTGCGGCAGGCTAAGGCGATGCCCCTCCCCCTGTTTTCTCCTGACACTGATAAAGGAGTGACCGACGTGCAGGCACAGCTCGTGAAAAAGAACGGACTGAAAGAATGGCTTCGGAAAAACGGCACGGGCTATCTTTTCCTGCTGCCCTTTCTGATTCTGTTTGCCGTGTTTGTCATCGTGCCGGTGGCTGTGGCCATGTACTACAGCCTGACCAACTACAACATGATTCAGCCCGCCAGGTTCGTGGGCATCAGCAATTATGCCCAGCTGATACTGGACGATGACGTATTCCTGATTTCACTCAAAAACACCATGGTGTTTGCCGTCATCACGGGGCCCATCGGGTATTTTGCTTCCTTCCTGATGGCGTGGCTGATCACGCTGGTCAAGCGCGGCCGCGGCTTCTTCTCCCTCATGTTCTACGCGCCCAGCCTCACCAGCGGCGTCGCCATGGCAAACATCTGGCTGATTCTTTTTTCCGGCGACCGCTACGGCTACATCAACAACCTGCTGCTGCGCGCGGGGCTGATACTGGAGCCGATCCTGTGGACAAAGGACGCCACCTATGTGCTGCCCGTCATCATGATCATCTCCGTGTGGATGAGCATGGGCACCGGCTTCCTGGTGTTCCTTGCCGGCCTGCAGAATGTGGATCCCGCCATGTACGAGGCCGCCCGCGTGGACGGCATCCGGAACAAATTCCAGGAGCTGCGCTACATCACCCTGCCGATGATGAAGCCGCAGATGCTCTTTGGCGCAATCAACGCGATTGTGGGCGCGTTCGGCGTGTTCGATGTGGCCACCGCCGTGGCCGGCATGCCCAGCCCCAACTATGCCGCCCATACCATTGTGGCCCACCTGTACGACTATGCCTTCACCCGCTTCAATATGGGCTATGCGAGCGCGGTCGCCATGGCACTGTTTGTGATCACCTTCACCCTTGGCCGCATCTGCATGCACGTGTTCAAGGACAACACCTGAGCGCCAGGCGCCCTCTCCGCGCCGCAAAGGTCCCGTGCCCTTGATTCCCCTGTCCGAAGGAGGATGAAATCCCTATGACAGTCAAGGCGGCTTATCATCCCCGGCGGTTTAAATTCCGCCTGCGGAAGCTCACCTTTTCCAGGTTCATGCTGTATCTGCTGCTCACCCTGCTGGTGGTCATCGCGGGCCTGCCGCTGTTTGCCATGGTCTGCCGCAGCCTGATGCCACTGGACGAGCTGTATATCTATCCTCCCAGGCTCATCGTGCACAAGCCCACGCTGCGGAATTTCAGCGACCTGCTCACCTCTCTGTCCTCCTCCACCGTGCCCTTCACACGCTATATTTTCAACTCGCTCTTCACCACCGTGGTCACGGTGCTGGCCAGCGTAGTTGTGTGCTGCATGGGCGCCTACGGCCTGGTAAAGCACCATCCGGCCGGCAGCGGCGTTATTTTCGCGGTGGTGGTCGCGGCGCTGAGCTTTTCCACGCACGTGACGCAGATACCCAACTACCTTGTGGTGAACCGTCTTGGCCTGGTGAACAGCTATTGGGCGCTGATCATTCCAAAAATCGCGGTGGCGTATAACTTCTTCCTGGTCAAGCAGTTCTGCGAGCAGCTGCCAGATTCCATCCTGGAGGCCGCCCGGATCGACGGCGCGAAGGAAATGCGGGTCTTCTGGACCATCGCGATGCCGCTGCTCAAGCCCGCCTGGACCACGCTGGCCGTGTTCTCCTTTGTGAACAACTGGAACGACTATTTTTCCCCGCTGATCTTCATCTCCAGCAACGCGCTCAAGACCCTGCCCCTGGCGCTGCAGACCCTGTCCGGCGGCGCGGGCGTGGTCGCCAGGGCCGGTACCGTAGGCGCTGCCACCTTCCTCACCACTGTTCCCTCCATACTGGTGTTTGCCCTGATGCGCGGCAAGGTGATGGAAACAATGTCCTTCTCCGGCATCAAGTCATAAGGAGGCTGCTATGAGGAAAAGATTCCTTCTTCTTTCAATGGCGCTCCTCCTTGTGTGGGCGCCGGCGGCCCGGGCTGTGGTGGGCATGGACGCCTTTGTGGTGGACCCGGACAGCAATGAGGCAGAGAACAGCTTTGTGCCCATTCCCGCGGCGTATGAGGTGTACGACACCATCAAGAACCTTGGCGAAGCGGGGTTCATGAATCACCCCGAGGACCTTTTCGTAGCGCCGGATGATACGCTGTATGTGGCCGACGGCGAGAATAACCGTGTGCTGCAGATGACCCGCGAGGGCAAGGTGTTGCGCGAAATCACAGAGGGCGGCGGCGCAAAGCTGAAAAAGCCCCGGGGCGTATACGTGCACAGCGACGGCAGCATCTGGATTGCCGACACGGGCAATCTGCGCATTGTGTCGCTGAACGCGGACCTCACCGACCGCAAGGTGTACACCAAGCCCGATTCCAGCCTGCTGGGCAGCAATTTCACCTTCGACGTGCAGAAGATATTCGTAGCCAACACAGGCTATATCTATGCCCTGAAGGGCGCCAACCTGATTGCCCTGGACGAGGGCAACAATTTCCGCGGCTACCTGGGCGCGGATAAGGTGGGCTTTTCCCTGAGCCGTTTTCTCATCCGCCTGTTCGGCAGCAAGAGCCAGATCGAGCGCACGGTGAAGCAGGAGCCCGCCAGCTATTCCAATTTCTTCATCGGCGCGGACAACATGATCTACGGTATCCTTTCCAACAAGAATACCGCGCAGATACGCAAGCTGAACTCCGTGGGCACCAACACCTATCCCGAGGAGACCTACGGCTTCACCCTGCCGGACCGCACTGCCGGTGCCACAAGCAAGCTGCTGGAACCGACCTTTGCCGATGTCACGGTGGAGGATAACGGCATTATTACCGTGGTGGACAGGGGTACAGGACTGATCTACCAGTACGACCAGGACGGCAACCTGCTGTGCTGCTTCGGCGGCCTGGGCGACACGGGCGGACTGTTCCAGATTCCCATCAGCATTGACGCGGACAACGAGGGGTATCTGTACGTGCTGGATTATCAGAACAACGAGCTGACCGTGTTCAGGCCCACTCACTTTATCCAGCTGGTACACCAGGCGGTAACGCTGCACGGAGAGGGCAGGTATCAGGAAGCGCTGGGCTACTGGCAGCAGGCGCTGGAGATCGACAGCAACTACGCCCTGGCCCACCGCGGTGTGGCCAAGATCATGGGCAAGCAGGAGAACTGGAGCAGCGCGCTGCGCTCCTACGAGCTGGCCAGTGACAAGGAGGGCTATTCCGAGGCCTTCGCCGAATACCGGCACGAGTACTTCCGGCAGCACTTTTTGCTGGTGGTGGTGCTGGTGGTTGCCGTGGCCTTCCTGAGTGTCAAGCTGCTGACCCTGGCCAAGAGAAAGGCCGACGCCTGGGCTGACGATGTGCAGATGGGGAGGGGATTGAAGTGACGGGTGTAAAGCTGTGCGTCATGATGCTGTTCCATCCCATCGTGGTCAGCGAATACATCAAGCGGCAGCGCGGCAATGAGGCGTTCAGAAAAACATCGCGGATACTGGTGCTGATCCTGCTCGCGCTGGCGCTGGGCGTGAATATCTTCTCCATCTACTTTACCCACTATCCGCTGGCCTCTGTCTCCGTGAGGAAGGCCAACCTGCTGCTGGAGGTCGGCCGGCTGTTCGTGCCCGTGCTCACATGGGTGCTGGCCTCCTACGCCATGACCACCATACTGGACGGCGCGACCCTCATCGGCGAGGCGATGCTGTACAACACGCTGACCCTGGTGCCCTATGTGCTGTTCACAGTGCCGGTGGTGCTGCTTTCCCGCCTGATGGACGGCGGCCAGTCCGCCGTGTACACGGTGATGACGGGCGGGCTGCTGGTGTGGGTGGTCGCGCTCATGGTCATCGGCCTCAAGGAAATGAACGAGTACAGCATTCCAAAGACGCTGCTGGTGCTGCTGCTGACCGTATTCACCATGGCGGTCATCTGGGCCACCATCGTGCTGCTGTTCACCATCGCTTCCCAGTTCGTGACCATGCTGCGGGAAGTGTACTACGAGATCATTTACCGCATGTGAGGAAGGAGGCGCGGCATGAAAAAAGGACTCCTGCTTACCCTCCTGTGTCTGCTTCTGCTCACCTCAGCCGTCTGCGCGGAGGAAGCGGGCCGCATCCTCATTGCCAGCAGCGACCGGCTGACAATGTATCTCTATGACGACTGCTGCCGCATCGACATTGAGGACGCACTGACAGGCCGGACCTGGTCCTCCACGATGAACGACGAAACGGCGGAGGGGCTGAAAATCATCCCGGCGCAGCAGAAGAGGATCACCTCCCTGCTGGCCGTGAACTGCACAAACCTGGAAACAGGCCTGGGTGTGGTGAACAACATCTCGCTGAAGGCCGAAAAGGAGCTGCAGGCCTCCTATGAGCTGATTGAAAACGGCGTGCGGCTGACCTATTACCTGGGCACCTATCAGGTGGGGGTACAGGCCGAGCTTCAGTTGGATGGAAACAGCCTGCTGGTGCGTGTGCCGTACAGCGGCATCCGCGAGGACGGGGGCTTCAAACTGGTGAGCGTAGACATGCTGCCCTTCCTGTTTTCCGCCACGGACAGCGCCGAGGGCTTCTTCCTCTATCCGGACGGGTGCGGCGCCATCATGGAGTTTCAGGACAACGCCCACTACAAGGAGCCCACCAAGCTGTACTCCGTCTATGGCGATTTCACCCGCCAGGAGGCACTGCTGGACATGTTCAGCCAGGAGGAGCCGCAGGTGATGATGCCGGTATTCGGCATGAACCGCGGCGGTCACGGCCTGATGGCGATCATCGAAGAGGGCGCGGAAACCAGCCGCATCTCCGTGAACAGCTCCAACAACATCATCGGCATCAATTACCTGTTCGCCAGCTTCCAGTACCGGCGCTCCTTCAACGACACACGGGTGGCCACCCGCGATGTCAGGGTGTTCGACAAGGAAGATATCCGCGCGGATTACCAGGAGCGCATCCTGTTTCTGGAGGAGGAAAACCCCGATTACAGCGACATGGCCTGTGTGTGGCGCGATTACCTGATCCGCACCGGTGTGCTGGCCAGAAGCCCCCGCAGGGCTACGGTGGCCATCGACCTGTTCATGACCACCCCGGAAAAGGGACTGCTGTTCGACACGCCCCGCACGGTGACCACACTCACCCAGGCGCAGGAGATACTGACCTCGCTGAAGGCGCTGGGGGTGGAGAACATCCGCGCTTCTGTCAAGGGCTGGACGCGCGACGGCTACGGCGAAACGCCGGATCGGTTCCCCCTCAGCGGCGCCATCGGCAATGACGGCGACCTGAAGAAGCTGCTGGACACAGCCCACGGCATGGGCGCCACGCTCTCGCTGACCGCCAATTTCATGGAGGCCAAATCGAATCAGCGGGGGTATTCACAGCGCAACGACGTGGTGTACACCGGCAACCACATGATACTGACCAACCTGGATGAAACAGTATTCATGCTCAGCCCCGATATTGCCAGGGACAAGTTCGGCCAGTTCCTGAAAAAGGCGGAGAGCTTCCCACTGGATGCCGTTCGCTTCGAGCGGATGGGACAGTTCACCGGCTATAATTACGGCAGCCGCCGCTACCTCACCGCCGCGCAGACGCTGGATTTGTACCGCGGCATGCTGGATGAAACAAAGGCCGCCTTCGGCAGCGCCGAGGCAGAGGGCGGCAACGCCTGCCTGCTGGGTCACGCCGACTTCTTTACCGATGTGCCCTACGAGGACTTTGGCTACCAGTTTACCACCACCTCTGTGCCGTTCTACCAGATCGCCCTGCACGGGCTGGTGGACTATGCCGCCCGGCCGGGCAACCTTTCCAGCGACCTGGAGAGGGAGGTGCTTCGCTGGGTGGAAATGGGCTATACACCCTTCTTTGAGCTGACACATGACAACACCGAGGAACTGATGTACACCGGATATCAGAGCCTGTTCTCCGCGGATTACGCCGCGTGGCAGGAGCGGGTGGCATGGGCTGCCCGCCAGTTCACCCAGGGGCCGCTTGCCGAGCTGGCCGGCCAGCTGATGATGCGGCATGAGCGCCTGAGCGCCTCCCTTGTGAAGGTGACCTATGAAAACGGCACCGCCGTCTATGTGAACTATGCGCACGAGCCGGTGCAGGCGGGCGGGGCAGAAGTACCCGCCCAGGGCTGGATTGCCGTGCCCGCAGGGCAGTAAAGCGACAAGGAGGTGCGTCCGGTGACAGCAAATCAGATGGCTCTGCCAAAGAAGAAAAAGCGCATGGGTATCGACCGCAGGCGGTCATTGGAGGCCTATATCTTCCTGATCCCGTGGCTTGTTGGTGTTTGCCTGTTCTTTGCCTATCCCATCTTTGTATCCATCCGGCTGGCGTTTTCCGACATCGTGGAATTCAAGGGGCTGAAAACAGCCTGGGTGGGGCTGGAAAACTTCCAGTACATCTTCTTCTACGATATCAACTTCGTGCCCACCTTTCTGCAGGTGGTGTACGACACCCTGCTGAACACGCCCATCTGCCTGGTGTTCTCCCTGCTCATCGCCATACTGATCAACCGCAAGATGGTGGGGCGCGGCTTCTTCCGCACCGCGTTCTTCATCCCCGTGCTGCTGGGCAGCGGCTATATCATGAAGCAACTGCTGGGCATGGGGGCGGACGGCGCCACCATCACCACTGGCATCACGGTGCCCCGGCTGATCGCCGACCTGCTGGGTGTCAGCATCACAGAGGTGGTGCAGGGCTTTCTGGACAGGATCACGGTGGTGCTGTGGAAAAGCGGCGTGCAGATCGTGCTATTCCTGGCGGGCCTGCAGGGCATTTCCGGCTCCCTGTACGAGGCGGCCCGCGTGGACGGCGCCACAGAGTGGGAGATGTTCTGGAAAATCACCCTGCCCATGATCACTCCCATCATCCTCATGAACCTGGTGTATACCATCGTCTCCTTCTTTACCGATGGCACAAACCCCATGGTGGACTACATCTACAAGGTGAACTTCACCAACCAGCAGTATGAGTACGCCGCCGCCATGAGCTGGATCTACTTCGTCTTCGCCTGCATTTTCTGCCTGCTGGCCATACTGCTCATGCGCCGCCACGTGTACGATTCCGGCTCGAAATCGTAAAGGGAAGGAGGAAAAGCCTTGACTGTTTCAAAAAAAAGCGGAGCGTTGAAAAGCAAAAGCATCCGTATTGCCCGCACTGTGGCGCTTCGCTTCATGTTTTATTTCCTGCTGAGCGCCCTGAGCTTCATATTCCTCTACCCCTTCATCACGATGATCGCCAAGTCCCTGATGACAGACGACGACCTGTACAACATCACCGTGAAGTGGCTCCCCTCCCGGGCGACCTGGAGCAATTACGACATTGCCTTCCGCCGCATGCGCTTCCGCGCATATGTGTGGAACAACATTCTGGTCGGCGGCCTGGCCACCATCGGGCATATGTTCTCCTGTTCACTGACCGGCTATGCCTTCGCCCGGTACAACTTCAGGCTGAAGAATGTGCTGTTCGTCATCGTGATCATGATGATGATCGTGCCGGTGCAGGTGCTCATCTTCCCCCTGTATAAGCAGTATTCCGACTGGGGCTGGCTGAACAGCTTCCTTCCGCTGGTGGTGCCGACCTTCTTCGGCATGGGCCTCAACGGCGGCTTCTTCATCTTCCTCTACCGCCAGTTCTTCATGGGACTGCCCTATGAGATGGAGGAGGCTGCCCGCGTGGACGGCTGCGGCCCGATCCGCACCTACGCCCGCATCATGCTGCCCATGGCGCAGGCACCCATGCTGGTGTGTGGCGTGCTCTCGCTGGTGTGGCACTGGAACGACTATTTCGAGCCCGGCGTATACATCAACAACCCCGCCTTCCGCATGCTGCCCAGCGTGCTGCCCAACCTGTATGCCCTGCTGAACCAGGAGAACCACACCATGATCCAGGTCAACGAGCTTGAGGGCATCGTATTCAACGAGGCGATGCTGATGGCGGCCACCTTCCTGTGCATCATTCCCATTATGATCGCCTACCTCATTCTCCAGCGCCGGTTCATGGAGGGCGTGGAGCGCTCCGGCCTGACCGGCATGTAAACCCGAGGGGAAGCTCCCCTCCCAACCCTGTTCCTGAGCGGTGTGAGGCCGCTGGAAAATATTTAAAGGAGGTTTTCTCTCATGAAGAAAATCGTCGCTCTCCTGTTGGCTGCTGTGATGCTGACCGCCATGTGCGGCTCTGCCCTGGCTGCTGACAAAATCACCTACTATGTGCGCGGCGGCTCCGCCGAGTACGAGCCCTACATCTACCCCGGACTGGTGGGCCTTCTGAAGATCCAGCAGATGGCGGATGTGGAAATCGAGTGGACCGTGGTGTGCGGCACCGGTGAAGAAATCGACGCCCAGTACCTGGCCATGCTGTCCAGCGGCAACTATCCGGACATCATCCAGTGGCAGCATAACAACTCTTACGCTGGCGGCGTGAGCCAGCTGTATGCGGACGGCATCATCATCGAGCTGAACGATGTGATCGACAAGTACATGCCCAACTACAAGGCGCTGCTGGAAGCCCACCCCGAGGTGGCCAGCACCCTGAAGGATGACGACGGCCGTTACCTGTACTTCACCGTCATCAACCCCCTGAGCACCCCTGAAGAAAAGGTTGCCGCCACCTGGTGGGGCCTGCAGGGCCGCAAGGACTGGATGGAGAATGTGGGCATTGAGGACGTGCCCACCACCATCGACCAGTGGTACGACATGCTGGTTGCCTTCCGCGACCTGGATCCCAACGGCAACGGCGAAGCGGATGAAATCCCCTTCGATGCCGGCCAGAACGGCCTCGTGTACTTCATGCCCGCCTATGACATTCTGCCCGGCGCCTACATCAACCCCGAGACCGGCAAGGTGGGCTTCGGCGAATACAGCCAGGGCTACAAGGAATACCTGGAAACCATGAACAAGTGGTATTCCGAAGGCCTGATCAAGGACATCTGGCTGGAGGACGGCTCCATCGCCACCGCCAACGAGAAGGACGCCGACATCTACGCTGACCTGGCCGGCTCCTGGATGGGCCTGAGCAACTACTGGGAGCAGCGCCTGCCCCAGGTTCTGGAAAAGAACCCCGAGGCCGACTTCATCGCCTATCCCTGGATTGCTGACGCCAACGGCAACGTGTATGCCACCGACTACAACATCGGCTTCGGCGACCGCTACTCCGCCTGCATCTCTGTGGACTGCCAGAATGTGGAGGCCGCTGCCCGCCTGATCGACGCCATGTACACCGAAGAAGGCACCAATGCCACCACCTGGGGCATTGAGACCGGCGATCCCATCCTCTCCATCCCGGCCACCGAGTGGACCAAGGGCAACGGCACCTACACCGTGGACGAGAACGGTGTGAAGCACGAGACCGAATGGGCCAACACCATGACCGAGAACTTCTATGACGGCGCGTTCGCCAACAAGTATCGCTACGCCATGAGCCACGTGTCCTTCCCGCGCTGGGGCGCCGGCGATTACCTGGCTGCCACCCGCGAGATCCACTATGTGGAATCTGCCGAGCTGTGGGGCTCTGCCAGCAACGACCTGGAATACCCCGCTGCCATCGTGCTGAGCGTGGACGCCCAGAAGGCCGCCGCGCCGCAGCTGGATGAAATCAACAGCTACATCGCCGATATGACCAAGAAGTTCATCTCCGGCGAGGAACCCCTGACCAACTTCGACAACTACATGGATCAGCTGCAGAAGATGGGCATCGAAGACCTGATCGCCGCCTATCAGGCTGCGTATGACAGCTTCTCCGCCCGCTGATACAGCGCACTCAATCCTTTCCCGGGGCTGCCAACGGCAGCCCCGGTTTTCTTCTGATACGCTTTCACATCCGGGGCGCAGTGACAAAGCCGGCTTTTGCGTTGACCGGAGGGCTTTCCGGTCAGCCTCCGCCTCCTTCGAACCCACATGTTATAAAGTGAAGCCAATATAAAAGCCGGGGTCGCTGACGCTGTCGCCCCGGGGTATGCAGTATGCCGTGGTGTGCTTCTGTCCCGCGGCTTGTCAGCGCGCCTGTATCGTATTATAATCTCTGATGAATTCAAGCGTTTCCGGCAATGCGGAAGCACTGAAAAGGAGAGATACCGCCATGAGAAAAGCCCTCACAAAATGGATACTTCTGCCGCTGGCGCTGGTCCTCTGCCTGTCCTGCGCACTTTCCGAGCCCGCGGTCGGTGCCTGGCAGGCAGCCGCGTGGGAGGCGCAGGCGCTGCCGGAGGATGCACAGGCCGCCTTTGACAAGGCGACCGAAGCGGCGGACGGCGCGCGCTACACGCCGGTCGCGCTGCTGAGTACACAGCTGGTAGCCGGCATGAACTACTGCATCCTCTGCCAGGTGACGCCTGTGGATGCGGACGCGGCCCTCACCTGGGCGCTTGTATATATCTATGCCGATCTTCATGGCAACGCGCAGATCAGGAATGTATACGAGCTGTATATTGAGCGCCACGCCGAGCCGGCGGCTTCCAGCGGCGAGGGGATGACAGTATGATTCGCCCTGTGATGCGCGACCCGCTGTTTCTGGCGCAGAAAGCCGCCCCAGCCACCGAGTCGGACAGCCAGATCATCACCGACCTGATCGATACGCTCCGGGCCAACCGGGAGAGATGTGTCGGCATGGCCGCCAATATGATCGGTGAAAAGAAAGCGATCATCGCGGTATGCGACGGACCGCTGCTCCTCGTTATGGTCAATCCGAAAATCCTCTCCCAAATCGGCGAATACGAGGCGGAAGAGGGCTGCCTTTCCCTGGCAGGTACACGGAAGGCAAAGAGATACCGCACCATCACCGTGGTATATCAGGACTGGCTGTTTCGCCCGCGCACGAACACCTTCCACGGCTTCGTCGCGCAAATCATCCAGCACGAGCTGGATCACTGCAGCGGTATCCTGATCTGAGCCGCCTGTCCGTGGGGCGAGAGCGTCAGTCAAAGCCCTCGTCCACTCTGTCGCTGAGCTTCCACAGGCTCTCTATGATGCCGTCCGCGTTGGAAGGATCCGTCAGCCACTGCTTCATCTCCTCCAGACTGGCCGCGCTGTGGTAAAAATGCTGCACAAGGTGATCGTCTCCTCTGGCTGCCGCGCCGACCGTCAGCCAAAGCTGAGCGTCCTTCGTGTGTCCCTTCTGCAGGAACAGCCGCCCTTCATTGCCTGTTTCCGGAATATCAAAGCTGTACCGGTACCGGGGGCCGTTCTCCGCGAGCCACTGCATCGTGCAGACAACCAGCTTCCTGAAATCCTGCTCTGTCATCGTCAACGCCTCTTTCACATGATCGATCAGCTGAATGGAAAAGAGCGCCTGCCGGGAAGTGAATTGGCATGAAATATTCGACTTTCCCTGTGAAAGTCCTGCCGCAGGCAGATTGTTTTATAAGCACTATTCTGGATTAGCGGCACTGTAGGGCCTGACCCTCAGTCTCCGTTACTGTGCCATATCAATCGCGGTGCCGCAGACACACTGCTCACCCGGTTTGCGGAAGGCCTTCATCTTCCCCACCGCTCCGGGCGTGTGCCGCGCCTGCTGTTCTCTTTACTTTCACACAGGTGTATGGTACAATACTGCCGGTTTTTAAGGCTCCATGGCATGTGTGAACCTCGCCGTCAGTCCGGCAGCACGGTTCGGCCGGAAGCTCACCCTGGGTGCGGCATCCTGCGTTTTGGCGCGGAGCGGCCCATCATTGTTTCTGTCAGCCAGACCTCAAAACGCGATTCCTGTGAATGCACCCATACCGGACTCTATCCCGGAGAAGCATGCGACAAGCGCCTGCCGGAAACTCCGGCGGGCGCTCTTATACTCCCGGTCCATACAAAGCCTTATCCGATCTGCCGCGGTGGTCCATACCGTCATGGCGGCAGATCAGGCAGAGGGGGAAAGAAGTTGAAAATCCTTGGCAAGCGCCGCGTGACGGCCTTTCAGCTGATCGTGGTCGGCTTCATCGGGCTGATCCTGGCAGGAGCCCTGCTGCTGATGCTGCCCGTCTCCAGCAAAGAGCCCGGCAGTGTCGGCTTCCTGGACTGCCTGTTCACAGCCACCTCCGCCGCCTGCGTCACCGGGCTGGTGGTGCGGGACACGGCAAGCAGCTGGACGCCCTTCGGCCAGGCGATATTGCTGCTGCTGATTCAGATCGGCGGCCTGGGCGTTGTAACAGCGGCCATCTCCATGTCCTTTCTCTCAGGCAAGAAGATCGGCCTGATGCAGCGCAGCGTGATGCAGGCTTCCATCTCCGCGCCGCAGGTGGGAGGCATCATACGGCTGACCAGATTCATCGTGATCACCGCCTTCCTGCTGGAATTCGGCGGCGCGCTGCTGCTGCTGCCGCCCATGATCTCCGCTTTCGGGGTGGGAAAAGGGATCTGGTGCGCCTTCTTTCACTCCATCTCCGCTTTCTGCAACGCGGGCTTTGACCTGATGGGCGAGGGAGCGCCCTTCTCCTCCCTGACCCGGTTTCAGGGGGATGTATGGACCAACATCGTGGTGATGCTGCTGATCACTGTGGGCGGCATCGGCTTCCTCACATGGGATGATTTCCGCGCGCACGGCCTGCGTTGGAGGCAGTACCGCCTGCAGACCAAGGTGGTGCTGCTCACCTCCGGCATTCTGGTGCTGCTGCCTGCGCTGTGGTTCTTCTTTTTTGAGATGCAGGAGCTGCCGACGCTTCAGCGCCTGGTGCCAGCGCTGTTCCAGTCTGTCACGCTGCGCACCGCCGGCTTCAACACGGTGGATTTGAGCAGCATCAGCGCGCCCGGGCAGGCCATGATGATCGGCTGGATGCTGGTGGGCGGCTCTCCCGGCTCCACAGCCGGCGGCATGAAAACCACCACCATCGCGGTGCTTCTGGTCACCGCCTGGTCCGTTTTCCGCAGGCAGGAGAACGTGACCTGCCTGGGCCGCCGCATGGAGGACAGCGCGGTGCGGAATGCGGTTGCGCTGCTGGTGATGTACTGGTTGCTTTTCCTCGTCAGCGGTCTTCTTATCAGCCGGATTGAGCAGCTTCCTCCGCTCACCTGCCTGTTTGAAACGGCTTCCGCGCTGGGCACAGTGGGCGTAACCCTGGGCATCACCAGCCGGTTGAGCACCGTCTCCCGGTTCATCTTGATCGCGCTGATGTTTCTGGGCCGTGTGGGCGGCCTGACACTCATCTACGCTGCGCAATCCGGGTTCAGGCCCTCCAGGTCGACCCTTCCGCTGGAAAAAATCACTGTGGGCTAAAGGAGTATCATCATGAAATCAGTTCTTGTTATCGGCCTGGGGCGTTTCGGAAAGCACATTGTGGAGAAGCTGAATGAGCTGGACCACGAGGTGATGGCTGTGGACCGGGATGAGCAGCGCGTCAATGACGTGCTGCCGCTGGTGACGGACGCGCAGATCGGCGATGCCGCCAACAAGTCTTTTCTGCGCACACTGGGTGTGGACAATTACGACGTGTGCTTCGTAGCCATCGGGGACGATTTTGAGAGCTCGCTGGTGGTCACCTCCTACCTGAAGGAGCTTGGAGCGAAAAAGGTCATTGCCCGCGCATCGCGGGAGGTGCAGCGGCAGTTCCTGCTGCGCACCGGCGCGGACGATGTGGTCTACCCTGAAAAGCAGCTGGCCGTGTGGACGGCCATACGCCACACCACCGACCGTGTGCTTGATTATATTGCCCTGGACGATGAATATGGCATTTACGATCTGTCTGTACCCGAGGAGTGGCACGGCAAAACCGTCGGCGGCCTGGACATCCGGAAAAAGTATAACCTGAACCTGCTGGCCGTGCGGGAAAGCGGCCGCTCCAGCATGGCGGTCAACAGTGATACCCAGCTGCGGCAGGACCAGACCATTCTGGTACTGGGCAAGTGGAAGGACATACAGAAGTGCTTCAGAATATAACTGTATGCCGCTTCCGTCCGTCCTTCTCAGCGCAGAAAATGCAGCAGCCCGGCGAGCCTTCCGGCCTGACACTGACAGTCAGGCCGGAAGAGCGCCGGGCTGCTTTTCTGTCTGCGGTATCCCGTCACTTCCCGCGGGCCTTGAAATCCGCCTCGATGGGTGCCTTCCACTCGGCGTCCAGCTTCTCTGACCTGCGGACCTTCGCTACCGCCTCGGCGATACCCTCATAGTTGAGCGCCTGCCCGCGGCTGTCGTTCCGGTAGGTTACCGCCCTGTCCTGTTGTATGCCGAAATGCGATGCCGTTTCCACCGCGTCAATGTTGGCCCCCAGGAACAGGAACTCCCAGCCGTATTTCTGCTTCTGGCGCTCCACCATTGCCTTCACCTGGCTGCTGGTGTAGAGGCGGCTGGCATTCTCCATGCCGTCGGTAGTGATGACGAAGACCGTGTGCTCCGGGCGGTCCTCCTCCCGGGCGTATTTGTGCACGTTGCCGATGTGGTGGATGGCTCCGCCGATCGCGTCAATCAGCGCTGTGCCTCCGCCCACGAAATACTGCCTGTCGGTCATCGGCTCAATGCGGCTCAGCTCCACCCTGTCGTGAATCACCTCGGAGCCGGTGGAGAAAAGCACGGTGGATACCAGCGCCTCCCCGGGCTGCTTCCGCTGACGCTCGATCATGCTGTTGAAGCCGCCGATGGTATCCGCCTCCAGCCCTGCCATGGAGCCGCTTTTGTCCAGGATGAACACCATTTCTGTCAGATTCTTTTTCATCAAAAATCCCTCCGCAGTGTGTATGCTGGCAGGGCGTTTGTTTCCCTGCAGGCTCATACTACACAAAAGGGAGGGATAAGTGGTCGCCCGCTGAGCGACATTTTGCGTCAGCTGATACCGGAGCCCAGCAGCGGCATGTCAAATTCAAACAGTACCGAATTGATCTCAAAAACATCGTAGTTCCGTGTTTTAATAAAGTACTCCACAATGATGTCGAATTTGCTGCTGTGTGTCAGCGAGAAGCCCGCGCTTTTCAGGAGCCGCTCTGTTTCGGGCAGATCCAGCCTCAGCGCCACAGCGAAGGCAAGCGCCGTGGCCTTGCTCGGCTTGTAGGCTTCATTGGAGCGGATTTTGCTGAAAAGCTTCCTGTCGATGTTGGCCCGCTTGTAGCACTCCACATCGGTCATTTTCTTCTCGTCAATCAGTCCCAGCAGCGTCCTGGAAAAGCCATCGTCCGTCTGTCCGAGCAGCTGCTTCCAGTCCGGCTCGCCATCGAGCATCGGCGCTTCCATCTGCGGCGCCGTGTAGCTCGGGTGGGCTGCTGGCGGCGCGATGTCCATCTGCAGCGCCGCAAGCTCGTCATTGTGCCACAGGTTTTCCCTGACTCTTTCGCGGTACCTGTCTATATGGCTGTCCACATAGACATCGTCGATGTATTCCTGCACGTCCCGGAACAGCTTTTTTCCCGAGAGCAGCTCGCTGCGCCCGAACACCACCAGGTAGACCATCATGTCGTTGTCAAACAGGAAGTGGCTGATGGTGTCAATGGCCACGGACATGGCCTGGTCCTTGGGGTAGCCGTACGCACCGGCAGAGATGAGCGGAAAAGCCACAGACTCGCAGTCATACTGCTTCGCAAGCGCCAGCGAGTTGGCATAGCAGGCAGTCAGCAGCTCTTTTTCTCCATTGTTCCCGCCATGCCAGATCGGGCCGACGGTGTGGATCACATACCTGGCCGGCAGGCGGTAGCCCCCGGTCAGCTTGGCCTCACCAGTCTCACAGCCGTTCAGCGTGCGGCATTCCGCCAGCAGCTCCGGTCCCGCGGCCCGGTGAATCGCCCCGTCCACGCCCCCGCCGCCCAGCAGCGATCTGTTGGCCGCGTTGACGATGGCGTCCACCTTCATATTTGTGATGTCGTTGCGCACAATTTCAAATGGCATCTTCTCGCTCCTTGATTCCGTCCTTGAATCCCGCTATATCACAGCCCCTGCACCTTTACAGCCTGGGCCTCCGCCTGCAGGCACAGCTCCGCGGCCTTGAAGGCATGGGCCTGTGTCATGGCGTTTTCCGTGCGGTTCAGGCAGTCCAGAATCAGCTGACCGAAGAAGGGATAGCCCGTGACGCCGGTGGCGTTGAAATACTTTTCTCCCTTGCCGTTGACCAGGTACACGTGGTTGCCGTCCACCGTGTCCGCGGCCAGGTTGATGTATTTGCGTATCTCGATGAAGCCCTCCGTGCCGAGGATGAAGGTGCGCCCGTCTCCCCAGGTGCGCAGGCCGTCCGGATTGAACCAGTCCACGCGGAAGTAATTGGTTGTCCCGTTTTTGCCGACAATGGAGCAGTCGCCAAAGTCCTCCAGCTCCGGGTACTCGGGATGGGCATAGTTGCCGATGCGGGACAGCTGCACCGACGCGTCCTCCTCGCCGGCGAAATGCAGGTACTGTTCAATCTGGTGGCTGCCGATGTCGCACAGGATGCCGCCGTACTTTTCCCGCTCAAAGAACCACTTCGGTCTGCCCGCGGCACCCAGGCGGTGGGGGCCAAAGCCGGTGACGCTGATCACCCTGCCGATTTCACCCGCGTCAATCATGTATCCCGCCAGTATTGCGCCCTCTACATGCAGGCGCTCGGAATAGTACACCATGTACTTTTTCCCGGTGCGCTCCACGGTTTCCCTGGCATCCGCCAGCTGCGCCAGGGTGGTGAAGGGCGCCTTGTCGACAAAGTAGTCCTTGCCCGCCTGCATCGCCTTCACGCCCAGAGGGCCGCGTTCACTGGTCACGTTGGAGGAGCACAGCAGCTGCGTCTCTTGGTCCTCCAGCACCTGCTCCAGGCTGTCCGCCGCCCTAGCCTGCGGATAGGTTTTCAGGAAGTTTGCCACCTTCGCGGGGTCGGGGTCATACACATACTTGATGGTTGCCCCCGCCTCCAGCAGGCCATTGCACATGCCGTAGATGTGGCCGTGGTCGATGTGCGCCGCGGAAAATACAAATTCGCCGGGCCTGACAACCGGCTGCGGTTTGCCCTGGGGCGCGTAATTCATGCCGTCGGATACATTCATTTTATTTACTCTCCTTTTTCGCAAAGTCGCTGCCGAAGGTAATGGTGCCCGCCAGCTCCATCACGGACGCTGTTTTTTCATAGAAATGCGGCACGTGGGCGCGGATGCCCTCCACCGTGTAGAAGGGGTCGTCCGCATTCAGCGGCAGCTGCGCCGGGCAGTGCTCCGCTCCCGCCTTGTAGATGGCCGTGATGATTTCAATGGTGCGCCTTCCGTCCTCGCCGGTAATGGCCACCTCGCCGCCAGTCTCAAGCGCCGTGAGCACATTGTCCAGCTGGCCGGTGTGCAGCTCGTAGGGCAGCGGCGGCAGGGAGGCGAGGAAAGCCTCCGCGCGCTTCTCAAACTCTTTGTCTGAGGTTTTCAGCGGGAAGCCGTTGGGCTGGGGGATGGAGGCAAACACCTCGTAGGGGGCGGAAAAGCTTGCCTTTTCGCACTGGAACACCAGCTTCTGGTCTTCCCCGTGGTGCACCACGGAGGCGGTGACCGTCGCCAGCGCCCCGGGGTATTCCATCACAGAGACGGACAAATCCTCCACCTCCGCGTTGTCGTGGGCCGTATTGGCCAGCACGCTGGTCACCCGCTGCGGCAGACCCATCATCCAGCCCAGCATATCAATATGGTGCACAGCGTGGTTCAGCGTGCAGCCGCCGCCCTCCTTTTCCCAGGTGCCCCGCCACCACAGGTCGTAGTAATTGTGCGCTCGCCACCAGTAGGAGTCGATCTGTGCGTGGCGCACCGGGCCACCGATGCCGCTTTCCAGCAGCGCTTTCAGATCGCGGATGGGCTTGCGGAAGCGGTTCTGCGCGATAATGGACAGCTTTTTGCCGCTCTCGTCCCGCGCCTTCAGCATGGCATCGCACTCCTCAAGGGAAGCAGCCATGGGCTTCTCGCACACCACATTCTTTCCGCTGCGCATCGCGTTAATGCTGATCTGGGCATGCACATACGGCGGGGTGCACACATCCACCAGGTCGATATCCTGCCTGGGAAGTATCTCCGCGTGATCCTCATAGGTATCGCAGGAAAGGCCGAATTCCTCCATGAAACGCTTTGCCTTTCCCGGTATAATGTCCACCAGCGCCACCACACGGCAGCGGTCCTTCAGGGTAAGGTATGCCTCCATGTGCGCATGGGCAATATTGCCTGTGCCGACAATCGCGACCCGTATCATCACCAGTCCCCTCTTTTCAGGTTTTTGTTATCCATACTATAGCACAAATCCATTTTCCGGTAAATACCATCCGCGGGGCGGCATCACTGCTTTTATGGCAGCTGTCCGCAGCAAAAAGGCGGAGCCCTCTTCCACCCTTTGGATGGTTGAAAGCTCCGCCTGGCTGCTCAGGGCCGCGTGCCAGCCCCTCTGCCTTCAGGGCTTCTTACTTCGCGTAGTCGCCCCGCTTGTTCTTTTTGAAATAACGGATCAGCACGATGGCCAGCGCGCCCAGCACAGCCACGCCAACGCCCGCGTCGATGCCCAGGAACAGCTTGGTCATGTTGTCCAGGCCGCCCTTGGTGGTATCGGTGGCATAGTAGCCGCTGTTGCCCACCGTGTACAGGATGTTCTTGCAGCTCTGGCGCATGGCGAGGGCCGCGGTGGCGCTGCGGTCGGTGAACTGGTTGGAGGCGTGCATGGCAAAGCCCAGCATCAGGTCGTTGCCGCTGCGCACGCAGTGGTCAGAAACCATGTAGCCATAGGAGCCGTTGTAGTCGGTCTCCACCATGCCCTTGAAGCCCCATTCGCCGCGCAGCACGTTGTTGAGCAGGTTGGGATTCTCGCAGGAGGGCTCGGTGCCGATGAAGTTGAAGCTGCTCATCACAGCCAGCGGCACACCGGTGTAATTCTTCACGCACAGCTCAAAGGGCTTGAGGTAGATCTCGCGGATGGCCTGCTCAGACGCATAGGTCAGCAGGTAAGAGCAGCGAGCGCCCTCCTGGTCGTTCAGCGCAAAGTGCTTGATGTAGGGATACAGGCCCTTGGTGGCCGCGCCGTTGATTTCGGCGGAGGCCAGCTTGCCGCCCAGCACGCCGTCCTCGGAGTAGTACTCAAAGTTGCGGCCGGCAAAGGCGTTGCGGTGGGTGTTCATGGCAGGTCCGTACCAGCCGTAGTTGTTGGCATCCTTGTACTCCTGGCCCATGGCCGTGCCCATCTCTTCGATCAGCTCGGTGTTCCAGGTCTGGGCCATCAGCACCTCAGCCGGATAGGCGGTGCCGTACGCGCCGGTCATGAAGTTGGACAGGCCAGCAGGGCCGTCACAGTCGGAGGTGCCAACCTTGCCGACGGAGGTGATTTCCGCGGTGCGCCAGCCGCCCAGGTTGATCATCTGGGCCATGTCGTCGAAGGAGAGCTGGTCCAGCAGCTTCTCCCACTGCGGGTCGTCATAGCTCTTGCCGGTCAGGTCCGCCAGCTTCAGGCCATTCTTGGCCTCCATCGTGGGCATCTGGTCATCGGCGTTGTCATAAAGGGTGGGATCGTACATGCCGACTGCCAGCAGCCTCAGCTTGGCCAGGGTGTTCTCATCCATCTGGTAGGCCGCTTCCGCGGGGGCCGCGGTCGCCTCGCTATAGTTGGCAAACTTGTCGGCGCGGCTCAGCTGCACGAAGCTGCCGCGGGAGTAATCCTGGAACTGGTTGGTGGGAGCAGCCTTGTCGGTGGAGCGGCCGGCGCTGTAGTCGATGTCGGCGTCCACGCTGAAGTTGTTGCTGGCCAGCACGGTGTGGCTGTCGCTGCGCAGGGAGATGGTGTATTCGCCAGCCTCCACAATGTAGCCGCCGCCGCTGAGCTTGATGCCCTCGGCGTCATAGGCGGCCAGATCCTCCACGGGAATGGAGAAGCTGATCGTCTGGGATTCGCCCGCGGCCAGTTCCTTGGTCTTGGCAAAGTCAACCAGGTTGACGGAGGCCTTCTCGATGCCGCCGTTGGTGTAGGGCGGGGTGAAATACACTTCAACCACGTCCTTGCCGGCCACAGAACCGGTGTTGGTCACCTTCGTGTCGAAGCTGATGGTGGTGCCGTCAAACTTGAAGTTCTCCATCTCCTGGGTGAAGCTGGTGTAGCTCAGGCCGTAGCCAAAGGGATACTGCACCTCGTCCTCAAAGGTGATGAAGCCCTCGTCAGAGGCGGTTTCGTAGTACTTGTAGCCGACGTAAACGCCTTCCACATAGTTCACGAAGGCCATGCCGCCCTCATAGGGGGGATCGTTGGCGGCGATTTCCTTCTTGAAGTCATCCACGTTGGTGAAGGAGAAGGCGCCGAAGTTGTTCCAGGTGGGTGTCCGGGTCAGGTCCTTGACGAAGGTGTCGGCAGTGCGGCCGGAGGGATTCACCTTACCGCTGACGATCTCGCCGACAGCGGACAGGCCGGTGTTGCCGGCGCCGGGCGCCAGGATCACAGCGCCGATGGAGGGATAGTTGTCCACCCAGCCCAGCTCCATGGCGTTGTTCGCGTTGATGATCACGATGACGTTTTCAAACTCGGAGCAGACCTTCTCCACCATGTTTTCCTCAGTGACGGAGAGTTCCAGGTAATGCTCGCCCGGCTCGAAGTCGTCGTAGTCGCCGTTGTTGGTATACACGCCGTTGTAGTAGTTGAAGGAGCCGGGGTTGACAGACACCTTCTCGGCGATGTTGTAGGTGCCCTTGATCACGGCGTTCATGTCGGTGGGCAGGTCGGCACCCTCACCGCCGGAACGGCTGATGACGATCACCGCCACGTCGGAGAAGCTCTTGGCCTGGCTCATCACCGCGTCGGTGTACACATCCACGGTGGGCTCAGGCAGGGTCCAGTCCTGGTTCGCCATGGCCACGGTGGGGCGGTCGGTGCGGTAGTCGGTATAGATCTTGGTCAGGTCCGCGTTGGTGGTGTAGCCCGCGTCCTTGAAGGACTGCAGGAAGCCCACGGCGGTGGAGCCGTCAGAGGAGCCGGAGCCCGTGCCGCCCAGGATGGGGTTGGTGGAGCCCCAGCCAAACACGTTCAGCTGCTTCACGTCGGACTTCAGGGGCAGCAGGCCGTTGTTCTTGACCAGCACCAGGCCCTCCTCGCCGACCTTCTTGATCACTTCTTTACTGGCCGCGATGGTCTCCTCGCTCAGCTCAGCCTTCGAGGCGTTCAGGAAGCTGGAAACATTGTTGTACAGCGGGCCATAGCACATCATGTTCGCGATGAGGGTGATGGCCGCGATGCAGGCGAGCACGGCGCTCCAGCGGATCACGTGCTTCTTGCCCTTCTTCGCGTTCTTTGCAAAGATCAGCACCAGGATGGCAACCACCAGCACAGCGAGAATGGCCCACACGTGGCCCTGTACCTTCTCGATGTAGCTTGTCAGGTCTGCCTTGCTCACACCCATCGGTTCAAAAATCGGGCTGAGCACGTTCGTCAGGATATTGGCCATAGGTGTCCTCCTTTGTCGCATACAAGTCGCGCAGAAGGACATTCCTCTCTCCCCCCTGCTGCGCTGCCGTATACGTGTTTCATATGATGAGAATAGCATATCCGGGGCAAAAAGTACAGTCTATTTGAAAAATACTCCTCCGGCGGTTTTCATCCATCCTGGCATGGCGTGGTTGCTCCAGCGCCTGCCTTCTTCCGTGCTTAGTCCCTGCTCTGGCGAAATGAACGGGAGCGGCTGCACCCAAAGTGTTTTTTTCACATCCACGGTGCGCCCTTTCCTTGACGTAACGGCCGACAAGAGTATAATGCTCACAAACGCTGAAGTTCACTCCAAGTCTACAATCAGCAGGAGGCCTGCCCATGTACACCATTCAGGAAGTCAGCCGGAAGAGCGGGCTGTCTGCCCACACACTGCGTTACTATGAGAAGGAAGGGCTGCTCAGGAGCGTGGAGCGCAGCCATGGCGGAATCCGCCAATATACGGACGAGGATCTGGAAGCGCTAGGCCTCATCTGCTGCCTGAAAAACACCGGCATGTCCCTTCAGGAAATTGCGCGCTTCATGGCGCTGACCCGTGAGGGGGACCAGACCCTGCGCGAGCGGGTGAGTCTTTTGGAAAAGCACCAGAAGCGGGTCATCGCGCGGATGGAGGAAATGCAGAAGCATCTGGACAAGGTAACCTGGAAGCTGAATTTTTTCTCTGACAAGCTGCAGGACTATGAGCAGAAGAAAGCGGAGAGCGCCTCTGCCCGGCCATGAGCGCCTTCCGCGGCACAGCAAAGAAAAAAAGCACGGAGCCTCCTGATTTACGAAGGTTCCGTTTGCCGTATTCCGGTATGTCCGCATAACCGATGTTTCTCTGCCGGCTTACCTGTTCCTCAGAAACGCAATCAGCGCAGAGGCAAAGGAGATGGCCTCATTGACAGAGCCGCCGATGGAGCCGATCAGCAGGTCATAGGTCAGGGCAAAGGGTGCTGCGGCCATCATCACCAGGCGCAGGCGGTTCGGCCTGCGTATGGACATGGAGACCGTCACCAGCACCATGGCGAGGATGAACAGCACGGAAACCCACGAGCTCCAGGTCATGATGCCAAAGGCCACCACCGCCGCTGAGAAAATGCCGGCGATCAGGGCCGTCTCCCTGCCCGTCCGCTTCTTTTCCGTGAGCAGCAGCAGGCCGTTGCGCAGCAGGGAGAGGGCGTTCAGCGCCCCCGCCGTCAGCGCGTCGGCCCTGCCTGAGGCATACAGCAGCATAAAGTGCGCCGTGAACAGCACAGAGCTGAGCATCTGCACAATGACGATCTGCCTGTATTCCCTGAAGTGGAAGGATAGTATATTCGCCGCCAGGGCGAGAAACCCGAAAACCTGGGCGGTGATCTCCATAGCGTTCATTCGCTGTCCCCTTTATCTGTGAAATGCAGGCGATGCGGTAGAAGCGGCTGCCAGCGCCTTTCTTATCATACTGCAAATCCCGGCAGCGCACAATTGGCGGCCGCGAAGAATGTGCTTGCGGGTTTTTGCTTGGCATACGGCGGAATTTGCACAGCCATTTCTCTTTTTTGCTGTAAACAGTTAATAACAGTTGACATCTGTTATTAACTGTTATATACTGTTATAGACGTCAGACAGGCAGCCCGGTCGGCTGCCGGAAAAGGGAGTCCCATGAATATCATTATCAGCGCCACCTCCATGACACCCATCTACGAGCAACTGCAGACCCAGATCACCGGCCTGATTGCCTCCGGCAGCCTCGCCGCAGGGGAAGCCCTGCCCTCCGTGCGAGCCATGGCCAGGGAACTGCGCATCAGCGCGCTGACCGTCAAAAAGGCCTATGACCTGCTGGAGCAGGAGGGCCTGGTGCAGACCGTGCACGGAAAGGGCACCTACGTGACCGGCCTGAGCAGCGAGATGCTGGCAGAGCAGCAGCGCCGCGAAATTGAGAGCGAGCTGGAGAAGGTTGTACAGAAGGCGAAGAATTACGGGCTGACCCCCGAGGAGCTGAAGGGCATTCTTGCCCTCCTGCTGGAGGAATGATTCATGCTGCATATTGAAAATGTCACTAAAAACTATCCGGGCTTTCACCTTCAGGTGAGCCTGGATGTTGCCCCCGGCACCGTCACCGGCCTGATCGGACAGAACGGCGCGGGAAAGAGCACACTCTTCAAGACCATTCTCGGACTGATCCGCACAGACGGCGGCTCTGTGACCCTGCTGGGGCAAAACGCTCAGGCGCTGGGCGCGGAGAGCCGGCAGCGCATCGGCACGGTGCTGGCGGACGCCGGCTTCTCCGGCTACCTGACAGTCCGTGACGTGCGGACCATCCTCGGGCAGTTTTACCCGGGCTTTGACGAGGCGGACTTCCGGCGCCGCTGCGAAAGCTCCGGCATCACCGACGGGAAGAAGGTCAAGGACCTATCCACCGGGATGAAGGCCAAGCTGAAGGTGCTGTCTGCCCTGTCCCACGGCGCGGATTTTCTGCTGCTGGATGAGCCCACCGCCGGCCTGGACGTCATCGCCCGGGACGAAATACTGGACCTGCTGCGCAGCTATATGGAGGAGAATGACCACCGGGCCATTCTCATCAGCTCGCACATTTCCTCCGACCTGGAAACCCTGTGCGACGATTTCTACATGATCCACCAGGGCAGCATCGTGCTGCATGAGGACACGGACCGCCTGCTGAACGACTACGCAGTGCTGAAGGTGAGCGAGGCGGAGTTTGAGGCGCTGGACAAGAGCTGTCTGCTGAAAAAGAAAAAGGAGCATTACGGGTACAGCTGCCTGACCAATCAGCGCGGCTTCTACCGGGAAAACTGCCCGAGCCTGGTGCTGGAGAAAAGCGGGCTGGATGAAGTGATCACACTGATGGCGAGGGGGGAAGAGGTATGAAGGGACTGATCGTAAAAGACCTGCTGCTGCTGAAGAATCAGGGAAAAACGCTGCTGCTTCTGCTGGCGTGCGGCGCGGTGATGTCCATGTCCTTTGAGCCGCAGACCGTGATTGTGTACCTCACCATGATCGGCGGCATGGTCGCCATGGGCACACTGAGCTATGACGAGATGGACAAGGGCTACAGCTATCTGCTGACCCTGCCGGTCACCCGGAAAATGTATGTGCGGGAAAAGTATCTGCTGTGTGTGCTGTGGACTGCCTGCTGCGCGGTGATCGGCACAGCGGTCTGCACGGTGATTACCCTCGCTTCCGGTCAGAAGCCGGACACGGCTGACCTGTGCCTGTACGGGCTCGGCGCGCTGCTGGGCATCTGCCTGGTCATCGCGCTGATGATCCCCTTCCAGCTGAAATTCGGCAGCGAAAAGGGCAGGATCGTGCTGTATGCCTTTATCGTGCTGTGCGCTGTGGCATTCATCCTCATGCAGCGCCTGAGCGGCGCAAAGCTGCCGGAGTGGGTTGCCGATGTGAACCCGCAGGCCGCTCTCGGCGTATCCGCCGCCGCGGCCTGCCTGCTGGTTGTCCTGTCCGAGCAGATTGCAGAGCGGATCATGATGAAAAAGGAGTTCTGAGGGTCAGGGCGCACCCGCGCCCATGGCTGAATACTGATCAGGGCAGAGGGCACTGAATGTGCTCCCCGCCCCTTTATCATATATGTCGGCATATTGAAACCGTCCGTGTCAGGCAAATGCCCGACGCGGACGGTTTACTGTGATGCTATCCATCAGAGCATCTGAAGCCTGCCCTCTATGGATGTGAGTGCGCCTCACTGTTCTTCGTTTTTCCGGGTCACCCAGCGGCGGATCGCCTTTTCAATCTCCACAACGGGGATCACCAGCAGCGCCAGGCCCATGGCCGTGACATATTCCGTCAGCGTGATCGGCGTGAAGGAGAAGGCCCTGCTCAGGAAGGGGATGAAGATCACTGCCGCTGTGATCAGCAGTGAGAAGGCCAGCGTGCCCCACAGCCACTTGTTCTGCTTTTTGATGCTGAACAGGGAGGCGTGGCGCGAGCGCATGTTAAAGGAGTGGAAGATCTCGATCATGCTCAGCGTGAGGAAGGCCATGGTCATTCCGGCCGGGGATTCCGCAATGGCCCAGGACCCGCTTTCCATACGATGGCCGACAAAGTAGCTGAGCACAGTCACCGCGGCAATGATCAGCCCCTGGAAGGCGACGCCGAAGCCGAGACCGTCGGCAAAGATGCTCTCCGTCCGGCGGCGTGGCGGGTGCCGCATCACATCTTTTTCAGCATCCTCCATGCCCAGGGCAATGGCCGGCAGCGTGTCGGTGATCAGGTTGATCCACAGGATGTGCACGGGCTTGAGGATCGTGAAGCCCATCAGCGTGGCGGAGAACACCGCCAGCACCTCCGCCAGGTTGGCGGACAGCAGGAACTGGATGGCCTTGCGAATGTTGTCGTAAATGCGGCGGCCCTCTCCCACCGCGGTCACGATGGTGGCGAAGTTGTCATCCGTGAGGATCATATCCGCCACAGACTTGGTCACGTCCGTACCGGTGATGCCCATGCCCACGCCGATGTCAGCGCTCTTGATGGAGGGGGCGTCATTCACGCCGTCGCCGGTCATGGCCGTCACCATGCCCAGATTCTGCCACGCGTTCACAATGCGCACCTTGTTCTCCGGCTGCACACGCGCGTAGACGGAGTAGCGCCTCACATCGTGGGCGAACACCTCGTCCGGTATGGCGTCAAGCTCCGCGCCGGTGATGGCCATCTGTCCGGGCTGCAGAATGCCCAGTTCCCGCGCGATGGCCGTCGCGGTATCCTTGTGGTCGCCGGTGATCATAATGGGGCGGATGCCGGCGGTGCGGCATTCCGCAATGGCGTCCTTCACCTCCGGCCGGATGGGGTCGATCATGCCGCACATGCCGATCCAGGTCAGGTCCTGCTCGAGCACCTCCGGCGCATTGGTGGCCGGGCGCTCGTCATAGATGCGCTGCGCGGCGCCCAGCACACGCAGGGCCTCGTCGGCCATCGCCTTGTTTTCATCCAGTATCCGACTCCGCTGCTCCTTGGTCATGGGCACTGCCTGGCCGCCCTGCCATATCTTTGTGCAGCGGCGCAGCACCTCGTCCGGGGCGCCCTTGGTGAACTGGATAAAGCCGTGTCCCGCGCCGGCGCGGTGCAGGGTGGTCATCATCTTGCGCAGGGAATCGAACGGCGCCTCGTCCACGCGCGGCAGGTCGGCAGCCAGCTCGTTCTTGGGCATGCCGTTGCGGTTGGCGTCGTTGACCAGTGCGCATTCGGTTGCCTCACCGACAGCCTCACCCTCCTCCAGCTCCGCGTCGGAGCACAGCGCCATGGCGGTCATCAGCAGGCCTTCGTCCTCTGTCACCTTTTTGACGACAGTCATCTTGTTCTGGGTCAGGGTGCCGGTTTTGTCAGAGCAGATGATCTGCGTGCAGCCCAGGGTTTCCACAGCGGTCAGTTTCCGGATGATGGCGTGGTTTTTGCTCATCTTCGTCACGCCGATGGACAGTAACACCGTGACCACCGCGCTCAACCCCTCGGGGATGGCAGCCACCGCCAGGGATACGGCGATCATGAAGGTGTCCAGCACCGCCTTGCCGCCGTTGCGCACCAGGTTCACAATGAACACAAACACACAGATGGCCAGGATCATCGCGCTCAGCTTGCGCGACAGCTCCTTCAGCTTCACCTGCAGGGGGGTCTCCTCTTCCTTGGCGTTGGTCAGCGCGTCGGCAATGGCGCCCATTTCCGTCTCCATGCCGGTGCCGGTCACCACAGCGTGGCCGCGGCCATAGGTCACAATGGAGCCCATGTACACCATGTTCCTGCGGTCGCCCAGAGACACATCCCCGTTGCCGGAGGCAGTCAGGGCGTCGCTTGTCTTCTCCACATCCGTGGATTCACCGGTCAGGGCCGCCTCCTGCGTTTTCATGGAGGCGCATTCCACAATGCGGGCGTCCGCGGGCACCGCGTCGCCGGCTTCCAGCACCAGCAGGTCACCCCGTACCACCTCGTCGGCGTGGATGGTCTTCTGGTGTCCGCCGCGTATCACCTTGGCCGTGGCGGCTGCCACCTGCTGCAGCGCCTCAATGGCGGCCTCCGCCTTGCTCTCCTGATACACGCCAAGGCAGGCGTTGATCAGCACCACAGCCAGAATGATGATCGTATCCGTCAGGCTTTCGCCCGCGTAGATGGCCGTCACGGCGCTCACCAGTGCCGCAACGATCAGCACAATGGTCATGGGGTCCTTCAGTTCCTTCAGGAACTTGCGGATCAGGCTTTCCTTTTCGGGCTCCTTCAGCTTGTTGTGCCCGTACTGGGCAAGCCGCCGCGCGGCTTCTTCCTCGCTCAGCCCCTCCATGGAGGAGCCGGCTTCCGCCAGCACGGCGTCTTTTTCCTCAAGATAGGCTTTCAACGGATTCTGACCTCCTCAGAGACGATTTCGGTTTAAGGCAACAACGCACGAATGAAGTGGTCAGATGGCGAGTGAATTTTGTGTCAGACACGATTGCAGATTTTGAAGGCTTTGCACAAGGCAAGTCGAAAAAACTGCAAGAAGTGGATGGCGCAAAAGGCACCGTCAGCTGTAGCCACTGAATTGCGCGGCGTTGCCGCAATATTTTACATCAATGCCCTTCTGTTTTCAATCCCTGGCGGCCATTTTCCGGTCAAATCTGTTCACCCTCCCCGACAGTTGCCGGAGAGGGTGTTCTGTGCAGTTTTCTTCTGCTGCAGGTTGATTCATCGTTTTTGCGCGCCCATCGCTGTCCTGGCGATATCCTGTTCCGTTTCCCCCTCGCGCAGCCTGCGTCCCGCCACAACGCGCCGGGTGTCGTCGCCGCCGTCGCAGGTCACCAGCAGCAGCAGCTGGTCGTCCGCGTTGACATCGACGGGGATATACAGTCTGGAGCAGGCCTTCAGCTGCTGGAGGCACCTGTTCCTTGCCTCCCGCTCCATCCCCGGCAGCTGCATAAACGGCACATAGCGCGCCAGCCCGTGGATGGTGCCCACATCGGCCACGGCAAAAACCGCGTACCTGCCGTCCTCATACAGCACGTTGAAATCGATCACGGCATGCTGGCGATAATAATTCACATTCTCATACAGGCGCAGGCTGCCGAACATGTCGCCCGTCTTCATGTTGTGGCCAAAAATGATATAGGTGTCCGGCCGGCTCTCCAGGCTGATGCCTTCCTCCAGGAACAGGGCGCCGTTTGCATTGTGGTAGCCCAGATAGTCGCGCTTCAGGTAATAGCTGTTGTCCCGCTGCACCACCGCTTGGTCCAGCATGTCCGGTATGGTCAGCCAGCCGATGATGTCCCTGTTGCGCCGCTGCAGCTTTTTGAAGGAGGGGGATACAAGCCGGTACGGGTTGCCCGGCCAGTTTTTCACGACCGGCGTGGCGGAGGGCAGCGCAGCGGCTGCAGGCTCCGGTCTTGGAATGGTCACCGTGTACTGGCGCATCACGGCTGCGCGCTGCTCGCTTTCCTGCGGCTGTGTTTCGCTGTAATAGATCATCTGGAACGCCTGCTGCTCCTCGGCGGACCGGCGGGCGTCCCGCACGTAACGGATCAGGCCGAATACGCAGAAGAGAAGCAGGCACAGGCTTGCAAAGCCAAGCAGCGCGAGCCGGTAATTCCTGCGGATCCATCTCTCCCATTCGGCCGCCAGTTCGCTCCAGCGCATGCTTCACCCTCTCCCGCCATCTCTTGTGGTTTCCTGTGCAGTGCTGCACAAATTATAGCGTAGGCGCGGATGAAAATCAAGTTCGCCGGCTGCATTTTGTATGTCCTGCGGCTTTGAGCCGCAGGCCGAAGAAAAAGGCCGCTGTGCCGCAGCCTTCATGCAAAAGCCCTCTCCGGGCCCAGCCCGGAGAGGGTTATATTCCTTTACCTGCCGATAACCTCCAGCGTATTCAGCATTTCGGAAAAGCGCTGGCCGAAGCCCTCCGCGCCTTCTATGAAGAAGTGCTCCGTGGCAACGAGGCAGCCATCCCCCGCGGGGATGATGTACACCACCTGCAGCCGCTCCGCCATCTGGTTTGTACCCCTGACCGCGGAGGCCTCGATCCGTATGCAGCTTCCGGCGCGGTCCAGCACATACGCCTCTGTGCTGATATCGTAATCCCTTGTCAGCTCTGCAGCGATGTCCTCGGCCGCATCGTCTGCCCCCTCGTCACGCCAGGTGATCTCGAGGTAGTTTTCGGGCTGTGCGGGGTCATCCCACACCGAAGTGAAGCGCTCCCCGTCCGCACCGCTGAGGCGCGCGAAGGACTCATAGTCGTAATCCATCGCGAAACCGGCATTGCTGACGATGTGCTCATACCTCACGGTTTCCTCCATGCCCTCCAGCAGGATGGTCTGCTCGAAGCGCTCACCGTCCCGCCGTCCGAAAGCGGCCGCGCGGTTCGCCATGCGAATCCAGCCGGCCGCACCGCGCAGGCTCACAATCAGCCATTCTCCCCCGTCCTTCAGGATGGGCAGCACAGTGCCGCCGTCCAGCAGAGCAACCTTCGGCGCGGCTGTGTCCCCCCAGGCATACACCGGCGTATTCTTCTCCGCGCGGTACCAGGCAGGGTCAATGGCGATATAGTCCGCCCTCACCCAGCCCGCAGGCGAATCCTCCGCGTCGCCCAGCACGCAGCGGGCCCAGCCGTCTGCCTGGTCTGTCACAATGATCAGGCTCCCATAGGGCACCGTTTGCAGCGCGGCAGCGGATGCGCTGGGTTCCGCGCGCAGTGTCAGCTGCTCGCACAGCACCACCGCCGTCAGGCCGATTTGCCCCTCGCCATAGGGCGGAAGGACCTCCGCTCCCGCGGCGCCCATGCTGCCGCACACCAGCGCCGCCGCCAACAGGATCGCAAGCCAGACTGTTTTTCTCATGAATCTTCTCTCCCCCTCACAGTTTTTTCGTAATATAAGACGAGGAAGGCGGGCGTTTTGTTCCTTTCCCGGAGTGGTTTTTGTTCAGGGTTTTTGTTCAGGACGGGGCAGGCCTCCGCGGCGTTGCGGCGGTGCTTGCACCCGCCCGGCGGTTTCAGTCCGCCGGTGCACGCAAAAGCGCCCTGCCCGCTGGGGCAAGGTGCCGTAGACTTACTTTGAATATTTCCTGTGTCTACTTGACAAGGGCATATCACGGTGGGCCGGGCGGTTCGTTTTTAGTTTACAATCACCGCGGCGGTCAGATTCTCCTTGCGGCCTCCACAACCCAGCGGATGCGCTCCTCGGGCAGCTCATTGTGGATGCTGCAGTCCGAGCCGAGGATATAGCCCTGCTTGCCGCCCTGCGCGATCAGGCTTTCCACTTCCTTCTCAATTTCCGCCCTGCCTGCGGTATACAAGAAGGTGCCGGGCCGGTTGTCAAAGCCGCCCCACACCGTGCAGCCAAAGTGCTTCTTCGCCTGCTGAATGTCCATGATGTCGAAATACCGGCTCCAGCTGACCACAGGCGCCCTGTAGTCCTCCCACACGCTCAGCCGGTTCGGCTCCTCCTCCCAGGCGCAGAAGTGGATGGCGTTCATGTCGCTCAGGCTGTTGGCGAAGTCCAGCACGGCCTTGTCGCTCGGGGTCACCCAGTCGCGGTATTCCTCGTAGGTAAAGCGGCTCTGCTCCCCGTTCTGCACGCTGTAGAAGATGCCGTCCGCACCGGCCTCCTCGATCACGCCCTGCACCAGCAGCTTCACGTCCTCCGCCACAACCTGGCAGGCGTGCTTCATGGCCTCCGGGTTTTCGCGGATGAACTGCATCATCTTCGGATAGCCGATCTTCAGCCGGATGTAGCTCAGCGGCGCAAAAATGAGGTAGATGGCCGGGCACTCGCCCTCCAGCGCCTTCACCACCTTTTTCGTGCGCTCAATCTGCCCGCGGATGTACGGGTGGTCCGGGCCAAGGCGGCGGATCTTCATCAGGTCCTCGGCCTTTTCAATCCGCTCCAGCACGGTGGCCGGCCAGCCGAAATACTTGTCCCCGCTCAGCTTCATGAAGTCCACGTCCGTGTCGCGCAGGAACTTTGCCTGCACCTGGGCAAAGCGTTCGTCGTCTCCCCAGTACTCCGGCGGTACATGCTGCCACATGCACACCGGCACATGGTCCGTTTCCAAGCCCTTGAAGGCAGCGGTTGCGCGTTCTCTTTTGTTCATGATTTCTCCTTCTTTCTTTATGCTTATTCCTCGCCGCGTTCCGCTGCGGCATAGATGCAAAAAGCATATCAGGCAATCGTTTCAGCACAGCGCCTTCTCCGCCTGGATTTCGACGATGGTGCGCTCTGTTTCCGTCATGCCGGGGGAGGCGATCCGCCCGATGTTCCGCATGGTTTCCTCGGGCGTGCGGCCGTTGATGCCGTGCACGCTGTCCACGCATACGTTGTCCAGTGCCAGCTCCGCTGCCGCAAAGGCCGCGTCGCACGCCGCGATGCCCTTCATCACGCAGCCCTGGTTTCCGCCGTCGCAGATCATGCCCGTGAGGCTGCAGGCCATGTTGCCGATCACCCTGCCGATGGCCGCCTCATTCCCGCCGCCCAGCAGGCACAGGCCGCAGGTCGCCCCCGTGCCGCCGGCCAGGGCACAGCCGCACAGGGCAGACAGCCGGCCGGACCAGGCCTTGATGTACATACAGATGAGATAGCTCAGCGCCGCTGAGCGCAGCAGCTTCTCCTCCGGCAGCCCGCGTATTTTCCAGGCAGCATACAGCGGCATGGTCGCCATGATGCCATGCGCCCCGGACCCGGTGATGCTCATGGCCGGCCTGTTCAGCCCGATCACCCGGGCCTCAATCGCGCCGTTGCACAGCAGTGAGGCGGTCCTCCGCTCATCTCCGGAGATGACGGCACCTCCGTTTTGCTTCAGCAGGTGGTGGAGGAAAACGGTGCGGCTGTTCCTCATTCCCTCCTCAAACAGCGCCATGTTCACCCGGAAGGCTTCGCGGATGAAGCCGATCTCTTCGGCTGGCACCGTGTTCACGTAGCGCAGGATCTCACTGAGGGTCAGCCGTTGGATCAGTTCAGCTTCCTTTTCCTCCCCGGCATGGTGCGCTTCTTCCTCGCCGCCTGCGCCGATGCGCTGCCCGTTCACCGCCATGCGCACAATGTGGGTGTGCCGGTCGCGGATCTCCACCTCTGCCGTGCCCTGATCGGTTTCCAGTTTTGCCAGCAGGAAAATGCGGCTGCTGATTTCAGTCAGCTTCGCCGTCACCAGGCCGTTTTTCACGATTTCCCGCGCCGCTTCCAGGTCCTTCTCCGTGATGCCGCTGAGCGCTTCCAGCTCTTTTTCCGCGTCTCCCGCCACATAGCCCAGGGCGGCGGCAAACACCGCGCCCACCTCTTCTGTCCCGGGGATACCGCACGAATACGCATTTTTATACAGCCCGCTGTTCATCGACACCGTCAGGCGCCGCAGTTCTCCCCCAATCAGCGTGCGCGCCTTCGCCGCGGCAAAGGCGATGGCGCCGGGTTCTGTCACGCCCAGCGCCGGGACCATATCCTCCCGGATGAGCTCCGTCAGTCGATGCATATTCCGTCTCCCGTCTCCGGTTTTTCAATACAGTTCAGCCCTTTTTGAATGCAAGGCTGCCAGGCACTTGATTTCCATTCCTTTACAATATATAATCTATCTGAGGATACATCCTGACAAAGCCATGACCGGACCGGCGGCGCCCAGCGGCGCCTTATTCCCTTTCCACCCGAGAGCAAGGAGGTTCCGCAGGATGAAAGCATATTGGAAAGCCCTTATACTTCTGCTTGTCTGCAGCCTTGTGCTGCTGCTCGCCTCAGCCGGCGCGGCGGAAGGCGGCGGCATTCTTGATGACACGCGCTTCCGCGATGTCGCGCTTCGCCAGGCGCTGGACAGGAATTACGGCGACGGGAATCATCATGTGAATATGCTCAGGACCGATATCGACATCTCCGACAGCGGCATTTCGGACCTGACCGGCATGGAGCTGTTCGTGAACCTGGAGGTGCTGGACTGCTCCGGAAACAATCTGACCGGGCTGAACCTGGGCGATCGCAAAGCGTCGCTGCGGGTTTTGGACTGCGAGGACAATCCGCTGCTGACCAGCCTGAATCTCAACGGCTACGACAGCCTGCAGGTGCTGTACTGCGGCGGGCCGGAGCTGTCCGAGCTGGTCCTAGGCTCCAGCAGAGAGAGCCTGGAGAAGCTCTATCTCACGGATACCGGCATCATTTCGATGGACCTGAGCGGGCTCCCCCGCCTGGAGTTGGCCCAATGCACAGGCGGCAGCCTCAGCCAGCTGGACCTGTCCGACTGTTTGCAGCTTCTAACGGCTGTCTGCACGGACTGCGCGCAGCTCACGGCCCTGAATGTGTCCGGCTGCAGCGCGCTTGAGTTTCTCGCGGCGGAGCAGTGCGGGTTGCCTTCCCTCACGCTCAGCAGTCTGTCGGCGCTGACTTACCTGAACTGCAGCGGCAACCCGATGACCTCACTGAGCCTCATGTCCTGCCCGTTGCTGGAGACGGTGGAATGCTTCTCCTGCCGGCTGACCAGGCTGACCGTCAGCGGCTGTACCGGACTTCTGGAGCTTTACTGCCAGGACAACTCCCTGACCTCGCTGCCAAGCATTCCCACCCTCGGGTACCTGAACTGCTCCTCGAACAGGCTCACGTCGCTCGGCTCCTTCCCGGCGCTGACGGACCTGAACTGCGCCGACAACCGCCTGACATCCCTGTCCGTTTCCGGGAGCATCTGGGATCTTAACTGCAGGAACAATCTGCTGACTGAGCTGGATGTGAGCGGGCGGGAGAACCTGTACAGTGTGGACTGCGCCTTCAACCGGCTGACCAGCCTGAATGTCACCGGCAGCGAATCTCTGTCCCTGCTCGCCGCGCACGGCAACAGCCTGCAGGATCTGGATATTGCCGGCACTGCCATGGAGGAGCTGACCTGGGTCGGCGATTCGGAGGTGGACGACGTACAGGTCAAGCTCAACAACGAATTCGGCGAGCTGACCTTTGATCCGACTGTGATCCTTCGCCGCGGCACGGAGGTCATCTTCAACCCCTACGCACAGCCGGTGCCCCTGCCAACCTTCTTCCTCCCGACCGAACTGACCACCATTGAGCAGGATGCCTTCTCCGGCATCGCGGCTGAGGCGGTGCTGATCCCCGCATCGGTGACGGAAATCGTCGGTGACCCGTTTGAGGGCAGCACGGTGCAGGTCATCTATATCTACCCGGATTCGCCGGCTGAGTCCTTCGCGGCGCAGTGGGCGGACCGCTACACCTTCATCCGCGTCGACGGCGGCGACTGACATGAGAAAAGTGTAATACTTCAAGGGCTGCGGAAGCACGGCGTCTTCGCAGCCCTTTTGCTGTGAATGCTTTTCCGGAATCAACCGGAGCACGCAGAAAAAGAATCACCCGGCATGGGATGCAGGAGTGAGAAAGCGCTTTGCAGCTCTGCCTCTCTCTCCACGCCGGTTGTCAGGGAGCCGAGGGTGAGGTCTGTGTTCAATGGGCAGCGACCATTTCTTTACTCCCCGCCCAGTACGGGCCGCATAAAGCTTCTGATCAGCTGAATCGCTTCTTCGTCCTGTTTCCCGCTGAAGCCGTGCCCGCCGCCCGGAAGCTCGTGGTATTCGCACTGCCGGTAAACCGATTTTGCCCTGCGGGAGTAGCTGATGTCCACAACCCTGTCTTCCGTGCCGTGCAGCAGCAGTACCGGCCCATCATAACCCCGGATCGCTTCAAAGGGGTCCATATCCATCACAGCCCGGGCATAAGCGCCGCTCAGCTTCATGGGCAGGTATCCCAGCACATCCGGCACATTGTCCGGATCAAAATGATAGCTCATCATGTGGCCCTTCCGGGCGTCATCCGGGATGCACAGGGCCGGATAGAACAGTATCAGCCTGCGTATGGCGGCACTGCCAAGTTCCTTTGCCGCCAGCGCCGATACGAAGCCGCCCTGGCTGCAGCCCATCAGGGAAACTGACGCCGGCTGCAGCTGTCCCTGCACAGCGCGGATCACCGCAAGCAGGTCTTCTTTTTCCGTCAGCAGCGTCATATCGGCCGATTTTCCATCGCTGCGGCTGCCGAGGCCGCCGCCGTTAAAATCAAAGGTCACAGCCAGGAAGCCCTGCTCCGCCAGCGCGGCGGCATAGCCGCAAACAGTCTTCTCGTTGGCAAGAAAACCGTGGCTGACAATCACCGCGGGCATGCCCGGTGCCGCCTCGCCGAAAAGATGCCCGCGGATGGTCAGCCGGCCCCGGCTGCAGGAGAAAGGTACCTTTTTCATCACACCTCACCCGCTTTTCACAGAAGCTTTTCCTTCCACTCATCCTCATTGAAGCCGGTCAGCGCAAAGTGCTCGCCCACAATCAGCGGCCGCTTGACCAGCATCCCGTCAGACGCCAGAAGGGAGAACTGCTCCTCCTCGCTCATGGAGGGCAGCTTTTTTGACAGTCCCAGTTCACGGTAAGGTATGCCGCTGGTATTGAAGAAGCGCTTCAACGGCAGGCCGCTCATGGCGTAGTACCTCCGCAGCGCCGCCTCATCCGGGTGATCTGTTCTGATATCCGCCAGCTCGTAAGCTACCTCGTGGTCATCCAGCCACTTCAGTGCCTTTTTGCAGGTGGTGCACCTGCTGTAGCAATATACCTTCAGCATGTCTTCGGCCTCCTGCCGTTTTTTGTCCTGTGAGCAATTGGGCTGCCGCCCCCCGATCCTTCCGATCTCGGCCGGGCCTGCAGGAGAAGCGCCTCATCTGGTGGCGTCAATCAGCTGCTGCACCGGTGCCAGGGCAATGTCCACCCTGCCGGCCACCGTGGTCGTGAAGGAAACCCACTCATCACTCCACACGAAGCGGGGATGGGGGTCGATGTGGTACGGGCAGGGATCCTCCGGCGTCCAGTTTTCCACCACCGGGTGGCGGTGGACCAGCTCGCACAGCTTCTTTGTATCGTTGTTCCAGAAGCGCACGGTGGAGGCGCAGCCCCGCCACCAGCTCAGGCCCATGGACTGACGGGACCCATCCACGATGAAGTAGCGCTCATCCCGGGTGCAGTGGGCATGCCAGGTGCCGTTGCCTCCCTCAATGGGAATGTAACACACGGCCTCCGGCTCATGGCTGCCCAGCCTGTCGTGGACAATGTGGTTCTTGCTGCAGTAGTAGATGGACTTTCCGTCAGCGGCCCACCACTCGTGCGTGGCGTAATTGTTCAGGGGACGGCGCATCTCCTTTGAGCCGTCCCGGTGGATCAGCTGCAGGCGGGGGTAGATGCCCTCGGCCGTGAGCGCGGGCGACATGCGCTTCCCCAGCGCGATGTTGATGGAGCACTCGTGCGCGGCCAGGATCGTGTCCCCGTCGGAGGGACAGAACTGGGCATGGTTATAGGGTACGCCGTTTTCTGTGCGGTACCACTGCGTAAAGGCGCCTGTTTCCAGGTTGACAGTCCCGATGTACGAGCCGTAGGTGCCGTTGGGTGTCTGTATGTCCACGCCCAGCTCCTTCCGGTCCGGTGAGAAGGTGAGGTGTGTGGCCATGGATGACCCCAGATGGGCCACCGCGTCCTCCGGCATGCGTGTGATGCGCACGGCCTTGTCCTGCGGGTGGGGCGTGCGCATGAAGATGCCCAGCGAGCTGCCCCAGTACAGGTTGCCGGTACACTCGTCCACCAGGCAGCTCTCCGCGCTCTGGGTGTAGGTGTCCGGGAAGAAGCGCACCTCGTCCGAGGCGAAGTCCAGCACACCGGCGCACTTGCCGGGGGCCGGCGGGAAGGCGCAGTAGAACCACAGATAGCGCCGGGAGGGCTCACAGGGTGCGTTGACAAAGTAGAAGTTCTGCTGCAGCGGCGCCACCCGGGTGGACAGCACATAGAAGGTCATATGGGTGACAGGGTCCACATGGGCGGTAAAATGCCTTGATGTCTCCGGCGTAAACATGCGTGTCGCCTCCTGTATGCGGTTTTTGCGGAGGCCATCTTCAGGCGGCATCCTTCTGACAGGCAGTATAAGGCAAATCCTTCCAAAATGGAAGAGCGCCAGCTCCTGCCTGTTACCTCACAGGCAGGATGATTTCAGCCTGGCCGATGCCCCCGGTGGATAACGTCAGCCTTGTCTCGCCTGCCACGCAGCCTGCCCTCAGCACAGCCAGGGCACGGCCCAGATAGCTGGTGAATTCACCCTTGCTGTAGTTTTCATCCGTGATGGGATTGGCGCTGCCAAAGCCCAGCAGCTCTGCCGTGCCGGTAGCTTCAGCTTTCATGCGCACCTCGGCGTCCGGAACCACATCTCCGTTTTCATCTATGAGCTCAGCGTTCACATAGCACAGCGATTCACCATCCGCCTTCATCGCGGCCGTTTCCGCTGTGAGACGAACGCTTGTGGGTTGTCCCGTTGTTTTCAGCGTTGCGCGGGACACCTCCGCCCCGCCGGTATAGCTGACCGCCTCCACCGTGCCTGCCTGATACATTCCCAGGAACAGGAAGGTCATGGGCATGTCGTGAATCAGCGCCTCGCCGGCTTTTTTTCGTCCCAGGCTGACACCGTTCACAAGCAGCTCCACCTCCTCGGCGCTGCTGAACACGGCAATATCCACGGGCTTTCCCTCCTGTCCCCGCCAGCTCCAGCGCGGCCACACGCCGGGGAAGCCCCAGTTGGAGAGGGTTTCCGCCTTGCCTGTCACGGCGGGGTCATAGGAGAACAGCCCCGTTTCCCTGCTGCCCCACACGATGCGGCGGTACACCCCCTGCGGCCGGAGCCGGCCGGTGATGTCAAAATCCGCGTCATTGGCTGTGCGCCATGGGAAGGGCGACCCGGCACCCCAGGGGTTGCCGATCAGTGGATCACCCGGCTCATAGAACATAGCCTTGCCGATGCCGGCTTCGCCGATGTAATCCCATGCCGTCCAGGTGAAATCACCGATGAGCCAGGGCGTGCTTTCGATCACAGGCCAGTGAATGCCAATTTCCTTGGGATAGTTCTCGCTGCCTAGCATCACCCGTTCAGGGAACATTTCATGGTCCTTCCCGTACTTGCCCTCTAGGTAGTTGTAGCCAACAATGTCCAGTCCGTTGGCAAAGGCCTCGGTGTACTGTTCCCACAAGAGGTTCTTTTTGCCGCTGATGTCTGCGTTCTGCTGCCCGCCGGCCGCGCCTTCCCTGCTCTTGCGCAGCTGTTCCTGCTGCAGGTGATCGTCCAGCCCGTTCCAGAAGGAGCAGATGGCGTTGGAAACAGGGCGACTCGGGTCCAGACGGCGGATGACCTCCGCCAGGCGGTCAGCCCACACATAGCCGCTGCCCAGGCCGGCCCGCTCGGTGATCTCGTTGCCGGTGGACCAGAGGATGACGCAGGGATGGCAGCGGTCCCGCTTCACAAAGGCAGTCAGGTCCTTCTCCCAGTCGGTTTCAAAATACTGGCTGTAGTCACCGGGCTGCTTGCCCATGCCCCAGGCGTCGAAGGCCTCGTCAAACACATACATGCCCAGCCGGTCACAGGCTTCAATCAGCGCGGCGGAGGGCGGATTGTGCGTGGTGCGGATGGCGTTGAAGCCGAGCTCCTTCAGCTTGCAAACCTTCCGCGCCTCCGCGTCGTACACGGATACCGTGCCGATCACGCCATTGTCGTGGTGCAGGCAGCCGCCGCGGAGCTTCACAGCCTTTCCATTGATGCGCAGGCCGTGCTTCACATCCGCTTCAACCGTGCGGATGCCAAACAGCACACTCTCGCTGTCTTCGGTGGGTGTTCCGGAGGGAACGATGTGCGTTTTGTAGGTGCCCGCGTCCCTCACCGCAGCCTGCAGGTGGTAAAGGTTCGGGCTTTCCGTATCCCAGAGCAGGGGCTCGTCGACCGTCAGGGTCATGCGGGCTGTGCCGGAGGCCATGGGCGGGACCTGTGCCATGGTTTTGCCGGTTCTCACCGTTTCACCGGTTTTGTCATCGACCAGGGCAAAGGTAACCTCTGCCATGCGGTTTTCGGCGTATTCGTTGGCAATCTCCGCGGACAGCTGCAGATAGGCTGTCTCCGGTACGCCGTCCGCGCTGTATTCGATTTTCCTCGTATAGCCTTGCAGCCCGCCGAAGGCAATATGCAGCTTCGGCATGTGCGCCAGCTCAACGCCCCTGAACAAGCCCGCGCCGGAATACCAGCGGGAATTGGGCTGCATGCTGGGGTTCAGTGTGACAACGACGCGGTTCTTCTCACCCGGATAAACCAGCCGGGTGATGTCCGCCTCAAACGGCGCATAGCCGTAATGCTGCAGCGCCGCCTTGTCGCCGTTCACCTCTACGGTGGCGTTCATCATGGCACCGTCAAAGCGCAGCACAATCCGGTCGCTTTCCCATTCTGCCGGTATGTCGATCTCCTTTGCGTAGTGCGCCACACCGGCATTGTAGTACCCGCTGGCCGCGCCGGAGGGCGCGCCCTCGTATACATCGCCCTCGATCATATAATCATGCGGCAGATTGACCGTACGATTCCCATAGTTCCCGCGCAGGCGGTCGCCGTGGTCCAGCTGCCCCAGTCCAAAGTCCCATCCCCGATTGATTTTCATACTCCGCATGGCCGCTCTCTCCTCATTTCACAGTCCAGAATGTATACCTGCCGGGCCTGACCCGTTTTTCCTCCCCGTTCAGGCAGACCAGGGCGGGCACAGGTGTTTCCAGTTCATAGCGTATGCCATCCTCCTGGCACACCCACAGGGCGCTGACCGTGCCGTGCCGCGTATCCAGCCTGGCCTGCAGCCAGCCCAGCCGCGCGTCCGGATGCGGCGCGTAAATCAGCTCCTCAAAGCCGGGCCGATTCTCGGCGTGCTGAATGCCCGCCGCCTGTTCAAAAACCCAGTCCGCCACCGCGCCGTAGGCGTAATGGTTGAATGAGTTCATATCCCTGCTCCAGAAGGAGCCGTCCGGCTTGATGCCGTCCCAGTGTTCCCAGATGGTGGTGGCCCCTTGGGTCACGGGATACAGCCAGCCGGGATACTCGCGGCGCAGCACCAGATCCCAGGCCAGGTCAGTGTGGCCGTACTGGCTCAGCACATGCAGTATGTAGGGCGTGCCCACAAAGCCAGTGCGCAGCTGCACCCCATCCGCCTTTACCATATCAGCCAGAGCGTCGGCGGTCTTCTGCGGGTCCTCCGCCAGGGCAAAATTCACGGCCAGCACGTGCTCGGTCTGCGTTTTATATTCCGGGAAGGCCCTGCGGAAGGCGGCCACGATGTCCGCATGCAGCTTTTCGTATGCGGAAACATCCCTGCCCAGCAGCCTGCCGGCCTTCACCACCAGCCCGGTGGAATGGGCATAGAACGCGCTGGCGATGAAATCCTCCCGGCTTGAGCCTTTGTAGCTGCCGCTGGGCGCGTCCAGGCCCAGCCAGTCGCCAAAGTGCTCATGGCCGGTCCACAGGCCAGGCGTTGTTGTCACAGTCCCGATGAAATCCACCCACCTGCGCATGCTGTCGAATTGGTCCTCCAGTACGGCTTTATCTCCGAAGGTCTGGTAGACCTGCCATGGGCAGATGGCCGCGGCATCGCCCCAGGCGGCGCTGGTTTCGCTTTCCGGAATCAGGTCAGGGATTACCCTGCCCACCTCGCCGCTTTCCCGCTGGTCGGCAGCCAGGTCATGCAGCCATTTTCTGAAGAAACGCTCGGCGTCATACAGATAGCACGCGGTTTTGATAAACACCTGCGCATCGCCTGTCCAGCCCAGGCGCTCGTCGCGCTGGGGGCAGTCGGTGGGCACATCCAGGAAATTGCCCCGCTGGCCCCACACGATGTTGGAAAACAGCTGATTCAGCTCCGCGCTGCCCGATTTCAGCCATCCGGTGCGCTTCATGTCGGAATGCACGGCAATGGCGGTGAAGTTCTCCGGCCCCGCCTCTCCTGGCCACGACAGCAGCCGGATATACCGGAAGCCGAAGAAGGTCAGCTGCGGATGCCAGCTCTGCTGCCCCTCCCGGCAGATATACCTGGCCAGCGCCTTGGCGCCACGGTAGTTCTCGTTGTACCAGTTGCCGTTCCGATCCCGCACCTCGGCGTGGTCGAACAGCACTTCCTCCCCCGCGTGGGCAGTCAGCGTGATCTCCGCATACCCAGTGACCTCCTGGCCAAAGTCCACCACCATGTCCCCTTGCGGCGTGCGGAAAACACTTTGGGCCGCGATGCGCTCCGTTTCCCGGATGATCTCGCCTTCCTGAGGAATGAGGATGTCCTTCGGCCATGCCAGTGCCATCACCGGCTGCCAGTCAGCGGGCTCGATCCGCGCGTCGCAGGTTTCGCCGTCGTAAATCTCGCTGAAGCGCACCGGGCTCTCCGCCCACTGCCAGGTTTCATCCGTGAGCACGGTTTCCTCCGTGCCGTCGTCATAGCAAAGGCGCAGGAAGGCAATCAGCCCGCAGGGCTGTGCGTACCGCCTCTTTTTGTCGTCAAAGTCCAGCCAGCCCGGCAGGGGTGAGCGGAACCAGCCTCGGCCCACGGTGACGCGCAGTTCATTCTCCTCCCGCAGCAGGGCGGTTACATCATATTGCTGCACCTGCAGGCGGTGCTCATAGCTCGTCCAGCCCGGTGCCAGCACAAAATCGCCCACCCGGCAGCCGTTCAGCACGGCCTCGTAGACTCCCAGGGCAGTGATCTCCAGGCTGGCCGACGCGATGCGCTTTTCCGAGGTGAACTGCCTGCGGAATACCGGGCAGACGTCTCCCGTGTCCCGCGACGCGGTGATCCAGCAGCTGTCCTTGATTCTCATGGAGGGACCTCCTCATGTCAGTTATTTCGAAATATGAACAAGCGCAGCCTTTTCAGCAGCTGAAGGCAGCACCTCACTATGCACCGGTTTGTTTGTCTGTTTCCATTATATACAAAAGTGGAGAATCTGCAAAGACAAAAATCAGCCCCCTGTGCCGGCCGCTTGGTGCGGCGTTCTGACAGAGTGCAAAAAAGGCGCCGCGTAACGCGGCGCCGGGATGGTTGGAAAACCTGTAATGTGTCACTGAGCCTACCTGCCCGAGATCAGGGCCGGGAAGCTGCCTGTCTTCGCCGTCATCTGAGCTGTCAGCCGCAGGTTGACCTTCATTTCATCAGAGAGCGGTCCTTCCCCTGTATACGGATAGTACCGCGGTGTGGCAACGAGGCTGTCCCCATCCTGGGTCAGCGTGACCCTGACGATGTACTGGAGCTCAGAATAGATCACGCCTTCCGCATTCCCTTGCTCCTCGTACACCACATAATAGAACACCGCGTTCCCGTCCTCATCGTTATATGGGGCGTTCAGCGCGTCATCCGTGCTGTAATCCAGGGTGAAGTTGAATGTCACCTCCTCGTTTTCGAGGCCTGCCGGATTATAGATGGTCTGCGCGGGGGCAGAGCGGACACCTTCAATGCTGATAGGCTGCAGCACGAAGGAAAACTCGTTGGCCTTCATGTCACGGCCCTTGAGGATCTTTTTGACGGGGATGGGGAGCTCTGTCTCCAGGGGATCATTGATCACCGTATACCGGAAGGTGATCACCTGCCCGTGAGGTACATAGGAGCCGTCTGTGACGGTGACGGTTGCGCCCTCCGTCTCACCCTGCGCGATGACAGCTGCGGGGGCTTCATTTACTACGCCCCTCGCGTCCTGGTCCCAGTTGAACGGATACTCCTTTCCGGAAATGGCTGTCCCGGTCAGATCAGTGTATTTGCCGTCCTCCGCCTGCACCACTGCCTTCCAGGGGGTACTGTTCCCGGCATAATACTTCGGGGCGGCGGTCTCAGCAAGATAATACGTTTTGCCCAGCACCAGCTCATAGTCATCGCCGCCCTGCTTCAGGCGGGCAATGCCGTTGCTCCCCGAGACCGCGGAAGCCGCTTCGACATATTTGTGGCCGGTATTCAGCTCCTCTATCGCAGTGCCGTTTTCATCGTCCTCCATGTACAGCGTGAACGCGGCGCCAGGCAGAGGATTCCCCTCCGGATCCGTCTTTTCGATCTCCAGCGGCTTGGCATAGACGTTGATTGTGTGGGTGTTTTCACTGACGATGTTGTCCGTATCGGCGCCGTGGCTTCCGGTGCCTTTCTTGCCAGTATGATAATTGGCAACAGAGGGGGCAAAGGGGATGTATTCGACTGTAAGCTCGTACTTCTCCACAGCGTCCCCTGTAACAGTTGTGGCATGCGGGCTGGGCAGCAGGTCTTCCTCGCCCTCCACGACCGTCTGCTTCAGCGAAAGCGTGATGGCGCCAGGAACATGTCCGTAGGCCTCGTAGTCAATTTCAACGGACTCCCCGGCAATCAGCGCGTTCCATTGCGCTTCGGTCACATCGCCAACCACGTCGGACAGCGGGAAGGTCTTCCCGGTCCTGCTCTTGCCGCTGCTGGCCAAATTATCCACCGATTGCGGTGAAAGAGTGTACACAAGGCTGCCGTTGTCCTTCACAACTTCGTAGACATTAATCGTGTCGATCAACCGCTGCAGCTGTGTTTTCGGGTCAACGCTCTCGCCGAGATAGACCGTCCACTCCGTGCTGTGCTCATCAAACAGCAGCTCGTCCACATTGACATAGGGCGTCTGGAAGGCTTTGACCTTCTCCGCGTCGCTGTTGGAGATCGTTACAACTTCACCCGTTCTGGGATTGATGTACTGAAGCGCCTCCACCTGGCTGCCTTCGCCGTTGGTCTCTATGTCGCTGCCGCCCAGGAAATCCTCCTGCGCCTTCACGTACACGCGGCCGTTCCAGCCGTGGGTGTCAATTTTCGTTTTGGTTGAATCCGTGTAGGTCGGCCAGTCGATCCGCTGGTTCTGCCACTCAACCTTCCATGTGCCGTTCACGTTGAGGACCTGTCCCACGGCGTCGGCCGCGCCGGCTGTCGTAACAGTTCCTTCCTCTGTGAGCCACGTTCCGGAGGTCAGCGGCAGACCCGTCGCCGGATTGACCGGATAGAAGCCCGCGTCAATCACGTCTGTCACATTGCCGGTCAGGTTCGCGTCAATCGTCAGGCCTTCGATGATCTTCGTGATGAAATGAACGACCTCTGTGCTCTGTTCCGCGCTGAAGGCGAAATCGGAATGGGGCGTCGAAGAAATATTGTAGAGTTCATCTGCACTCGAGCCCACGTTTTCAAGACTGAGGCCCAGCGTAAACAGGCGAGTGTTTTGGCCGAACGCGTTTGTCATTGCTTTCACGTTCGTCGCCGCGGTTCGAATCTCAGCCCATGTGTTACCGTTTGGAGCGCCGTCTGTTATCAGAACAACCGCAGTCTGGCAATTTCTCACATTCGTAAATTTGCTGTTAAAATCAGAAATAGCCCTGTTCAAACCATCAGCATGCCTGGTTCCACCGTCAAGGGAGATATTATACAGCGCATTGATCAGCTGATTCTCCTGACTGGAAACGTATGGGCCATAGGATGCTGTGTTCTTATTGAATGTGACCAGCCCGATCTGTGCATCCGGATCTACCGCATAAAGCACCTTGGCAGCCGCCTCAACGGCAATCTGCATGTAGTCAAGGCGTGACCATGGCCGTCCTGGAACCCTTTCATCCGCTGTGTAGATATAGCCGTCGTTCAGATTATTGAGGGTACTTGAGCCCAGCGCATAGCAATAGTTGCCAGTCCCCGGATAGTTTCTTTCATAGTTGTCAGGCGCATAATAACAGGAGGCATCAACATAATACCAGCCGGAAGCCATAGCACTGCCACTTTTGTAGACGGTCAGCTTACTCGCGTCGTGGTAGAAAATCGCCCAGTTTGTCGCCGCGCCATTCTTGTCGGTGATTACATAGTATACATTGTCCCTCTGACTGGAATCCAGACCATTAAAGAATGTGCGCAGGCCGTTCATGCTGGAATAGGTGACATCATTCCCGTTGACCTGAACCCGGTGCAGGTTTTCCGGGAAGAACATGGATCTGGAGGCGTCCACAACGAACTCCAGCGCCAGCGCGGGAGAGATCATATGATAGCCGGACGAGGCCATCAGGTCCACCTGATAGATCCTGTTTTTATAGTCGTAGACCTCAGCGGTCTTGTCCACCACCAGGTCCTGCGTCATCTCGCCCTTCCATTTGTTGATCAGCACGCTGATGTCGATAAAATCATACAGCTCCGACTCCGACGGGTCGGCTGTGAACGACTCAAAATCCGCAAAGAAGATCGGCGAGGCATCTTCTGCGTCCAGCGTGGTCCTGTGCAGCGTGCCGCCTTCTGCAGAAAGTGAATAGCTCGTACCATAGTAGGTAGAATAGATTTTGCCATTAGAGATGCTCAGCGTTCGCTGGGCAGTGCCAATCACCGCGTCCGGAGTCTGCGCGTTCTGCGGAAGCAATCCATTGTACGGATCAATATAATATGCCGTATCGGTGCCGTAGCTTGACAGCCTGCCGGTATGCCTTGTGCTGCTTACAACCGAATAGTTCCACAGGTACTGATTCAGATAATCCAGTTCCGTGGTTCCGGGGCCCATGAAGGCGACGGTGCCGTTCAGGTAATAAACCTCCCTGAGCGTGCCGTCATGCGCCACCGCGTAATACGTATTGCCGTCCTGCAGCAGCATGACATAGGGGGTGTTGGCAACGGTCGGCCAGCCGTAGGCGTTCGTCTCCGCCACCGTACCGATGACGGAGAAACCATTCTGCTCATAGACAATCTCGGTGATCGGCCCCTCGGTGGTTTCAATCGGAATAATTTCCGTTTCCGCCTCGGCGAAATGGATCACCTTCAGGCTGTCATTTCCCGCGACCTCAATGGGATCCACATAGCGGATCTCCACCGTGACAGGCGTGGCCGGTTCAATTTTCTGCCCGTTTTCATCAATGATATCAACATCGAAGAATTTCGCAAAGGTCAGCCCGGCAAGGTAGCCTTCCTCGCTGTGATTCTCGTTCAGCGCCTTGATGGTCAGTTCATAACAGCTTTCATACTCCGCTGTGCCCTCCAGAATCTCTCTGGCCTGCAGCCCGGCGCCCTTCGGGATCATCGCGTCATCGTCATAGGTCACGGTGATTTCCCAGGCATCACCCTTTGCGTCAATCACCATTTTTTTGATCTGCCCGTCCGTCACCTTCACCGTCCACGCTTCGCCGCTCTTCATGGTCACGGTCAGCGTCTCCTCGGTCAAAAACGGCTTCAGGCTGATCAGCAGCCATTCCCCGGCGGGCACGGGGGAGCCGTCGATCTTCGCAATCTGCTTTTCCGTCAGCTCGGCACTGTATTCACATACCAGCTCATGGGCGGACTTCAGCTGCCCAACGGTGGTGTCTTCCTGCGCCTGTCCGGCCCAGACAAGGCTTGGATCTGAGAAGGTCACGCTCTCCACGCCCGCGAGGAACTGCTCCGCCGCGTCCGTGTCCTCTGTGCCGATACCAAGAGCCCCCGCCAGCTGATGCAGGGTGATGAAGCCGCCGCCCGGCAGGCTGAATTCATACGTTTTTCCGTCCACGGTGTACTCAAAATCCACCGTGTAGGACAGCGCAAAGCCGGAGAAGCCTTCCGTGGAAAAATGGAGCGCAGTGATGTACCCGCCTTCCGTATCCACCTCCACCGGCAGCTCTTCCACTTCGCTTTCACCGGTCACATGGTACAGATGCGCGTTTTTGATCACAGCGCGGCTGGCCAGCCCGCTCACCTCAGGCGCTGCGGGCAGTTCAATCTGCGTATTGACGGAAACCTCCGCGCCGGTATGCACGTCTTCCCCGTCCGGGGACTGCAGGCCGATGTCCAGCCAGACGGTCACGGCGTTTTCCTCTTCGGCCGGAATGGCCGCCACGAGCGCCTCGGTCGGCTCAAAGGTACCGACGACCAGCGCCGTTCCGGCCGGTATTTCGCCCGTCGCGGTGAAGCTGCCGCTTTCCCCCGTCACTTCCTCGCCGGCCGGGATGACTGTCGCATTTCCCGGATTGTGAAGGATAAAGGTGTACGTTTTTTCCCTGACCGTGACGGTCAGCGTCACGCTGTCGAAATAATCGACGGCAGTCAGATACAGGCTCTCATCCAGCTGCACCGCTTCGCTGTCCAGCGAGGCCTCTGTCACGTTCCCGTAGATGCCGTTCATGCTCAGCAGATACGGCAGCAGCACCGTGTCGCCCACATCAGAGAAGGTGTAGTCCGCAGTCACCAGCACCAGCGCAGGTTTCCACCAGTCGCTGTAGTAGGTATGCCGCCTGCCCGGGTCATCCTCCGCGTCGATGGGATTGACGGATAAAACCAGTATGACTGCCAGCAGTATCGCGGTGATCCGCTTCAGCTTCGCATTTCCGTTCATCTGCCGCTCTCCTTGCTTGTTATTCCGGTATGTTCTGTCTGTCTGACAGGCTGTTGCAGGGGCCGCAAGCGCCCCCGAGCGTCAGTTCATTCTTCAGGTGCGCTTTGTACCCCCGCGCGCCAGCAGTAATCCCTGTTGTCCTCCGTATAGGTATACGTGAGCGTGCGGCTGTGCTCATCTTCCACGGTAAATACGGTATCGCCGCCGTCCGGGGAATACTGCCAGGTGATCATCACTTCCGGATCGTCGGCAGAAAGCACGGCGGTCAGCACAATCACCGTTCCGTACTGCAGTTCGCCCTCATAGGCTGCGGATACAGTAATGGTGAGGGGCTCGGCTGCAGGTTCTTCCGCAGCTGCCTCGGCTGTCGTCTCTGCCTCAGGCTCATCGGCAGGTTTTTCGTCTGTCACTTTTTCCTCGGTGGGGTCGGTTGTGGCTTCCGTTTCGGGTTCCTCTGTGGGTTCTGTTGTGGCTTCCGTTTCGGGTTCCTCTGTGGGTTCTGTTGTGGCTTCCGCTTCGGGTTCCTCTGTGGGTTCTGTTGTGGCTTCCGCTTCGGGTTCCTCTATGGGTTCTGTTGTGGCTTCCGCTTCGGGTTCCTCTGTGGGGTCGGCTGTGACTTCCGCTTCGGGTTCCTCTGTAATTTCGGCTGTGGCTTCCGCTTCGGGTTCCTCTGTGGGTTCTGCCGCGGCTTCTGTTTCAGGTTCAGCGGACGCCGTTTCTGTGGGTTCTGTCTCTGCGGTTTCTGCCTCGGCCGTCGGCTCGGCATCGGGCAGCTTGATTACAATCATTACATCATAAACAGCCGGTTCAGACATGGCAAAAGAAACAATACTCTGTTTTATTTCGGCGTTCATTCGCCTCGCCAGCGCCTCGTCAGGCTGGCAGGCATAGACATAAATCGCGATTTCTGCCCCGGGATACTCGTCTGCCAGCTCCTGAATCAGAGGCTCTTCAATTTCCACGCGGACTGCTCCATTGATTTCCGCACCGGAAAAGCTGAGCATTCTGTGCCGGATCACATCGCCTTCCGCCTGCGAAGCGTCCAGCACAGCCTTAACAAGCGCCTCCTCTTTTGTCTCACGGATCACCAGCTGACTGTCCGGCGCCACCGCACCGGCAGGGGCTGTTACAGTGACAACGGTGGCGCCGATCAGAACCTGCTGCTCAAATGGGCTGTCTTCTTCCGGCGTTTCGGCAGGCGTATCCTCCGGCTCATCAGCAGGATCTTCTGTCTCTGCGGGAGCCTGCGCCTGTTCCGGTTCTTCCGCAGGCGCTTCGGCGGCCTCTTCCATGGATTCGGGCGCCGGCTCTTCGGTTGCTTCGGGGGCCGGTTCCAAGGCCGGCTCGTCGGCGACTTCCTCAGCCGGCGCTTCAGTTTCAGCGGGGTCCGGGTCCTGCGCCGGTTCTTCTTCGGGTTCTGCCTCAGGCTCCTCCACAGGCGCAGGCTCTTCCTCCTCGGCGGGGTCCGGGTCCTGCGCCGCCTCCGCGGTGAATTCTTCCACGGTCGTCTCTTCCTCTCCCGCCTCCTCTGCCAGTGTGCAGGCGCCTGTGGCGGAAAAAAGCATCATGACCGCCAGCAGCCAGGCGGCGAATCTCACATATCTTCTCATACCCATTACCTCCGTTCTGCGCAGCAGGGAATCTGTCCCTCATTCTTCCTGGAAAAGTAACGCGTTGTGTCTATCTTTTCTCTGGCGCTCAGCCTGAGAATCCTTGCGGTGTATCAGCCTGTCGGACTGCCTTCTGCAGACACTTAACCATTTTTATTGTAAAGCAAGTGCCGGTTTTCTATCAATAGCGCGTTCCAGATTGGCACTTTTTTTGTCACGGCGGTCTTGTCAATGCCGCGTCATTCCGATATGATAGGATACAGATATACAACTGAAACTGACGGGAAGGAGAGAGACGCATGCGGGAAGAATTTGGCGAAAGGCTTAAACAGCTCCGGTCTAAAAAAGGCATTACGCAGCAGCAGCTGGCCTCCATGATGTATATTGACCGCTCCAGCATCGCCCGGTGGGAAAGCGGGCTTCGTGCGCCGGATCTGGCGCTACTGCCTCGCCTTGCGAAATGCCTGGGCGTCGAAGTTTCCTCTCTCCTTCCGGATGAGTCCCTGCCCCGCCAGGCGCAGACGGTAATCGTCGTGGATGACGAGCCGCCGATCCTCTCCGGCGAGCTGAAAACGCTGCGCATGGCACTGCCTGGCTCGGAGCTCAGCGGCTTCACCAGGCCCTCGGAGGCGCTGGATTTTGCATCGAAGCACCGCGTCGACCTGGCTTTCCTGGACATCGAAATGGGAAAGGCCAGCGGCTTCGAGCTGTGCGAAAAGCTGCTGGCCATGAGCCCCGCCACCAGCGTCGTTTACCTGACCGCCTTTCCAAATTACGCGCTCAACGCATGGAGCACCGGCGCCAGGGGCTTTCTGGTCAAGCCCCTGGTTGAAAACGAGCTGACCGGGCTGCTGGACAGGCTGAAGCTCAGCCCTCCGCAGCCGAAAAGGAGAAAAGGAGGGCAGGGCGATGACTGACTGGACGCTGCTTGTGAATTTTGCCATGGGTACCGCCGGAATGGCGCTTTCGACGCTTGGCCTGATTCTGTCCATCACCTGGCGGCCCATAGCGCGCTGGACGCGCAGCTATTTTATCGCCAATTTCCTCGTCATGCTCATCTGCTCTTCCGCCATCGCGGTCGACTATTTTGCCGACATTTATCACTACGTTGCCCTGATCAAGCCGCTGATATTCATCGAATCCCTGACCTCCTCGCTTCTGCTGCCGCTGCTCACGGTCTACCTGCTCAAGCTGTGCGGGGAAAGCTGGCGGAAAAGCCCGCTGTTCGCCACAGCGGCCGCGCTGTGGATCATTTACTTCGCGCTGCTGGTCTATACCCAGTTTACGTCCGTCATCTATTCTGTCAGTCCGGAAGGCGTCTACAGCCGCGGCCCGCTGTATCCCCTGCTGCTTGTTTCTCCGGCAGCCATCATGCTGCTGAACAGCATCGGTTTTCTCCACAGGTGGAAAAAGCTGTCCTTCAGGCAGCGCCTGGCCCTTTGCATTTATATCACCGCGCCGCTGGCGGCCATCATCATTCAGATGTTTTTCTACGGCCTGCTGCTGGTGTCCTTCGCCGCGATTGTCGGCGCGTTTGTGATGTTTGTATTTATCCTGGCGGAAATGACAGATATGGCTGTGCGCCAGACAAGGGAAAACGCTGAAAAGGAAATTGGCCTGAAGGTGCTGCAGATGCGGCCGCACTTTATCTACAACGTGATGACTAGCATCTACTACCTGGTGGACAGCGACCCTCAGGCAGCCAAAGAAGCAATCCGGGACTTTTCGAAGTACCTGCACCAGAATTTCAGCGCCGTGGTCAAAACGGAGAACGTCCCCTTCGAGGAGGAGCTGGCACACACGCAGGCCTACCTGGCGATAGAGAAAAGGCGGTTCGGCGACCGGCTGGATGTGACCTATGACACGCCGGACACCTTCTTTTCCCTTCCTCCGCTGACACTGGAGCCCATCGTGGAAAACGCTGTGAAGCATGGCATGGACCCCGACCGTGACGCGCTGCATATACTCATCCAAACCCGGACCGCGGAGGATGGCAGCGAGATCACCATTACCGACGACGGCACGGAGTTCAGGCCGTCAGATCTGGACGGTGACGGCCTGGGCCTGAAAAGCGTCAGCGAGCGGCTGGCGCTGATGTGCGGCGGATCGCTTCGCATCACGCCGAGAGACGGCGGCGGAGCGATTGTCTCCCTGTGGATACCCAACACAAAAAAAGACAGCCGCACTGTGCGGGACGGTATAGAAGCCAAGCATGAATTCGGTCCGGTGTACAGCCCTTCAATATCCGGCAACTCTGCAAATGAAACAGCATATCGTTGTAAACTGCTTTATAAGCATGGTTTTATCGACAGCGACAATGTTATGTCAGGAGACGAAGATATTCAGGACTTAGCAGTAGGAGATTAACCTGGGGAAATGCTGATTATTATGAAAAAGTCCCGGATAACGCTCGTCGGGGAGATGCGAAGAAGGCAATGAAGGGAAAAAAGATTTTCCTGACAATTGGATTCGTGAAAGAAACCGTAAATGTCGTGGTTTCAGCAGTTATCGGGACATATGTACATTAATATCATGGAGGATAGAAGAATGGCTGGCTCGTTATTAGCTTATTTACTCAGACTTCCCACATAGGAAATAGCCTTCGAATCTTGAAAATTCTATAAGG
>CAMJPQ010000009.1 GCA_946407745.1 uncultured Clostridia bacterium
CCAGCTCAAAGCGCACCTGGTCGTTGCCCTTGCCGGTGCAGCCGTGGCAGATGGCGTCGGCACCCTCCTTCAGGGCGATCTCCACCAGGCCCTTGGCGATGCAGGGACGCGCGTGGCTGGTGCCCAGCAGGTAATCCTCATACACTGCGCCGGCCTGCATGGTGGGGATGATGTAGTCATTCACATACTCGTCTGTCAGGTCCAGCACATACAGCTTGGAGGCGCCGGTTTTCAGTGCCTTTTCCTCCAGACCTTCCAGCTCGTCCGCCTGGCCGACGTTGCCGCTGACGGCGATGACCTCGCAGCCGGGATAGTTTTCCTTCAGCCACGGGATGATAATGGATGTATCCAGCCCGCCGGAATATGCAAGCACGATTTTCTTGTAGCTCATTTGAACCTCCTGTATCCTTTCCTCTCTTAAGAGGATGCACAAGTTATACAACGTAATTGCATATTTGTCAAGCTGAAAACAGCGCTATCCGGGCAAAATAATGAATACTGCCTGGATAACGCGCGTATATATTCATAAATTATGCATAAACCTGAATAAGCGAGCCGGAGGGACGGCGGAACGGCCGAGAAAATCAAGGGCAGCCCCGCTGCATATGCGCTTGCCGGATGACCCGGAAGCCACTGCCGGAAACGCTGACGGATAGAGCAGTAGGATCCAGGTTGACGGGCCCGGCGGGATGTGCTAAGGTAACACCGTAGAAATGAATGGAGAGATCAGTCTTCATTCTCCCACTTGATTTTGCCGCACTTGGCGCATACGTATTGCTTCTGGTGCTTTGTCCAGAATACCATGAAGGGAGCCTCCGCCTCCCGGCCGGTTTTGACCCATTCGTGGCCGCCGCAGACGATCGAAGTGAGGGTATCCGCAATGGGCTTGCTGGGAATAGTGATCGCGCCCTTGCCGCCGACTACCTCGTTCAGTTCATCCATTGACCTTACAGTTCTGTTCGTTGTCATTTTCATTTCCTCCTGCGCGATGCGCTTCCTTTTTCAAAGCCTCTGTGCGAATGCTTTCATGAGTGTATACGGCGCTGCGGAAAGGATGGCAATAAGGGAACTGGAAATTTTGAAATTATTGCCAGAACGGCTGTGATTCGGGCGGCAATAACTGAAAACAGGGAACTGGAGAAACGGCCACGAAGCCGAAAAGGAATCAGGAGGTCCACACTGTATAGCGGCAGCTGCCGCAAAGGAGGTTTGTCATGAAAAAATGGATCAGCCTGCTGCTGGCGGGCCTGTGTGCGCTTCTTCCCTTCACCGCGCTGGGCGAGGCGGACTTCAGCATGCTGGAGGCGATGGAAAATGCGTCCGTCTACCTGGATGACGACGGAGTGACCTCGGTAGTGCGGCCGGGCAATCAGCCGTTTCTGGCCGTTACGGAGACAGAGGGCGTCACTGTCTGCGCCTTCCTGGACGCGGTGGAGGACGCGAACCTGGGGCTCACGCTGCTCCGCTTCAGCCTGACGGTGGAGGCGGAGGACAACACCTGGGGCCGGGAGCTTCGGCTGAAGGTCGGCAAAAAGACCTACGTGTTCCCGGTTGTGCCCCGCATCAGCGAGTATGACATGGTGTACCAGGAGGACTACTCGGTGTGCCTGACAGGTGTCAGCCTCCCCATGGTAAAGCAGATGGCCGCGGACAAGCGAGGCGTGTACGAGTTTGAGCTGGTGGGCGAGTACCCGGTGCGCGGCACGCTGACCATGCCGGCGCAGAGTGTGAAGCCGCTGTACGACCTGTATGCGGCCAGCGGCGCCCTGAAGCAGGATTTCGCTCAGGCGGAAGCCCTCTACCCGTGCGGAGTGGAGTGAGGAATTGCCTGGAAGGCTTGCAACACCGGAAACTTTGTTGTATAATCAATATGCGTGAATGTGCGCAAAAACAAGTGATTGCAACAGGCAGGAGGAGAGTGCTCATGTCCATTATTGAACGCATCAAGGACAAGGCGAAGACCGAAGTGAAGCACATTGTGCTGGCTGAGGGTTCTGAGCCGCGTACCGTGCAGGCTGCTGCCCGCATTGTGGCGGAGGGTCTGGCGAAGATTACCCTGGTGGGTAAGCCGGAGGAGATTGCCAAGGTGGCGCAGGAAACCGGCACCGACCTGAGCGGCGTGGCGATTGCCGACCCCGCCGTGTGGGAAAAGAGCGAGGCTTATGCCGAGAAGCTCTGCGAACTGCGCCAGAAGAAGGGCATGACCATCGAGCAGGCCCGCGACCTGGTGTACAACAACACCCTGTATTTTGCCACCATGATGCTGAAAATGGACGACGCGGACGGCATGGTGGCCGGCGCGATCAACTCCACCGGCAATGTGCTGCGTCCTGCACTGCAGATCATCAAGATGGCCCCCGGCATCTCCACCGCCTCCAGCTGCTTCATCATGGAGCTTAAGGACAGCGCGTGGGGAGAAAACGGCGTGATGCTCTTTGGCGATTGCGCTGTGAACATCGAGCCCAACGCGGATGAGCTGGCTGCCATTGCGCTGGCCACCGCTTCCACCTGCCGCAGCCTCGTGGGCGCCGAGCCCCGTGTGGCCATGCTCTCCTTCTCCACCAAGGGCTCTGCCAAGCACGATGTGGTAACCCGCGTGCAGGAAGCCACCGCCAAGGCGCACGAACTGGCGCCTGACCTCCAGCTGGACGGCGAACTCCAGGCGGACGCGGCGCTGGTGCCCGAGGTGGCCAACCTGAAGGCCCCCGGCTCCACCGTGGCCGGCAAGAACCCCAACGTGCTGATCTTCCCCAACCTGGGCGCGGGCAACATCGGCTACAAGCTGGTGCAGCGCCTGGCCGGCGCCAAGGCCATCGGCCCGATCATCCAGGGTCTGGCCAAGCCGGTGAACGACCTGAGCCGCGGCTGCAATGTGGAGGAAATCGTGAATACCGTGGCCGCCGTGGCGGTCATCGCGCAGGGCTGATGCGCCTGTGCACCCCAGATTGAATGATGAAAGGGTCTTTCCAATGAAAATATTGATTGTGAACGCCGGCTCCTCCTCACTGAAGTACCAGCTGATCGACATGGACGGCGAGAAGATGATCGCCAAGGGCCTGGTGGAGCGCATCGGCACCGGCAAGCCCGGCCACCAGAAGCAGTCTGTGGGCGGAAAGGTGATCGACATTGACGGCGTGATGATTGACGACCACGTGCAGGCCACGCAGATGATGCTCAAGGCCCTGCAGGATCCCGAAAAGGGCGCCATCCGCTCCATGGTGGAAATCGGCGCGGTCGGCCATCGCGTGCTGCACGGCGGCACCAAGTTCTCCGCCTCTGTGGTGGTCAATGAGAAGGTCAAGGATGCCATCCGCGAATGCATCCCGCTCGGCCCACTACACAACCCCGCCAACCTGATGGGCATCGAGGCCTGTGAAAAGGTCATGCCGGACACTCCCCAGGTGGCCGTGTTCGACACCGCCTTCCACCAGACCATGCCGCCCAAAGCCTTCATGTACGGCGTGCCGAAGAAGTATTACGAGCAGTACGGCGTGCGCAAGTACGGCTTCCACGGCACCTCCCACCGCTATGTGAGCAAGCGTGTGTGCGAGTTCCTGGGCATCAGCCCCCTGGGCCAGCGGATCATCATCTGCCACCTTGGCAACGGCTCCTCCCTCTCCGCCGTGGTGGACGGCAAGTGCGTGGACACCTCCATGGGCCTGACGCCTCTGGACGGCCTGCTGATGGGCACCCGCTGCGGCACGGTGGATCCCGCCGTGGTGCAGTTCATCGCCAACAATGAAAACATGACCGTGGACGAAGTGCTGAGCATGATGAACAAGCAGTCCGGTCTGCTTGGCATCAGCGGCCTGTCCAACGACATGCGCGATGTGGACGCCGCCGCCGACAAGTACCATGGCGACGCGATGCTGGCGCGCGACATGCTGGTGTACGGCATCAAGAAGTACATCGGCTCCTATGCCGCTGCCATGGGCGGAGTGGACATGATCGTCTTCACCGCCGGCATCGGCGAGAACAACGGCCCGCTGCGTGAGCGCATCATGAGCGACATGGAGTGGCTGGGCGCGAAGATCGACCATGCCCGCAACATGGAATGTGTTGACGGCCACGCCACCGAGTGCGTCATCTCCACCGACGACAGCAAGGTGAAGGTGCTGGTGATCCCCACCAACGAGGAGATCATGATCGCCCGCGATACGCTGGAGCTGGTCAGCAAATAAGATGAAACAAAACCTTCACCCCGCCTAAAAGGCAGGGCTGGAGGATACCAGAGAAGATGCCTGGGATTTCCGGACATCTTCTTTTTTCGGAAGCGCGAGGGGAAAGCATGAAAAAGATACTGGTGATTGACGGACAGGGCGGCAGGCTGGGCAGAAGGCTGGTGGAGGAGATACGGAAAAAGTGCCCGGAGGCGGAAATCACGGCGGTGGGCACCAACAGCATGGCGACAGGGAATATGATGCGCAGCGAGTGTGTCAATCACCTGGCCACCGGCGAGAACGCCGTGATTGTGTGCGCAAGGGATGCGGACATCATTGTCGGCCCGATCGGCATTGCCACCGCAGACGCCATGCTGGGGGAAATTTCCCCCGCCATGGCAAACGCCGTGGCATCCAGCCCGGCCTACCGGGTGCTGGTGCCCATGAACCTTTGCAGGACCTATGTTGCGGGTGTCGCGCAGGGCTCCTCTGCCATCCTGGAGGACGCCGTGGATCATATCGCCCACCTGATGGAGGAACGTTGACACATGCAGCTCGAAATCTTGCCTTGCACCATGAGCGTCTGCAAGCTCGAAGCACTCGCTGATTTTCACCCCGGTGACGCGCCTTACTTTGTGGGAAGAACCGATGAGGAGCTTTCCCTGCTGTGTGCCAGCGACGCTGTTCCGGAAAAGACGCTGGCGCGGGAGGATGGCTGGCGCGGCTTCCGCGTACGCGGACAGCTGGATTTTTCTCTGGTCGGCATCCTGGCCGGGCTGTCCGCCACCCTGGCCGAAAACCACATTCCCATCTTTGCCGTGTCCACCTACAACACGGACTATCTTTTCGTGCGCGAGGACAGCTTTGAAAGGGCTGTACAGGCGCTGAAGGCCGCCGGCCATGAGCTGGCGGGCTGACGGATTTCGCTTTTTTTGCACATACTTGAAGGGGCGATTGCACGCGCTGCGTTCTATTGACAAACACACAGGCGCATGGTAACATCGTCAAGGTCAGCACAAGCTGACGCACGCATGCACAAGCAGGCGGTTTCCATCCATCGGGTTCCGGAAAACATGGTATCTCAAGGTGCCGAAGGCCATCAGAAGGTGGCAGCGGCACCTTTTCGTTTGCCCGCCGGCACCGCCGCGGCTGCGCGGGCAAACAAGTGCGCGCAGACACCTTTGCCGCGGCAGAAAAATGCCGGCGCGACCGGCTGAAAGAAGGAACAGTATGACAAACGCAAAGAATCAACGGACCAACACAAACCTGCAGTTGCGCAAAATGGTCTATGCCGCGATTTTCCTGGCGCTGGCGCTTGTGCTGCCGCTTTTGACCGGGCAGATTCCCGAAATCGGCTCAGCGCTGAGCCCGATGCATATCCCGGTGCTGCTGTGCGGTTTCCTGTGTGGCTGGCCCTGGGGCATGGCGGTGGGCTTCATTGCGCCACTGCTCCGCTCGGTCACCTTTGGCATGCCGCCGATGATTCCGGGCGCTGTGGCCATGGCGTTTGAGCTGGCGGTGTACGGCGCGCTGGCCGGCCTTTTGTACAGCCTGCTGCCCAGGAAGAACTGGGCCATCTATGTGACACTGATCGTGGCGATGATCGCGGGCCGCATTGTGTGGGGGCTGGTGCGCCTGGTGATTGCCGGCCTGACCGGCAACGCGTTTACCATGGCGGCGTTCCTGGCTGGGGCGGTGACCAACGCGGTTCCGGGCATTATCCTCCACATTGTGCTGATCCCAATTCTGGTCATGGCGCTGGAGCGGGCAGGCCTCTCACTGAATCAGCCTGCCGCGGGAGAAAACGGAAAGTGAGAACACTGTATCTTGAATGCAATATGGGCGCCGCGGGCGATATGCTGACGGCGGCCTTGCTTGAGCTGGTGCCGGACGGGCAGGCGTTTCTGAACAAAATGAACAGCCTGGGGCTGCCGGGTGTCCGCGTTGAAGCGGAGAAGGCCGTCAAATGCGGCATCACGGGCACCCATCTGAAGGTGACGGTGGACGGCGAGGAGGAGGAATCCGAAGACGTTCACAGCCATGAGCATACGCACGACCATGGTGCGCATGACCACCACCACGACCATGAAGAGCACGATCACCATCACGACCATGATGGACACGGTCACCACCATGAGCATCACCATCACCACACCTCGATGGCCGACATTGAGCGCCTGATGGACAGCCTGCCGCTCTCCGATAAGGTGCGCGCGGATGCAAAGGCGGTGTACAGCCTCATTGCGCAGGCGGAAAGCCAGGTGCACGGCCATCCCGTCAGCGAGATCCACTTCCACGAGGTGGGAACGATGGACGCGGTGGCGGATGTGGTGGGCGTGTGCCTGCTGATGGAGGAAATCGGCGCGGAGCAGATCGTGGCCTCCCCGGTGCATGTCGGCAGCGGACAGGTGAAGTGCATGCACGGCATCCTGCCTGTGCCTGCGCCGGCCACCGCTCTGATCCTTGAGGGAGTGCCGACCTACGGCGGACAGGTTCGTGGAGAACTCTGCACCCCAACGGGGGCCGCGCTGCTGAAGCATTTTGTCTCCCGCTTCGGGGACCGCCCCGTGATGAGCGTCAGCGCCATCGGCTACGGAATGGGCAAAAAGGACTTCGAGCAGGCCAACTGTGTGCGGGCCTTCCTCGGCGAGAGTGAACGCCGGATGGGCGGCATTGCGAAGCTGGAATGCAACCTGGATGACATGACGGGCGAAGAAATCGGCTTTGCGATGGAGCGGCTGTTCAGCGCCGGCGCGAGGGATGTGTTCACACAGCCCATCGGGATGAAAAAGAACCGGCCTGGCGTGATGCTCTCCGTCATCTGCCTGCCGGAGGATGCGGACAGCCTGGCCGCCGTGATGATGAAGCACACCACCACGCTGGGCATTCGACGGCAGGATATGACACGCTATGTGCTGGACCGCAGTGTGGAGACGGTGGAGACCCCCTTCGGCCCCGTGCGTGTCAAAAAGGCCAGCGGCATGGGCGTGACACGGGAAAAGCCGGAATATGACGACCTTGCCAGGCTGGCGGAGGAGAGGGGCCTCTCCCTGGATGAGATTCGCAGGAGCCTGCCGCGGTGAACCGCCGCAGCCGACAGGCGAATATGGGTGAACAGACAAGTGACAATACAGGGGCGCTGCGATGCGGCGCTCCTTTTTGTCACAAATGCCGCGGGACAGTGGAAAACGGGGGCAAGTTGTGCTACAATAGCGGCGTCATCCAATGCAGATGAAGGGGAGAGGCAGCGTGCGAGTGATCGGCCTGACAGGGGGTATCGCCTGTGGAAAGAGCAATGTTTCCGACGCGCTGGGGCAGCTTGGCGCCGTGATTGTTGACGGGGACAGGCTCTCCAGACAGCTGACCGCGGAGGGCGGCGCGGCACTGCCGGAAATCAGGAAGGCATTTGGCGCTGAAGTGTTCACACAGGGCGGAAAACTGGACCGGAAGGCGCTGGCTAGGGCGATTTTTGCCGACAGCGGGGCGCGGGAGCGCCTGGACGGTATCATGCAGCCGATGATCCTTGAGCTGATCAGGACGGAAATGGAGCGCGCCGAAAAGTGCGGAGCGCAGGTGTGCGTGCTGGATATGCCGCTGTTATATGAAAAAAGGCTGGACCTTCTGTGCGACACCGTGTGGTGTGTCGCCCTGCCGGAGGAAACGCAGCTGGCGCGGCTGATGGCCCGGGATGGGCTGAGCGTGGAAGAAGCCAGGCAGCGCATGGCCAGCCAGCTGCCCGCGGCGGAGAAGGCGCGCAGGGCCGATGTGGTGATCGACACCAGCGGCAGCGTGGAGGAAACCAGGGCGAAAATACCGCCGCTGTACCGGCGGGAGTGCCGCCTTGCGGAAAGGGACGGTGAACAGGATGCAGCAGCCGGACGGTGAGACCCGTATACGGCACCGGCGGGCAGACAGGCTGAATCCGCTGGAGATCAGCTACCGGACAGAGGAAACCGAGCAGGCGCCTGAACCGTACACAGTGCCTCCGGCAGCATCGCCCACAACGCCGCGTGACGCTGCAGAGCAAGCACCGGCGGACACGGTGGAGCGCCCCGAGCCGGCCCCTGCACCGGCAAAGAAGAAAAAAAGGCGCAGGAAAATGCCGAAGTGGCTCACGGCCGCCATCGTGTCCGCGCTGTGCCTTTGCCTTGCGGTGTTTACCGCCAATGCGCTGATGGACGCCTATCTGGTCAGCCGCCAGCGCGAGCGGGAAGCGGCGCACGAGCGGCTGCTGAAAAACCACCCGCTGCAGTACAGGGAGTGGATTGAGCGCTACGCGGCGGAGAACAACCTGCAGCCCTCCTTTGTGGCGGCGATCATCCTCAGTGAAAGCAGCTACGACAGCCAGGCGCTCAGCAGCGTAGGCGCGCGGGGGCTGATGCAGCTGATGGAGGACACCGCCGGGTGGATTGACGGCAAGCTGAAGGTGGACAACTATTCCTTTGACATGCTGTGGGATCCCGAGACAAACATCCGCTTCGGCTGCTGGTATCTGGGCTACCTGTCGCGCCAGTTCAGGGGAGACCCTGTCTGTGTGGCGGCGGCCTACCATGCGGGACAGGGGACGGTTGCCTCCTGGCTCCAGACTTACTCGGAGGACGGGCAGACCCTGGCGCTGCAGCGCCTTCCGGACGGCCCGACAAAAACGTACGCGGGGAGAGTGACGAATGCATACGCGGTCTATGACAGGATCTACTGGAACCATTTCAACCCGGCCTGAGCACCTCGCGGCGCTGCTCATGGCGCTCTGCCTGCTGCTGACAGCCCTCCCGGCGCGTGCCACCAACGTGAACGACACGCTGGAAGTCTCCATCGAGAGCAACAAAACGCCGCTGATTATGCCCTTCAACCCCACCGAGAGGGATATGGTCAGCGTCTATTCTCTGGTCTATGAGGGACTGGTGACCATCGACGACAACTATCTTCCCCAGCCCTGCCTGGCTGAGAGCTGGGAGGAGAGCGGCAGCGGCCGCACCTGGAGCTTCCGCCTGCGCCGGGGCCTGACCTTCTCCGACGGCACCCCGGTCACGGCGGCGGATGTGGTGGCCTCCGCCCAGTACATACTGGACAGGGCCAACGACGAAACCGCATCCTCCAAGGGCTACTACCGCAACCTGAACTATTACGTCAACAAAATCTCCGCCTCCGGGGAGGACACGGTGGTGGTGCGCACCAAAACAGGCCGCACCTATTACGGCTTGCTGTACGCGATGACCTTCCCTGTGGTGCCGGCCAGCCAGGTCTCCCGCGACAACCCGATGGGCACCGGACCCTACTACATAGAGAACTATTACGCGGGCTCCTACCTGATACTGGAGGCCAATGAGAACTGGTGGAAGAACCAGCCGCAGGTCAAGCACATCACCTTCCGCATCTACAACACGGGCAAGGATGTGATCGAGAGCTACGAGCGCGGCCAGTGCGACGCTGCCTTCACCCGCTCCATCTCGGCGGCGCAGTACAAAAGCGCCACCACCTCGCTGGCGCTGGACTACCGCACCAATCAGCTGGAAGTGCTGCAGATGAACCAGTCCTACACAAAAATGAAGAGCCTTGCGGTGCGCAGGGCGATCCGCGCCGCGATCAACAAGGACCGCATCGCGTCGGATGTGTATATGGGCATGGTCAGCCGCACGGATACGCCGATGATTCCCGGCACATGGATGTACAACGACAGCGTGACCGATGTGTGCGCCTACAACCTGGACTATGCGAAAAGGCTGCTGGAGGAGGATGGCTGGGGGGACTCCAACGACGACGGCATACTGGACAAGATGATCGATGACCAGCTGATCGAGCTGTCACTGAACCTGTATGTGTATGAAGAACCGGACAACGACGTGCGCGTGGCCACGGCCAATATGATCAAGGATAACCTGGCGCAGATCGGCATTTCCGTGACGGTGAACACGGTGACAATGGCCACCATGCAGGAAAAGCTGAGCGCGGGCTCCTTCCACATGGCGCTGGTGAGCTATGCCATGGACAAGGTGCCGGACCCCGGCTACCTGCTGATCAGCGGCAACACGGGCAACTACGGCCGGTATCATTCCTCCGAGATGACGGAGCTTTGCTCTGACCTGAGGAAAACGATCTATCAGGGCGACTACCAGCAGAAGCTGATGGAGATACAGAGCCGCTTTGTGGAGGACTGCCCCTTTGTGTGCCTGTTCTACCGCTCAGGCGTGGTCATGACACGGCTGATGTACACCACGGCCCGCGACGTGCGGGAGCTGGAGCTTCTGCGCGGCATCGAATCGTTCAGAAACTGAGGTGTGAAGTCAATGGAATGGATTGAACTGATTGTGCATACCACGACGCAAGGCGCGGACCTGGTCAGCGACCGGCTGATGCAGCTGGGAGCCTCCGGCACCATGGTGGAGGACCGCGCCGACGTGCCGGATCCCTCCAAGCCCAACGGCTACTGGGAGCTGATTGACCCGAAGCTGATCGAGTCCATGCCGGAGGATGTGCTGGTGCACGCCTGGCTGGAGCCGGACGCCACCTTTGCCGAGCGCGCGGCGCTGCTGCGGGAGAGCCTCACGGCACTGAAAGCCTCCTCGCAGGCGGAGCTGGGCAGCCTGAAGATCGACAGCGCCCAGGTGAGGGATGAGGACTGGGCTGAGGTGTGGAAGCAGTTTTATAAGCCCTTCCGCGCCGGGCAGCGCCTGGTGGTGAAGCCCACCTGGGAGCAATACGAGGCCGGGAAGGATGACCTGGTGATTGAGATCGACCCCGGCATGGCCTTTGGCAGCGGCATGCATGAAACCACCTCCATGTGCCTTGAGCTGCTGGAGGAGGCGGGCTGCGAAGGAGAGCGCGTCATCGATGTGGGCACAGGCAGCGGCATACTGGCCATTGGAGCCGCGCTGCTGGGCGCTGAGAAGGTGCTGGCCACCGACATCGACCCCACCGCCGTGAAGGTCGCGGCGGAGAACGTGGCGCACAATCACCTGGAGAAAAGAATCGATGTGCGGCAGGGCGACCTGCTGGAGGCGACCGACGCGGTGTGCGACCTGTGCGTGGCAAACATCATCGCGGATGTGATCTGCGCCTTTGCCGCCCCGCTGAAAGAGCACATCGTGCCCGGCGGCCGCTTTATCTGCTCGGGCATCATCCGGGAGAGAGAGGACGAGGTGCTGTCCGCGCTGACCGCGGCAGGTTATGAAATTGAACAGATACGTCACAAGGGAGAATGGACGGCCATTCTTTCCGGGAGGCGCTGATGCATCGCTTTTACGCACAGGCTGCGGATGCCAGGCCAGGCGACGTGGTGCAGCTGACACCGGAGGAAAGCCGCCACGCGCTGCGGGTGCTGCGCATGCGCGAGGGCGAGGCCTGCGAGGTGTTTGCCGGGCAGCGCCGGTATGAGGGCTGCCTGCTTGTACAGGCGGAGGAGGCCACCGTGCGCCTGGAAAGAGAACTGCCCTCCACGGAAGCGAAGCTGCGGGTGACACTGTTTCAGGGCCTGCCCAAGGCGGACAAGATGGAGTGGATCGTTCAGAAGGCCACAGAGCTTGGCGTGGATACCGTGGTGCCTGTGGCGATGAGCCGCAGCGTGGTCAGACTGACGGAGAACGACGGGGAGAAAAAAAGGGCGCGCTGGCAGAAAATCGCGCATGAGGCGGGCAAGCAGTGCGGGCGAAGCGCTGAAATGACGGTGGCCGGGGCGGTCAGCTTCCAGCGGATGCTCTCCCTGCTTGCGCAGCTAGACGCGGCGGTAGTGCCGTGGGAAATGGCGCAGGGCTTTTCACTGAGACAGTTCGCCTCGCAGCACCCGTTGCTGAATACACTGGGCGTCGTCATCGGCCCGGAGGGCGGCATTTCATCGGAGGAGATGGACGCGATGCTGGCGGTGCGGGGCACCTGCGCGGTGACGCTCGGCCCGAGAATCCTCCGTACGGAAACCGCCGGACTGTGCGCCGTCAGCGCGCTGATGTGCCTATACGGCGAAATGGAGTGACGACATGCAGAAAAACAGCAGGGCAGCCTTTCACACCCTCGGGTGCAAGCTGAACCAGTACGACACCCAGGCCATGCTGGAAAAATTCAGGCAGGCAGGGTACCGCATTGTCCCCTTCGAGGAGGAGGCGGAGGTCTACCTGATCAACACCTGCACCGTGACAGGTGAGGGAGACAGAAAGTCGCTGCAGCTGGCGAGACGGATCCGGCGCGAGCATCCCCACAGCGCACTGATACTGTGCGGCTGCCTGGCCCAGCGCAAAGGGGAGGAGCTGCTTGAGACCGGGGCCAGGCTGGTGCTCGGCACTCAGCGGCGCGGCGAGGTGGTGACACTGCTGGAAAAGGCGCTGCGCGAGGATACGCAGATCTGCGCGGTGGAGGCGCTGGCCTCGGCACCCTATGAGCCGCTGACTGTCTCCACGCAGGAGGAGCGCACCAGGGCGGTGATGAAGATACAGGAGGGCTGCGAAAACCGCTGCACCTACTGCATTATCCCTTCGGTGAGAGGCCCGGTGCGCTCACGCCCGCTGCAGGAGATACGGGATGAGGCCGTTCGCCTGGCCGCGGCGGGCTATCAGGAAATTGTGCTGACCGGCATTCACCTCTCCAGCTACGGGAGGGACTTGCCGCAGAGAGAAACGCTGCTGGACGCAGTCGGCGAGGTGCAGGCGGTGGGCGGCATCCGCAGGATCCGCCTCGGCAGCCTGGAGCCAACCATTGCCACAGCCGCCTTTGCCGAGGCACTGGCGGGCATGGACAAGGTGTGCCCGCAGTTTCACCTGGCGCTTCAGAGCGGCAGTGATACCGTGCTGGCCCGTATGGCACGGCGGTACAACATGAAAATGTACCGCGAGGCGGTGGCCTGCCTTCGCGCTGCCTTTCCGCGCGCCGCGCTGACCACGGACATCCTCACGGGCTTTCCCGGGGAGACAGAAGAGGAGTTTCTTGAAACCTGCGACGCCGTCCGCGAGATTGGCTTTGCGCGCATCCATGTTTTTCCCTACTCATCCAGGGAGGGCACCCGGGCCGCGCAGATGCCAGGACAATTGAGCCGCGAGGAGAAGAACCGCCGGGCGCAGGAGCTGATTCGCATCGGGCACGAATGTGCGCAGCGGTATCTGGCCTCGTGGGACGGGCGGGAAGCCGAGGTGCTGCTGGAGACAGAGGAGGAGGGCAGCCTGCTGGGCTACACGCCGGAGTACATACGCGTCGCCGTACCGGCCGGCGGGAAATACGCCGGCGGTGACGCGGTGCGCGTCCGCCTGTGTCTCGGCAGCGGCGAAACCATGAAGGGCGATGTACTGGGAATACAGCCGCGGACCGTATGAAGCCGCGCTGAATATGAGGAAAGCTGAAAGGAGAAAAACCATGAAGGACTGCCTGTTCTGTAAGATCATTGCCGGGGAAATCCCCTCCAGCCGCGTGTTTGAGGACGAGGACTGCTATGCCTTTCGCGACATCAGCCCGATGGCTCCCACGCATGTGCTGGTTGTACCGAAAACCCATGTGGAATCCATGGCGCATGTGGATGAGATGAGCAGCGCCGCACTGGCCGCCTGTCTGCGCGCATGCAGGACCGTGGCGGAGATGGAGGGCGTTGCGGAGAGCGGGTACCGCGTGGTCAGCAACTGCGGGCCGGACGCATGCCAGAGCGTGAAGCACCTGCATTTCCACGTGCTGGGCGGAAAGCAGCTTTCGGAAAAGATGGACTGAGCTCTTTGGCCGGCGCATAAAAGGCCTGCCCGATGGCATACAGACACAAAAAAGGCGAAGCGGCATGATGACCGCCCCGCCTTTTTTGTCAGGTGCGCTTATTTGGCAATGTAGTAGAAATCCTCAGCGGGCAGCGCGCCGCCCACTGCGGCCGGGTTCTGCGCGAACAGCTCGGAGAGATAGCCGGAGAGCTTCTGCTGCATCTCCTCGCCCTCAATCAGCACGATGTTGCAGGCGGGAAGGGCCTGGCTGGCCACGGCAGCGGAGGGCACGATGCCCAGGCCGGCCACAAGCTCGGCGGCGGCATCCACATTGTTCTGTACAAAGTCCACGGAGTCGCGGTACGCGGCAAGGAAAGCGGCCAGCTGGTCGGGATGCGCCTCAATGAACGCCTTCTGAGCGATAACGACGCCGGTGATCATGGCGGAGGGCTCCTCCTTGCCTGCCTGCAGGGCGTCCCACTCGGCGGTGAGGTCCAGCGCGACGCGCAGCTCCTTGCCCTCCTGCTTGGCCTTGGCCAGCGCGGTGGTCACAAAGGGCTGGGGCAGCATGGCGATGCCCGCCTCGTCGCTGAGCAGGGCGGAGAGGCACTCGGCGTGCTCGCTCTTCCACTCGATATTCGCCTCGACGCCCGCGGTGGAGAGAAGATAGTTCAGCGCGTATTCCGGCGTGGAGCCCTGGCCGGAGGCGTAGATGGTTTTGCCCTGAAGATCGGCGAGGGACTGGATGCTGCTGCCGCTCTCCACGATGTAGATCACGCCCAGTGTATTGATGCCGATGACCTGGATGGCGCCCTGCGTTTTCTGATACAGCACGGCGGCCAGGTTGGCAGGCACGGCAGCGATGTCCACAGCGCCTTGAATGACCAGCGGGGATACTGTCTGCGGATCCGCCTGCAGCTCAAAGGACGCCCCGACGGTATTCTCGTCCATCATTTTGACCATGCCCATCGCGGTCGGCCCCTTGAGGGCCACGACGGTGAAGCCGGCTTCTTCCGCGCAGGAGAACACGCAGACCGAAAGCGCCAGCACGAGGCACAGCACAGCTGAAACAATTCTGTTCATTTGACAGACCTCCTTGTATTTTATTGATACATGTGCAGTATACCACATTTGGAGGAAAAGGGATAGCACTTTTTGAGCAGACACGGCCACCGCCCCCGGCGGCACTTTGCCTGATGAAAGCAGGGCTTGCGCCTGTCTTTTTCCTGTTGTATAATGAAAATGAACAAAATACGGGAGTGATACCTATGGACATGAGAACCAGAATCGCCTCGCTGCTGTGCGGGGCCATGCATACACAGTGGCCTGAGGCGGACAGCCTGCCCGGTGACGCCGATGTGCGCGGCATGCTGGAGGTGCCGCCGGATGAGAAGATGGGGGACTATGCCTTCCCCTGCTTTCGCCTGGCCAAAGCCCTGCGCATGGGCCCGCCGGTGATTGCGCAGAAGCTGGCCGCCGCGTGGGGCGCGGAGGAAACCGCGAGAGTCGAGTGCGTCGGCGGCTACCTGAACTTTTTCCTCAACCGGGCCAGCTTTGCCAGGGAAACACTGCAGGCGGTGAGCGCCGCCGGCGGCCGCTACGGCGGCGGCGACGAGGGAAAAGGCAAAACGGTCTGCCTGGACTATTCGTCCATCAATATCGCCAAGCGCTTCCACATTGGGCATCTCTCCACCACCATGATCGGCCACAGCCTCCGGCGCATCTATGACTTCCTGGGCTATACCACCGTGGGTATCAACCACCTGGGCGACTGGGGCACGCAGTTCGGTAAGATGATCTGCGCCTATAAAAAGTGGGGCAGCCGGGACGAGGTGGAGGAGGGCGGCGTCAGCGCGCTGGAGGCGCTGTATGTTCGCTTCCACAAGGAGGCTGAAAACGATCCCTCCCTGGAGGACGAAGGCCGCGCGTGGTTCAAGCGCATTGAGGAGGGCGATCAAGAAGCGCTGGAGCTGTTCAACTGGTTCAAGGAACTGACGCTCAAGGACGCCGCGAGGGTCTATGACCTGCTGGGCGTTTCCTTCGACAGCTACGCCGGTGAGAGCTTCTATATCGACAAGATGGAGCCTGTGATTCAGGAGCTGCGCGACAAGGGCCTGCTGGTACAGAGTGAAGGCGCGTGGGTGGTGGACCTGTCCGAGGACAATATGCCGCCCTGCCTTGTGATCAAAAAGGACGGCACGACCATTTACGCGACCCGCGACATCACCGCCGCCATCTACCGCCAGAATACCTACCACTTCGACAAGTGCCTGTATGTGGTGGCCTATCAGCAGGATCTGCACTTCAGGCAGGTGTTCCGCGTGCTGGAAAAAATGGGCTACCCCTGGGCAAAGGACTGCGTCCATGTCTCCTTTGGCATGATCAGCTTTGAGGGCCAGGCACTGTCCACCAGGAAGGGCAATACCGTTCATCTGGACGACCTGCTGCAGGAGGCGGTGGAAAAGGCTCGGAGCATTATCGAGGAGAAGTCCCCCAACCTGCCCAACAAGGACGAGGTCGCCAGGCAGATCGGCATCGGCGCGGTGGTGTACGCCGACCTGAGCAACAACCGCATTAAGGACATTGACTTCAGCTGGTCCAGAGCCCTGAACTTTGACGGGGAGACCGGGCCGTATGTGCAGTACACGCACGCAAGGTGCTGCTCACTGCTGCGCAAGGCGGCGGAGACGCAGCTGCCTGAGGCGGACTACAGCGCACTGACCGACGACGAGGCGCAGGCACTGCTGCTGCTGATCAGTCGCTTCCCTGACACCGTGCGCGAGGCGGCTGCCAAGTACGAGCCGAGCATGATCACGCGCGCCGTGACAGACATTGCCCAGGCCTACAACAAATACTATTACGAGCACCGCATCCTCGAAGGCGAGCTGGCCGCGCAGGCAGCCAAGGTGGCGCTGACCGCCGCGGTGCGCGATGTGATCAGAACGGGACTGTGGCTGATCGGCATCGAGGCGCCGGAGAGAATGTGAGCTGCGGCGGGTATTCGCTATGAAACGGAAATGACGGGAGGAATTCGGATGGCTCTTGCATATAAACGCGTGATGCTGAAGCTGAGCGGCGAGGCGCTGGGCGGGGACGGCCGCATTTTCGACTTCGACCAGGTGAACCAGACGGCGGAAATCATCCGCAGGATGCATGACCTCGGCGCGGAAATCGGCATCGTGATCGGTGCCGGCAACATCTGGCGCGGACGCCAGGGCCCCGCCGCCGCGATGGACGCGGTGATTGCGGACCAGATGGGCATGCTTGGCACAGTGATCAACTGCCTGTGCATGGCCGATGCCCTGAAAAGGGCAGGCCTTGACACCGCCGTGATGAGCGCGGTGGACATGGACCGCTTCTGCGAGCCGTTCCACGCGCTCACGGCAAGGCGCTATCTCTCCGAGGGGAAAGTTGTGCTGTTCGCAGCGGGCAGCGGCAACCCCTTCTTCTCCACGGACACGGCCGTGGCGCTGCGGGCCATCGAAATGCAGGTGGACGCGGTGCTGATGGCCAAGAACATCGATGGAGTGTACACCGCGGACCCGCGCCTTGTGCCTGAGGCGGTGCTGATTCGTGACATCACCTATCAGGAGGCGCTGAACAAGGGGCTGAAGGTCATGGACGCCGCCGCCTTCGCGCTGTGCGCGGAAAACAAGGTGCCGGTGGTGCGTGTTTTCGGCCTGGACCGCCCGGACAATCTTGTCAAGGTGCTGGAGGGCGATACCATGGGCACAGTCGTTCACGCGTGATGAAAAAGGGAGGACTGAGGATGATTCATTCAAACCCGCTGCTGGCAAACAACGACACGGGGAAAAAGTTTATCACCATGGGCGAAATCATGCTCAGGCTGACACCGCCCAACTACGAGAAGATCCGCATGGCTTCCTCCTTTGAGGCCAGCTACGGCGGCAGCGAGGCCAACATCGCGCTGGCGCTGGCGAGCCTCGGTGTGGACTCCACCTTCTTCTCCGTCGTGCCGGACAATTCGCTGGGGAAAAGCGCCATCCGTGCGCTGCGCTCCTCCGATGTGCACTGCACACCGGTCATCCTCTCCACACCGGAGGAAACACCCTCTCACCGGCTGGGCACCTATTACCTCGAAACCGGCTTCGGCATCCGCTCCAGCAAGGTCATATACGACCGCAAGCACTCGGCCCTGACGGAGTATGATTTTTCAGACTACGACCTGAAGGCCCTGCTGGAGGGCTTTGACTGGCTGCACCTCTCCGGCATCACCCCGGCGCTGGCGCCCAACTGTGCCGAGCTGATCATGAACATGCTGAAAACGGCCAAGGAGCTGGGCCTCACCGTCTCCTTCGACGGAAACTTCCGCTCCTCGCTGTGGAGCTGGGAGGCGGCGCGCGACTACTGCACGCAGTGCCTGCCCTATGTGGACGTGCTGATGGGCATTGAGCCCTATCATCTCTACAAGGACGACAGTGACCCGTCCAAGGGCGACTGGAAGGATGGCGTGCCGCTGCAGCCGGCCTATGAGGAGCAGGATGAGATTTTCCGCCATTTCGTGGAAAAGTGGCCCAACCTCAAATGCATTGCCCGCCATGTGCGCTATGCGCATTCCGGCTCGGAAAACAGCCTGAAGGCGTTCATGTGGTACGAGGGGCACACCTTCGAGAGCAAGCTGTTCACCTTCACCATACTGGACCGGGTCGGCGGCGGAGACGCCTTTGCCTCCGGGCTGATCTATGCCATGCTGCATGACTACAAGCCGATGGACATGCTGAACTTCGCGGTGGCCTCCTCCGCCATCAAGCACACCATTCATGGCGACGCGAACATCACCGATGATGTGCAGACCATCCGCAACCTGATGAACATGAGCTACGATATCAGACGATAAGGGATTTCCACATGGACAGATTTGTGCTCAAAGCGCCCTACAAGGCCAGCGGCGACCAGCCGCAGGCGATCAATGCCCTGGCGCGGGGCGTGGAGGAGGGCATGGATGCGCAGGTGCTGCTGGGCGTGACCGGCAGCGGTAAAACCTTCACCATGGCCTCACTGATCGAGCGGGTGCAGAAGCCCACCCTGGTCATAGCACACAACAAAACGCTGGCCGCTCAGCTCTGCACGGAGCTGAGAGGCTTTTTCCCCGATAGCCGTGTGGAGTACTTTGTATCCTACTACGACTATTATCAGCCGGAGGCCTACATCGCCTCTTCGGACACCTACATTGAGAAGGACGCCTCCATCAACGAGGAGATCGACCGCCTGCGGCACTCAGCCACCGCCGCGCTGCGGGAACGTCGCGATGTGATCATCGTGGCATCGGTTTCCTGCATCTATTCCATGGGCGACCCGGAGGAATATGAGGGGCAGATGATCTCCCTGCGCCCCGGCATGCCCATGGACAGGGACAGCCTGGTGCGGCAGCTGATCGATATCCAGTACGAGCGCAACGACTATGATTTCGTGCGGGGCGCTTTCCGCGTCAAGGGCGACACGGTGGAGATCATTCCCGCCGGCGAGCACGACCATGCCCTGCGGATTGAGTTCTTCGGCGACGAGATCGACCGGATTGCCGAAATTGAGACCACCTCCGGCCATGTGCTGTCCAAGCTGGAGCATGTGAGCATCTACCCCGCTACGCACTATGCTACGGACAGGAGCCACCTGGAGGAAAACCTGGCCGTGATCGAGAAGGACCTGCAGGAGCGGGTGAAGTATTTCCTGGACAACAACCAGCCGCTGGAGGCAGAACGCATCACACAGCGCACCAACTATGACATGGAGATGATGCGCGAGATCGGCTACTGCTCCGGCATTGAGAATTATTCCCGGTATTTTGACGGACGCAGGCCCGGTGACGCGCCCTACACGCTGCTGGACTATTTCCAGGGGGATTTTCTGACCATCATTGACGAGAGCCACGTCACGGTGCCCCAGATCCGCGCCATGTACAACGGCGACAGGGCGCGGAAGGATACCCTGGTGCAGTACGGCTTCCGCCTGCCCTCCGCCTATGATAACCGGCCGCTTCTGTTCAATGAGTTTGAGCAGCGCATCCATCAGGTAATATTTACCTCTGCCACGCCGGGACCCTATGAGACTGGCCGCGCGGCGCAGATTGTGGAGCAGCTGATACGCCCCACCGGCCTGCTGGACCCGGAGGTGGTCGTGCGCAAGGCGACCGGACAGGTGGATGACGTGGTCGGAGAAATCCGCAAAACGGTGGAGGACGGCGGCAGGGTGCTGATCACCACACTGACCAAGCGCATGGCGGAATCGCTGACGGACTACCTGCGCGAGCTGAACGTGCGCGTGAGATACATGCACTCGGACATACAGACCATCGAGCGGATGCAGCTGATCCGCGATTTGCGCCTGGGAGAGTACGACGTGCTGGTGGGAATCAACCTGCTGCGCGAAGGCCTGGACCTGCCGGAGGTCAAGCTGGTGGCGATACTGGACGCGGACAAGGAGGGCTTCCTGCGCTCGGAGACCTCGCTGGTGCAGACCATCGGCCGCGCTGCCCGCAATGTGGATGGCCGGGTGATCATGTACGGGGACACCGTGACCGACTCCATGCTCAGGGCCATCACGGAAACCAACCGGCGGCGGGCAATACAGCAGGCCTACAACGAGGCCAATGGGATCACGCCGCAGACCGTGCGTAACGCCATCCGCGATGTGCTGGAGATCACCCACCAGGCGGAAGCCGCGTCTCCGACCGCGCTGACCGAGGAGGAACGCGGCGCGCTGCTGGCTTCGCTCGAGGAGCAGATGCTGGCGGCGGCCAAATCACTGGAGTTTGAGACGGCCGCCAAGCTGCGCGACCAGCTGCTGGCGCTCAGGGGCGAGGCGCCAAAGAAAAAGGAGATACAGCAGCGCCGGTCACGGGCGCCGAGAACCAGAAAATCAGAGCACTGATGCGATATGTAAAACATATTTGTCAGCCTGCGGAGAATGTGGTAGAATAAACACATCATACTCTACTGAACCGGCGGCTGACAGGACGGAGCCGTCGACGGCTGAACACGAAAGGTGTGGGAACTGAATGTCAGCAACTGTACCGGACGCGGTCATCAACCGCCTGCCCGCCTATTACCGGCACCTGCAGGCGCTGGAAGAGGAAGGCGTGGAGAATGTTTCCTCGCAGACCCTGGGTGAGCGTATGCACCAGACACCGTCACAGATTCGGCAGGACATCAATTTTATCGGTGGCGTCGGCCGGCAGGGCTATGGCTACAACGTGGCCATGCTCCGGCAGCACCTCATGCGGATACTGGGACTGGAAGGGAATCACGATATGATTGTGCTCGGCGCGGGATCCATCGGCACAGCGCTGGCCCGCTATCCGGGCTTTGCCGCCGACGGCTTCATCATCCGGGCACTGTTTGACACGGACAGCGAAAAAACCGGAGGGGAAATCTGCGGCATTCCTGTGCTGAATGTGGCGGAGCTGGACTGCTATCTGGCGGAGCACCGCGTGGACATTGCCGTGATGGCTGTTCCTTCTGAGGCAGCGCAGGGACTGCTGCACCGCCTGGAGGAAGGCGGCGTGACCGCTGTGTGGAATTTTTCTCCGCTGGACCTGCAGCACAGCACGTCGCAGATGCAGGTGGTCAATGTGCACCTGGGCGACAGCCTCAAAACCCTCAGCTACCGAATGTGCCACAGAGAGGAACACTGACCGAAGATAATGAGCGACCAACAGCCTACTGAGGAGATGCTCAAAAGCGCCAGGGAGGCCTATCAGCGGAAGCCCCGCGCAAGGCAGCAGCCGCTTGGGCGCACAGAGGAGCTCAGGGAGAAGGAGTCACAGCGCCTGCAGGAGCGCGAGGGCCTGTATTACGGCAGCGCGGTGCCTAGAACGGCGGCACCCAGGGCGAAGAAGAAACGGAAAAAAGAGCGCCACACCGCGCTGTGGGCAATTACAGCCGTCATCTGCTTGTGCGGCATTGTGAGCCTGCTGGTGCTGCTTGTACCCCAGCTGATGGGCATACGCTACCGCACAATGAACACCTATGCCTTTGCGGGTGGAATGGTGCTGCCCTGGAGCGAGGACGCCGAGGCGCGCATTCTGTCCGAGGAAAAGGCGCTGTCGTCTGACACCTTTTATCCGGGCGTGTATGTGGACGGACTGGACCTGGGCGGCATGACGCCGACGGAAGCCAGGGCGGCCCTGGAGGAGATTCCGGCCATGGGCGGCGGGGAGTTTTCCGTGGAGGTGCAGGTGGACCAGCAGACGTGGACCATTGATTCCACGCAGGTGCCGCTGACACGCAACACGGAGGAGACGCTGGGCCAGGCCTGGTCCTATGGGCGGCAGAACACAGCCGGCGCGCAGACGCCCCCGCTGTCCGAGCGTGCCGCGAGGGCAGCCGGACTGGCAGCAGACCCCGTTTACCTGAACACCTCGCTGAGCTATGACAAAACACTGATCCGCGCACTGGTGGACCAAATTGTGGAAAGCGTGACAGTCCCGCCGGTTTCCGCCGGTGTGGCCGCGTTTGACCTGAATACGAAGACCTTTTCCTTCACCGCCGATGTCAGCGGAAGAGCCGTTGACGGGGAGGCGCTGTACCGCGCTGTGATGGAGGTGCTGGACAGCGAAAATCCGTGGGGCAAGGTGGCGTTCACCACCACGGAGGTGATCGCCCCGGTGACCAAGGCGGAGCTGATGAGCGCCTTTCAGCGCATTTCCTCCTTCTCCACCACAACGACAAACAACAAAAACCGCAACACCAATGTGGAGCTGTCGGCCAGGGCGATCAACGGTGTGGTGGTGCAGCCCGGAGAAACCTTCTCCTTCAACCGCACTGTCGGCGAGCGCACCGCGGAGAAGGGATACCGTGAGGCAACCGCGATCAGCGGCGGCCAGAACATTGAGGAAATCGGCGGCGGCGTATGCCAGACGAGCTCCACCCTGTTCAACGCAGCAGCGCGCGCCAACATGGAAATTGTAAAGCGCAGCCCGCACGCGTGGCCCTCCAGCTACATTGCCAAGGGCCTGGACGCGACGGTGAACTGGCCCGGGCTGGACTTCCAGTTCAAAAACACCTCCGAATGGCCTGTGTACATCGTGGCCTGGTACGAAAAGCAGAAGGTGACCTGTGAGCTGTATGGCTTCACCCTCGGCGAAGGGGTCACCATCGAGCTGGAGAGCATGGTCACCCAGACACTGGAGGCACCCAAAGGCGTAAATCTGGTGGAGAACCCGTCACTGCCCAGGGGGACCAGAAAGACGACTGTGAAGGCCCGGAAGGGCTATGTGGTGGAAACCTGGCAGGTGTGGTACAGGGGCGGCGTGGAGTTTGACCGCAAGCTGCTGTGCACCTCCACCTACAAGGCCTACCAGGAGACGGTGGAATACAATTGAAAAGGAGCCGGACGGGCAAGCTGCCCGCCCGGCGTTGTTGATTATCTGAGCATTCTGGCCAGTATCAGCTCGGCAGGCTGGCTGTAGCCGGGAAAGGGGAGCACAAAGCTGCCGCAGTCCATGTAGCCCAGCTTTCGGTAAAAATGCTGAGCATCCTCGTCTGACTGAGTGGAGGTCATGGTCAGGTCGTGGCCATGGGAAAGCATCTCATCCTCCCAGAAGCGCATCAGCGCACGGCCAAGACCGCGCCGCTGCAGATCGGGGCGTATGTACAGAAGTGTGCAGAACGGGATGCTGTCCCAGAAATAATGCCACCGCAGGATACCGGCCGCCTCACCACCCGAGAAAAGCACAAGACCGGTGCGGGTACGCACCTTTTCAGCAAAGCCGCTCACCGGAAGGTGGCGGTCCAGGCTGAACCAGAAGTCTTTGTCCGCCTCGGTCGCACAGCGTATCTCCACAGCGCTCATATAAACATCTCCATATAGCGGCGGAAGGTGGCAAAGCCGGCGGCCTCGTAAAAGGCCAGCGCCTCCCTGTTGAACTCCCACATGTTCAGCTCGAGCCGGTGAAAACCATGCGCGGCGGCAAACTCCCGGATAAAGTCGATCATTGCCGTGGCGATGCCCTGGCGGTGCCAGGCTTCATCCACGCAGAATTCATCAATATCCAGAAAGTCGCGCTCATACATGAAGGGATTTTCCGGACGGTGGATGTGGTGCAGCACGGCAAAACCGCGCACGGCGCCATCCGCCTCCGCTACGGCGATCCATTGCTCCGGATCGGCCCAGATGACATTGATGTACTGGCGCAGCTCATCGGAAAAGCCCGGCTTGAACACCTCCGGCTTGCCGGCAACATGCAGGTCGTTGACCTGCCTTCGCAGCAGGTTGACCTGCTCCAGATCCTCTTTTTCCGCCATTCTGACGATCATTGGCTCACCCCCGTTTTCTCACTGTACTGCTTGTCAAGCACATCTCTGAAAACATCGTAATTTGTTCCGCGCTTTTTGATGGCGAAAACGACTTTCCTGAAGAAACGGCCGCGACCCTGATCCACCAGGCAGTGCCGGAAGGCCTCGGCGACCAACTCGGGCGGGTTGTTGAAGGCGCCGCAGCCGAACGCGCCCAGCACGAGGACATCCACATCCATGGCGGCGGCCACCTCAAGGATGTTTGCAATCCTGGAGCGGAAAACATCGGTCAGCTTTTCCGGCGAAACAGGCTTCTTCCTGAGCGGGTCATAATACGGGGCAGCGCAGGTCAGCACATCTGTCCGGAAGGGGCTTCCCAGCAGCTGCGGTAGGTCGTCATCCGTCTTGAAAACCGTGACGCCGGGGGAGTAGATCACCGTGTCCGTTCCCATATCCCCGGTATTGCTGCTGTTCCAGTTGTAATAATTCCTTATAATGTATGGCACCGTCAGCGACAGATAGAGGTTGCTGCTCCTGCACAGGCATTCCTCCTGCGCCATGGCGCCGTTCTTCACGCCGCCGCCGGGCGAATAGGCGTTGGCAAAGTTCAGCACAGCGACGCGATCGTTCCCCTGCAGAAAGGACTGCGCGCAGTGAAAGGTGGTGTCCTCTGTCACGCTGATAACAGGTACAGCGCTCTTTACTGCCGGACAGACCGCGCAGTACCCGGGCAGAAACAGCAGTGTTCCCGCCTGCATACGCTCCGTGCTGCGACGGAGCCCGGCATCTTCGCGGATCATCCTCTGCGTATCCAGAAAGCACTGCTGAAGCGCGTAGGAACTGATCATGAGGGTGCCACCTCCTGGCCGCTTTTGCCTTCATTATACCCGAAATCTCCGGGATGGCAACGGCCAGTTTTTGCATTTCGGTATCGGGCTCGAAAGATGTGGGGGACGACCAACCGCAGCATTGCGGACAGGCTTTGTCTGCGGGGCGCCGAAAAACAGTTTATGGTGGTATTTGGAAAAAAAGTATGTTACAATGCTCAGGAAAGACAGTGAGAACAAAAACTGACAGGGGTAAGCTGAAATGAAGCGCTTGTTTGAGATTGATCCGCGGGATTATGATCCGGCCGGGGAAACCGTGCGGCGGCCTTCCGCCAGGGGCATCATCTTCCGTGATGAAAAAATCCTGGTCATATTCAGCACCGCGAACCATTACTACAAGCTGCCCGGCGGTGGGATCGAGCCCGGAGAAGACGCCAAAACGGCCATGATCCGCGAGGTGAGGGAAGAGACCGGCTATACCGTGATACCGGACACTGTGCGCGAATTCGGCAGTGTGCGAAGGATACAGAAGGGAAAGCATGAGCCGGTCTTCATTCAGGACAATGATTACTTCCTCTGCGAGGTCGAGGAACAGCAGGGGCGGCCGGAGCTGTCTCCCCTGGAGGCGGAGGAGGGGTTCACGCCGGTGTTCCTGGCGCTTACGGAGGCCATCCGTGTCAACGAGGAATACGCGGCCAGCCACCCCTGCGCGATGATGGAGCGTGAACTGGGGGTGCTGAGAATACTCGCCGGGCTGAACCCGGCCTGAATGGGCTGCACAATCAATCAGACAGGAGGTCTGCCTTATGGAAGCTTTTCGCTGGGCCTTTATCGGTACGGGCACATTGGCGCGGGGCGTGATCAGGGAGCAGCTGCCCTCGGGCCGGCACAGGATCGCGTCGGTGTATACCAGGCGCTGGGAAAAATGCCAGGAATTTGCCGAAGAGACGGGGGCCTTCGCCGCGCGCAGCGCTGAGGAGGCCATTGACCGCGCTGATGTGGACGGGGTGTACATCGTCACGCCCCACAACAGCCATTACGAATATGCCAAACTGGCGCTGAGCCTGGGCAAACCTGTGCTGTGCGAAAAGCCGGTGACCACCGACGCCCGCCAGGCGGAGGAGCTGATCGCACTGGCTAAGGAGAAGAGGGTCTATTTTGCAGAGGGCATGTGGACCTGGTTTTCTCCCATTGCCAACCAGGTGAAGGCGTGGCTGGACGCGGGTGAATACGGCGAGCTTGAAAAGGTCAGCGTGACCTACCGTGTGAATGTGATCCACTACGCGCCCCGCCTGGCGGACCCGCAGCTGGCCGGCGGCGCCCTGCTGGACAGCGGCATCTACCCGATTACCTACCTGTACCGGCTGTTCGGGAAGCCCGTTTCCGTCGTGTGCCGCGGCAAGCTGAAGGACGGCATCGATCTGGGTGAGAGGGTCACGCTGGGCTTTGCTGATGGGCGGAGCATTACAGCGGACATTTCGATGGTGGACCGCCGCAACTGGGAGTGGCTGCGCATCATCGGCAGCCGGGCGAGAACGGATCTGTGCGCCTTCCACTACGCAAATGAGGTCACTCTCAGGCCAAAGAACGGAAAGGCCATTCACTTCAGCGGCGATGGCAGCATGCTCAACGAGTTTGACCGGGTAGCCGAGGAGATACGCGCAGGCCGGACGGACAGCCTGCTTGTTCCCCAGCAGTGCACGCTGGATGTGATGCGCATTCTTGACGAATGCCGCAGGCAGATGGGCCTCATTTATCCATTTGAAAAGTAGGAGAATGCGTTATGCGGAACATCGGCATCTTTGCGCACGTGGACGCCGGAAAAACGACACTGTCGGAGCAGCTGCTGCTGAAGGCCGGAGCCATTCGCGCGGCGGGCAGCGTGGACGCGGGCACAGCCCATACGGACAGCCTGCCGGTGGAGCGGCAGCGGGGCATTTCTGTCCGTGCCAGCTGTGTGCGGCTGAACTGGCGCGGCGAGCCCGTCAACCTGATCGATACTCCCGGCCATACGGACTTTTCCGCGGAGATCGAGCGGTCGCTGTGGGCGCTGGACGGGGCGGTGATCGTCCTCAGCGGCGTGGAGGGTGTTCAGCCGCAGACTGAGCTGCTGTTTGAGGCGCTTCGGGCGCAGGAAATGCCGGTGATGTTCTTTATCAATAAAATGGACCGGGAGGGAGCGGACGCGGACCGCACCCTCGCGCAGATACGCAGGCGGCTGACGGGCCGCGCTGCGCCTGTAAACGATGCGGAAAAGCTGCTGGAGGCTGTCTGCGAGGCGGATGACGGGATGATGGAGCGCTACCTGGCGGGGGAGGAGATACCGGCCGGTGAGATACGCTCCCGCCTGACAGAACTTTCGCGGCAGGGGCTTGTGTTCCCGGTGCTGCAGGGCTCCGCGCTGCGTGGCACAGGCATAGAGGGCGTGCTCGACGGCATTGTTGAGTTTCTGCCGCCGCCGACGACAGGCCAGACAGAGCTGTGCGGCGTGGCCTTTGCTGCCGAGCATGACCGGCTGCTCGGCCGCGGGCTGTGGGTCAGGCTGTATGGCGGGCAGCTGGAGAACCGCTCGGCCATCGCGCTGCCCGGCCGCCTTGATCCGCTCACGGGTGAGCGAAGCGAGGTGCAGAGCAAAATCACGCAGATCCGCGGAGTGGACGGGCAGGACATAGGTGTGCTGCGCGCGGGAGAAATCGGCGTGATTTACGGCGCGGGCGCGATGAAGATCGGACACATCCTGGGCAATGCTTCCCACCTGCCGCGGAAGGTGCGGCCCGGTACGCTGCGCACACCGCTGACGACGGTGCGCGTGGAGGCGGCCGACCCGCAGCGCCAGCGGGAGGTGGCCAATGCCTGCAGCGCCCTGGCGGATGAGGATCCGCTGCTGCAGACCCGCTTTGTCCCGGACACCGGTGAGCTGCGCATCGACGCCATGGGCGCAATTCAGCTGGAGATCCTTCAGGACGAGCTGAAGAACCGCTTCGGGCTGGAGGCGAGGTTTGAAAACCCAACGGTGATTTACCGGGAGACCATCGCCAGGCCCGCAGAGGGCTTCTGTGCCTACACCATGCCCAAGCCCTGCTGGGCCGTGCTCCGCTTCGCCATTCAGCCCGCGCCGCGGGGCAGCGGTGTGCGATACCATTCTGAGGTGCCGGTGCGGGATATTCTGGCGCGCTACCAGCATCAGGTGGAGCAGGCCCTGCCGCTGGCGCTGTCTCAGGGGCGGCTGGGCTGGCAGGTGACGGATGTGGATATCACCCTGGTGGACGGAAACTACCACCAGTTCCACACCCATCCGCTGGATTTCATTGTTGCCACGCCGTGGGCCATACAGGACGGGCTGCAGCGGGGCGGCAGCGTATTGCTGGAGCCGATGCTGAAGATCCTCTTCCGCGTGCCGCAGGAGGTCACGGGCCGGATCATGAGCGATGTGACGGCCATGCGCGGCGAGGTGACAGAGGTGAAAGCCGAGGAGGACTATGCCGCTGTCACCGCGCTGGTGCCGGCAGCGGAGAGCATGGACTACCCCACACGCCTGGCACAAATCACAGGCGGGCGAGGCGGAATGAGCGTGCGGCTGCACGGCTACCGCGACTGCCCGCTGGAGTTGGGCGCGTGCGCGCCGCGCCGCGGGGTTGATCCGCTGGATACCAGCAGGTACATTCTGGCCGCAAGAAGCGCGCTGGAGGGCGGCATTTTCGATCTATAACGAAAGCACTCCCTGCGCTGTCTTATGTGCAGCGGTACTGTGAAAAAGGACGAATAAACGCAGCCGGGCGGTTCACACAATGCGTGATCCGCCCGGCTGCGTCAGTCTAAGCTTTTCCAAGAATCCTGACCTCCGGCTCCAGCAGGACGCCGGTTTTTTCCTGTACGGTGCGCTGCACCAGCTGCATCAGCTGAAGAAAGTCTTCCGCAGTGCCTCCTGTATTCAGCAGGAAGCCCGCATGCTTTTCACTGACCTGCGCGCCTCCGACCCTGCAGCCCTTCAGCCCGCACTGGTCGATCAGCGCGGCAGCGTAGCCGCCGGCTGGCCGCTTGAAGGTGGAGCCCGCGGAGGGGGTGTCCAGCGGCTGCTTCTCCCTGCGGCGGCGGTTCAGCTCCGCCATTTCCTCCGTCAGCGCGGCTGTGTCACCGGCGGTCAGCTCAAGAGTGACCTCTGTAACCACACAGGGGACGCCCAGCAGGCGTGAGTGCCGGTAGCCGTATTCCATTTCGCTCCCTGTGAAGGCGAAGGGCTCGCCATCCAGCGTATATCCCCGCACCCTGCGCACGGCCTGGCTCATTTCCCCGCCGTAGGCGCCGGCGTTCATCACGCAGCCGCCGCCCACCGTGCCTGGGATGCCGGCGGCAAAGCTGAGACCGGCCAGCGCGTGCCTGGCCGCAAACTGCGCGGCGGAGGAGAGCATCGCCCCGGCCTGTGCGGTGAGGGTGGAACCCTCCGCGGTCAAACCAGACCACTCCCGCCCAACGCGGATCACCAGCCCGTCAATGCCGCCATCCAACACCAGCAGGTTGCTGCCGTGCCCGATGACAGTGATGCCTGCGCCAAGCCTGCCGGCGGCGCGCAAAAGCCATTGCAGCTCTGCTTCACTTCGCATCTCGTAGAAGAGGGTGGCAGGCCCGCCGAGGCGAAGAGTGGTGCATTCCGACAGGCGCACGCCTTCTTCCAGCGGGAGGCCGGGGCACTTGTCGGACGCGAGGCGCTGCAGTGCTTTCAGCGGCGCTGTGCTCTGTGTGTTTTCCATGCGCTCAGGCCTCCAGCTCTTCATAAATGCGGCACCAGGTGTACTTGCTCACTGCTGTCTGCACCGCGCCCCCACAGTAGGTGCTCAGCAGATCGCGGATGTAGGGCGGCAGGCTTTTGTTGTACTTGACCTCCAGTATGGTCTGGTCGTGCTCGAAGGGCGGCACCATGGGCACACGCGGATCAAACAGCTCGGTGGAGCGCAGGCCGCTGCGCAGGTGCTTGTCAAAGGTGATGCGCACCTCCTCCGCTGGGTGCAGATAGGCTTCACGGATATACTCCACCAGCACAACAGGGCGCAGCAGGTGAATGGTCATTTCGCGGTAGACGTCATTCAGCAGGCCGGAGCGGGTGCTCTCCAGCCCGGTGGGGTCGCCGGCCATCAGCTGCTCCGCCAGGTCGCGGGGGATGGAGATGGACCGCTTGGAAATCAGCGAGCCGATCTTCGTTTTGCACTCTAGCTTGATCACTCTGTCCGAGCAGTTGTAGATGCGGATGCGGTATTTGTCACGGTTCTGCATGCCGTTCAGCTTGTCATACAGGGCGTCGTTGTACACAGTGTCAAAATACAGCGAGCGGATGGCATACTCGTTGCGCTCGTCCCCGTTGGGGTCACGGGCCAGCACATGGTCCAGCGCGCGGGAAAGGAGAAACTCCTGCGCGGGGGAGATGATGTACTTCAGCTCATGGCGTAGCGGCAGGGTGCTATTCATCACATCACGCCCCCGCCTCGCTCTGGCAGGAAACCAGGGTCGCGTCATATACGCCGTCAATGCCCAGCATGGCGGCCACCACATCCTGCTTGTTGTCCAGACGCACCTCCACGGTCATTTCACTGCCGTTGCGGGTCACGGTCTTGGAGCGCAGGCGCTGGTTCTTGACCATGTGCGCCACCTGCGCCAGGATATCCTTCTCCGCCGCCTCGTCATAGTGGAGCACCAGCAGATAAGCTGTTTTGTCGGAGAAGCGGACAAAACTGAACACGAACATAATCAGCGCGATGCCCAGCGCCACCACTACCGCGATCCAGTGCAGGCCGGCGCCCAGCAGGATGCCCATCGTCAGCGCCCAGAACATATAGGCGGTATCCAGCGGATCCTTGACCGCGGTGCGGAAGCGGACGATGGACAGCGCGCCCACCATGCCCATGGACAGCGAAATGTCGCTTTTGATGCACATGACCACAGGGGTGGTGACCAGCGTCATCATGATCAGCGTCAGTGAGAAATTCGGGCTGTACAAAACGCCCCTGTAGCACTTTTTGTAGGTGAACGCCACGATCAGGCCGACCAGCAGACCCATGACCAGATAGACGAGCACGTTCAGTACGGAAAGGTTCCTGAACTGCTCGGCAAAGTAGTCAGACAGGGAGGAATTGCTGGTCAGCACGTCCCTGACAGAGGAAGCGTAGGCGGTGGAAACAAACATTTTGGCAGCCCCTTTCATAGCGTCAGATTGCGTCGGCGGGCATCACAGGCCTCTCGCCGAAGTAGTGCACCATTTGTGCGTTGGTCAGGTTGAATTCATCCTGGATCATGCCCCAGAGCAGGTTAGGACGCTTCTTCAGTGTATTGCGCAGGCGGTCCAGCCTTTTTTCCCAGTAGCGGTAGGCGCCGTCGGCTGTGACGGGCACCTCGTCGATGACCATTTTGTCATTGAACTCTCCCCAGCGGGCCCAATGGAGCTCCATTTCCGGGGTAATCAGCTCCACCAGCGGCTCCAGCACCTCAAGCATTTTCTCTGTTGTCAGTGTCTGGAAAATCTCGCCGAACCTGGTAAGGAAACGGTCTCTGAATTCCGGCACGGACAGCATCTTGAGGAACAGGGTGTTGTCAATGTTCTTTTCACCCATGCCGGATGCCTTGGTGTAGCTTCTGGGGCTGTTGAAGGAGGAACTGAACAGGCCGTAATCCGCGTCGTACCAGATCCAGCGCCACTTGCTGCCCTCCTGGGCGAGGCGGTAGAACCTGGTGTTGCCGATGTCGGAGTTTCCAACGAACATCTCAAAGGACATGTATTCGATCAGGTTGTCGATATCCACATTGTCCACAAGGTACTTCCTGTCCTCCGCGTTGGTCGCGGGGGAGGAGGCCTTGATTTTGGCGACCATGTTCCGATATTCCCTCCGGGCCTCGGCGGTGCCGTACTCCAGGGCGTTGCTGGCCCTCAGTATGGTCATGTTGTTGGCCTCGCTCAGCGGAATGCCCTCATACTGGGCCACAAAGAAGCGGTCCACGCGCTCCCTCATGTTCATGTGCCCCCAGTATTCGCCGTTGATATAGACGACTACGGGATTCCAGGCCTGGTGGATCACCTGCGCATTGCATACATCCAGCAGGCGGGATTCAAAGCCGTCCAGCAGGCGCGTCCACATGCAGTCGTTGCCACTGTTGCGAAGGGCGAAGCCCTTGTACTCCGTGTACGGCCTGTCCTCAAACAGCGCCGCGTTAAACAGCTTTTCCCCGTAGATGGACTTGGAGCGGAACTTCATGCTCTTCTGCGGCATATCCAGGGAATAGTCTCCCTGCAGCTCAAACTGGCAGTCCTGGTCGAGCATCTTTGTTCCGTCCAGCTGGTAAAACTCCACATGGCAGGGCCGGGGAATCTTGCCAAACTCGCGGTAGACCGTGTTTTTGAACTTGGGTCCGCCGGTCTTGTCCGCGTTTTCGCCCAGCACCAGCAGGCCGTTGGTCGGATTCCACAGCTCGTTCGGGTCACACACGACACTGACCACGGGCAGCGTGTGGAAGGTGTTGATCAGGTAGGTGGCCGTGGCGATGCTGCTCTCGTGCAGGTCATTCTCAGGAAAGGCCTTGGCGCGCAGCACCGTGGTGAAGTTCATCTCAATCGACTCGCCTTTGTAGAGCGTCGACGAGGTTGTGGGGATGGAGCCGTCGGTGGTGTAATACACGGTGCAGCCTTCGGGCACAATAATCGCTGTGGAAACAACACCGGTGTGCAGGCCGCCCTCCACGGTGAAGGCGGGCGTGCCCGCGTAGCCCTTGAAGCCAGTACCGTTGGCCGCAAGGGGTGTCGGGGTGTCATAATAAAAAAATCCGGTCGTTCCGCTGGTGCGCCCGTACGAGACGTTCGTTGGGATCAGCGGCAGCACCAGCTTATCCAGCACAAAGCCCTGAGGCGTGCTCAGGCAGACGGTCTCTCCGCCGGCGCGCAGTATCTTGAAATTGGTGTGCAGCTCGCCCTGACTGCTCTGATCGGCCTTGCCGTCACAGTAAATAGTTTTATATTCATTCGGGTAGATGACGGTGCCCTCGGGGAACTGCCAGCGGCGCGGCCTGCCGATGTTGTCAGACAGGCCGCAGCCGCTCAGGTCCACGATTTCGGAGGAGTCGTTGTGTATCTCGATCCAGTCCACAAAGCCGGTGCCTTCCCCCACGGTCACCGAGTCATTGCTGGCCATCACCTCGGTAATGTACACGCCAAGAGTGTTCCTGCGCCGCATGTCCAGGTCCGCACCGGCGGTATCGCTGTTGTCCCTGCCGGGCGTGGCCATCTGGTGCACGGTGAACACGCCGTTGGCCTCTCTGGCCCAGGTGGCGTCCTCCGGCAGGTTGTCGATCATCACGCGGTCCACCACACGGCCGTAGCTGTCGGAGAGGATGATGGTATCCCGCTCGGCTGACAGGCGGAAATTCGTGTGCGGAATGGAGGTGGCGCTGTCGCGGCGGTCCTTGCCGGAGCAGAACACCAGGTAGTAGCCGTGCGGCGCGATGACCGCGCCCTCGGGAAAGCGCCACTCCAGCGGCTTGTTCTCCTTGTCGGACAGGGCGTAATTACTCAGCTGCACGGTCTGGTCGGAGGTGTTGTACAGCTCCACCCAGTCGCTGTATTCATTGTCCTCATCCGGCAGGCCGCTGCGCGCGTCCGCCATGATTTCGTTAATGATCAGCACACCGTCGGAAACCATGGTGTTGGTGCGGTAGGCCTCATAGCCGGCGGCGCTGTTCTCATAGCCCGGGCTGAAGTAGGAAACCTCCTGCCAGCTGCCTTCCGTCAGCGACCACGAGGTATCGCTGCCCATGATATGGTAGGTGACAGAATCGATGAGGTAGGCGTTGGGATCATACAGGTAAACTGTTTCTCCCACGGAGGAGAGCTTGAACTTCGCGTGGAAGGGGCGGCTGGGATCTGCCAGGTTGGTGCTGTCGCAGAACACCACCGTGCGCTCGTTGCTTTTGAGGGTGACCTCCGGAAACAGGAAGCGGATGGAGTCTCCGCGGTCGCTCAGGCCCACGCCGGCCAGGTTCATATCATGGTCGGAGGAGTTCCATACCTCTACCCAGTCGGGATAGGCGCCGGTTTCATCCGGCACCGAGGTGTGGTTGGAGGGCATGATTTCGCTGATGCGCAGCCCCACATAGTCGCTGTTGATCTCGCCGCTTTCGATCAGGGAGGCAACGGTGCCGTCCTCCGTGGCGGCGGTGTAGGTAGCCCGCCTGGCGGGGTGCAGGGGCGAAAGGAGGAATACAGCCGCAAGCCCGATCACGCACAGCGCCACACCCAGCACAGAGCCGCGCTTTTTCCGGCTTGCGCGGGGAATGACGGGCGGCGGCGTTTCAGTCTGCACATGGCTGCGCCGCGCGCGGCGGGGCTCCCTCTCCCCGGGAGTAAACTGTGTCATACAACATATCCTTTCGGTCCGGATGACGCATCGCAGTATACAGTGGTGATTCTACCACAGATGCGGGCGGGGCGCAACCGGCAAAAAAGCTTGTTACAAACTTGAGCAGCATTGCGCTGTTCGGCGTGCCTCCGGCCGTTCAGGCTTCAGTCCGCGCTGCCTCGTGGGCATGGATCTGCCTGTTCAGCAGGTTGATGTCGCCGCAGCCCATGGTGATGGCCAGGTCGCCGGGTCCCCAGTGAGCGCGAAGCCACCGCTCGGCGTCGTCAAAGGAGGGGGTCAGCACGGCGTTCACACCGTGCGCCTTCATTCCCTCCACCAGCATGCCGCTGTTGATGTCGCCGGGATCCTTTTCCCTCGCGGCGCAGATGTCTGTCACCAGTGTGACATCCGCCTCTTCCGTGCAGGTGAGGTAGTCCTCAAACAGGCTCTTCACGCGGGAAAAGGTGTGCGGCTGCATCACCGCGTACAGCGTGCCCCTGCATCGCTTCCGGGCGATGGACACCGCGTTGCGCATTTCAGCCGGGTTGTGGCCGTAATCGGTGAATACCTCGCAGCCGTTCACCACGTCCGTCAGCTCGAAGCGGCGGTGCGCACCGGCAAAGTGGGCCAGCACATCGGCCGCCTGCTGCGGCGGAATGCTGACAGCGCTTGCGGCCGCGAGCGCCGCCAGAGCATTCTGTACATTGAACAGGCCGGGTACGTTCAGCGCTACCTCCGCAGCCTTTTCGCCGCAATGCATGAGGGTAAAAGCCGCGCAGCCCAGCGCGTCCTCCCGCAGGTCAGATGCGGTCCAGTCACAGTCCGCGCTCAGCCCGAAGGTCTCCGTGCGGCAGGTAAGACGGCCAAGCTGGCGCCGGACACGCTCGTCATCGCCGTTGCCGATGGCCAGCCCATCCGTGGGCAGCAGGTGGAGGAACTGCCCGAAGGTCTCCTCTATTTCGTCAATATCCCGATAGCAGTCCAGATGATCCGCGTCGATGTTCAAGACGACCGCGATGCTGGGGTGCAGCCTGAGGAAAGAGCGGTTGAACTCGCAGGCCTCCGCCAGAAACACATCGCCGTGCCCGACACGTGTGGAGCCCCCGATCGCGTCCAGCTGCCCGCCGATGTGCACGGAGGGGTCCGCGCCGCACTCCACAAGGATCTCGGACAGCATTGAGGTGGTGGTGGTCTTGCCGTGCGCGCCGCACACGGCGACCGGCAGCTGGCTGTCCTCCATCAGCTGCCCCAGCAGCCACGCGCGCTCCAGGGTAGGTATGCCCAGGCGCTCCGCCTCCTGCCGCTCCGGATTGTCTGCCGCGATGGCCGCACTGTAGGCCACCAGCGCGGCGCCGTGCACGTTCTCCGCGCGGTGGCCGACCATCACCTGCACGCCGCTGGCGCGCACACTGTCCAGCAGATAGCCGTCCGTGCGGTCCGAGCCGGATACCTTATAGCCCTTGTCCACCAGCATCTGTGCCAGCCCGGACATGCTGGAGCCGCCGACGCCGACAAGGTGGATTCTTTTTCCCTGATAGTCTTTGATATGCGGTATTGCCATTGTTCCTGTCCTTTCAAACTTCTGAGCGCAGCAGCAGATAAACGGCCATCACCACCAGGCCCGCCGCCAGCAGCAGCAGGTTCCAGGACACACTGTGCGAGATGCGGTCAGTGGTGCGCCGGTTGGCCTGATGCTGTGCGTCCAGCACATATTCATAGTCTGTGCGAAGCGGATGCTTTTTCGTCAGGCTCCTGTTCAGGCCCTGCGCGACCGTATCAGCGGCGCGGCCGACGTACCAGGTCAGTTTGTTGCCGACCGGGATTGTCTTTGGCGGCCGCTTGGCGCGCAGCAGAGTCTTTCTCACCAGCCAGGTCAGCCGCTCCGGTATCTCGCCGAAAAAGCGGGTCACGGCGGTGATTGCGGCGGGGAGCCATTGCCTGAACAGTGGCATATCGGGAATGTCCGCGCACCAGGCCGTTGCGGCAGCGACGGAATGTGGTATCCACTGCCGCACGAGCCGGCAGTCGGGAAGGTGCTCGATGCGCCGGACAACGGCATAGCTCGCTGCCACCAGTCCGTCCAGCAGCGGGCGGTATACCTTGTTTTCCATGTCAAGCCATTCCGGCCAGAGGTTGACATAGACTGTCGACTTGCCCTCCCGTCGCATCAGCAGGGGACGGACCACCAGCAGGTAAACCGCCGCGCCGATGGCGATGGATTCCGCCGCGCCGATCAGGTTCTCCGCGGAGAAATAGTGTATTTCCGCGAGCGCTTCCTGCCCGAAAAACGGCATGGCTCTCTCCGCCAGCGGAGACAGGAGCCTGCTGCCGAAAAGACCCAGCAGGGGCAGGGGCACGGCGGTCAGTATCAGCGCGATGGCGGTGGGCCAGGAAAGATAGCCCCTACGCATGCTGTCGTAGCATTCCTGCAGCTTTGCGTCACGGTTTTTCTCCCAGAAAAGGCATACATACAGCTTGGTCATATACGCCACGGTCAACCCGCCGGAGAAAAGGAACATCAGCTCAAATAGCTTTACGGGCCACCACGCGGCGCCGGTGTGCTGGAGATGGTGCATGTACTCCAGTATGCCCTCGTGCAGGAGCGACTTGGAGTTGAAGCCGCTGCCCAGCGGCGGCACGCAGCCGATGGACAGCGCGCCGATAAGGAAGGCAGCGTGCAGCACGGGTTTGTTGCGGCCAAAGCCGCGAATCTCATTCAGGTCCAGCCGGTGCAGGTTCATGTAGACCACACCCGCGCACAGGAACAGGCACAGCTTGATCAGCGAATGGTTGATCATGTGCTCCACCGCGCCGTAGGCGGCCAGGCTGCCCTCTTCGCCAAGCAGGGTCATGCAGGCGATGCCCACTGTGATGAAGCCGATCTGGCTGACAGAGGAGCAGGCGAGCGTTTTTTTCAGGTCAATGGAGAACAGCGCCATCACGGCGCCCAGCAGCATGGTGATGCCGCCAAGCACGAGCAGCGGAATGCCGAAGGCCGCGCTGCCCGGAAAAATGTTGGCGGCGATGACGATCACACCGAACAGGCCGCTTTTGGTCAGTATACCGGACAGCAGGGCAGAGGCCGGCGCAGGCGCGACCGGGTGTGCCTTGGGCAGCCAGATGTGAAGCGGGAACATGCCGGCCTTGGCTGCAAAGCCGAACAGCGTCAGCCAGGCCGCGACAGTCACCCGGGCTGAGGGCTGCTGCCCCTCCAGCGCCGCCTTCACCCCCGCGAAGGACAGGGTGCCCAGTTCCTTCCACAGCAGGAAGAGGCCCATCAGCGTGGTGAGGCCGCCGATGACAGCTACCGCCAGGTATGTGGAGCCGGCGCGCATGGCGCCCGGCGTTTCCTCCTGCGCCACCCAGGTGTAGCTGGTAAGCGACATGATCTCAAAGAAGATGAGAGTTGTGTAAAAATCGTCGGAGAGGAAAACGCCGAGGGTTGCGCCAAGCGTCATCAGGAAGAAGAACCAGTAGCGGTTGTTGTTGTGGTGATGGCGGAAGTACTGCGGAGAGAAGGCGGCGGACAGCAGCCACATGAAGGCTGCGATGGAGGCGTACAGGCTCCGGAACCCATCCGCTCTCAGGTGCAGGCCCAGCGCGCAGAAGCCGTCCCAGTCAAAGGAAACCTCCCTGTTCCACAGCGACAGGCAGCCTGCCAGGGCCAGCGCACAGGTTGCCGTCACCGCCAGGGTGCGGGCAGGGGCAGACCTGCGGCCCAGCAGCCAGGACACCAGCGCCATGACCATTGGCGCGAAGCACAGCAGAGGCAGCATCAGCATAAGAGTCCTCCCAGGAGATAGTCAGATCACGGAGGCGGCCACATGGCGCAGCCAGTCCATCAGCGGCTGGCTGAAAACGCCAAGGCCAAGCATGGACACCGTGAGCAGGACAACAGGCAATGTCATCCGCCAGGTGGGATCATGCCGCCGGACACCCCAGACCATCAGGTCAGTGTTCACCGGACGGAAATAGAAGCCAAAGACAACCGGGAAAAGGTACACGGCAGTGAGCACGGATGAGATCAGCAGCGTCGCGATGGCGGTTGCGCCAAGGCGAGACTGCAGCGCGGCAGCTGCCGTGAGCAGGTTCCATTTGCTCAGGAAACCGTTGAGCGGCGGCGTGCCGACCAGCGCGGCCGCCGACACGAGGAAGCAGGCACAGATCACGGGCATCACACGGCCCAGACCGCGCGTTTCCTCAATGGTTTCGCGCTCGCTTTGCACAAGGAAGGCGCCGGCGCAGAAAAACAGCGTGATTTTGATGATGCTGTGGAAAAGGAAATGCGTCATGGCGCCCACCAGCCCGGCCTCAGTCATCAGGCACGCGCCCATCAGCATGTAGCTGAGATTGGACACGGTGGACCAGGCCAGCCGACGCTTCAGGTGGTGCTCCTTCACCGCCATAGAAGAGGCAAACAGTATGGTAATGCAGGACACCAGCAGCGGGGCTGCCTGCGCGTAGCTGCCGCGCAGCGCCTGCGCGCCGAAGACCTGATACACGCAGCGCATCACGGAGAAGGCGCCGGTATTGACCACCGCAACCGCGTGCAGAAGCGCCGTGACCGGGGTAGGGGCGGCCGAGGCCGCGGGCAGCCAGGCGCTCAGCGGCAGCACAGCCGCCTTAACGCCGAAGCCGAAGAAGGCCAGAAGGAAGCACCAGCGGACTGCGTCCGCGTTCACCGCGCCGGCGGCAAACAGCCCGCCCTGTGTGAAGTCGGTGCTGCCGGTCCATACATAAACGGCGCACACGGCCAGCAGGCCCAGCACGCCGCCGCCCAGGGTATAGCGCACATAGCGGTGCGCGGCGACGATGGACGCGTCATCCTGCTTGTGCCACACCAGCGGCAGCGTGGAGAAGGTCAGCCATTCGTAGGCGATATAGAGCGTGAACAGGTTCCCGGCGCAAACCACCAGCAGGGTAGCCGCGTAGGCAGCCAGGTACCAGCAAAAGAAGGTGACCGGACGCTCCTCGTGGCGCATGTATTCCGTGGCGTACAGTGTGGACAGCGGCCACAGCACTGATACCAGCACCGCGAAGGTCCTGCCCATTTCATCCAGCCGGAGGGTGAAGGTGAGGCCGGGCAGCACCTCCAGCAGCGTCAGCGGCGCATCGGGGGTTGACATGACGGCGTAAACAGTCGCTGCGGCCGTGCACAGCGCTGCCAGAAAGGCAAACACATTCGCGGCGCGCGCGCCTTTGGGCCGCCACACGGCAAGCACCGCCGCAAAAAGCAGGGGCAATAGAGGGAGCAGGCAGAACATGATACATCAACCCCGCTTTAAATCACACCCGCCGCGATGCGAGAGAAGAGCTCAATCAGCCCGCCTGGGAACATTCCGAGCAGAACCGACAGCGCCGTGAGCAGTGCCATGGGCAGCACCATGCTCAGACCTGGCTCCTTCTTTTCAAAGACGGCTTCGGGTTCGTGCTCGCCGTGGCCAGGGAAGAAGCCACGGATGGACACGGTGAGAAGGTAGCCCGCCGTGAGCAGCGCGGACAGCAGCAGCACCGTGGGCGCGAGCCAGCTGAAGAAGGCCGGTACGCCGCTCATGGAGAGCGCACCCTGCGCCAGGTACCACTTGGACACGAAGCCCAGGCAGGGGGGAATGCCCACAAGGCCTACGGATACCAGGGTGAAGCACCACATCACGGCGGGCATCTGGCGGCCGATGCCGTCCAGCTCGTCCACGCGGGTCTTCCCGGTCTGGTGGATGATGGCGCCGGCGGACATGAAGAGCGTGTCCTTGATCAGGGAGTGCGCGGCTACGTGCAGCAGCGCGCCGGTCAGGCCCAGCGGATGCAGCGTGGACAGGCCGAAGAGGATATAGCTCACCTGCGAAACGGAAGACCAGGCCAGACGTTTCTTCAGCAGGTTTTCCTTGAACGCGAGCAGCGAGCCCATGAACACTGTAAACAGCGTGAGGCTCATCCACGCGGTCTGCGCCCAGGTTCCTCTGATGAGATCAGGCCCGATGAGGAAATAGACCACGCGCAGTACACCGAGCACGCCGGCCTTGGTAATCACGCCGCTGAGCACGGCGGAGGCCGGTGCGGGCGCGACGGGGTGCGCGGTGGGCAGCCAGCCGTGCAGCGGGAACATGCCTGCTTTGGTGCCGAAGCCCACAGCCATCAGGAAGGCGGCAGTGATCAGCGTGCCCTCATGCCCGGCGGCCTTCTCCATGTCCAGCACCCCGTGGGCCGTGAAGGACCATGTGGTGACATAGGGGGAGAGAAGGAACACGCCCAGCAGCACCAGCGATGCGCCCAGAACGGAATAGATGAGGTACTTGATGCCTGCCGCCACCGCGTCCTTGCTCATTTCCTGCATGACCAGCGGCACGGTGAGCAGCGTCATCAGCTCATAGCACATGTAGTAGGTAATGATTGAGCCTGCAAGGCACAGCGCCATCAGCACGCCGAGCGTGCCCAGATAGAAGGCGTAGTAGCGGCGCTGGTGCTCCTCCTCCTTCATATAGGCAAAGGAGTAAAGCCCGGCAGCGCACCATACAAGGGCCATCAGACCGGTGAAGAACTTCCCCGTCTCGTCGGTGCGCAGGAAGATGGGCAGCGCCTCAGACAGGCGGAAGAGGACCAGCTCTGTCTCACTGCCAAGCAGGACGGGAAGCACGGCAAGCGCATTCAGTACCAGCACAGCGGAGGTAAAAAGCGTGCGCCGGCGGGCATTGTCACCGAAGGGACGCCACAGGCCGAGCACAAGGCCACTGACGATGGGCAGCAGTACGGGCACCAGCAGATACAATGAGGACATTGACAGACACCCTCCACGTTTTAACAGAATAATCAGCCAAACAGGGTCAGACCGGACTGTATCGCCTGCACCAGGGGAGAGGCGAACACGCCGAGGCACAGGTTGACCAGCGCCAGCGCGCATACAGAGACGGCGCTCAGCACGCCTGTGCGTGCCTTCGCGCCTTCAGCTACATCCGGCTTGCTGTACAGCTGAATCACCGCGCCGATGAAATAGACCGCGTTGAGCAGCGTTGAAACGGCCAGTGCTGCGAAGACCAGCAGCATGCGCCAGCCGTCCCGCTCAGCGGCAGCCAGCGCAAAGCAGGCCTTTGCGGCAAAGCCGCCCAGCAGCGGCGCGCCCACCAGTGAGAGCGCCCCGACAGTGAAGACGACGCCGAACACAGGTGTGCTGTAGCCCGCGCCGCGCAGGCGCTGCAGCAGGCTGCTGCCCCTTGCATCCGCCACCCCGTCGGCGGCGAGAAACAGCATGGACTTGGCTGCGCTGTGGCTGAGCAGCTGCACCAGGGCGGCAGCCATGCCGGCTTCATTGCCCAGCCCCATGCCCATGTAGATATAACCGATCTGCGCTACGGAGGACCAGGCGATCATCCTGCGCAGGTCCTTCTGCGCAATGGCCTGCACCGAGCCGACAATCATACCGAGAATACCGTACAGCAGCAGAATGTCATCCACACGGGCGGCGGCGATCACCTCCATGCCGATGGCCCTGTACATCATTTTCATGAGCAGGAAGATGTAGCTCTTGCTCAGCAGGGAGGAGAGCACGGCGGAGGTGATGGGCGTGGACGCGCCGTACGCGTCCGGCACCCAGGTATGGAAGGGGAACAGCGCGCTCTTGACGGACAGGCCGGTTACCAGCAGCACGATCACCATGGTCATGGGCGCGTGATAGCGCTCTGTCTCATGCAGGGCCAGCACCGCTTTCTTCATGGGGCTCATCAGCAGGTGGCCGGTCAGGTCATACAGCAGGATCACGGCGAGCAGAAACAGCGCGGAGCCCACCAGATTCATCACCATGTACCGGGCGCCGGCCAGCAGCCCCTTTCCGTCGGAGCGGGCCGTGATCAAACCGGCGGCGGCCAGGGTGAGTATTTCCACAAATACATAAGCGGTAAAGGCGTCGTTGGTGTAAAGCTGCGCCTGCATGGCGCAGGTGAGCAGCATCAGCAGCGCGCAGTAGAGATTCTGCTTGCTGCCCTCCACGTGCATTTCCAGCTTCCGGAAGCCACCCAGCACGCTCAGCAGCAGTATCACCGCAAAGCACAGCGACACCAGCGCCTCCAGCGGCCCTGCCCGCAGCTCGTTTCCCCAGGGGGCGGGATAGTGGCCCATGCTGTAGGTGTACATCTGCCCGAAGGACAGCATCTTTGAGAAGAAGAAAGCGCTCAGCAGTGTTTCCAGTGCCAGCACGCCCGCGCACCAGAGCCTGGCAGCGCGCTTTGGCAGCACGCTGGTCAGCGCGGCGGAGCCCAGCGGCAGCAGGATCATCGCAAAGGGAATGGATTGCCACAGCTGCAAGCTCATTCCTCCCCTCTGGCCAGGCGCGTGATCTCGTCCAGATTCAGCGTGTGGTACTTCCTATACAGCCGCACGGTGATGGCCAGCATCACCGCGGAGGAGGCCACCGACACCACAATGCCCGTGAGCACCAGCCCGGCAGGTACAGGATTGATGTAGCGCTCCGCTTCGGTCACGCCGTCAGTGATAATGGGCGCCGCGCGGCCGGAAATATAGCCCTTGGCGGCAAGATAGAGATACATGCCGCTGTCTGTCATGGCAAAGGCGATGTTCTTCTTGATCAGGTTGCGGTCCAGCACAAGCAGGGCAAAGCCGATGCCAAACAGCACCATGGCCGCGATTTCCTCATAGTTGTGCCAGTCCACTCAGATGTCTCCTTTCCGGAAAAGGGTAAACAGGCCGTACATGGTGCACATCACCACCAGGCCGACCGCGATGTTCAGGTAGGGAATAAGGCCGGCGGAGAAAATGCGCCCCGGGACACCGGCAGTGATGAACGAGGGCAGGTGATTGGCCCCGGTGAAGAAGGAATAGGCCTTGCTGACGGCGTAAAAGCTCAGTGCGCTGACGGACACAACGCGGAAGGTGCGGATGGTAAAGAAGCGCTCTGCCGCAGCTGCTCCGAAGGCGTTGTAGTACAGTATCAGCCCGGCACCCATCACCGCGCCGCCGGAAAAGCCGCCGCCGGGTGACAGGTGGCCGTTGAGAATGACATAGCAGCCGAAGATCAGTATAAACGGCAGCAGCGCGCGCGTGATCCGCTGAAGGATGAGGTCCTCTTCGGTTTCTGCCGGCGCTGCGGCAGGGCGCGGCGCGTTGCCGGAGGATGCCAGCTTCAGCAGCAGCAGCACCGCGCATACGGCGGTAAACAGCACGTTGCTCTCCCCAAGGGTGTCAAAGGCGCGGTAGTCCAGTATCATGCCGGCGACGATGTTCACGGGGCCGGTTTCCTCCATGCCCTTCTCCACATAGCGCTCCACCACCTCGTTGTTGGCGGGGTTTTCGCTCTTCCCGAAGGAGGGCAGCTGACTTGAAATGAAGACAAGCACGGCGATCATGCCGGCGCACAGCAGCAGCGCCGTGAGCAGATAGAGTGCCCTTGAACGCTGCGGCACATCGTACTCCGCGTGCGCCTGTGCAGCGGTGTACAGCGGGGCGCTCGCCGCCTCGCGCGCCTTTTCCTCCGCCTCCGCGCGGGAGGTTTCCTCCGCGGCGGCGGCATCGCTTTCGTACACGTGCTTCAGTGTCGTCAGGTCGTCATATTCCTCGGCGAGCATGGTGTCCAGGCGGGTATCGCCCTCGCTCAGCCAGCGGTGAAAGCGTTCATTCCTCTCCGTTCGGCGCATCCGCCTCACCCCGCTTTCCGGCCGCTTCCCGGTCAATGGCCCTGACGCGCTTCAGCGCGGCAAACAGCAGAAGGCTGTCCACCCCCGCTCCGACGGCGGCCTCGGTGATCGCCAGGTCCGGCGACTGCAGCAGAATCCAGATCACGCTGAGCGCAAGGCTCTGCCCCATGAACACCACCGCGGCGACCACTAAATTCTTCGTCAGCGCGACGCACACCGCGCAGGCGAGGATAAAAATCAGCAATATCAGGTGAAAGACCTCCAAAGCGGATCAGGCCTCCTTGTCTTCTTCCGGGGCGGCAGGCTGTCTCTCCTCGGCCACGGCGGCAGGGTCCTGCACGTTCATCTCGCTGCCGAGAGACGGGTTCATGGTTACCTCCATCTTTCCGATCAGGTGGGAGGAGACCGGCGAGGTCAGCCAGAGGAAGATAATCACCAGCGCCATCTTCCCGGTGGTAACATTCAGCCCGGTGGCGAGCATTACACCCAGCAGCATCAGCAGGATGCCCAGGGTATCGCACAGCGCGGCGGCATGCACGCGGTTCAGCGCATAACGGAAACGGAACAGGCCCAGCACCGAGGTGACCAGCACCGCCAGCCCGCCGAGCGTGAGCAAGGCGCTGAGCGCAAAAATGATCCAGTCTGCCATTACTGACCGCCCCCCTTCTCACCGGAGGGGTTTTTCCGCCATGCCTCCACCAGCAGGCGGGTCAGCAGCACCACCGCCAGGAAAGACAGCATGGTATAGATGATCGCCACATCCACCAGATACCCTTCGCCCAGCAGATAGGACAGAATGCAGATGGCAATGACGATGAGTGTACCCATCATGTTCACCGCAACCACGCGGTCCGCCAGCCGCGGCCCGCGCACGGCGCGGACAAGGCAGAAGAGCAGCAAAAGGCCAATGATCACAAGAACAGCCTGATACATCGTGCCATAGGCCTGCCGGACGGTGGAGGCTTCACTAACGAGTTCATTCCCGGGCATGGCTGTCATCCTCTTCAATGCGGCGCAGCCTCTTTTCCATGCCGGAGTCTTCAAGCCCCTGTGACATGGGAAGGTCAAGGCAGTGCACCAGGTATTTGTCACCCCGGATGTCCACGGTGATGGTGCCGGGGGTCAGTGTGATGGAATTGGCGAGCATCAGCCGGCCGGTATGCGTCTTCAGCCCTGTGCGGAAGGAAACCAGCTGGGGCTGCACCTCGCCCCTCCATACACAGCGCATGGTACTGAGCGCGGCGCGGAAGATTTCCCTGACAAGATAGAAAATATAGCCGAGTGTCCGCGGCAGGCGCCTGGCGATGGCCATGTCCCTGGATGGGGAATAATCCAGAAAGCGCCGGCAGAACAGCCAGACAAGGGTACTGAGCACAAGGCCTGTGAGCGCGGTTTCCACGGTCACCTGCCCCTGCAGCAGCATGAAAAAAAGAAAGAACACAAGGAGCATTGCGGATATCACCCCGGGCTTTGCATTCATGGTCAGGCAGCGCATGCTGTCCGCTGAAGAAAGCGATACTTCGGCCGCAGGGACGGCTGCATCCCGGCCGGGTAAGAGCCGACGTTGGCCTGCAAGTGATTATATCACAGCGTATGGCTTTTTGCCATAAGTTTTTCTGCCGGGTCCATGTGCGCGGCGCATGCGGACTTTGCGAATACTTGAAAGAAAACAGTGTTTATGCTACAATGCCCTTGTTATTGCAATGACCGCGCCACTTCCGGCTGGAAAGGAGCAGCGCTATGGATTTTTTGAAAACCCTTCTACTTTTTATGACGCTCACGGTCGCCTCATCTATACAAGCGGCGCCCACGCCGGAGGTGACAGTGCCGCCGACGCTCTCACCGGTTGCCACTGTATCGGTCGTAACCCCCGCACCGACGGCAACGCCGCTGCCCGAGCCCACCATCACCCCGAACTACCGCTACAAGACACTGAGCGTGGGCAGCAGGGGCAACGATGTGAGGAAGATGCAGCAGCGCCTGATTGAGCTGGGCTACCTGACCGGCGCGGCCGACGGCGCCTACGGATACCAGACCGCCAACGCAGTGAGAACCTTCCAGCGGGCCAACGGCCTGTCCGTGGACGGCGCGGCAGGACCTGCCACGCTGACCGCGTTGCTTGAAAACCCGAAGGTGAAGCCGAACCCGGCTACGATCACTCCCTCGCCGGAGCCGACCGCCACGCCGGACATCAACGGCATGATCCCGGTACCGGATGAACCGCTTTCGCTTTGGAAGAATTACACCGGCGCGGCTGTGCTGGTCAACGGGCAGGCCCTGCAGCGCAGGGACGGTTCGCGGCCGGGAATGTGGATGCGCGGCACCATGCTGATCCTCTCGGTGAACGACATGGCCGAGATGGCGGAGGACTGGAGCTTTTCCAGCGACAACAGCGTGATGGCCACACTGCAGGTTGCGCAGCGGCAGATGGTAATCCAGATGAAGGACGCGCTGGCTGACAGCCGCGCCGCCACTGACGAGAGCTACTGCGACATGTACAACCTCTGGGTGGACAGCCGCTCCGTGACCACGGCGCAAGGCGATATTGTCTACAATGAAGGAAAATGGTACATCACGGACGAGCTGCTGAAAAAGGCCGTCGGCGCGGATGTCATCTTTGACGCGGAGGAGAACACGCTCCTGATCCGCTATGCCGACAGCAATTCCATCGGAAACAACGACTGATTTTTCTCCCTGCCTTGACACGCTGTTCACCGTCTGCTCACCTTACCGCTTTATACTAATCTACGTCAACAGGAAAGCGGAGGTGAGGGGATTGCGCGGAAAATGCTTATCCGCAGTGCTGGCGGCGGTGCTTATGGCGGCTGCTGTGGCTGTGTGCTGCTCCACGCCAGCCGGAGAAGCGGGGATTTCAGCCGCTTCTGCGGGCGAAATGGGGCTGGTGCTTGTGGACTGCGATGGCGGGACATATGTGCTGGCGGTGGAAGAGGACAGTGAAGCCAGCCGCATGGGCTTTCGCCCCGGAGACCTGATCACAGCTGCGAGCGGCCGGGAGCTCTCCGATGCGGAAGAGGTTGAGGAAGCGATACGCAGCGGGCAATGCGAAAGCTTTCAAGTGAGCCGGAAAGGACAGCGGCTGGCACTGGATATGTGCAGGTGAACCGGAGGTAATGCAATGAAAATTCTGGTGGTGGACGATGAGGCGAGAATCAGGGAGTTGATACGCAAATACGCCGTTTTCGAGGGATACGAGGTGGACGAGGCGACCAATGGCATGGAGGCCGTGGAAAAATGCCGGAAGCACACCTACGACCTGATCATCATGGATGTGATGATGCCGGAGCTGGACGGCTTTTCCGCCTGCAGGGAGATCAGAAAAACCGCGGCGACGCCGGTCATCATGCTCTCCGCAAGAGGCGAGGAGTACGACAGGATCCACGGCTTTGAGACGGGCGTGGACGACTATGTGGTCAAGCCGTTTTCCCCACGCGAGCTGATGATGCGTGTCGGGGCGATACTGAAGCGCTCCGGCGCCGGCCCTGCCGCAAAGGATGAGATTACCATCGGAGAAGGACTGGTAATCGACTTTACCGCGCGCCGCGTGACCCTGGACGGCAAAGAGCTGGAACTGAGCCCCAAGGAGTACGACCTGCTGTTCTATATGGTGAGGAACCGCGGCATCGCGCTGAGCCGTGAAAAGCTGCTCAGCGAGGTCTGGGGCTACGATTTTTTCGGAGATGACCGCACGCTGGATACCCATATCAAGCTGCTGCGCCGCGAACTTGGTCCCTACGCGGACCGCATCACGACACTCCGGGGGGTGGGCTATCGCTTTGAAAACAACTGATTCTGCAACGGAAGCACCTGCGCGGGGAAAGCCCCTGCGGGGGCGCCTGGGCATCCGCGTCCGCGTGATGCTCTATTTAGTTTGCTTTGTCGCGGTTGTCATTGCGCTTTTGTGGGTGTTCCAGATCGTGCTGCTGGATGATTTCTACCGCATGCACAAAAGCAGGCAGGTCAGCGGCACGGCAGAGCTTGTGCTGCAGAACCTCTCCTCGGACGACCTGAGCGGCCTGGCGGAGCGACTTGCAAGCCAGAACGATGTGAACCTGATGATTGTGGACGGGGAAGGGGAGGAATACCTGTCGGCGGAGGGGTCGCGGAACAGCCTGCTGCACCGGATGGACAGCGGTACGCGGGCCTACTGGTGCGCCCAGGCGCCGGAGGATGGAAGCGCGAAGGAGACCTTCTTCCGCACAGACGCCGCCATGTATGTCATGTCCGGGGAGATGCCGGACTGGATGCGCGGCGAAGCCGGAGAAACACCGCCTGCCCCGCCCTCGGTCTCCCCGGGGGAGGAAATGATCAGGCCGACCGGAGAAGGAACGGTTCCACCGCCCCGCGGCGCAGGGGAGGAAAGAAGGGACGAGGAATGGCGGGAGACCAGCCGCAAAAGGCTGCGAGAGCTCTCATTGGAGAGCTCCGATGTACTCAGCCTGCTGTATGTCCGGCGGATCGAACTGCCTGAGGGAGGGGAAGGCACCTTGCTGATCAACACACAGATCAGCCCGGTCTCCTCCACCGTCAGTGCCCTCCGGGAGCAGCTGCTGGTCATCACCGGCGTGGTGCTGGTGCTGGCGGTGGCACTGGCTATGCTGATCTCGCACAGGGTTTCCACACCGATCATACAGACCAACGAGGCTGCCAAAGCCCTCTCCAGGGCACAGTACCAGAAACCCAAGGGTGCCAGCGGCTACCGGGAAATCGCGGAGCTGAACGAGACACTGGAGAAGGCCGCGCAGGAGCTGGGACAGGTGGAAAACCTGCAGCACGAGCTGATTGCGAACATCAGCCACGACCTGCGCACGCCGCTGACCATGATCGGAGGCTACGCGGAGGCCATGCGTGACATACCGGACGAGAACAATCCGGAAAACATGCAGATCATCATTGATGAAACGGCGCGCCTCTCCACACTGGTCAACGAGCTGCTGGACTTCAGCCGCATGCAGACTGGCTCCGTGCAGATGCGGTGCGCTCCCTTTGACCTGACGGAGTCGGTGCAGTCCACGGTTTCGCGCATCAGCTCCATGGTGGCCAAGGACGGATACACAGTGCGCTTCAGCCCGGACCGCCATGTGACGGTGCTCGCGGACGAAACACGCATCGGGCAGGTGCTGTACAACCTGATCGGAAATGCGCTGACCTACACGGGCGAGGACAAAACCGTGACGGTGACGCAGCGCCAGACAGGAGAAAGGGCGCGCATCGAGATCACCGACACCGGAAAGGGCATCGCGCCGGATGAGGTAAAGCTGATATGGAACCGCTACTACCGCACGAAGGAGACCCACCGGAGGGCGATTATCGGCAGCGGACTGGGGCTGAACATCGTACAGACAATACTTGAACAGCACCATACCCCCTATGGGGTGGACAGCAGGGTGGGCGAGGGTACCACCTTCTGGTTTGAACTGACCGTGGCCGAAGGGCCGCGCAGCATAGAAGGAGGAAACTGAAATGTACCAGGCAAAGGAAAACCGCTACAGTGAAATGGTCTACAACCGCTGCGGGCACAGCGGGCTGCTGCTCAGCGCCATGTCGCTCGGGCTGTGGCACAATTTCGGCAGCGCGGCGCCCTACACCAACATGGCCGAGATGGTGACCACCGCGTTCGACCTGGGCATCACCCACTTTGACCTTGCGAACAACTACGGCCCGGAGCCCGGCGCGGCTGAGGAAAACATGGGCCGCATCCTGCGGCGGGAGCTTGCCGGCTACCGGGATGAGCTCATTATCTCCACCAAGGCAGGCTACCTGATGTGGCCCGGGCCCTATGGCGACCACGGCTCCAAAAAGTACCTGATCGCGTCCCTCGATCAGAGCCTCAGGCGCATGGGGCTGGATTATGTGGACATTTTCTATCACCACCGTCCGGACCCGGATACTCCCATGGAGGAGACGGCTGCGGCGCTGGACCAGATTGTGCGCAGCGGCAAGGCGCTGTATGTGGGCGTATCCAACTACACACCGGAGCAGACAAAGAAGATGGCGGCGCTGCTGCGCCAGCTCGGCACCCCGCTGACGGTGCACCAGCCCCGCTACAACATGCTGGACAGGGCCTTCTTTGAGGAGCTGGAGCCCACACTGGCTGAGGAAGGCATCGGCTCGGTATGCTTCTGCCCCCTGGCGCAGGGCCTGCTGACCAACCGCTACCTGAGCGGGATCCCGAAGGACTCCCGGGCCGCTTCCGCCTCGCCCTTCTTGCAGGAGAACCGCATCACGCCGGAGCTGATCGAAAAGGTGCGCCGCCTGCAGGCTCTGGCGGAAAACCGCGGGCAGACACTGGCGCAGATGGCCACGGTGTGGGATCTGCGCAACACACTGACCTCGGTGATCCTCGGCGCGTCCCGCGCTTCGCAGATTGTGGAGAATGTGCAGGCGCTTTCCCGCCGTGATTTCACACCCGACGAGCTCAGGGAGATCGACAGCATTCTCTACGGCGATGTGAGCGCCTGAGCAAGCTTGACAAATGATATTTCAGAAGGTATCATGCCTGCAGCGGATCCGCGGGATCCGGGAAGGAGACAAAGATGAAGAATAAAAGGGTATTGATCACGGTCTGCGTGGTGGTTGTGGCCGCGCTGATCTGCGGGTGGTACTTTGGCATCAAGCAGCCGGCGGACGCGCTTGCTGCGGCAAAGAACGCCTACAGCGGCGCTGTGGACAACCTGAAGGCGGCCGTGGGTGATTACAATGGCGCTGTAAAGGCCTTCAACGAGAAGGCGGAGCAGATCAATAACGCTGTGGCCGAGGCAGCCGCGTATGCCGAAGAGGTCAAAGCATCCGGCGTGCTTGAGGGCGAAGCGGAGGACGGAAGCCTCGTGGACACCGCGAAGGCGGCCGTGGAGAAGCTGACGGCCTCTCTGAGCGAGCCGGTGGAAAAGCTGGACGAATATGTGTCAGATCATATGGAGATGGCGGAAAGCCGTTCTGCTGAGGAAGTAAAGCAGCTGACCGAAGTGGCTGCCCGCGATGCGGAGCAGCTTGCCGCAGAGGCTAAGACCCTGAGCGACAGGACAGCCGAGCTGGCGGTGCCGGACCTTGGCGCACTGCTGGAAGAGGCCAAAGGCGCGGTTGGCGCGGCAGCGGAGAGCGTGGGCCTGAAAACCGCTCTGAATGCCCGCGAGGAGCTTTCCGCCGCCTACCGGCAGGCCTATGATGCCTATACCGCCGTAAAGGACGCGTGGAATACTCACGCGGAGGAATACAATACAGACATGCGGCTGATGGGCGAGGCGGTTGAACGCGCCAGGGGGCTGCTGGAAAAGGAAACAGAAGATCCGGCTGAGAAGGAAGCGCTGTCCGCGCTGGTCGAAAAGGCCGCCGCGGCAGTGAGGGAGCCGCTGGAGCTGGCGGAGGATATGGCCGACCAGCTGCAGGAGGAGACCGCGCCGGCTACGGCAGAGGCGGCCTCACAGGCGAACACCGCCCTGACGGAGGGCGCGGAGGCACTGCAGAGCGCTGCCGCGGCGCTGCAGGCAAAGCTGGATGAGGCAACAGCGGCGGAGAATGACACGAAGTCGCTGCTGCAGGAGCTGACCGCCGCCGCCGACGCGGCGGAAACCTCCGCGCTGCGCCGGGAAGCGCAGACGGCGCTGAATGCGGCGAAGGAGACCTACAGCGAGAGCCTGAAGGCCTATAACGACGCGGCCGCGGCCTGGAACGAGCTGGCGCAAAAGAACAACGAAAGTGTGGCGCAGCTTCAGGCGGCGCTGCAGACCGTGGAGTCCCTCGGCGCTGCGGAAGCGTCTGTGCAGAACGAAGCGCTGCTGGATGAACTGAAGGCCGCGGTGGAGGAAGGCAAGGCCGCACTGACCTCGCCCCTGGACGTGGTGACCGTATCGGACGACACGGCCTCGGCAATGACGGCGGCAGATACGGCTGTGCCCGAGGATCCGGCGGAAATTCAGGCGCAGGCGGCCACACTGACGGAAGAAAGCGGCAGCCTGAGGATACTGGCCGAGGCGCTGAAGGACAAGACTGCCACCACTGTGGCTGCGGACTACACCGGGCTGATTGACCGCATCAGGAGCGCCTACAGCGCGGTGCAGGCTGATGTTTATTTGGCGAAGGTCAACGGCGAGATCGTGACCAGGGCAGAGGTGGACGCCGAGTACGATTACCGCTACAGCTATTACACCAACCAGGGCTATCAGCTGACGGAGGCTGACCAGGCCACGCTGAAGCAGATGGCGCTGCGCCTTTGCGTCAACAACAGGCTGCTCCTCCAGAAGGCGAAGGAGCTGGGCGAAGACCAGCTGACCGACGAGGAAATGGCCGAGGTGCAGAAGAGCAACGAGGAAATGTGGGCGCAGGCTGTTGCGAATTATATCAGCTACGCAACGACCGACGAACACACACCCACCGAGGAGGAGGCCTACGCCTACTACGCGGAGCGCGGCTTCACGGTGGACGGAACGCTCGCTTCCGCCATTGAGGAGAAGGTGACGAACCGCCAGGTACAGAAAATCATCGGAGACGCTTCCGTGACTGACCTGGAGGTGCAGGAGGCCTACGACGCGCAGGTGGAGGCGGACAAGGCGAACTACGGCAGCTCCGTGTACCTCTATGAGATGATGACGGGCTACTATGGCCAGACCTCGCTGTACCGCCCCGAGGGGTACCGCGGCGTGACGCATATCCTGCTGCAGGTGGACGACGGGCTGATGAACACCTACAAGGAGCTCGTGTCCCAGCTGGAGGCGCAGCAGGCCGCGACACAGACCGATCTGGAGGCTGCGGTGACCCCGGAGGACGTGGAAGCCGCGAAGGCGGCCATCATGGCCTCCGTGCAGCCCACGGTGGATGAGATCATGGCCAAGTTCAACGCGGGCACGCCCTTCTCTGAGCTGGTGGATGCCTACGGCACCGACCCGGGCATGAATACCGAGCCGTACATGAGCCAGGGCTATGCCGTGCACGCGGAGAGCATTCGCTGGGATGAGGCCTTCAAGGAAGCCGCTATGTCCATTCCGGAGATCGGCGGGGTCAGCGAGCCGGCGCTTGGCAGCTACGGTGTGCACATTGTGTATTACCTGCAGGACCTGCCCACGGCCGAGCCTCTGACAGAGGAGGTCAGGGCGCAGATTCAGGAGACGCTGCTGAACGAAAAGCAGAACGAGCTGTATGAGAGCACCCTCGGTCTGTGGCGCAGCGAGGCGGAGATCAGCTACACCAGGGAGGCGGCTGATTATCAGCCTGCGGAGCAGGAGGAGACCCCTGCTGAGTGACAGCGGATGCAAGAACCCCGTGACAACACAACAGGACAGCCGCCGGCAGGAATGCCGGCGGCACTGCTTTTGCGGTTACCTGTGCGGGGAAATGGACCGTTTTCGCTGCAAACCCTTGCATTCGTGAGGACGTTGTTGTATAATACGCCCATCCGATTGACGGGAAAGGCCGGGCATGTCTGCCCCTCAGAGAGCTGCCGGAAGGTGCGAGGCAGCGGGCGGCAGCTGGTGCTTCCACTCCCGGAGGAAAGCGGGGGAAACCCTGCGGGGCGCGCCCCGTACAGCGCAGACAAGGCCCGGCGTGAGCCGGGTGAACTGGGTGGCAACGCGAGCTTCTCGCCCCGGATAAGGGCGGGAAGCCTTTTATTGCAGACAGTAAGGAGGAAACATTATGCTGGACATCAATCTTCTTCGCAATGACCCCGAGCTGGTACGGGAAAACATCCGGAAGAAATTCCAGGATGCGAAGCTCCCGCTGGTGGACGAGGTGATCGCCCTTGACAGGGAAAACCGCGACACGATGAAGCAGGCTGACAGCCTCCGGAACCAGCGCAAGGTGCTCTCCAAGCAGATTGGCGCGCTGATGGGGCAGGGCAAGAAGGAGGAAGCCGAGGCGGTCAAGGCGCAGGTGAACGCCGCCGCGGAGGAACTGGCCGCGCTGGAAAAGCGCGAGGTGGAGCTGCAGGAGGAAATCCGCAAGCGGATGCTGGTCATTCCCAACATCATCGATCCGTCTGTGCCCATCGGCCGCAATGACACGGAGAATGTGGAAGTGCAGCGCTACGGCGAGCCTGTTGTGCCGGACTTTGAGATTCCCTATCATGTGGACATCATGGAGCGGCTCAGCGGCATTGACCTGGACAGCGCGAGAAAGACAAGCGGCAACGGCTTCTACTACCTCATGGGTGACATTGCCCGCCTGCATTCCGCCATCCTGTCCTACGGGCGCGATTTCATGATCGACCGCGGGTTCACCTACTGCATTCCCCCGTACATGATCCACGGCAATGTGGTCAACGGTGTGATGTCCTTTGCCGAAATGGAGAACATGATGTACAAGATTGAGGGGGAGGATCTCTACCTCATCGGCACCAGCGAGCACTCGATGATCGGCAAATTCATCGACACCATACTGGACGAGAGCCAGCTGCCGCAGACACTGACCAGCTACAGCCCCTGCTTCCGCAAGGAGGTCGGCGCGCACGGCATTGAGGAGCGCGGCGTGTATCGCATCCATCAGTTTGAGAAGCAGGAAATGATCGTGGTGTGCAAGCCCGAGGACAGCCCCATGTGGTTCGACAGGCTGTGGCAGAACACGGTGGACTTCTTCCGCACACTGGATATCCCGGTGCGCACGCTGGAGTGCTGCTCCGGCGACCTGGCGGACCTGAAGGTCAAGAGCCTGGATGTGGAAGCGTGGAGCCCCCGCCAGCAGAAGTATTTCGAGGTGGGCAGCTGCTCCAACCTGGGCGACGCGCAGGCGCGCCGGCTGCAGATCCGCGTCAAGGGCAGCGACGGTAAAAAATATCTTGCGCACACACTCAACAACACCTGCGTGGCGCCGCCGCGCATGCTCATCGCCTTCCTGGAGAACAACCTGGAGCGCGACGGCCGCGTACGCATTCCGCAGGCGCTGCGCATGTACATGGGCGGCAAGGAGTACATCGGATAAAAGGGCATACCGCCGGAGCCCCCGCGCGGCATGAAGGAGGCTGCGCATACGCAGCCTGAACAGGGCGCATGCCTCGGCATGCGCCCTGTTCGTTTGGGCGTGGAAAAGTAATTGACAACCCCTGTTTCTTTCAGTATAATCTATCTGTTTACATATGTCATTTTTTCGGCGGAAGGGGGCAAGCGGATGGCTCATCATGAGCGCGAGGGGACACCGTCGCGCCGGAGAACCCTTTTTATGCTGCTGGCCCTGGTGGCTGCCTGGGTGATTGTACTGGCCGGCATCCGACTGCTGGGCAACCTGGTTGAGGATCAGGACCGGCCCGCGGAGGTCAGCGGCGTGCTGGATGAACGCTTTCAGCCCTCGCTGGTCACCGAATGGCAGGGTAAAAACTACGCCTATCGGGACCACGAGCTGGAAAACGTGCTGGTCATCGGTGTGGACACCAAAGAGCTGAGCAGCGGAGAAGCCGGCTACCGCAACGGCGGACAGGCGGACTTCCTGCTGCTGCTCGTCAGGGACAAAACAGCCAACACGCTCAGCGCGCTGCAGCTGGACCGCGACACCATCACACCAGTGCGGATGTACACAGTGCTCGGCCGCGAGGCGGGCGTGCGCAATGTGCAGCTGTGTCTGGCCCAGGCCTTCGGCAAAACGACGGCGGACGGGTGCGAGAACACCATATGGGCTGTAAGCAACCTGCTGGGCAGCATTCCGATTGACCACTACATCGCCATGACGATGGAGGGCATTTCCGCCTTCAACGACGCCATCGGCGGCGTCACGGTGACCATCGATGAGGACCTGACCGCTGCGGATCCGGCCTTTGTAAAGGGGGAAACGCTGAGGCTGACGGGCGCGCAGGCTGAGCACTTTGTGCGGGCCAGGCGCACCGTGTCCGACGGCACCAACGTATCCCGCATGAGTCGGCAGCGCATATACATCAGCGCGGCGCTTGCGCAGGTGAAGCAAAAGGTTTCGGAGAACAAAACCTTTGCGGAGGACGTTTTTAACAGTCTTCGCGGCTACATCACCTCGGACATGGGAAGCGGAGCGCTGGTGAACACTGTCTATGCCTGCTCGCAGTGTGACTGGCGCGGCATACAGAACACCAGCGGCGTGCACACCGTCGGCGAGAACGAGAAGATGCAGTTCTTCCTGGACGAGGACGCGCTCGACGCGCAGCTGATCTCCCTGTTTTACACCCCTTGGAAGAACTGAACCACCTATGACTTTGTATGGAAGGATTTGAACACATGGCACAACGCGGCAATTACGCGGAGAACAATGATCAGGCTGTGGCCAATCTGGTCGGACAGGCGCTGCTTCTGTCCGGGCAGAACAGGAATGCCGCAGCAGACCGCGCGGATGAGGACCAGGGCAGGGAAATCGACCTGGTGGCACTTTTCTGGCACGTTGTCGGAGAGATTCGCTGGGTGATACTGGCGGCCATACTCGGCACACTGGTGGCCGGCATCTATGCCTTCTTCTTCCATGTGCCGGTTTATTCAGCCACCTCCAAGCTGTACATCCTGTCAACGGGCGAATCGGTGGTGAACCTGTCTGATTTGCAGATCGGTTCCTCGCTCGCGAATGACTACACAGAGGTGTTCAAAACCTGGGAGGTGCACCAGATGGTGCGCGAGGGACTGGGCCTGGATCCCGCTGTGTACAGCTATGGCTTCATGCAGAGGAACCTGAGTATCTCTAACCCCACCAGCACGCGGCTGCTTTATATCACCTATAAGGACACCAACCGGGAGATGGCCGCGAACATTGCTAATGCCTATGCCGAAGCGGGGAAGAAGTTCATCGTGGATGTGATGAACACCAAGGAGCCGAGCAAGTTCTCCATGGCGCTGACCCCGTCCTCACCGACAGGCAGAGGAAAGACGACCTATGTGATTCTCGGCTTCCTCATCGGCACGGTGCTGGCCCTGGCGGTGCTGGTGGCCATGTTCCTGCTGGATGACCGTCCGCGGACACCGGATGAAATCACCAAGGTGACCGGGCTGCCCGTGCTGGCTGTCATCCCCAAGGAGGAGGGCGCTGCGAAACGCCGCAGCTCATCATCTTCTCACCATGGCGCTTCCGCGGGAAAGGGAGGCAGTAAATGAATTACATTGAAATCGGCCAGATGCCTGAGCTGGACTATGCCAGCAACGAGGCGATGAACAGCCTTGCCACCAACCTTTCCTACTGCGGCGAGGAAGTGCGGGTCATCGGCGTGACAAGCCGGTTTGCCTCGGAGGGCAAGAGCTATATCTCCATGAACCTGCTGCGCACCATCTCCTCACTGCAAAAGCGTGTGCTGCTGATTGACATGGACCTGCGCCGCTCCTCCATCGCTGCGCGGTATCACCTGCGCTTCCAGCAGGAAACACCGATGGGTGTCGCCCACTATCTGGCTGGCATGTGCGGCCTGGAGGATGTGATTTACGCGACTAATTTTCAGCGCGCGTTTTTCGTGCCCGTGGGGCGTGAGCTGAACAGCTCGCTGCAGCTGCTCAATTCACCCCGCATGCAGGAGCTGATGGACTTTGCCCGCGCCAATTTTGACCTGGTGCTGGTGGACACGCCGCCGGCCGGTGTGATTGCAGACGCCCTGGAAGTGGCGCGCTACTGCGACGGCGAGCTGATCGTGGTCAGCTACAACCGCGGCAGCCGCAGCGAAATTACGGAAATCAGCCGCAATATCGAGCACACGGGCTGCCGCGTGCTGGGCGTTGTGCTGAACCAGGTGGAGCTGAAGAGCTATACCAACCGCAAGTACTACTACAAGAGCGAGCGCTATTACAGCTATTATCACAAACAGTATAAAAAAGAACAGGTGTGATGTATGTCACCCTGCAGCCGCCCCTTTCCCGATGCGGGAAAGGGGGTTGTTGTACCACGAATGATATGACGAGGAGGCAGCATGGGAAACTACCGCAATTTTCAGCTGACGGTTTACTTTGTCGCGAAAGGGACCGCCACCGCCACCCGCGAGGAGCTGGAGCAGGACCTCAGCTTTTTCGGGAAGCACATGCGGCTGGACAAGGTGTATCTGGAGCCCTTCCGGGAAGAGCTGGCAAGCCATGAGCAGGTGGAGCTGTGCCGCGAGCTGTTCGAAAAGCACGGCGTGCATGTGGCCGGCGGAATGACCACGGTGGCGCTGACGCCGGAAGGCGCGGAGGCAAAGCAGCGCCTGTTCAACACCCTGTGCTACAACGACGAACAGCTGCTGGCGACGCTTCGCAAGGCGGTCGCTTTCACCGCGTCGCACTTTGACGAATTCATCATTGACGACTTTTTCTTCACCAACTGCACTTGCGCGGCATGCCGCAGGGAGAAGGATCGCTTCAACCGGGAGCACGGCATTACCGACGGCCGCTGGCGCGAATACCGGCTGGACCTGATGCGCCGCGTCAGCGAGAGGGACATTCTCGCCGTGGCAAAGGAGGCCAACTCGAACATCCGGGTGACCATCAAGTACCCCAACTGGGCGGAGAGCTATCAGGAGACGGGGTATGCGCCTGCCCTGCAGCGCGATCTGTTTGATCGGGTGTATACCGGCACAGAAACACGCGACCCGGTGACCACCGACCAGCACCTGCCGCGGTATCTCTCCTATTCGCTGATGACCTATTTTGAAAACATGTGCCCCGGCCGCAACGGCGGCGGCTGGTTCGACCCCTTCAGCACGCACATTACCGAGCACTATCTGGAGCAGGCGTATCTGACAGCCTTTGCCAAGCCGAAGGAGCTCATGCTGTTCTGCTTCCAGGCGCTGAAGAAATCCATGTGGGTGCCTGCGCTTGGCTTCCAGCTGGACAGGCTGGACCGTACGCTGGACGAGGTGGCCGATCCTGTAGGCATCATGTGCTACCTGCCGGACGACAGCCACGGCGAGGACAACGCGCAGGACTTCCTCGGCATGGTGGGCCTGCCTGTGGTGTGCACCCCCTATTTCCCGGAGAAAGCGGAAGCCATACTGCTGACACGCGCAGCGGCCTGCGACCCGCAGATTGTCGCGAAGCTGGACCGCTATGTGGCCGATGGGGGCCGGGCGCTGGTGACCACCGGCTTCCTGAGCGCGGTGGAAGGGAAGGGCATCGCAGCCCTGACCTCACTGGAGGTGACAGCGCGCCGCTTCACCGCGGAGAGATGGCGGGTAGAGGAGGATACGCCGCAGGGGCGTACACTGCTGTCCTTCCCCGACACGCAGCCGGTCACCTTGCCTGTGGCGGAATACCGCAACAACTTCTCCTGGGGCGTGGTCAAGGCCGTGCGGGGAGAGGAGAATATCGGCTTCCTGTTCCGCGACACCTATGGCAAGGGCGAGCTGTGGACGCTGGCCATGCCGGACGCGATGCCGGAGCTCAACCGGCTGCCGTCGCAGGTGCTCAGCCGGCTCCACCAGGCCTTCCCCGTGCAGGGCGCCTGGCTGGAGGGCGGTGCGGGCGTGAGCCTGTTTGCCTACAGCAACGACAGCTACATCATCTATCCCTACGTCACGGAGAAATCCCAGCCGCAGCAGGTCAGGCTGCACGTGCGCGGCGCGGAAGCGCTGGAGCTTCCGCTCTGTGGGAAGGAGCTGAAGCCACTTTACGCAGTGGGCGGAGAAGCGGTGTTTGAGCTCTCCGTTACCCCGGGTGAGTGGATTGTGTGCCGCGCAGCGAAAGAAAGCCGCTGACGCACGCCTGTCAATTTGTTATCGCTATCCATCATATCAGTATTTAGGAGGAAACGTCATGGAAAACAAGCGTCCCGAGAACATGGTACGGATCACGACCCCGGAGCTGGCGCAGGCCTTTATTGACGAGCAGATCACCGAGCTGCGCAGCCAGATTGGCAATAAGAAGGTACTGCTTGCCCTTTCCGGCGGCGTGGATTCCTCTGTTGTGGCGGCACTTCTCATCCGGGCAGTGGGTCAGCAGCTTGTCTGTGTCCACGTCAACCACGGCCTGCTGCGCAAAGGGGAGCCGGAGCAGGTAATTCGCGTGTTCCGCGACCAGATGAACGCAAACCTGATCTATGTGGACGCGGTGGACCGCTTCCTGGATAAGCTGGCTGGCGTGAGCGATCCCGAGCAGAAGCGGAAAATCATCGGCGCGGAGTTCATTCGCGTGTTTGAAGAGGAAGCCCGCAAGCTGGAGGGAATTGAGTTCCTGGGCCAGGGCACCATCTATCCCGACATTCTGGAGAGCGTGGGCGTAAAGGCGCACCACAACGTGGGCGGTCTGCCAGAGGATCTTCGCTTTGAGCTGGTTGAGCCCGTCAAGCTGCTCTACAAGGACGAGGTGCGCATGGTGGGCAAGCAGCTTGGCCTGCCGGACAATATGGTTTACCGTCAGCCCTTCCCCGGCCCCGGCCTGGGCGTTCGCTGCGTTGGCGCCATCACGAGGGACCGCCTTGAAGCCCTGCGCGAGAGCGACGCAATTGTCCGCGAGGAAATCGAAAAGCTGCCCGAAACGCCCTGGCAATACTTCTGTGCCATCCCCGACTTCCAGTCCACAGGTATCCGCTACGTGGACGGGCAGGGTCAGCGCTATATGGGCTGGGCCGTTGTGGTGCGCGCAGTGAACACCGTGGATGCGGTGACCGCCACTGTGCCGGAGATCCCCTTCAAGACCCTGTGCACCATCCGCGACCGGATCATCCAGAGTGTCCCCGGCGTGAACCGCGTGCTCTGGGATGTATCCGAAAAGCCTGTGGCGACGATAGAGTGGGAGTGACCGCCTGCAGACTGGAAACCCAGCAACCGCGAGGCTTCCCGCCCCGTCCAAGTCTGTTCTGATAACAAAATGATAACATTCTCCCGGGCCGCCATCATTGCGAGCAATCCGGTGGCTTCGGGGTGCGGATGCTGTCAGTCTCTGTGAGAACCTGTTTCAAAAAGCCCTTTGCTGTGGAGAAAATCTTCCGCAGACGGAGGGCTTTTCTGTGTCTTTGATATGTCGGTCAATCCTTCGGCCTGGGCTTCCGGCCTCGCTTCCGGGGAGTGGGAGCTTCCTGCGGAATCGCGGCGCGGATGCGGGTGTCGTCGAATTCCGGGTAGCGGTAGCGCCAGCGGTCATACTCCTCCTTTGTGATCTCTCCCGTGCGGTATCTGGCGGACTGCTCCTGCCAGGCCCGCAGGCGCTGCTTGAAGTCGGCTGCCTGAGTGCCGCCATCGAAGATCTCCACCCGGAGGCAGATCAGACCGTCCTCGTCCAGGATGCGGATCAGCCTCCGGTCCTCCAGCGCGAACAGGGTGCGCATGCGGCCATCCATGCTGTCGATGTCGGGCACCGCAATCGCCCGGGGCGACACGTCCAGCGCCTCCGCCATCTGCGTGGTCAGATCAGCCTTCGGTGTGCGGTCCTCGGACTCATACTGCGCCATCCGAACATCCGCACTCGATGGCGGAAAGCCCAGCAGCATCCCCAGGTACTTCTGTGTCATCCCCCGTAGGGTCCGGAAAAAGCGAGGAATGACGGGCCTGCCCGAGGCGCGGTCGAGATAGCCGGTCAGGCCGCCCGGTTATCCGCAGCGATCGGTCCCGTCCCGTCTTCATCCCAAAGAATGACCATCCGGATATCCGGGTCCGGCGGCAGGTAAAAGCCGCTGTTCCGGTCAACATATCCTTCACCGCCATCGTCGTAAGCTGACACTCTGATGGCATGCTCTTCCCCTTCGAAAAAAAGCTCTCCCGGCCCAGCAATATATTCCCCCTGGCGGTTGATCAGGCCTTTTGTCCTGCCATCTTCGGACAGTTTTACCTGGGCAATGCCATCCCGGAACGGATATGCCATTTGCCATTGCGGATCTATGACCGTTTCCCCCAGGCGGTTCATATATCCCCAGAGGCCGTTCTCGCAGAACGGAAAAAGAGCGCCGTCCGTTTCCGCCGGACAGCCGACCGGCAGCAGGAAAAAGACCGTCAGGATGATCCATGCCCTCTTTACGTTTTCCCATATCGTTTTCAACGCGCATTCCCTCCTCAGCTTTTCCTTCCATAAAGAAACGATTCAGGCAGGCGGTTTGTTTCATCACCGGAAAAACGGATCAATGAAAAATGATGCTGCAGCCAATGGGGCATACTGCAGGCAAGCCGGGAGTACCTCCTGATACGGTCAGCAGAATTGCCGAATCAGCTGTCTCCTGTCTAATACTTTCATCTGTCCATCCTTCGGGACAGAATCGCAGGGTCACGTTTTTCTTTTCGCCATCCGGATATTATAGCCCATGATGGAACAGACGACGATCACGGAGCCTATGACCGAAAGAACGGTCACCCGTTCCCAGTAAAAAGCCGCCACCAGCAGGGGGTTCAGGATCGGCTCCATCCCGGTGATCAGGCTGGCCGTCACCGGCGACGTATTCTGAATCCCGATGGAAAACAGGATATAAGCCCCGCCGACCTGGATGATCCCCAGGGCGGCAACGGCCGCCAGCGTGGGCCATGAAAAGTCCGTCTCCCGGAAACAGAGCGGCGTCAGGATCAGCCCTGCCGTCAGCTGGCCGAGAAAACAGGAAGAGATGGCGTCCGCGTCTTTCCCCATGTTCATCATGAACACGCCGGCGTAGCAGATTCCCGACAGAACGGCCGATGCGTTGCCTGCCAGATTTCCCGCCTGAAGCCCGTCCACAAAGAAGATCACGACGCCGAGCAGCACCAGGAAACAAGTCAGCAGGTCTGCCCTGTCCGGCTTCTGGTGATAAATCAGCGCCATCAGC
>CAMJPQ010000010.1 GCA_946407745.1 uncultured Clostridia bacterium
GTCCTTATAGAATTCTCTAGGTTCGAAGGCTATTTCCTATGTGGGAAGTCTGAGTTAATAATTATACCAAGTATGCTGCCTATTTTGATGGTCTCCGAGCTGAAGGCAAGTGTTTCTACAATGGTGCCAAGAATGGATACGCCTGGTGTGATGTGTTTGTGGACTGGTGTTTTGTCCAGGCCTATGGATATGAGGCTGCACAATACATGACTGGACAATCTGAAAACAGTTCTGGTGCTGGGACGGCAGAATCATATGGATACTACAATAGGAGGAAGCAAACAGGTTCTAAGCCGCAGATTGGAGCACAGGTATTCTTCAAGAACAGCAGTGGCAGCATATCACACACTGGTCTTGTGTATGATGTCTCCGATGGAAGAGTTTATACTATTGAAGGAAATACCAGTCCTGATAATCCTTATCAAGGCGACATGGTAATGTGTAAGGATTATTCTGTCAGTTACTCACAGATCGCCGGATATGGATATCCTATCTATGAATAATACAAGAATCCCTTGAAATAATCATCTTTATGGCATTCAAAAAACTGGGTCACAATCGTCCTTCCGCCACCCTTCGGGCGGCGGAAATCCATCTTTATCCTGTACGCATTGGAGGCAAAACAGTTATGATCGCAGAATTGATTGACTTCTTTACCCTGCACCGAGAAGAAATGACCACCATTGGATGGCTGAGCGGACTGGTGGTGAGCTTCTTCACTGGCAGTGCGTTCAAGCACTTCCGCAAATACATGACAGACCGGTCATACAACAAGGTTTTAGGGCTTGATAGTGAAGGCTCTGGTGGGTTCCTCCATATCAGGTCAAGCAGCGACGGTTATGAAAGAATGCCATTTGCCCCTGAAAGTGGATATATTTTACTGATCAAGGCCATTGTGCCAAATGGGAGCAGAATCATTCATCTGGTTTGTGGCTTCACACAGGATAACACCACCAGAGGTATTGAAGTGTTTGAGAGCGAGGAACTCTACAGGCATCTGAAAAAACGAAGCACGAGGGCCAATACGCGCTGCTGCTGGATTGTGACAGGCAGAGCAACCCTGACTGGAATCATGTGCATGACTTTACAGAGTATGCTTTCCCAACCATCAAATGACCCACCCCGCCGCCCGCCACGGGCGGCGGGCCTTTTTCAACAATCCTTTTGGGCTCCACAGGCAGTCCGTTTCACCTCATTCATGGTCAAATGCATCAAAATGTAGACATGAATTGCATTTTATTGCTTCCTATGGCATAATAAAAACACGTAGTTTCCGTATGTCCTTCGTGATAAAGAAAGGCGGTTTGAATATGAACAGAAAGCTGACTGCGCTGCTGACCGCGCTGGCGCTGCTGATGGCGCTCTGCTCCGTTGCGCTTTCGGAGAGTCTGGTATGGATTGAGGAGGAGGCTGTTACCGAGATCAGCGCGCAGGATGTTCTGCCAGACAGCGACGCGCTGGCGGAGGGTTTCATCATTAAAACCATGCGGCCGCAGCGCCGCCTGTTCTTCAACCGCACGCTGCAGCGCTCAAAGCTCGGGGAGGCCGAGCGGAACCTCTACGACCTGCTGCGCGCGGACATTGAAGCCATAGCAAACGGCACACGGCCCTCCACCGTGATGGAATACAGCGCGGATGCCATTTACCCGCAAACCGTGTTTACGGCAGAGGAGCTTGGTGTCAGCAGCATCCTGTATGTAGATGACAACGGAAAAGCTCAGTTCACCGCTGAGGCTTCAGCGGCGCTGGCGGAAAAGCGGAAGCTCGATTCCGGGAAGCTGCTGTCCGCCCTGCTGGTCGACTGCCCCTATGAGCTGTACTGGTTCAATAAGACAGCGAACGCGGCGATGACCATCGGCTATGCTGGCATCAGTTCCAATGGCGTTACGGCCACCAGCGTCACCACAGTACGCGTGAGTTTTAAAGTTTCCACTGAGTACTCGGACGGTGATCAGTACACCTGTGATACCACCTACGGCGCCAGTGCCCGTGCCGCTGCCGACACAGCGCAGAGCATTGTGAACAGTCACCTGGCCGAAGACGACCGCGAGCGACTGGAAGCTTATGCCAGTGAGATCTGCAGCCTGGTCAGCTACAACTATGACGCACTGGCGGAGGGCACACCTTACGGCAATCCTTGGCAGCTGGTGTGGGTTTTTGACGGCAACCCGGAGACCAATGTGGTCTGTGAGGGCTACAGCAAGGCCTTCCAGTTCCTCTGCGACCTGAGCGATTTCACGGGCAGTGTCCGGGTGCTCACGGTGTCCGGCACAATGGCCGGGGGCACCGGCGCGGGCAACCACATGTGGAACCTTGTCCGCCTGCCGGACGGCCATACCCGTCTGGTGGACGTGACCAATATTGATTCGGGCTCCATCGGCTATCCCGATCAGCTGCTGCTGGCAACGGCGTCCACCGGCAGTGTGGATGAGGGTTACACCTTCACAACCAGAGGCGGTGGGATCGCATACTACTACAATACAAACACAAGGGCTCTGTACAATGATACTGAGCTGTGCGTAGCCTTTGCGGACGAGCTGAGCACCGTCCCGGTGCCTGTTTTCACGCCGGGCAGAGAGTCCATCCTTATCAACGAAGGGCTGGCCTTCTTCCGCGTGGACAACGGAGTGGATTATGATAGCTGCCTGGCGGAGATTCTCCACACAGATGCAAGCGGCGTGACCACCGATGTATCCGGTCTGAACAGTGTCTTCATGGGCACGGATGAGTGGGATTTCGGCATTTTTGACGACTACGCGCCAGGTACCTATACCGTGCGCTTTGCCGGCCTGCGCGGCGGTGTGCAGAGCGGCTGGTCCGAACCGTACAGCTTCACCCCTGAGGTCATCGCTGCTACAGAGCGTATCGACTTTACCTGCGAGGTTCCCTCGGAAGTGTGCCAGGGAGATGAGACGCATGTCACATGGGAGGAGACTGCAGGCGCGGAGCAATTCGGTCTGCTGCTCTTCCGCATCAGTGGCGGGGAAAGGACGCTCTGCTCCTCTGCCTGGTATCCCGGCAACGTTAGTGAAGCGGACTTCAGCTGGGCAGCTTCTGCCGGAGAGTATGAACTGCAGCTGTCTGTCAATGCCGCGCCGGGGTATCACTTCATTGAAAAAGCGCAAACGCGGCCGGTACGCGTTCTGCCCAGGGTGATCGTAACGGACCCGGAGCAGAGCTTCCCGGATGCTGCCTTCCGTGGCTATGTGATGGAGCACTTTGACCTGGACGCAGACGGAAAGTTGAGCGAGGACGAGGTGAACGCGGTCACCTCCATCGATTGCACAGGTCTGAACGTCGAGAGCCTGCAGGGAGCGGAAATCTTCACAGGCCTTGAAAACCTGGTTTGCACCGGCTGTGCCATCACCGCGCTGGACCTGAGCGGCTTCCAGGCGATGACGGAGATCTCCGAAGGCGCCTTTGCCTTCTGCAGCGGCCTGACCGATGTCATTTTCCCGGACAGCCTGACCGGCATTGGCCCGGAGGCCTTCACCTGGTGCAGTCAGCTGACGGAGCTGTCGCTGCCGGAGAATCTGGTATCCATCGGTGAGAGCGCCTTCTACGGCTGCTCCAATATCGCCAGCGTGACGATCCCGGGCAGTGTCAGCAGCATCGGTCAGAGAGCATTCAATCTGGATACGGGCATCATCATACCGGTGTGCGGTTCTCCCGCACAGCAGTGGGCTGACGCAGCAGGGTACACGCTCAGCGTAAAGGCACATCAGGGGCAGGGAATTGCCGGGGAAGATATCGCGCCCACATGTATGCAGGTCGGTTATCACAACGTCACATGCTGCTCGGTATGCGGCGGAGTGATCGGCTATGAGAATACCGTGCCGGTGCTGCCACACGAATACCACGTTGAGGAAGCGCTCTGGACAGATGAGCCCCATGCACTGTGGCTGTACAGCACCTGCGCCCTGTGCCACAGCAGCAGCACCAGGAGGCAGCTTGACAGCATTCTTACCCTGCCGGCCGGCTTGACTGCCATTGATGAGGAAGCCTTTGTCGGCATAGCCGCGGAGGCGGTCATTGTGCCCGCTGCCTGCGAATCCATCGGAAGGCGCGCCTTTGCGGACTGCCCCGCCCTGCTGGTCGTGCTCGCACCGGAGGGCATCTCCATTGCGGAGGACGCCTTTGAGGGCTGCGGTGACGGTCTGCTGATCCAGTACTTTACTGAATAACCGCCGCACAGGGTGTGTCAATGATCGTATTGCAAGCAGGGAGGAGAGAAAGAATGAAGCTGGTTCAGAATACACTCAGCCGTTTTGTGGCAGAGGGACAGATTGCCGGATGTGCCGTGAGAATCATGAAGGATGACGAGGTTCGCTTTGAGGGCTGCTTCGGCTACGCGGAGATTGAGAAGAAAAAGCGCATATCGGATGACACGATTTTTCCGATCGCGTCCATGTCGAAGGTGATCACGGTAGCCGGAATCATGCAGCTGTATGAGCAGGGGCTGTTCAAGCTGTGGGATCCTGTCAGTGAGTTTCTACCTGGCTTTAGGAGTCCAAAAATCGCAGTGGAAAAGGCCGACGGAGAAGTTGAACTGGTGCCGGCGAAAGGCGAGGTGACGATGCGTCAGTTGTTCACCATGACCAGCGGCGTACCTTATCCGGGCAATGACACGGCAGCGGCAAGGATCGCGGCGAAGAAGATCGAGGAATATAGAAAAGCATACCATACAATACCTCAGACTGTGGAATACTGTGATTTGGTGGGCCAGCTTCCTCTGGCCTTTGAACCTGGTGACAGGTGGATGTACGGCTTTTCCATTGATGTGCTGGGTGCTGTGATCGAGGTGCTTTCCGGCCAGACACTGGGTGAGTACCTGAGTGAGCATATTTTTGATCCGCTGGGGATGAAAGATACCGCCTTCTGCGTACCGGCCAAAGAGCAGGAAAGGATTGCCACACTTTACCATATTCACGATGGTATGAAGCCGGACGAGCGGTCATATCCGGACAGGAAACCGGTTTTCGAAAGCGGCGGAGGCGGACTGTTTTCCACAGTGCATGATTACTCCCGCTTTGCACAGATGCTTCTGCACGGCGGCACACTGGACGGTGTCCGCATCCTCGGCAGAAAGACGATTGACCTGATTTCAACAGATCACCTCACGCCGCAGCAGCAGGTGACCCACAACTGGGACACACAGCGCGGCTATGGCTACGGCCTTGGTGTGCGGGTGATGAATCATCCGGAAGCGGCTGACATCAACGGCTCTGTCGGTGAATGGGGCTGGGACGGCGCGTTTGGCAACTGGTTCTGTGTAGATCCGAAAGAGAACCTGACCTGTGTATACCTGACAACCAACCTGCCCGGCGATCATTACCGTTTTATTCCAAAGCTGATGGCCTCCATGTACGCTTCGCTGTGATGCAAGTCTGTGGCAAGGTCAAATGGATTTGCTTTTTTCCATCTGGTGGTGTATGCTATAAGCTCGGCAGCGTAAATACCGAGGTTGTAAGCTGCCAGCCCTGCAGAGGAGAGTGATACAGTGCTTTTGCGCACGATTGATGATCTGTATGAGCGCGTCCCATGGGAAAAGCTGGACGCTGTGGTATTCGACGTTGGCAATGTACTGCTGCGCTTCGACCCGCAGGCACTGCTGCGGCTGCACCTGCCAGCGCGGGAGGAACTCTATCCGGTGCTGATGGAGAAGGTGTTCCGGTCCCCGTACTGGGTGATGCTGGACCACGGCATTGTTTCCACCGACGAAGCGATTGAGCTGATGACAGGCCGCGATGTGGAGCTGAGGGATGCGATCGGCACGCTGATGCACGGCTGGGTTGATCTGCGGGAAACCGTGGACGAAGGCCTGTTTGCGCTGCAGCAGGCCAGAGAGCACGGCAAGAAAACCTATGTGCTGTCCAACTATCACCACGAGGCTTTCCCTGTTGTTGAAAAGAAGTATGATTTCTTCAGCGGCTTTGACGGCATTGTGGTATCTGCACGTCTGGGCATCATGAAGCCCAATCCGGCAATCTATGCGCATATGACGGCCAAGTATGGCCTCACGCCCGCTCGGGCACTGTTTATTGATGATTCGCCGGCCAACGTAGAGGGCGCACTGTATGCCGGCTGGCAGGGGCTCTGCTATAACCGGCCCGGAAAGATATATGAGTTTTTTGCAGGCTGAAAGTGAGAATTATAAACAGAATGCTTTCACAGAAAAGAATCGGCGCTCTGATGTGCGTTATTCTCCTGCTGCTGCCCGCCGTAGCAGCAGCAGCGCGTGCGACAGCGACACCGCCTGTGGAACCGGAGGCGACACTGTCTCCGGATGCGGCGGCATATGACAAGGAGCATCCGGAAGAGCTGGATGCCGATCAGTTGTACGCATGGAGCGCCATACTGATCGAGCAGAGCAGCGGGAACGTCATCTTTGAAAAAAGCGCTGACGATATCCGCTATCCGGCATCGACCACAAAAATCATGACCGTCTATCTGGCATTGACCATGCTGGATGATTTGGATCAGGAGATTACCTGCTCCGAAACAGCGACGGAAGTGAACCGGATTTACGGCACCAACGAAATCTCAACACTGGGGCTTCAGACAGGGGAAGTGATGTCCCTTCGCGATCTGGTCTACGGTACCATGATCATGTCCGCCAATGACGGCGCTAATGTGCTGGCGGAAGCCGTGAGCGGCTCCATTCCCGCATTTGTGGATCTCATGAACCGCACGGCACAGATGATGGGCTGCACGAACACGCACTTTGCCAATCCGCACGGGCTGCATGACGATGCGCATTACACGACGCCGAGAGATATGGCCGTCATCGCTCGCGAAGCAATGAAGCTGGAAGACTTCCGTGACATCGTGAGCCGGAGAAGCTATTCCATACCCAAGACCAACATGCACCGGGCACGCACGGTGAACAATACCAACGAGCTGTTCAACGCCGGCACGGAAGAGAGCCCGAACCGGTATTATTATCCGGACGCAACCGGCATGAAAACCGGCTATACAGACAAGGCGCAGTATTGCTTTGTGGGGTCAGCCAGCCGGGATGATCTGTCCCTCATCTCTGTGGTGATGTACACGGGACGCCGTGCCCGCTGGGCGGATACGATCAAGCTGATGGATTACGGCTTCAGCCAGTACATCAGCATATCACCGCAGGAACTGTACAACGAAAACCCCGTATCGATTGAAACTTCCAATTACGCGCTGGACGATACAGCGATGGGCCGGCTGAAGCTGAACTGCGTACCGGCTGACGGCGCAGCCTCCCTCGCGTCCCTTGTGGTGACCAAAGCAGAGGCGGAAGAACTGGCACTGAACCTGCGGACTAATGCCCTGTTCCAGTACACCCGCGATTTTTCCGCGCCAATCGCCGCAGGTGAAGTGATCGGCACGATGACTTATTTCCTGGAAAACGGAAATACTCTGGTCTATAACCTCACTGCGGCCAGATCCGTACCTGCGCGGGAGAATGTGCCTAAAACGCTGGAGCAGATACGGCAGGAAACGGAGGCCGATACCAATCTCATGCCCCGGTTTTCTCTGTATGTAGTGATGCGCCTGTTCCTGCCCCTGGTGGGGTTTGCACTGGTGCTGACCGTGATCATACGCTTTCTGCAGCGCCTGCGTCAGAGCCGGCATTATGCTGCCTCCCGCATGGTGGAGGATCACAACCGCCTGATCAAATAAGAGCCAAATCAACTACTGTGTCCGCACAGCAAAACACAGACAGTATCATTGCTGCACTGCCTGTGTTTTTTGCATATGTGATTGCAAGCGCTGCCACGGTAAAGGCACTCACTGGCAGGGCCTTCAGCAGCCACAGCGCAGCACGCTGCTGAGCTGCTCCGGCAGGGGAGAGGAGAGACGTATCATACTGCCGGTATATGGATGCCGGAAACAAAGCTCGGCAGAATGAAGGGCGAATCGACCGGCCAGGTCTTCTCGTTCAGTGCCATAGAGGAAGTCGCCGCAGACAGGGCATCCCATTGCACTGAGATGAACACGGATCTGGTGAGTACGCCCTGTTTCCAGGCAGAGCGAAAGCAGCGCCAGGCTGCCGTGCTGCTCAAGTGTGCGATAATGGGTTATACTTTTCTTTCCATCGGGGGAAACCTCTCGTCGCACCGTGGCGCCGTCGGCTTTCGCGATGGGCAGGTCAATCGTGCCCTCCGCAGGAGATGGGCAGCCCTCTGTCACCGCCAGATACTGCCGCTGAAAATCGGGAGAGTGAAGCTGCCTCTGCATCAGCTGCTGGGTGTGCGCGTCCAGCGCCACCAGCATCAGCCCGCTGGTTCCCTTATCCAACCGGTTAACCGGGCGAAAAACAAAATCATCCGGGCAGCCCATGCAACTGTACAGCGCGTTTTCCAACGTGTTGTGCGGCTGCCGCGCACTGCACTGCACCGCCAGCGGTGCGCTTTTGTCCACCACCAGCAGATACTGATCTCGGTAAGGTATATGCAATGGAAGCTGATACGGCGAGGGCAGATAAGCCGGAGGCTTTTTTGCCTCTTCAATGGTCAGAAGGTCGCCCTCACGGAGCACGGCGGACACTCTCACAGGCAAGCCGTTGACAAGAATGCGGTCTTCCCACTTGGCACCTTGCAACGCGCTGTAGCTCAAAAGGAGCTCATTTCTCGCCACATCGCGGACAGTTCTGCCAGAAGCCGCCGCCGTAACAAGCCATTCCATCAGACAGCCCCTTTCTGAACCCTGTGGGCATCTATGGCGGCAAAGAGGCGCTTCAGCCCAAAGGCAGCCGGCTTTTCAACCAGATAGGTCATTGCGGCTGCAATCAGCACCGACAGGCCAAAGCAGAGCCAGGTATATGGGAGCTGCCATTCCAGCAGCCCGACCATATTGGGGTTTTCAAATTCGGAAAAGGGTATGTTGTGGTACTTCAGCTGCACCGCAACCACCTGGTGCACCATATAATAATTCATGGAAATGCCCGCCAGGAAGCGCATGAGCGGATTGCTGAAAAGAAAGCGAAGAGGTCGAAGCACAAAGGGCAGGGACAGCATCGCGACAGCCAGCGCGAGAACATAGTAAGGCCTTCGCATCATCTGGCTTGCCTGTAATTCGGCGTAGCCAACTGCGCCTGCCTGCAGCCTGGAAATGGCAGCGGCTGCCCACATCGCCGCGAAAAAAAGCACAGTGGCCGCTGCGGCGTGAAACCACCGCGGCGCAGTACGCCGCCGCCAGGCATCAAGCCATACATAGCACATCGATGCAGCGATTCCGATGGCATATACATCGAAGAAGGAAGCCAGCTGGTTGACCACCATCTGAAACTCGCTCAGCTGCCACAGGCAATATCCCCGATAATAGGCTGATACAGCCGCCAGCCCGAGCAGCGTCGCCGCCGGTTTCCTGCTCACAGCTTTGGCAACCAGCGGGAACAGCAGGTAAAACTGCGTCTCAACCGCAATAGTCCACAGGCCGCCAAAGAGCGGCGAGCCCAGATAAGTTGTGCGGGAAAACGTAAAAGTGAAAGTGAAGTGAGCTGCCAAATCAGTCCACATGCGGCCTGCAGTTGGATACTGGTGCTGCGGCAGCACCACTACAAACAAATCCAACAGGATAAAGAAATAGTAGCACGGCAAAATGCGGATGGCTCGTCTGCGGTAAAAGTCCTTCGCTGTTGGCAGCGGCTTTTTTTCATAGAGCGCCTTGGCCCAGGGCAGAAAGAGCAGGAAACCGCTGAGAAGGATCGTGCCGTCTACAGGCATATAACCTGAGCGCACCAAAAAATCCAGCGAGTAATCGCCTATGGAGGGGGTCAGCCAGCTCTGCTGCCAGATGTGGTACCAGCTGACCACGAACACAAGCAGCACCCGCCAGCCATCCAGCTCCGGTATGCGTTGTTTATTCTCGCCGGACATAATGCTTCCTTTCCGCCGCTCAGAGGTTTTCGATCACTGCAGCTGCGCCCTCAATCCAATCTCCCTTGACACCCTCCACCAGGCCCATGTCGCAGGCAGATGCTACAGAGGGATCAATCGGCAGCGAAGCCAGCAGGGGCAGTGAGTGCGCCTGAGCTACCTGAAGCGTTTTACTCTGCCCGAAGGGATAAAGCTTCTTCCCACAGTCAGGGCACAGATAGTAGCTCATGTTTTCCACCAGGCCAAGCACAGGAATGTTCATCATCCTGGCCATATTCACAGCCTTCTCGACAATCATGCCTACCAGTTCCTGGGGACTGAGGACAATAATGATTCCCTCCACCGGGAGAGACTGGAAAACCGTCAGCGGCACATCGCCAGTTCCGGGAGGCATATCGACAAACATATAGTCCACATCGCCCCAGACCACATCCGTCCAGAACTGCTTGACTGTACCGGCAATCAGACTACCGCGCCAAACGACGGGATCGGTATCCTTCTCCAGCAGCAGGTTGACGCTCATCACTTCAATGCCGCTGGCAGTCACCGCGGGCAAAATGCCCATTTCGTTACCCATCGCTTTTTCGTGGATCCCGAACATTTTCGGAATGGAAGGGCCGGTCACATCTGCGTCCAGCACAGCCACGGAATGGCCGCGCCGTTTCATTTCACTAGCCAGCAGCCCTGTGACCAGGCTCTTGCCCACACCGCCTTTTCCGCTGACCACCCCAATCACATGGCGGATATGGCTGTAGGCATTCTCCTTTTCCTGCAGGCTCTTGGGGTCACGGGAAGGACAATCCACCCCACAGGAGGAGCAGTCGTGTGTACACTCGGACATTGGAATCACCTCGTTCGTTTATAGTCTTTCATTCCGCGCTTTCATCCGGCATCTCGCGCTTTCCGCCCAGCAGGTTGCCCACCAGGTTGCCGATCAGGTCCTGCGCCACATCCCCAAAAACGCTGCCGGTGGTGTTGATGAGACTCGACAGCTGACTGTCGCATTCGCCTTTGAGCACCTTGGTGGCGGCTTTTTTCTGGTCTGAGGTCGCAGCGCGGTAGTACTCCACCAGCTTTCGCTCGGTGGAAGTGACTTTCATGGTGCTGTTGGCATTCGCCGGTGTGGCAGGCTTTTTGGCAGCAGTGGCCTTTGCGGAGGCGCTGGTGCTGGTTTTGCTTCCTTTTGCCGCCTCCAGCAGAGAGGACTGGGTCACACCTGTGATCTTGGCAATCTGCTTGAGCTGGGTCTGCGTGAGTTCCTTCTCACCACGTTCCGCTTTGCTGATGTCCGCGGCGGAAAGACCGGAAATCTTGCGGGCCAGCTGCTCCTGCGTCAGCCCCGCACCGGTGCGGGCCTTTTTGATCAGGGTTCCTACCTTGCTTGCCATGCCGGTTGCCTCCTTCAGCAGTTTTCATAAGTATTGTACCATGATTGCGTTTTTTTGCAAGGTGTATTGCAGACTTCTGACTGGCTGTCACACAAGTGTACATTAGGGACGGATTAAATTGCAAGCATATCTATTGTGAAAAAAAAGTGAATGTGGTAACATATATCAGGTATATAACAATGCGTGCCTGTGAAGACGGAGTCGCGTCTGCGCAGAAGCACTTCGATCAAATCGATGGGGTATATATGAAACCGCGTACAAAACGCCTTCTGAATCTGGTATTGATTGTTGCACCGATTCTCATCATCCTGGTGATAGGCTTCAGCGATCCTGACCTTGGGAGCGCCATAGAGGCGCTGTCACACCTCGGGCTTCGCTGGGTACTTCTGTCGATACTTGCCTATCTGGGCTTTGTGGGAATGGATGCGGCAAGTATCCACTATTTTCTGCGGAAGCAGGGCTACCGCCTGTCCTTTGGTTATATCTACTACGTGTCTGTACTGGGGCAGTACTATTCCAACATCACGCCCGGCGCCACAGGCGGCCAGCCCATGCAGATTTACTACCTGCACAAGCAAGGAATACCGACAGGCATTGCCACCTCAGCGCTGGTTGTTCGCTTTATCTCCTTTCAAGCGATGCTCTCCATCATCGGCACAGTTTTATGGATTGCTTACGGTCCGTTCGTGGCAGAGAACCTGGAAGGCGCAAAATGGCTGCTGATTGTCGGCTATGTATACAATACACTGATGGTAACACTGCTCATCGCAGTGGTGTTCTGCCGCCCTGTGATTCAGTGGGGGATTGGCCTTGCTGTTCGCATCGGGGCAAAGCTTCGGCTGCTAAAAAAGCCTGAAGAATCAAAGGCAAGATGGCTCCAGGCCGCGCAGACCTTTCATGACAGTGTTCATCTGATTGTCAAAAAGCCGCTTCAGGTGCTCGTTCAATTGTTGTTCGGCGGCCTGCAGCTGATGCTGCTGATGAGCGTGATCTGGTTTGTATATTGCGGACTTGGTTTGAAAGGTGCGACCTATGGGCAGCTGACCACGCTGAGTGTGATGGAATACCTTTCCGCAGCCTATGCACCGATGCCGGGTGCCTCCGGCGCACAGGAGGGTGTATTCTCACTCTACTTCAGCCATGTGTTTCCCGACGGTGTACGCTTTGCCGCCCTGCTTCTGTGGCGCTTCTTTACCTATTACTTCTCCCTTCTCGTCGGTGGTCTGGTTGTACTGGCGGTGGGCCTGCGCTCCGGAAAGAGCCTAAAGGAGATTCGCGGCGAAGAGACACAGCGCATTGAACAGGTGATTGAGCCGACAGATAGGCACTGAACAAGCCGCAGGTTGAGCTTCCTGACAGGATCCAAAGACAGACCACAGTTCCAAAGCCGTGGCCTGTTATTTCATATGCTCTTTTTGATCAGCGATTTTCAAAGATATAAGTGAGTTATGCGTGCCGAGCAATATGGGAACATATTTTCGCTATGGTATTGAAACGGAGGATGCACCATGCTATAATCTATACAGCTCATACAGGAGGTTTGGCCGATGAACGTGAATCAGCTTGCGGACACACTGCGGCAGGACAGGCAGTTCATGGAGAATGTAGTGCGTTGGGAGACTCTCCCTGCCAGGGAAGCGTCCTATGCCGCTTTTCCGGCAGAGCTGGACCGCCGGCTGGAAGATGTACTGAAGCGGCGCGGCATCTATCAGCTTTACACCCACCAGGCCGAAGCCATTAAGTACGCTCTTGCAGGAGAGGATGTGGCCGTAGTTACGCCCACCGCCAGCGGCAAGACGATGTGCTATAACCTGCCGGTCCTCTCGGCCATTATGCAGAATGAGGATGCCAGGGCGCTGTATCTTTTTCCCACGAAAGCCCTATCAGCCGATCAGGTCAGCGAACTGTACGATATGATTCAGGAAACCGGGCTGGACATCAAAACCTACACCTATGACGGAGACACACCAGCCACAGCCAGAAAGGCTGTGCGGCAGGCAGGCCACATTGTAGTGACAAATCCTGACATGCTGCACAGCGGCATTCTTCCGCATCATACAAAATGGGTCAAGCTGTTTGAAAACCTGCGCTACATTGTGATTGACGAAATACACACCTACCGCGGCGTATTCGGCTCCAATCTGGCCAATGTTCTGCGTCGGCTGCAAAGGCTGTGCGACTTTTACGGCAGCCATCCGCAGTATATCCTCTGCTCCGCAACAATCGCCAACCCAAAGGAGCTGGCGGAAACGCTGATCGGGCGCCCTGTTCATCTGGTGGACAAGAATGGGGCGCCAATGGGGGTGCGCCATTTTGTGTTCTACAATCCGCCCGTGGTCAACCGGCAGCTGGGTATCCGCAAAGGCGTACTGAACGAGACAAGGGCTATCAGCGGCCTGCTGCTGAAAAATGGCATACAGGCCATTACCTTTGCCCGCTCCCGCCTGCAGGTCGAGGTGCTGACCAAGTACCTTAAGGATATGGTGCGCGATCCGCTGGGCAATGCGGGGCGCGTGCGCGGCTATCGGGGCGGCTATCTGCCAACACAGCGCAGGGATATTGAACGCGGGCTGCGGGCAGGGCAGGTAGATGCGGTTATTTCTACTAATGCCCTGGAACTGGGCATTGATATCGGAGCATTGGATGCCTGTGTGCTGTGCGGATATCCCGGAACGATTGCCAGCGCGTGGCAGCAGGCAGGCCGCGCAGGCAGGAGAAAGGCCGCCAGCATCGTGTTTTTTATCGCATCGTCGGCGGCTCTGGATCAGTACATCGTATCTCATCCGGATTACTTTCTGTCGCAGTCGCCAGAAAACGCGCTGCTCAATCCGGACAATCTGTATATATTGCTGAATCACTTCAAATGCGCCGCCTATGAGCTGCCGTTTTCCGACGGGGATAGCTTCGGCAACGCGCCTGCGCCGGAGGAGCTGATGAGCTATCTGACCGACGCCTCCATCCTGCGGCATGTGGGCGGCACCTATCACTGGGCAGCAGAAGATTTCCCGGCAGGAGAAATCAGCCTTCGCAGCGCCGCCGCGGAAAACTTTGTCATCATCGACATCACAGATCCCGCGCATCACCGCGTAGTCGGCGAAATGGACCGCTTTACTGCCCCCATGCTGCTGCATGAAAACGCCATTTACCTTCACGAGGCACAGACATATCAGGTGGAGAAGCTGGACTTTGATGCCTGCAAGGCTTTCATCCGCCAGGTGGATCCCGGGTATTATACGGATTCTGATCTGTCAATCAGTCTGTCTCTGCTGGACATTGAGCAGGAAGTCGAGGAAAACCAGGTGTACCGCGCCCTGGGCGAGGTGAAGGTCACCGCCCATGTGACCATGTTCAAGAAAATACGCTTTGATACGCACGAGAATCTCGGCTTTGGGAAGGTGCAGCTGCCCGATACGGATATGCATACCAGCGCCGTGTGGTGGACACTGCCGGAGGAGGTGTGCGCACAGTTTGAGAGCGACGAGCTGAAAAACGGCATGATGGGTGTAGTGAACCTGATGCGCATCGTCGCGCCGCTGTATCTCATGTGCTCACCGACTGACATCTATGTGATCTACCAGGTAAAGAGCCCGTTTACTGACAGGCCGACTGTGTTGCTGTATGACAATGTGCCCGGAGGAATCGGCCTAAGCCAGAAGGCGTGGAGCATGCAGAGGCTTCTGCTTGAAAAGTGCCTTGATATTGTGTCACACTGCGGCTGCGAGCAGGGCTGTCCCAGCTGTGTCGGCCCAATAGGGGAGATCGGCACAAACGGTAAGGCAGCCGCCATGCGGATACTGGAGAATCTCCTTAAGCGTTTATCTGCATAGGTCTCCTTTACCGCACGAAACAGCTGTCTGCTTCAATCCGTTCTACTCTGCTGGTATACGTTGGGGATCTCACGGTCCGGTCATAATCCATTCTTCGTTTGCGCGCTGCCGCTGAGAAAAGGGCCTACACCAAGAAAATCCTGAAGGCAAGGATAGACCTGCTTTCAGGATTTTCTTATAGCTGGCTTATGCATCGCCTCGTCCCTGTACACATTGTAGAGACACCAGCTGCAACCATAAGCTATAGACAGCATGGTCACATGCACGGGGATCATGTTTACTTATTGCAGCATCTTTCCTGAGTGGATGGGCTTTTCCAGGCGCTGTTCTACATAGGCGCGCATCAGCGGGAGAGGTGCCTTCTCACCCTCATTTTCGACCCAAGTGGAGGAACCGCCCTCAAGCGCGCGCATCAGGAACTGCACCTCGCCGGCCGTAATCACAGGTTGACGCACGCGGCAGGACGGGCACACAGTGCCTCCCTCCTGTGCATCAAAGTATCTCGGAGCATCAGGCAAAAGGCGCCTTCCGCAGCGGACACAGTGGCTCAGCCGCGGACGGAAGCCCTGGATCGCGGCAAAATGGATCAGATATCCTGTGAGCAGGGAACGCCAGGGCTGCTCGGAAAAGGCAAGGCGGCTCAGCGTATACAGCAGCAGCATGAACAGCTCATGCTCCGCTTTTCCGGGCTGGATAACCGCCTCGCAGGTCTCCAGCAGATACATGCCGCAGGTTAAGCGTTCAAAATCATTCCGCAGCGGATAGAAGGTCTCTGTCAGCTGAACAGAGGTCACGGTATTGCGACCATCTTTCTCGTAGAGCAGATAATCGCCAAGAGCGAACAGCTCGCTGGCGGCAATCAACGGAGACTTTGGCTTTCGTGAGCCACGCGCGGCCGCCTCAATGCGGCCGCGCGCAGGGCTGAACAGCGTCAGCATCCGGTCGTTTTCACGATAATTGGCGTTGCGAAGCACAATCGCGGTGTTTTCGGTCAGCTTCATGACAATTTGTGATTGCGGTAATAGTTGATCAGGCAGCCATCAGCGAGGATATTGCGCTCAGTGGGCGTCAGGGGGCCGGTAGACAGTATCAGACTGCGAATCTCTTCCTCCGCCGTGACGGCATAGGCGGGAATGCTGCACCTGTTATCAAGGACAGCCTGACGGATACCTGGAATGAAGACATAGTCACCAGGCCGGAGCTTTTCCGGCTGCTCGATCAGGAAGGGGACAATGCCCCAGTTGATACAGTTGGAGCGGTACCGTTTGGTCGCATACTGCGTTGCAAAGTTGGCACTGCCGCCGAGCACACGCTGGCAGGACGCGGCCTGCTCGCGGGCCGAGCCGTCTCCGGGCATCTTCGCATAGATGGCAGAACCGATATCGGTTGTGGCTGGCTGCACCTCGATGCCTGCCTTTTCCAGCGCTGCGTAGACCGACTGCACCTCGTCTGAGAGCGCTGCCTCCTGCCTGCGACGGTGCTCCTCATCACGCACGGCCTTGCTGCGCGCAACGTACTGCGGCTCCCGGCGCGAGAGTGTGAATTCACTGAGACGTTCCGGATTCGAACGGTAGGAAGACGTTTCACCGGACGGAATCAATTCATCCGTTGTGGTCACAGGGTCCGTAATATAGGCGCAAAGCTTCACCAGCAAATCGTCCGTCAGTGCCGGCTGCTCCGGCCAGTCCTTGATGTTCGGACCGAATTTCAGTGCGGCTTCCGGTTCCGGATGGCCATAGCCGTTGTAGACGCGCTTTTCGTACAGGCTTTTATCATACAGGTAAGCAGGATCTGAGTAGGTGATATCCAAATCAGTCGCGGCAGTCAGGCGGCCGCCGTTGGCCGCGGTGGCGGCAATGGAACGGGCATCCATCAGCGCTACAGCACTCATCTGTCCTTCGCCGGGCTTGGAGCCCTCGCGGTTGGGGAAATTGCGTGTCGTATGACGTATGGAGAGCTCACCGTTTGCGGGACAGTCGCCTGCGCCAAAGCAGGGGCCGCAGAAGCATTCTCTGAGCAGCACACCCGCAGACAGCAGGTCCGCAGCGCAGCCGTTGCGCAGCAGCGCGCTCAGCGCAGGTACAGAACCGGGATAGACGCTCAGCGAGAAGGCACCGTTGCCGCAGCTCTTTCCGCGAAGAATATCCGCTGCCGCGCAAAGGTTTTCATAGGTTCCGCCGGCGCAGCCGGCTATCTCTCCCTGTTCAACCCACACGGCGCCGTTGCGCAGCTTGGGCATGAGTTCCATTTTTGCGCCCTTGATCTGCGCATTGGCCGCGACTTCCGTCTCATGGAGGATATCCGCAGCATTTTCCTGCAGCTGATGGATAGTGAAGGTGTTCGACGGATGCATTGGCATGGCAATGGTGCACTCAATGGTGCTCAGGTCCACAAAAACACAGCCGTCGTACCATGTCACAGAGGCAGGCTTCAGCTCGCGCCAGTCATCTTCGCGGCCGTGAATTCTCAAATAGTCCTTTGTCTTCTCGTCTGTTACCCAGATGGAGGACCAGCATGTGGTCTCAGTCGTCATCACATCGATGGCATTGCGGTACTCCATGGAGAGGTTAGCGATGCCGGGGCCGACAAACTCCATGACCTTATTCTTTACGTAGCCGTTTCTGTACACCGCGCCTACAATGGACAGCGCAACATCATGCGGGCCGATGCCCGGCCGCGGCGTGCCCTCAAGATAGACCGCCACCACTTCAGGCCGGGCAAAGTCATAAGTGCGGCCGACCAACTGCTTGGCCAGCTCGCCGCCGCCCTCACCAACGGCCAACGTGCCGATGGCGCCATAGCGGGTATGCGAATCAGACCCGAGTATCATTTTGCCGCAACCGGCCATGGTCTCGCGGTTGTAGCTGTGAATATTCGCCAGATTCGGGGGCACATAGATACCACCGTACTTATGCGCGGCGGAAAGGGCGAATTTGTGGTCGTCCTCATTGATGGTTCCACCCACGGCGCAGAGGGAATTGTGACAGTTGGTCAGCACATAAGGCATCGGGAAGGACTCCATGCCGGATGCACGCGCCGTCTGGATAATGCCGACATAGGTGATATCATGCGAGGTAAGCGAATCAAAACGGAGACGAAGCACATCCATGCTGTCTGATTGGTTATGTGCCTTCAGTATACTATAGGCAATGGTTCCCTTTGCCGCATCCGCCTGGCTGACAGCCCTCCCGCAAAGCTGTGAAGCTTCCGCTGCCTCAGCGCAAAGTCGGGTTCCGTCAACGAGGTAAACACCGCCATCGAAAAGCTTAATCATTGAGCAACCTCCCCGATTTAATTGAAGCCGATGACCTTCTGGCTGAGCTTGTAGCCCGTGAGCAGCACGGCACGGCCGAAGCTCCCGGGCAGATGAATACAGATGCCGAGAAAACGGTGGCGCAGCTCGCGGTAAAGATTCGGACGGGTGCTGCGGATATAATCCCACAGTTCAGCCCGCTTCCGCATGTTTTCTTCTGTGCCGCTTTTGGTCAGCAGTACAGAGGAAACCGTCGTCACAATTTCCAGGAAATTGCGCATATACTGCCTGCGGCGCTTATTCTTGACCGTATCCAGGTCCACTGTATCAAACAGCAGCTTATTCACCCGCAGCGCCTGGTCAATACGGCGGATCATGACCTGCTCCTGCACAGACTGGTCATCACGGCCAATGAAGTAGTGATAGAAATCAACATCCAGGTAAAACATCCGTTCCACAAAAGGAAGCGGATTGTATACATACAGCTCGTCCACATAGAAGGTATGCTTTGGCAGGTACAGGCCGCAGTCGCGCAGCAGCTGTGTCCTGTAGATGACTGAGTGCATCAGCAAATACTCTCCAAGCGGGAAGGACTTTGTGTCATCCCAGGAAAATACCTCGCCTCGCGGAAAAGGCCGGTGATAGCTCATTACGTGCTTGTGCGTGACACCGACCTTGTCATAAACAAAATTGGTGATGAGCATGTCGATCGGCTCATGCTCGCCTGAAAAGCTGCGCAGGGTTTTCAGCACCTCCGGGTATGCCTGCTCATCCGCCCAGTCGTCAGAGTCCACAACCTTGAAATACAGCCCGGAAGCATTTCGCAAACCTGTCATCACAGCATCGCCATGTCCGCCATTCTCCTGGTGCAGCGCGCGCACCACATCCGGATACCGGCGCTGATACTCGTCGGCAATGCGTCCGGTATCATCCTTCGAGCCGTCATTTACAACAAGGATCTCCACCGTGCTCTCAAAGCCGGGCGGTGGAAGCAACGACTCAATCGCTTTTGACATGTAGGCTTGAGAATTGTAACTGGGAATGGCAACAGAAAGCAGCTTCTGCGGCAAGGTGAAACCTTCTTTCTCAAATGAAATGCACCCGAATTATCCTACACCTTTTTTTGAAAAGATGCAACCTGTCAGGCCTTTACAATTTTGGCTACAAAAAAGCCTTCATACAGCGGCGTCGGGCAGACGCAAAGTGTGTTTGGGACCACAACAGGCAGCTTTGGCATTGCGGCGGTCAGCTCCTCCGGCAGTGGTACTGTCTCCGCGTGAAAACGGGGCAGCACCGTCTGAAGCACCTCTTCATTCTCTTCACGGAGAATCGAACAGGTGGAATAAACCAGCTCTCCGCCGGAGGAGAGCAAACTGAGTCCTTTTTCAAGCAGATGTATTTGGGTACTTTTCAGCTTCTGCACCCATTGCTGTTCCATCCGTCGCGGGGCATCCTGCAGGCACAGCGTGCCGCTACCGGAGCATGGCGCGTCCAGCAGGATGCGATCGAAGCGAAAAGCAGGATCTAGATGACGGCTGTCAGTCTGCAGCACCGTGACATTGTGGACACCCTGCTGCTTCAGATTGTGGCGCAGGCGTTCACAGCGGAACCTGTCCTTCTCGCAGGCAGTGATGGAAACGGTGCTCTGGGTCAATGCAGCTATCTGTGCGGTCTTTCCTCCCGGTGCGGCGCACATATCAAGCACCGAGCAGCCACGGGGAAAGCTCATCCCAAGCGGCGGCAGCATGGCGGTCAGTCCCTGCAGGTAAACCTCGCCCTGTGTGCAGATGGAGAGTGAAAGCATCTCACTTTCACTCATGGTCGGCAAAACCATCGCATCGGTATACCAACCGACCGGCTGATACGCGATGCCTTGTGCCCGCAATGCCTCTGTGACACCCTCCATGCTGGCTTTGAGTGTATTGACCCGCAGAGTGGTTGGCCGTCGTGCGCTGTACCCCGCTGTGATTTGATCGACATATGGCCCGTATTGCGATAGCAGCGCCTGTTCCAGATAAGGGGGCAAGCTATTCATGGTGCTTCCTCCGTCCTTCCTCTTGTCTGTGCAAAGCGGCTGTGATAAGATAACTGGCGAGGGTATCCTACATGACAACGCAACAGCGAGGTGCCGCAAATGCATTTTCTTCTGGTGAATGATGATGGTATTCAAAGCAGTTTTCTCAGGATACTGGCCGAAGAGCTCACCCGCAGTGGGCACGAAGTCACGGTCAGCGCTCCTGCAGCACAGCAAAGCGCAAAATCACATGCGTTTACCATACAGCAGCCGGTGATCGTTCACAGGGCCTCTTTCCCCGGCGCAGCACAGGCATGGGCGGTGGAAGGCACTCCAGTTGACAGTGTCCGTCTGGGCCTGATGGAGCTGTGCGATCGACCTGTGGACCTCGTGCTCAGCGGCATTAACTGCGGGTACAATGCCGGGCTTTCCACCTTTGTCAGCGGAACTATCGGCGCAGCCAGAGAGGCCGCCTTCCAGACGGGGAAGGCGCTTGCGCTGTCGGCAGAGGAGACCATGACAGAAGCAGAGGTGCGCAGCGCGGCTGCCTATTCGGTGCGCCTTGCAGAGAATATGGCATCTGCCGTCCTTCCTTCCAAGTGCGTTTGCAGCATCAATTACCCGCGTCATTGGGAGGGGCAGTGTTCCAAACCGATCGTGTGCGAAATCAGCCATGCCATGTACCTGGATCGGTATGAGCGCAGGGTCAGCCCACGTGGAGATGAATACTACTGGCTGGCTCCGTACACCGGAACAGAAGTACCTGCGCCGGACACCGATCTGCATCATCTGAGCAGGGGCTTTGCCACCTGTTCACTGCTGACACCGGACGGCACAGCCAGATCAGACGGTTCCTTCTTGCCGGACCTGCAGCAATAAGCAGGTCTTTTTCATTGTATGCTCTGACTGAGCAGGCAAAGAGAGCCCATCAATCGGGCGTCACAACGGGAGGCAGCAAAGCCTCAACAGCTTGGCGGGCCGATCGAAGCTAATTATCGGCGCGCTCGAGCGCCAGCAGATACTGCTTCCGGTGCACACCACCCGCATAGCCTGTCAAACGTCCGTCTGCCCCGATCACCCGGTGACAGGGGACAATCAGGGAGATGGGGTTGTGCGCAACGGCGCTGCCTACCGCCCGAGCAGACATGCGCGGTGCTTTCATCTGCCTGGCAACGCGGTCCGCAATACTGCCGTAGGTCGCTGTGTGGGCATAGGGAATGGTGCGGAGTGTCTCCCATACAGCGACTTGGAAAGCAGTGCCTCTGAGAGAAAGCGGCGGTGTAAAATCAGGTATACGGCCGCTGAAATAGAGATCCAGCCACCGCCGCGCAAGCTCGAATTCGGGCAAAACCGCATTCTCGCACGCCTGCTCAAGGCCCGCGCCGAAGTACTTCTGATCGTCAAACCACAGGCCGACGAGACTTAGCCCGTCGCTGGCCAGCGTGAGTGCTCCGAGTGGTGAGCGGTAATGAAGAAGATAATCCACCGCTCATGCCTCCCACTGATATCGCTTCATATTCACATGTTGATTCCGAAGAAACCGTACGCCTTCCTCTGCCAACTTCTCCTGCTGACCGGGGAAATGCGGAGCCAGACGCCCCGCGTGGTTCACCACCCGATGGCATGGGTAGTCGCCATAATAATCCGCTATGCGCAGTACCCTGCCGACCAGCCTGGCATTTCGATCCCTGCCGATCAGCTTTGCTATTTGGCCATAGGTAGCCACTTTGCCTGCCGGTATTTCCTCAACTACTGATAGGATTTCATAGATCAGAGACTCATCCAGAACGCGATTCATTGTATTGCCTCAGTTTTCCTGTTAATTGACTGCGCTTCGGCGCTCTGTCAATCTCAGTTGTCACTTTCGTCCTTATATCATCTGCCGCAGAACACTCTTGTACCGGTGAATGCTATACGAAACGGATGTAAATTGTGCAAAAAGAGCTGAGTCAGGGTCGTCTGAGTCCCTTGGGGTAATGGTTTTTCAGCTGCCCTGAAACTGCCTTTCCCCAACCGAGCGGCAGGCCAGATAAGGTCGGATAAACCCAGCCCTGAAAACCTTCATCCACCCGCAGTATCTCTCCCGCCTGAAACCGCCGTGCTTGCTCAGCGGACACCGGCACGCATGGGAAAGGTGGATGTTCGCAGGCCATTGCCAGTGCGTGGTCCGGCATAAAATAATTCTCTCTTGCCTCGCCCAGATGCAAACCGGCGCGCAGCACGGGAATCCTGCCGCAGTCCGGATAAAAAGGCAGACAGGCTAATGTATTCCCGATGACGAGATTTGCCCGCGGCGCCTGCGCGCAGAATGATGCAAGGCACCTCAGGGCGGTTCTGTCCGGCTGATGCTGGCGCGCTGATGGCGGCAGGATGGCCTTGCCATCACCATGGCGCACCAGCAAGGCCGCAAACTGGCCCTCCGTCTGCACACGGTGCGGCCAGCAGGTGAAATGCCCCTCCGGCGCTGTAGCACCCGGCAAAGAGAACGCCTGCAGCGAAAAATCGCGGTGTCGCAGAAGAAATGCTTTTACGTTTTCTTCGTTTTCAAGGCTGTTGAAGGTGCAGGTGGAGTAGACGAGCCTGCCGCCTGGCCGCACCAGCATGGAAGCTGCCTCCAGAATACCGGTCTGCCGCACGGCACAGCCTTCGGCAATTTGAGGAGACCATTCCGAGATTGTTTCCGGATGGCGGCGAAACATGCCCTCGCCGGAACAGGGCGCATCGACCAGCACGGCGTCAAAGCCCTCCGGCCACTGCCCGGCCAAAGCTTCGGGCGCTGCTGAAACAACCAGCGCGTTCGTCACACCGAGTCGTTCAATATTGCGCGAGAGGATCATCGCGCGTTTTTTGACCGGCTCATTGCATACAAGCAGCCCGCGTCCAAGCATCCTTCCGGCTATCTGAGTTGATTTTCCTCCCGGTGCGGCACACAGGTCAAGAACCTTTTCTCCGGGCTGCGGGTTCAGCACTGCGACTGGCAGCATCGCCCCCGGCTCCTGCAGATACCAGGCACCGGCCTCGTGAAGGGGGTGAGTGCCCGCCGCGGAGTCTGATGGAATCAGAATCCCTTCATGCTCCCATGGGACTGTTAATCCATGAGGCGGAAGCGCACTGTCCGGCACGGGCTTGAGCGGATTGCGGCGCAGCGCGCGCACCGCTTCGTTCTCATACGTTGCCAGAAAAGCCGGCATCTCCGAGTGGAGCTGTCGGCTAATGCTGCTCAGAAACGCATCAGGAAGGGCAATCATCGGCTACCTCTGGCTGGCTTTCTTCTGTGACGTTCGGGGTGTGAAGCGACAGTTGTCTGCCTTTCTTCCGGAATGTACGGCTCATGGAAGGCATCTTCTTTGCTGCGCATCGGGGCGCGATAGGGGAGAGCGACAGTAGCCGGCTCATCCTCTGTCAGTCGGTCCAGCAGCGCGGTGACACGCAGCCGTGCTTTTGTTGCTGTGGACAGCCCTGCTTGCAAGTCCGAATTAGCAGAAGCTGCGGGCGAGCCATCTTTCCTGGATACAGACGTCTTTGAGTGCCGATGCCTTCGGATAAAGCTTGCCCATACCCTCCATGGCTGCCAGTGAAAAAGATACACCAGTGCATCCGCAAGAATCCCCACCAGCAGGATCACTGCAAGCAATTCCTTCCAGTAGGCGAGGAGCCACTGGCCTGCTGCGCTGCCCTCCGGCCGGGACAGAAATGCCCAGATGGCTCTGGCTGCGGTGCTGACCCAGCTGAGCAAGGTGGTGAGCGACTGAATGGTAAATGATGTCAAAATCTGTTCACTCTCTCTGCGTCAATGTGACCTGCAGGGTGGAAGGATACATCTCTACTGAATAGTCTACTGCGTCCGCTCCGTCGATCTGGCACTGCAGCGGCAGGGTGTAAATACCGTTCATCAGGCCTGATACATCACAAAGCAGCAGCAGGTTATCTGAATTGAAATCATTCATCCACAGCTGTGGTCCGGAAACCATTACGCTGGCATGCGTCAGCGCGGCAGTGACATCCTGGCTGTCTGCAACACCAGTGATCTGTATGGGCACATCATCAAAGGTTCTGCTGACCTGTATCGGCCCGATTTCTACCGCAACAGTGAGACTGTCCTGATTCAGCCATACAAGCTCCGAGGGCTGCCGTACGCGTATCCTGCGGTTAAAGCTTGATGTCATCCCGCTGATGTCCACCGCGCTGTCAGCGTAAAGGGCATCCAGCGTATCCAGAGTGCTCTGCGGCGCAGCTGCAGTGATTGTCTGCGGGCTGATAGTCACGTTCTTGATTTCATATCCTTCCGCCGGTGTTCCTGTATAGAGCCCGACCTTGTTCAGGTCGATGGTCTTTGTGGGGTACAGGCGCTGACTGAGAATCACAGAATCGATCAGAATACTCTCGCTGGTAACCTCCAGCAAACTGCTCTCCACCGGCGTGCCATCGGAGGTGAGCAGACGGAACGCAACAGCCGTGGTCAGGCTGCCCTCCTTGGCACTGAGCGTGTTCAGATCCAGCGATGCTTCCGCCCTGACGATCTGTTCCACCAGAGAGCGCGGCCCGGAAACAGTCAGAATGGAAGGGTCCACCGTGGGTGTTGTCGTGTACCAGCCGTCAGTCAGACTGCCGCTGGTTTCAACCGTCACCGGTATGCGGTATCGGGTTATATAATCCTCCACGTCCAGTGTCACTGTGGATGGCTCAATTTCCGATACAGTGCCATAGGTTGATGAATTGGTTGAAAGGATGCGCACCTCCTGCTGGCCAGAGGAGCTGATACGGCCTAGATCAACACGCAGCGAATAATTGGAAGCCTGAGCAGAGGCATACTGCATCTGCGGTACTTCCACACGCAGCGAAATGTCCTTAAATGCTTCCGTCAGGTCGCTGGTTACGATGAGGCCGTTTCGGAGAAGCGTTTCCGCACCGTTAATCGTCACTGCGACATCGTTGAAGGTTTTCTCGCGTGTCAGCGTGGGGTCCTGCGTGATCAGAAGGGCCCACAGCGTCAGCGCAAGCAGCAGCGACAGCAGTTTGGATGGCCAGTTTCTCTTCAGCGAATGCCACAATGCGGAAAGAACTGCGCGCAGTCTGATCGCAAACGAATGCCGGTTGTTTTCAGGATTTGTCTGTGTCATTGCCGCGCCTCCTTCCTGTTAACAGATTCTTCAGCGCACTGCGAAGGCTGGGACGCGGTTTCTCGTAAATGGTTTCCAGCAGGGCACGAAGGCTGTCTTCATTTAAGCGGCGCATGATCTGCCCGGAGCGGGTGTAGCTGATGATGCCGGTCTCTTCAGACACGACAAGCGTCACCGCATCGGTAGACTCGCTCACGCCGATGGCTGCGCGATGCCTTGTACCCAGGTCACGGTTGACGCTGTTGCTCTCTGTCAGCGGCAGGATGCAGGCCGCAGCAACGACCCGTGTTCCGCGGACTACAACAGCACCGTCATGCAGCGGTGTATTCGGCTCGAAAATGTTCTCCAGCAGCGGTGAGGAGACAAGGCCGTCTACTTCTGTGCCCGTTTCGATAATATCCTTCAGTCCGGTCTTCTGCTCAATGACCACCAGCGCTCCGACCTTGCGGCGGCTGAGATGCACCATGCACTGTATCAGCTCCGAGATGCACTTCTCCCGTTCTGCTTTTCCGTCCTCCGCGCCGCCGGAAATGATGGCGCCCCGCCCGATCTGTTCCAGCGCCTTGCGCAGTTCAGGCTGAAAAAGTATGATCAGCACCAGCGTTACTTCATTGAAGACACGCATCAGAAGCCAGTTCAGGGCAGTCAGCCCCAGCATGGTGGAAAAGCCGGTTGCGAGCAGCAGCAAAATCAGGCCCTTCAGCACGGCGCTGCCGCGTGTCTGCCGGGTCAGCATGATCAGTTCATAGATGATCAGGGTCACGATCAGAATATCAACCACATCGGCCAGGCCGATACGGTGGGTCACATTCCACGCTGCAGTCTGTAAAGTCTGCCAGAAGTCTGTCACGAAGTAACCTCCCTAATCCACGCCGCCGCCAGCTGGCTGCTGGATGGGTTGTTTATCAATAAAGAGGGAAACCAGCCATGAGCGCTTCAACCTCGCGCTTCACCTGAGGGATGCACTGATCGCCTTCACGGATCACGCGTGCGATCCATGTAGCAATCATGTCCATGTGTTCTTCTTTCAGGCCGCGTGTGGTGATCGCCGGGGTACCTACGCGGATGCCGCTGGTCACAAAAGGAGATCTGGTTTCACCGGGAACCGTATTCTTATTGACGGTGATGTTGGCTTCCTCCAACGCATTCTCGAGCCATTTGCCGGTGATCTCCGTTCCTGTAAAGTCAAGCAGCAGCAGATGATTGTCGGTGCCGCCTGAGACCATGTGGATGCCTTCGCGGCGGAATGCATTTTCCAGTGCCTTGGCATTGAGCACGATCTGATGCTGATAGGCTTTGAACTCCGGCTTCAGCGCCTCGCCGAAGCACACGGCTTTAGCCGCGATGATATGCTCCAGCGGGCCTCCCTGCGTACCGGGGAAAATTGCCTTGTCCACAGCCTTGGCATACTGCTCCTTGCACAGGATTAGGCCGCCACGCGGTCCGCGCAGCGTTTTATGTGTGGTGGAGGTAACAAAGTCTGCATAAGGAACAGGGGAGGGATGCTCGCCTGCGGCGATGAGGCCGGCAATATGGGCCATATCCACCATCAGCAGCGCACCCACCTCATCAGCAATGGCACGCAGCTTCTCAAAATCAATGACTCTCGGATAGGCAGAGGCACCGGCAACGATCATCTTCGGCTTGCACTCGCGCGCAGTGGACAGAACCTCATCATAATCAATTCGCCCTGTCTCTGCTGACACACCGTACGGGACAAAGTGAAAATAGCTGCCGCTCATGTTGACGGGGCTGCCGTGCGTCAGATGGCCGCCGTGGGAGAGGTTCATGCCCATCACCGTGTCACCGGGCTTGAGCATGGCAAAATAAACAGCCATGTTCGCCTGTGCGCCGGAATGCGGCTGTACATTGGCATGATCTGCTCCGAAAAGACGGCATACCCGCTCCCTGGCCAGATCTTCAACAACGTCGACGCACTCGCAGCCGCCATAGTAGCGGTGTCCGGGATAGCCTTCGGCATACTTGTTGGTCAGGCAGGTGCCCATGGCCGCCATGACCGCTGGTGAAACAAAGTTTTCAGATGCGATCAGTTCAATATGGGAGCGCTGGCGGTTCAGTTCTGCGTCGATCGCCTGGGCAATTTCAGGGTCTGTCTGGCGGATGATGTTCATTTCCATCGCGGCTGTCTCCTTCATTCAGCAAGCATTTTTTCAAGAGTCTCAAATGCTGTTTTTACCTGGATATCGTCAAGATCTGCCAGCTGGTAAATCTTTCCGACATCTTCTTCAGGCTGTTCTATGATCACATCGGGAGTGATTCCCGCTTTGTGCACAGCGTAACCGCTCGGCATGTAATACTGGGCAATGGTCAGCTGCATGCCTGCGCCGTTTTGCAGCGCTTCCACGTTCTGGACTATACCTTTGCCATAGGTCTTCGTGCCAACCACCACGGCGTTTGCCCGGTCACGCAGCGCGCCTGTCAGTATTTCGGAAGCAGAGGCAGAGTTCTCATTGACCAGCAGAACCAGCTTTATATCACTTTTGCCGTTTGTTGTGTTGTAATACTGCCGCTCGCCGTTTTTGAACTCGAGGTAGCACAGATCGCCCTCATCCAGGAAAAGATCACCGATTGCCTGTGCATCGGAGACCCATCCGCCCGGGTTGTCACGCAGATCAATCACGAGGCCTTTGGCACCCTGCGACTCAAGGTCCTTCAGCGCCTCTTCGAATTTTTCTGCACAGTCACCGGCAAATTCGTACAGGCCAATGTAGCCCGCCTGATTGCCGATCATCTTGTGCTCCACTCGTGTAGTGGTCACCGTGGCACAGGTGAGGGTGTAGGGCATCTCCTCGCCGTTTCGCAGGAAGGTGACATGCACCTGCGTGCCCGGGGTATTCCGCATAATGGCAATGGCTTCCTCAATGTTATCAGAGGATACTATCAAATCCTCCACCTGGTACAGAATGTCTCCGCGCTTCACACCCGCGTTGAAAGCCGGGCCGCCGTCAAACACACGGGAAATGGTGCAAATTTTTGTGTTGTAGTTGATGGTGATCTGAATGCCGATGCCGGCGTATTCGCCTTCATCATCCTCCCAGAGCTGGGCATAATCTTCCGGCGTGTAATAGAAAGTATAAGGATCGTCGATGCCCTCCAGCAGACCGGCCGCGGCTGACTGGAGGAGCGCCTCTTCGTCAACATCCTCGTAGTACTCTCTTTTGACTGTATCCAGCATCAGCAGAAGGTTGTCGAATTTCCTATAACGCTCATATTCCTCTCGCGTCAGCGTCACGGTGTCGCCGCTTTCTTGAGATGCTGAGGCTGGGCTTTCAGGCGCTGGGTACATCTCCGACAGCATCAGCGGCAGGGCAGCACAGCCAGTCAGCAGGCAGGCTGCCAGTGAAAGGGAGATAAGCAGCAGTATCTTTCTTCTCATAGAAACTCCTTTTGCGCGGCATTCCGGCAGAGCAGCAGCAGGCGGAAGGTCATCGCATCGTCAAACCGGCGCAAATCCAGGCCGGTCGCTTTTTCCAGCTTTTCCAGACGGTACAGCAGCGTATTCCGATGAATGTAGAGCTGGCGCGCCGTATCCGCAACATTGAGATCGTTTTCAAGAAAATGACGTGCCGTATCCAGCATTTCATCGTTCATCACGCGTTCGGCAGAGGGGCTGAACAGCAGCGCCCCGCAGCGCGCTCGAGTTTCCGGCGGCACTTCAGAGAGAAAGCGTTCCAGCAGCAGGCGGTCATAACGATAAACGCCTCCGGACCCGTGAAAGGTCTGGCCGAGCTGAACAGCGGACACGGCTTCTCTGAAGCTCGCGGGCAATTCCCGGACCGTCTCACGTTTGGTTCCGATGCCGATGGTCAGCGGCAAGCCAACCTCCTGGGTCATCGTTTCAACCAGTGCCTGTGCATATTCTGCCACCTCATCCTCGTCGCTGAGCTTCAGGTTCTTTACAAGAATTGCGCTGTCCTCTCCGTAGGGGATGAGGATTTCACCAGCCACCACAGGTGTTTCCTCCGCGAGCAAAGAGCCGGATTGGCTGTCTGCCCCCTTCAGCAGCATCACACAGCGCGGATCATTCTCCCTTAGTCCCAGATCAGCAGGAGAATATGCTTCAGCAGCATTCTCCGGTAAAGACAGGAAGCGGAGAAAACGTTCACCGGGGGACAAAGTGGCTGGTCCGGGCTCATCTGCGGCGAGAAAGGCAGCGGCTACCTCCAGCAGTGCTTTTGCACCCGGCTCCGCAGCAGGCACTGAAAGCTGCCAGCTGTAAGGATGCAGCGTTTTCAGCAAGGCACCTTCAGGCACTGCCTGGCCAGGAGGAATCAGAGAAACCGGGCTGCCCGCAGACTTCAGCCGCTGCGCCATTCGGCTGAACCACTGTGCATCGTGCAAGCGCTCTCCTCCTCTCAGAGCCTAATAATAAGAGTATACCACACGTCGCTAAAAAAGCAACGAGCTAGGCGAAAAGACAAAAAGATTTACAGCGGATGAAACGGTCTGATTTAACCCAAACATACCAAAGTCTGTCGTCACGATCATTTCCTTCCTTATTCTTACTCAGCTTGACACGCTACATCTGCAGAGGTATAATAATTCAGAAAGGAGGAGAGATGATGCAGACAACATCAGAAGACACGGAGAAGCATCTGGGCCATCTGATTGTTTTTTTGCTTCGATGCCTTCACTATTTTGGATCATTCGCCATCTTTTTTTTACTGATGTCTATAGAAAACTGGCCTCTTCGGCATCTCAGCCGCACTCTGGCCACTACGCTCCTGACCTGGTGGAGTATGACGGCAGCCATGCACGCGATCTATGGCGGCTATGACGTGGGAAGAAAGAAGAACCGGCCGATCATCTCGGGTCTTTCTCTTTCCTGTGTAATGACGGACCTTGTCACCTATCTGCAGTTGCAGATCATGAATACAAACTCCAACGCCAATGAACACCTGGAGCTGTTCGGGACAGATTTCCTGTGGCTGCTGCTGTCCATCATGCTGCAAATACTGCTGATCAGCCTGCTGGTAAGGGTTGGCAACAGAGCATATTTTTATTATCATAAGCCGTCTGCATCCCTGCTGATCGCGAATCATGCGGAGCAGCTCGAACGTGCGCTGCAGAAGGTATCACGCTTCCGCCTTCAGTGGCGCATTGCCGAGACTGCATCGGCTGACGATTCCGAGCTCGAAGAAAGGATTAATCGCGCGGAAACCGTATTCCTTGTCGGCTTGACACAGGATGTGCAGACCAGGCTGCTGCGGCAGTGCTATCAGAAGGGAAAAAACGTGATATGCAAGGCACAGCTGCATGATATTGTCCTTGCACGTTCTGAGATCTTGGTCATTGATGATGCCCCGTTTTTGGAAATGGATGGCGTAAAAATCACGCCGGAACAGAGGATCATCAAAAGATGCGCCGATATCCTCCTGTCTTCACTGGTGCTTGTTCTGCTCTCTCCGCTGATTGGCCTGATCGCCCTCGCGGTTCATTTTTCTGACGGCGGGAGTGTTTTTTTCCGACAGCGGCGCCTGACCATGGACGGAAGGACATTTGAAATACTGAAATTCCGCACGATGAGTGCAAGTGAGGAGGAAGCGCACTCCGCAACCGCCGAGGACAGCAGGGTCACCAGGCTCGGGCGCATCCTGAGAAGGACACGCCTGGATGAGCTGCCGCAGCTCTGGAATATAGTTAAAGGAGACATGTCACTGGTCGGACCCCGGCCGGAGATGCTGGAAAACATCAGGCGATACAAGTCTGAGCTGCCGACTTTTGCCTATCGGGAAAAGATGAAGGCTGGGCTGACCGGGTACGCACAAATAGAGGGGCGCTACAATACTTCGCCTGAAGACAAGCTGATGCTGGACATGCTGTATATTGAGGGTTTCTCCCTCTGGCTGGATATACAGCTGCTGTTCAGAACGCTGACAGTTTTGTTCAAGCCGGACTCAACAGAGGGCTTTGCCTCGGAGAATTGAGCATACATGATAATTCCAGAGAGGAGATCACAAAAGGTGAATAAAACGCTACTGATCATGGCCGCCGGGCTGGGGTCCAGGTATGGCGGCAACAAGCAGGTTGACCGCCTTGGACCTCACGGAGAGATTCTGATGGAATACTCCATTCACGACGCGCTGCTTTCCGGCTTCAACAAAGTCGTCTTCGTCGTGAGAAAGGCCATGCTGGCTGATTTCAGAGAGATGGTCGGCGACAGAATCGGCCGGAAATGCGATGTTGCTTACGCTTGCCAGGAATTCGACAGCCTTCCGGATGGCTTTGTTCCCCCGAGCGGCAGGACAAAGCCCTACGGTACCGCCCATGCTGTTCTGTGCGCAAGAAACTGCATTGATGAGCCATTCGCTGTGTTGAATGCGGATGATTACTACGGAAGAGACGCTTTCGCTGGGATGGCAGCCTCACTGTCTGGAATGGCACCGACCCGTCTGGAAGCTTCCATGGTGGCTTACGACCTGAAGAACACTGTTTCCGCCAACGGCGGCGTGACACGTGGCATCTGCAAAAAAGACGAAGCCGGCCATCTGCTGTCTGTGACAGAAACTTATCAGATCCGTCTTGATCAGGACGGACTAATCCGAGAATACGGCACCAATCCAAGTGGGAGTATTTTGCCCCCGGATGCGCTTGTCTCCATGAATTTCTTTGGCTTTACGCCGGCGCTGTTCCCTGAACTGGAACGCCATCTGAGCCAGTTCCTCCATTCGGAGGAGGGCGATCCAATGAAAAAGGAATACCTTCTTCCCACTGTTGTAGATGCGTTGATGAAGGAAAAAGGATTGCAGGTGGATGTGCTGAATACGCACGCAACCTGGTTCGGAGTAACATACCAGGAAGACAGGCCGCTGGTGGTGCGGCGGCTGAAGGAACTGCATGAAACCGGCTTTTATCCGGAAATCATATAAAGGCAAGCGGAGGGAATGCAATGAGGATACTGTTGACCGGCGGCGCGGGGTATATTGCCACGCACACCATCGTGGAGCTCTGCAACGCGGGACATGACGTGACAGTGGTTGACAATTTCTGCAACAGTCAGCCAGCAGCACTGAAGCGAGTAGCGCGCATTATCGGACGGGAAGTGCCGTACTACGAGGCTGATGTGGCTGATTCCGCCGCGATGGAGCGTATTTTTTCCGAGAATACCTTCGATGCAGTCATTCATTTTGCCGGCCTGAAGGCGGTGGGCGAAAGCGTGCACCAACCGCTGAGATACTATCGCAATAACCTGGACGCTACGCTGACACTGTGTGAGACCATGGCGAAGCACGGCTGCAAGAGGCTTGTCTTCTCATCCTCCGCAACAGTGTACGGCGTTCCGGACGAAGTTCCTCTCCGGGAGGACATGTTCTGCAAGGGCTGCACCAATCCTTACGGCTGGACCAAGTATATGATTGAAAAAATCCTGATGGGCATCGCAGAGGCGGACCCGGACTGGAGTGTTGTCCTGCTGAGGTATTTCAACCCGATCGGCGCACATGAAAGCGGCCTGATTGGCGAAAACCCGAACGGCATTCCCAACAACCTGATGCCGTACATCACCCAGGTGGCAGCCGGGCATCTGGAAAAGCTGTCCGTTTTCGGCAATGATTATGAAACTCCTGACGGCACCGGAGTGCGGGACTACATCCATGTGATGGACTTGGCCGCCGGCCATGTTGCAGCCTGCGATTATGCCGGTTGTCACAGCGGCTGCGAAATCTTCAATCTCGGAACAGGCATCGGATACAGTGTGATGGATATCATCAACACATTCGAACGCGTCAATCACATCCCGATTCCCTATGTCATTGCACCAAGAAGGGATGGAGATGTCGCAGCCTGCTACGCGGACCCGACCAAGGCGAAAGAAGTACTCGGCTGGCAAGCAAAGCGCAGCCTTGAAGATATGTGCCGCGATGCGTGGCACTGGCAATCGCTGAATCCTGACGGTTATTCTGATAAACAGTAAGTTCTCAGCGCGGCGCGCAGCAGTGGCCGCGCTTTTCTGACATTCACCCTTTCCGCGAGGAGACGCTAATGAACTGTTACTATATTGCCGTCGGTGACGGAGGCGTGAGGGCTGCCAGGGCAATGCTCTTCGCATTGGCCTGCGGCGCGGTGGACGCGGAAGAGATGAACTTCCTTCTGATTGCCCCCTCGGAAAAGGAGGAAGCCTCGTTTGCCGAGCTGTGCGGGCAATACAGCACCGTTTCGGCGCATATGCTGAGGAAGCATGCGCCAAAGGCCGGGTTTTCCGCCAGAGTATCTGCTGAGGTGTGGCCGGCGCGGGAGCATATGGTACCCCTGTCCGCTCAATGCAATTCAGTAAAGGACCAATGGCTGATACAGCAGCTCTTCACTGCGGGTGAAGCATCGGAAGATCCTTTAAACGGGTACGGGCCTGCGGCCGCACTGACCTGGGAACAGCTGCTGATGTCGGAAGAGGAGCACACACTGAGGCGCTTTGTAAAGAGGGCCAGCCGTGAAGAGAGCGCGTATTCCCTGCTTGTGTGCGGTGCGCTGGGTGAGCCGGTCAGTGCAGCCGGCCTGCACAAGCTTCTGGAATGGCTTGGGCCGCAGCTGCCGCCTGAGAACATGAAAACAGTATTGCTTCTTCCCGTGTCAGAGAAAGAGAGCGCTCCCTCCGCGAAGGCGGCGCTTCTGCTGCTTGAACATCTGCGGGATAACACTGCGGTCATCGGTCTGCCCAGAGACTGCTGGGCAGAAGATCGGGGCGCGCATTTTGTGGACTGGCTGAGTGCGGCAGCTCTTCACTTCATGATGAAGGGCAGGCAGGGGCCCTTTACCTTCCGTGTGCCGCTTTCTGATGTAACCTGGGATGCCTTCGGAGAAGACGCGCAGCGCTGGAGGGAAGCCTATCAGCACCTGTTCAGTTTCTCCTTTCTGATGCTGACAGAATTTGCCCCTGCAGCTGCTTCAATGCTGACCCACCCCAACTGGCTCAGAGACCGACTGGTCAACTGGTACAACGTGTGCTTTCTGAAAAAAGAACACCTTACAGAGGAAGGCCGGGCGCAGTCAGCGCGTGAGGTGGAACAGGCGCAGCAGTTTTTAGCTGCTTACGTGCTGTGGCTGAGTGAGGTGCAGTGTACACTGCCGATGCCGCTGCGCTCCTCTGAGGGATTGCAAAACGCGCGGGAGACTGCATCGGCTCATTATGCTCTGATTCTTGACAAAGCAGGAGAAATCAGCCAGCTTCAGTACGATCTGAAACAGAGCGGCATGGACACCGAAGATGTAGTGCATCGGAGAGAAGAAGAGGAAAGCGACGCGGAGAAAGCGCTGCGGCAGCTGCATGAGATGCGCGAGGAGCTGCTGGCCCTGTACAAAACACAGGAAGAGATGAATCAGCATATCGGTGGAAGAATGCAGCGCATCATGCTGGATGAGGCGCTGCAGCATTGCCGGCAGGAAGCGGACGAGGCAAGGGCGCAGCTGGCCCATGCCAGAACGCGTATTGAAGAGGCTTCCAGATTTGCGAGCGAAAAAGACAGTGCGCTGCTCGTGGCCGCTCAGAGCAGGATGGAATTGCTGGAGCATCATCTGGTGGCGATGGACGGACGGACCGCGTGTGCCCAGAGAGATGCCAAAGCCGCACTGGCGCCGGATATCAGCAGCCGTCCGCCGCTCGAGGATGAAGTGACGTCAGGCAGCCTGCTGTTTGACTCATCTCAGTTGAGCTATTTGCAAAGAATCATTCAAGCCGGCGGCAGGGAGATCAGACTGCTGCGGCAGGAAGCAGGCGGGCACTGGCCGCTCAGCCAGACTGCACCGGAGATGGCGCAGAGCCGACTGAGCCGTTTGGCGGCAGAGATAGCATCTCCGGATCCAACCGCGACCTTTTTTACGGCAGTGTTCAGTCTCTCCTGCGATGAAGGCGGCACAGAAAGATGAGATTGGACACGCGGCTTTTCTGCGGCAACTACGAGCAGCAGGGGTGATGCGCTATGACTGACAGTACGCAGGTAGGACTGATTTTTTTGCCGGATGAGGCAGCCGTTCCCAGCGTTGCCACAGGTGTTGGCCCTGTATCTGCGCTGCATCCGGAGCAGTTCATCGCGGAGATTGCCGGGGCAATGCGCTGCGAGGCAGCTGTACCGCCGGATACTCTGGCCCTCAGGGCACGTGTTGCGGATAAGCTGCAGAACGGCGATGCAGCGCAATGGCGGGGATGCCTTGCTGCCGCACTGCTCGCAGGTGCTTTTCCCTCTGTTTCAGGGACAGCGCTGAGCATTGAATCAATCGACGGAGCGGGCTCAAGCCTTGCCGCAGCTGTGCTGAGGTCGCTCGGGAAAGATCATCTGTCCCTTCTGGTTCTCAGGAACAGTGAAGCGCGGACTGTAATCGGTACGGCGGATGATGAACTGGGTATCATTCCCGCCGCAGATGTCAATGGCATGGCGGTAGTTCTGGACACTGAAGCCTGCTGGTATGACACCCGGAAGCAGGTCTTTTGTGACCCGAGCCCAGCACTGAGGCCGGCACAGCGCGCTCTGCTGGAGCAGTACCTTGAGGAAATGCTGCGGGCAGGCATACTGGCCGGCGGGGAAACAGCGCGCTTTCTGCGGGCCATGGAGCAGACTGACAGCGAGCGGACCGATGCAGCCACAGGGGCCGGAATGGCGCAGTGGCAAAAAGCAGTTCATGTCATCGTGGGGCTCTCATCCACTGAAAATGCACTGGACGAGCTGTCTTACCACGAGCATGCCTGCGTCGGCTGTGCTTCTGCCCTGCTGAACGCGTGGGGGATACCGAGGGACGAACAAAGCTTTGAGCCGGATGGCTATTGGTCATGGAAAGGGACTCCCTTTGCCGCGCTCCGACCTGATATCGGCTTCGAGCTGCTGCAGGGCGAAGAAGCTGCTGCGGCACTGGAAGATGCCTGGTCGCAGGAGCAGCTGCTTGCTCAGCATTCCCCGGCATACAGGCAAAGCTGGAGCGATCGGCTCATCTCCTATACGGAGGCCCGCAGAGCAGAGCTTCTGCCGCTGCTGACAGCATGCCTTGAACAGATGGTTTCCGACGCCCGTGCTGCCGCCGCTGTCCCTCCCGCAGTTCTGGAGCTTTCCTGGCCGTTTGATATAACCCAGCCGGCACTCGCATCGCTGCTTGAAGAGCTGCTTGGCGCTGAACTTGTGCACGCTGTAGCGCAGCCCTTTTCAGACCGCCTGACCGTTGTGCCAAACGGGCAATGCGACAGTGAGCAGATGAACAACCTACTGTCAATTGATGCGCAGGGCCGCAAGGGTCTGGTGCTGCCGCCCCTTTCCGCCGCGCTAGCGGCCTGCACGGTGGAAGGGAAGCCTTACGGCAGGGGAGTAGCTTTTGATAAAACCGAGATTCGCTGCGGCGCCGTCGGCCTGATTGAGGTCACGTTGACCATTATAGGGCAAAGCGCAGTGCGTCTGAAGAGAGCCTACCACCTTTCGGAGCAGTTTATGCCGGAAAGTGCAGTGGAGTGTGCGGTATGGCCCGGCGTACCGCTTCCGGACAGCCGCTGGCACGCCTGGTGGCTGTACGCTTCCGGGGAATTCTCCTATTATGTGTATGACCACGGAAGCTGGCTGCCCATAAGCGGTGAGCATGAACAGCCGCTCCGCACAACAAAGCAGTACCCGGAACTGCTGCTGGTACGCAGTGGGGACAAATCATTAGGGGTTCTGCTGTCATCAGCACAGCCGTATCTACCGGAAGAGAGCGGGACAGCGATCGCAGGTGTTGACATTGGCACATCCGGCACAGCCTGCTGCGTCAGCGTCAACGGTCAGCTGAGTCCGGTTGAGATGCCTGCCCTGCTCAGAACCCTCCTGCACACTGTGGGGACTTCGAATGCAGCGGACTGGCTGCCTGGCGCGATTTCTGCCATCTTTCCGTCGACAGTCCTCTGCGGCAATCCTTCTGCATCGAAGCCTGAACCACTGCAGGACGCCTCAGTGGCTTTGCAGCCTGCTGCACTGACTGACGAGAAGGCGGAATCCTGCCTGATGTGGCGCGAGGATGAAGAAGGGCGTGCCATGCGCCTTGTTCTGATCCGGGAAGCTTTGCTCTTTGCTTCCCTGCACGCAGTGATGCTTGGCGCACAGACCGTACAGTGGCGTTTCCCTTATCCTGCGGCCTATGAGCAGGAGGATATTGAGCGCTTCAGGCAGGATTGTCTTCAGGCGGCGGAATGGGCGGAAGAGACCACCGGCCTTCGCCGCATGCCCGGAGAGATGCTGCGATTTTTCCGTTCTTCAGCCGCGACGGCGCAATGGCTGAGAAAAACGCATTTCAATCAGACTTCCACTGTTTTCTTCTGCGATATCGGCAGCGCCACGACAACACTCGCTCTCTGGGTGCCCGGCATTGACCGCCCTGCGGCCGAAATAGCGCTGGACGGAGGCATTGCCGCTTATTTCGCTCCTTTCTTTCAGGCATATCCAGAAAAACTGAAGGAGGACTTCCCTGTTGCTCCGTTTGCTGAGCTTCATCAGATCATTGACATACTGAAGCGCGCTCAGGCAGCCGACAGCGAAAGCAGCGCATCCAGCGGAGAGATCTGGCGCTCACTGGACTGCATGTATGGCACACACCTGAACGAAACGATGGCATTTTGCATGCAGCAGGCGCAAAGCGGCATCCTCAGCTACTCCACGGCATTGATGCTGAGGGGATATGCAATGGTGCTGACACTCGCCGGCATGATGCTGGAGACTGCTGCAGATGACGCCGTGTTTTCAGGCAGGTTCCCACCTGTAGTGACCTTTGAGCTGTGCGGGAGAGGAGCACTTCCGTTTTCCTTGCTGCTGCCCGGGCTGCGGCAGCAGCTGATGCGGTTCCTTCGCTTGCCAATGCGTCCTGATCACCCTGTCAAAAGGATACAGCTCTCAATGAGCGAGGTGCCTGGCCAGGAGGCTGCCCTTGGCAGTGCGTCTGATCTGCTGCCGGCTGACCGGTGGGCAGACCACGAGGAAGTGACAGCTGCCAACGGAATGGATATCACAGAGCACTTCCTGCTGCTGTTCCATGCGGCCTTCCCCCAGGCAACGAATCTCCTCTACCCCGGAGTCTTTGACACAGCAACAGGCCTGATGACAGACGAGGCGCAGGCAGCCTTCCGGCACTTCAGCGAGACCATACAATTGCCCCTGGCAAAGAAGCTGCCCCTGATCGCAGAATCGCTTTCCGCAGTTTCACTCTCACACCGCATGCCGCCGTCAGGAGGAATCAAAGCATGAATGCAAAGGCCAAAGAACATCTGTCAGAAATGCTAAAGATGACTTTGGGCACGCTGATCATGGTTGTGGGCATCTACTTTTTCAAGTTTCCCAACAACTTTTCCACCGGCGGCGTCAGCGGCATTTCCGTCATTTCAGCGCATTATTTCCCGTCCATTTCCCCAGGCACGTTCAGCCTGCTGATTAATGTCGCGCTGCTTGCGCTGGGCTATGCGTTTATCGGCCCATCTTTCGGCTATAAAACAGCCTACGTCAGCCTGCTGCAGAGCGGGCTGATATGGATCCTTGAGCACATATTCCCGATGGCAGCTCCCATGACGGACCAGCCCATGCTGGAACTGGTTTTCGCGGTGTCGCTTCCGGCCATCGGCTCGGCAATTCTTTTCAATATCGGTGCATCCAGCGGCGGTACGGATATTGTCGCCATGATCCTCAGAAAGTATTCCTCTTTGAATATTGGCAGAGCGTTGCTTTTGTCCGACTGCATCATCACAGTGATGGCCTGCGTGGCCTTCGGTATGAAGACGGGCCTGTACTCAATCCTCGGCCTGGTGATGAAATCGCTGCTTGTGGACATGGTGCTTGAGAATATCCATATTCACAAATGCTTTCACATTATTACAAGCAATCCGCAGCCAATCGAAGAATTTATCATGACGAAGCTGAACCGCTCCGCAACCAGGGTGCGGGGATTGGGCATTTATTCTCACGAAGAGAAGGCGATATTGCTCACGGTCGTCAGCAGGCGGCAGGCGGTTGAGCTGAGAAAGTATATAAGGGCCATTGAGCCGAGCGCTTTCCTGCTGATTACCAACACAGGGGAAATCATCGGAAAGGGATTCAGCATGACAGATTGAGGTGGGGTGCGCATGTCTGATCAAGTCCGGAACATCACCAGCAGAAAGAATCCGAATGTCGTTTTCTGGCGAAGCCTGAAGGAAATCAGAGTCCGCAGAGAGCACCGGCTGGTGCTGCTGGAGGGGGATAAGCTGACAGGAGAGGCTCTTTCTGCGGGACTCAGGTGCCGCGAGCTGCTGATGGCTGAAAGCTACAAGGGCAGGCTCGGCGATGCAGGCAACGTGCCTGTCTCCTACCAGCTGCCTGATGATGTATTCCAGTCGATTTGCGAAACAAAAACGCCCCAGGGCATCGCAGGTGTCTTTTATCTGGAGGAGCCACATGTACAGCCAAAGGGGCTGATCCTGGCGCTTGACGCAGTACAGGATCCCGGCAATGTGGGCACAATGATCCGAACAGCGGACGCAGCGGGCTTTCAGGGGGTAGTTCTGTCCAGACAGTGCGCTGACGCCTGGGGTTCAAAGGCGCTGCGGGCCGGAATGGGCAGTCACTTTCACCTGCCGGTGGAAACTGTGGACAGCCTGCTCGCATGGCTGATGCAGGCTGGCAAAAGAGCAGAAATCATTGTCAGCCAGTTGGACGGAGAGCTACTCCAGAAAGGTGTACTGCACTCGGGCAGTGAATGCCGCATCATTGTGATCGGCAACGAGGGCAGGGGAGTTTCTGAGGAAGTGAAGACGGCTGCGACATGCCATGTCAGAATACCGATGACAGGGAAAGCGGAGTCGCTCAATGCGGCAGTTGCTGCCGGGCTTCTGATGTATCACTTTGCCGGACTTATATGAGAGCAATGAAGATGAGACCATTTCAGGAAAATACACGCTTGCGGTTGGTCTTTGGCATTATCACCGCCGCGATCATGGTGATGATCTTTGTCTTTTCAGCTGAAGACGGATCCCGGTCCGGCGCGGACAGTGCCCCGCTCACCGAGATGCTGGTGAGCAGAATAGTTCATGATTACGCTTTGCGCACGCCTGCCGAAAAGAGCGCTCTGCTGGAGCTCGCTTCCTTCTTCGTGAGAAAAGCGGCGCACATGTTTGAATATATGCTGCTTGGCTGCTTCATGACGCTCTTTTATGAGACGCTGCCCTTCAGATACCCTGTGATAAAGGCTGGTCTCACATGTGTGCTGTATGCGTGTACGGACGAGCTTCACCAGATGCTTGTGCCGGGACGAAGCGCCCAGTTCGGGGACGTGATGTTCGACAGCGTTGGCACCTTTGTCGGCGTGTGTATAGGGCTTTTTATTGTACTGCTGTATGCTGCACATCAGCAGCAAAGCCCAAAGGCAGTAGTGCTGCACGGCTGATTATACAAGAGATAGAACCGCCATTCAGCCACAGAGAATACGCCTTGATTCGCGGGCTGTGACAGCCGTGACATATTCACAAAAGAACCGCACCCATCAAAACGGTGCGGCTTTTTGCCAGTATGATATGGACTGAACGATTATGCTCAAACTCAGGGTACGCTTCTTTGCCGCATGGCAATCAAAGCTCGGCGTAAGCCTCGATTTCGCACAGCGCGCCCAGCGGCAGCGCCTTCACCGCGACGCAGCTGCGGGCAGGCCTGGAGATAAAGTGTTTGGCATAAACCTCATTGAAAGCTTTGAAATCGCTCATATCCGCCAGAAAGCAATTGGTTTTGAAAACCTTTGAATAATCAGTGCCTGCTGCGAGCAGTATTTCCCCTACATTCCTGCAGGCCTGCTCTGCCTGAGCTTGGATACCTTCCGGAATCTGTCCGGATTCAGGTACTACGGGGATTTGACCGGATACAACCACCATGGAGCCGACAACGAAGCCCTGTGAATAGGGGCCAATTGCTGCAGGGGCTTTGGGTGTTTCGATGACTTTCATAGCAGATCCTCCCTTGTCTGTGCTGCCGGGAAAACGGATGACCATCTTTGACCTTTTTGAAGCTTCCAGAAGGTCGGGATGCGACAGTTGATTATAACAAATAATCCGATATATCGCAAATTTGATTCACTGCTTTCATATTGATCCCTCTTCGGCAGAGCAAAGACCAATGGAATTGATCCACTGTCCATGAGGTAGGCTTGTTTGCGCGCTGCAGCGGTGACTTGCCAATTTCACGTACAGTTCACCTTGACAATCTATGCTAAAAGTGGTGAAATAATTACAGAACAATCACGTGGAGGATCATATGTTTCAGATCATGGTCGTCGAGGATGACCCGGCACTGCAGAAGATGATCGGCACCTTTCTGACACTGAATGGTTATCAGACAATGCTGGCATCCAACGGAGAAGAAGCCCTGACGCTGATGGAGCACATCATGCCTGATTTGGTAGTGGCTGATGTGATGATGCCGGTGATGGATGGTTGGGAGCTGACAGAGGAACTGCGCCGCAGTGATCCGATGTTGCCGATCATTCTGGTTACGGCAAGGGATTCTCTGGAAGACAAGAGGCGGGGATTCGGTGCCGGTGCAGATGATTATCTGACAAAACCGGTGGACCTGAATGAGCTGCTGCTGCATATCTCCGCGCTGCTGCGACGCGCGCAGGTAATGTCCAGCCATCAGTTGACCGTCGGCGAGACCGTGCTGGATTACGATCGGCTGACCGTAACAAGAGGGGATCAGGAGCTGACCCTGCCAAAGAAGGAGTTTTATTTGCTTTTCAAGCTGCTCTCCAGTCCGAGACAGATTTTTACACGCACACAGCTGATGGATGAAATATGGGGGATGGATACGCAGAGCGATGAGCGAACGGTTGATGTGCACATCAAGCGTCTGCGGGAAAAGTGCGAGGCATTTCCCGACTTCACTATCGTGACGGTGCGCGGCTTGGGCTACAAGGCGGAAAAGAGCCATGGTTAAACTGCGCGAAAGAAAGAATTTCTGGTCATTCCGTTCCAGAGTGGTCTCCATCCTGATGGCCTGCACACTGGTAGCCAGCGCCGTGGCTATGGTTTTTTCCTACGGAATCAGCCGCTATAACCTGCGTGGAGAGCTGAGCGCAGACGAAGCGGAGCTTGCGGAGACCATGCTGCAAATGGAAAGCTCAACACCCTTGACAGTTCAGGACATCCTGCGCCTTTCTTCTTCTGACAAGCTGTATGTGAGCCTGCTCCTGGATGCATCCATTCTTTCCGCCTCAGCCAGGCAGGTGCTGGCCAGGCAGGGATATGTCACGCTGCAGGGCTCCTTTGGCACACTGCCGGTCACATGCGTTCAACTGAAAGATACTACTTATTGTATTCAGCCGTCTGCCAGATATAATCTGTTTGTCTCTCTTTCCATGAGGGTGATCACCGTCTGTCTTACATTTGCAGCGATCTTTCTGCTGATGGTCGCCATCGTTTCCAGCCGCATCTCACGGCCGGTCACCCGTCTGACGCAGGCTACACGAGCTGTAGCGGCCCAGGACTTTGATGTGCGGCTGCCCGAAAACGAAGGCGGTGAAGTGGGAGAGCTCATGAAAAGCTTCAACCAGATGGCTGAGAGTCTGGGGCACACAGCCTGGCTGCAAAAGGATTTTATTGCCAACCTTTCGCACGAATTCCGCACTCCGATCGCCGCGATCAGCGGCTACGCAGCGATGCTGAAGCTGCCTGGGCTGACAGACGCGCAGCGGGAGGAATTCGTGGATGTGATCGCTGCGGAGAGTGACAGACTCTCCCGCCTGTCAAACACCCTGCTTCGACTGAGCGCCTTGGAGCAAAAGGCGACATCTGCCGAGATATCAAGCGTGCGGGTGGATGAGCAGATCAGGCAGGTTATTCTGCGCCTGGAACCGATCTGGAACGAAAAGAGGATCGACTGGGATCTGAGCCTTCCTGCAGTAAGAGCGGATACGGATGCAGACCTTCTGATGCAGGTATGGACAAATCTGCTGCAAAATGCGGTGAAGTTCTCGCCGAAGGGCGGCGTGATCCGCGCGGCATTAGAGGAGAACCGCGGTGAATTGCACTTTGTACTGAAAGACGCCGGCAGCGGAATGGACAGTGAAACACTGAAGCATATATTTGAGCGGTTTTATCAGGCAGACTCTTCCCGCGCTACCGAAGGTACAGGCATCGGCCTTTATCTGGTGCAGCGAATACTGAGTATTCTTGGCGGACATATTGACGCTATATCCCAACCGGGCGAGGGTTCCACTTTCATGGTGGAGCTGCCCGTCAGCCCTCAGAACGGCACCCCTTGAAAGGCGGGTGAAACATGGCAACCTCACAGGAACGCATGCTGCGGATGACCAACGAATTTCAAAAGATGGTGGATGACTTTTTCTCTGTGCAATGCCAGTATCAGGCAGCAATGAAGGAAGTAACCACCAAGCTAGAAATACTTGACGATGAGTTTCAGACAAGGCATAAGCGCAACCCAATCCACAGCATGCAAAGCCGCATTAAGAGCGTGCAGAGCATGATGGATAAGCTGCGCCACCGTCACAAGGCCCTGTCGATTTCCTCCGCGGTGGAAAACCTGAACGACATCGCCGGTGTCCGGGTCATTTGTTCTTACATTGAAGACATTTACACGGTGGCTAATTTGCTGACCAGCCAGGACGATGTACATGTAGTGTATGTGCATGACTATATTCAAAATCCAAAGCCCAATGGTTACCGCAGCCTCCACATTGTACTGTCCGTGCCGGTATACCTGTCCGACGGGCGCATGGAGGTGCCTGTGGAAGTGCAGCTGCGCACCATCGCCATGGACTTCTGGGCTTCTCTTGAGCATAACCTGCGCTATAAGGCACGCGAAGAAGTCCCTTCCAAGATCAGTGCTGAGCTGCTTCAGGCTGCCAACGATATTGCAGCGCTAGATGAGCGCATGCAGCGCATCCACGATCAGCTGGAAGAAGGCGCACTGATCCGGAAAAAGTCTGACAAGCGCCGATAAACCGGCCTGCAAAGAAAACATAGGTGAGCACCCAGCATTGCTTTTTTTCGCCATATAGTTTATCATAATACTGGTTCTGTGTATTGAGCGCAGGACGTAACTCCATGAAAGGCAGTGTATTGAATTAAGGTGGAGCAGCTGGCATTGACGGGCAGCACAAGCCTTCTGAAGAATCTGCGCAGCCCGCAGGATCTAAAACAGCTTCCGGAAGAGAAGCTTGATTTGCTTGCGCAGGAAATACGCAAAGAGTTGGTTGCAACCGTAGCCAAGCGCGGGGGACATCTTTCATCCAATCTGGGCGTGGTGGAATTGACCATTGCCCTGCACAGAGTATTCAATCTGCCGGAAGACAAGCTGATTTTTGATGTAGGCCATCAAAGCTATGTGCACAAGCTGCTGACAGGCCGTTACTGGCGTTTCCACACACTGCGCACCTTTGGCGGGTTGAGTGGTTTCCCGAAGCGAAGCGAAAGCGTATATGACGCATTTGAAACAGGGCATGCCTCCACGGCAATTTCAGCAGCCCTCGGTATGGCGAGAGCCAGAGACTTCCAGCACCAGACGCACCAGGTAGTGGCGCTGGTAGGAGACGGTGCGCTGACAGGCGGTTTAAGCTATGAAGCTTTGAACGACGCGGGCAACTCAAAAACACGCCTCATCGTGATCCTCAATGACAATGAGATGTCCATTGCGCCCAATGTTGGCGCGTTGTCACGCCATCTGACTGATCTTCGCATGAGCAAGGGCTGGATCAGTAATAAAAAACGCGTCAAAACCGGTCTTGAAAAGCTGCCCCTGATAGGCAAGCCGCTTTATCGCTTTGTACACCTCAGCAAAGGCTTTATCAAATCGCTGATTGTTGACGAAGGTTTTTTTTCCGCGCTAGGGTTTCACTATTACGGGCCCATTGACGGGCACGATATCAGGCGTCTGGAAAAGACACTGCGTCTGGCCCAGGAGTTTGACGGGCCTGTTGTTATTCATGTGCTGACACAGAAAGGACATGGCTACGACAAGGCGGAAGAAGCCCCTGAACGTTTTCACGGCATCGCGCCGTTCGTGGTGGAAACCGGCCAGACCGTAAAGCAGAGCGAAGTGCCGCCCTTTGGCAGCGTGATGGCGGAAGAGCTGTGCGCTCTTGCCCGCGAGGATGACCGCGTGGTTGCTGTAACCGCCGCAATGGCAGCAGGAACCGGCCTGGATGCTTTCGCAAAGGAATTCCCAGACCGGATAATGGATGTGGGCATCGCGGAGGGCCATGCCACAACAATGGCAGCGGGCATGGCCGCTGGCGGTATGAGACCCTATTTTGCCGTATATGCATCTTTTTTCCAGCGAGCTTTTGATCAGCTGGTGCATGACGTGTGTCTGCAGCGACTGCCGGTGACTTTTCTGATTGACCGCTGTGGTCTGGTAGGAGAGGACGGTGCAACCCATCACGGTGTGCTGACATTTTCGTCCCTGCTGCCTGTGCCTTATCTGACACTGCTTGCGCCACGGGATGAGCAGGAGCTGCGCGCCATGATGCGCTACAGCGCGGAGTCGAAAGGTCCTTTGGCCGTATGTTACGGCCGTGAGGGTATCGATCAGCAGGGAAAATGGCCGTACCGCGGATTCCGCCTCGGACGCTGGGAGGTGCTGCAGAGCGGAACAGACTGCGCCATACTGGCTGTTGGCAGCATGGTAGCCTCTGCGCTTGAGGTCAGCGCCATGCTGGATGAGCAATGGCATATCAAGTCGGCTGTGGTGAACTGCTCCTCACTCAAGCCCATGGATACAGAGCTTTTACGTGCAATGAACGACCGGCCGCTGATCACCCTTGAGGAAGGACTGGTTAGCGGCGGCTTTGGCTGCGCAGTGAACTCCTTCTGTGTGGAAGAGGGATTGAATCCTCCCGTAATAAACATCGGTCTGCCGGATACGTTTGTGCAGCATGGAACGCGGGCTCAGCTGCTTAAGTACCTTTCACTGCAGCCCGCGCAGCTGGCACGGCGTATCATGACGTGCCTGAAGGAATGAAGGAATAAAGATGGCTGAAAAAATACGCGTTGATATTGCGCTGGTGCGTCAGGGAAAATTCGAGAGCCGCGAAAAGGCTCAGGCTGCCATCATGGCAGGTCTCGTCTTTCAAGGGCAAACAAGAATCAACAAGCCATCAGAAACCGTTGCAGAGGGCATCGAACTGACCGTTCACGGCAGCGCCACACCCTATGTAGGGCGTGGCGGCTTGAAGCTGGAAAAGGCCGTGCAGGTATTCCGGGCAGATCTGAAAAACAAAATATGTATGGATATCGGCTGCGCGACGGGTGGATTTACAGATGTTTGCCTGCAAAACGGCGCTGCCCATGTTTACGCCATTGATGTCGGCTACGGACAGTTTGACTGGAAGCTGAGAAATGACCCTCGGGTAACGCTGCTGGAGCGCACAAACGCGCGATACCTGACCGCTGAACAGGTGCCGCTTCACCCTACTGTGACCGTGATGGATGTCAGCTTTATTTCCATCAAGCTGATACTGCCGGTTGCCGCAGCACTGATGGGAGAAGAAGGTGTTTTTTATACCCTCATCAAGCCCCAGTTTGAGGCCGGACGCAGCCATGTAGGGAAAAACGGCGTTGTGAGAGACGCAGATGTGCATGTGGATGTGCTGGAAAGCATCGTTCTGTTCGCCGAAAGCATGAGCTGGCGTGTCGCCGCACTGGACTTTTCTCCGGTGACCGGTCCAAAGGGCAATATCGAGTTTCTCGCGGAGATACGCCACCAAAGCAGGGCGCCGCAGCCGCAGCTGACAAAAGCCAGCCTTGCACAGACAGTGGATAGGGCACATCGGGAATTGCGCGCAAGCGGACAGACTGCGAGTGATGGATGCCATGAAAGCTGAGCGGCCTATTCACAAAATGCTGCTGAACGCCTCGGGGCGGATCAGCGGTCATATGCCCGGCCATAAGGGGCGTTCACCTTTTGACGCCTGCGACCTGTACGCGCTGGATACCACCGAGCTGAGCACGACGGATAATCTTTACGCGCCATCCGCCGCAATTGAAGAGGCACAGTGTCTCTACGCCGTGGCAGTTGGCGCGGGAGCGACGCTTTTTATGCATAACGGTGCTACGGCAGGCATCCACGCCATGCTGCAAATGTATGCCCGCCCCGGTGATACCGTGCTGCTGCCGCGCAACGCGCACCTGTCCGCAGTCAACGCATGCGTTCTGGGCGGGCTCAGGATTGCCTGGATACCGGTGCGCAGCACACTTGACGGCGCATGCGCTGTTGCAGAAGAAGATGTGCTGAACGCACTTCAGACACACCCCACTGCCAAGGCGCTGCTGCTGACTAGGCCGGACTATTATGGTATGTGCCTGCCCCTTGAGCGGATTGCGAAAACTGCAGGTGCCCTGAATATCCGGCTGCTGGTGGATGAAGCGCACGGTGCGCACCTGCCTTGGATCAAGGCGCCATGCTCTTCCGGGGAAGCCGGTGCGGATGCCTGGGTACAGTCGGCACACAAAACACTGCCGGCACTGACGGGAAGTGCGGTGTTGAACCTCCGCAAAAAAGGAGACCGCAGCGCGGCACTGCGCGTGCTCAGGCGGGAGCAGACATCCTCCCCGAGTTTTTTGTTGCTCAGGTCCATTGATGATGCCAGAGCCTGGGCGGAGGATGTCGGCGCTGCCCGCATGGCAGAAAACGCAGCTCGCTGCCGCCGTCTCATTGCGCATGCTGAAGGATTGGGCTATGCAAATGCGCAGAATGAACTGGCCTGTCTGAGTCCCGGGGCTGTGTCAGATCCGCTGCGTGTGGTTCTGTCGGCGCCACAGGGCGGTTTTACATTGCTTAATGAACTGAGCCAGCGGGGCGTTGACGCGGAGATGGCCGATTTCAGGCGAGTCGTGATGATTTTCAGCGGGATGAGCGCAGAAGATGATTTTGCCGCTGTGGCTGGCGCTTTGTCTGCTATTGCTCCGCATGAAGAACCCATCCCACGCCTGTCACTGCCTCCGAAGGCAGAATGTGTGTGCAATGTACGTACCGCGGCACTGGCCAGAGTGATACAGGTGCCGCTGCAAGACGCAGTCGGCAGGATATGCGCACAGAGCGTTGGACTGTATCCACCAGGTATACCTTTATGTGTGCCTGGTGAGCTTCTCTCTCATGAAATTGTGGAGGTGCTGCTTGCCTCTTTGCCGGACTGCCGCTTTGGGCTGGAAGGAGACTGCCTGTTATGCGCAGATGTGTGATATTCGACCTTGATGGAACGTTGACCGCGTCCGATGAGGGCATACTGAACTGTGTCCGCCATACAGCACAGGTGATGGGCTTGCCATTGCCGACATCTGAGATGGAGCAAAAAATGATCGGGCCTCCACTGCTGTGGAGCTTTACTCAGCTGCTGGGAATGACGCAGCAGCAGGCGCTGAAGGGCATCGAGGTTTACAGAGAGCGATACAACCGTGTCGGGTTGTTTGAAAACCGGGTCTATCCCGGCATTCGCACGCTGCTGCGAATGCTAAAAATGAAGGGCGACTGGGTCGCCATCGCCACTGGCAAGCCAACTGGTGCCTCGCGCCGCATCATTGAGCATTTTCAACTGAACGAGTATTTCGACTGTATAGAGGGGCTCAGGGATGATGATCCGCCGGGCAAGGAGGGGCTCATCTCCAGAATACTTCCGCCTGACTGCAGTGAGGCATTGATGGTCGGAGACCGCAAATATGACATAGATGGCGGGAGAAAAGCCGGTTGCCGAACGGTTGGCGTAGGCTTCGGCTACGGGACGGAGCAGGAACTGCGCGAAGCAGGCTGCGATTTATACGCACCCACGGTGGACGCGTTGATTGAATTGCTCTGCCCAGGTATGGCCCGGCCTCTTGGCGCCTTCCTGAGCATGGAGGGGTTGGACGGCAGCGGGAAAACGACGCAGATGCATCTTTTGACCGAGGCATTGACACGCTATGGCTATGAAGTTATCACATCGCGTGAGCCCGGCGGCTGCCCCATCAGTGAAAAAATAAGGCAGATCATTCTTGATCCGGAAAACAGTGAGATGGAGCCTGTGACCGAAGCATTGCTGTACGCAGCAGCCCGCGCTCAGCACGTGCGGGAGGTCATACAGCCTGCCGTCACAGCCGGGAAGGTGCTGCTGAGTGATCGCTTTGTGGATTCCTCCATTGCCTATCAGGGCGGTGGACGGGAACTCGGCACAGAACAGGTGGCTTCCCTTAATGCAGTAGCGCTGGACGGCACCCTGCCGCTTTGTACCGTATATCTGGACATCCGGCATGAAGAGGCCCTGCGGAGACGTTATGCTGCCTCTCAGCCGGACAGGCTGGAGAGGGAAGCCGACAGCTTCCATGCCAGGGTGGAAGCAGCATATCATCAGCTGATTCAAAGTGCCCCGGAACGGTTTGTAGTAGTGGATGCCTCTCTTTCAGAAGAAGAGATTTCCGCCAGATGCGCAGAGCAGGTGCTGGCACGCCTGCATGCTCAGGAGGTGGCAGCGGATGGCTGAGCGTGTGGTGGTGGGTCTGTCCGGCGGGGTTGACTCCGCTGTAGCGGCGCTGCTGCTGAAGCAGCAAGGCTACGATGTCATCGGCGTATTCATGAACAACTGGCAGGAAACCGACGAGAACGGCATCTGTCCTGCGGTGGATGACTGGGCTGATGTACGGTCAGTATGCGAGCTCATTGACATACCTTATTATTCCGTCAGCTTTGCACAGGAATACATGGGCAACGTATTTCAGCATTTTCTTTCTGAATACCGGGCCGGCCGGACGCCAAACCCGGATGTGCTGTGCAACCGCGAAATCAAGTTCAAGGCTTTTCTTGAACTTGCAATGCAGCTTGACGCAGACAGGATGGCCACAGGGCATTTTGTGCGTACCGACAGTGCCGGCAGGCTGCTGAAAGGAGCCGATCCGGCGAAGGAACAGAGCTATTTCCTGTACATGGTGCACAGCAGTCAGCTCAAAAAAGCGCTGTTTCCGGTCGGCCACCTGACAAAAGCCCAGGTGCGCGCCATTGCAGAGGAAAACCACTTGCCTGTGAGCAGGAAAAAGGATTCAACTGGCGTCTGTTTTATCGGAGAACGTAATTTCAAGCAATTTTTGTCCGGCTATCTGCCGGCGCAGCCCGGAGAGATGGTGGCGCCAAACGGCGAGGTTGTCGGTCATCATGACGGACTGATGTATTACACCCTGGGCCAGCGCAGGGGATTGGGTATTGGCGGCAGAGGAGACGGACGGAGCTGGTTCGTGATCGGGAAGGATCTGAAAGGCAACCGCCTCCTTGTAGCCCAGGGAGAGGATCATCCGGCACTGTACTCTATTGAAGCGGAGTGCTCTGACCTGACCTGGGTCACTGAAGCGCCGGTTCCGGAAGGTGTTCCTTTTGAATGCACCTGCAAATACCGCTATCGCCAAACGGATACCCCCGTCACTGCCATGTGGCAAGGGGACAGGCTCTATCTGAAGGCACAGCATCCCCAGAGAGCGGTTACGCCCGGCCAAAGCGCTGTGCTCTACCAAGGCGAGGTTTGCCTGGGCGGCGGTATTATCGAGTCCACGACATAATCTACATCATATGTTTTACTTGCTTGCTTTTTTCCCTTTCATGGTCTACAATAAGAGTGTTCATACGTCTTTATCATCCCGCACACTCCACGACCTGAAAGGAGGTTTTATTGGGAAATGGATTATGTCTTTATGACTGATTCCGACAGTGATCTTCCCTATGACCTGAAGGAAAAGTACAACATCCCGGTAGTGTATATGCCCTATGCCCTGGATGGCAAGGAATACTTTGACGATCTGGGACAAACGCTGGATCACAAAGCCTATTATACAGCCATCCGCAACGGTGCCACCGCGGTGACAAGCGCCCTGAACAAGGAAGCCTATCTGGAATACTTTGAACCAATCCTCCGTGAAAAAGACCTCTTGTTCCTTGCTTTCTCCAGTCAGATGAGCGGTACCATCGTCTCTCTGAGGGCGGCAGTGGATGAACTGCTCAAAAAATACCCGGAGCGCAAATGCATCGTTGTGGACACCATGTCCATCTCATGTCCTATGGCCATACTGGTGCTCAAAGCCCACGAAATGTATAGGGCAGGCAAGTCCATGGAAGAAGTGGCTGCCTGGGTGGAACAGAACCGCTTCCGCGCGAATGCGATTCTCACGGTAGATGATCTGAAATACTTAAAGCGCGGCGGACGGCTGTCCGCAACCAGCGCTGTGCTGGGGACGATGCTGGACCTGAAGCCGATTGTAATGATTGGCCGCAACGGCAAAATGGTCTCCACGGACAAGGTGCGCGGCCGCAAAAAGGCGATCAATTACATTGTGGAAAAGTCCGTTCCCGCAGTTGAAGATCAGAAAGAAGCACTCGGCTTTGTCCTCCATGCGGATTGCCCGGAAGATGCGCAGACACTCTACGGGATGCTTCATGAAAAGCTGCCCGAGATGGAAATACGCATTGCCCCGGTTGGCCCGGTCATTGGAGCTCATTGCGGCCCGGGAACGCTTGCCTTCTGTTTCCTCGGCAAGGAGAGGACCGTCTGACAAAGCGTGTTTATCCTTGCTTATTGCTTTATCAACTTACCAGCATGAAAGGAGCCAACCCAGATGAAAGCCTTCATGGACCAGGACTTCCTCCTCTCCACAGAAACAGCTCAGCGCCTGTATCATGAGGTGGCTGAAAAATGCCCCATTATCGATTACCATTGTCATCTGAACCCGAAGGAGATCTGGGAGGATCGGCGCTATGAGAATATCACCCAGGTGTGGCTGGGGGGAGATCATTACAAGTGGCGCCTCATGCGCTGCGCCGGCGTGGATGAAAAGTATATCACCGGTGACGCAAGTGATTACGAGAAGTTCTGCAAATGGGCAGAGGTTCTGGGAAAGGGCATCGGGAATCCGCTTTATCACTGGAGTCATTTGGAACTGCAGCGGTTCTTTGGCTGGTATGGGGTGCTGAGCGCCAAGACCGCGGATGAAGTGTGGAAGGTGACCAGTGAGAAACTGGCACAGCCCTCCTTCTCTGCACGCGGGCTGATCACGCAGAGCCATGTGGATGTGATCTGCACCACAGACGATCCTGTGGACAGCCTTGAGTATCATGAGAAGCTGGCCGCTGACCGCAGCTTTGCCACACAGGTATTGCCTGCCTGGCGCCCTGATAAGGCAATGAACATAGAAAAAGCCACATGGAAGGCTTATATCGAAGCGCTTGCAAAAGTCAGCGGCATCAATGTGACAAGCTTTGCCGCACTGAAAGAGGCGCTGTCGAACCGGATGGATTTCTTCGCAGCGCATGGCTGCTGTGTTTCTGACCACGGCATCAATTATGTTGCCTATGCTCCCGCCAGCGAAAGCACCGTAGAAGCCGTTTTCCAAAAAGGGCTCCGCGGCGAAGCGATTTCTTCTCAGGAGGAAGCTGAGTTCAAGTGCGCCTGCCTCTTCTTCCTGTCCGGCGAGTACGCAAAGCGCAACTGGGCGATGCAGCTTCATTATGGCTGCCGTCGCGACAACAACCTGACAATGTTCGAGAAGCTCGGACCGGATACAGGCTATGATACCATTGACAACTATGCACCGGCAGGCCAGACCGCAGCCTTCCTCGGCGCACTTGAGAAAGCGGGCAGCCTGCCGCGCACGATCCTGTACAGCCTGAATCCCAACGATAACCAGGCCATCGACACGCTCTGCGGCTGCTTCCAGAACAGTGAAGCGGTCTGCAAGGTACAGCATGGCTCTGCCTGGTGGTTCAATGATCATTTCCAGGGGATGACAGATCAGCTGATTTCCTTCGCGAATCTGGGCTACCTGGCCGGCTTTGTGGGCATGCTGACAGACAGCCGCTCTTTCCTGAGTTACCCCAGGCATGAGTACTTCCGCCGCATACTTTGCCGCCTGCTGGGCGAGTGGGTGGAAGACGGCCGCTTCCCTGCTGATTTCGATATCCTTTCCGATATTGTGAAGGGCGTCAGCGTCGAAAATGCGCGCAAGTACTTCGGTTTAAAAAACAAAGAAGTATAATCGCAGCAGCACCGGGAGTCCATTCCGGAAGACACGATAATCCGCGTAATACAGAAAGCAGGCTGTTCTTTAAAAGGCAGCCTGCTTTCTGTATTGTGGATACACGTTTACTGATGATGCCGTCACAAAACAAAACCGTCTGCAGGAAAGCTGACTCCTGCAGACGATGTTGTGCTGATTAAATCAGCCCTGCTTCTGCTTATGCTTGGGGTTCTCACAGATCACCATGACCTTACCCTTGCGCTTGATGATCTTGCATTTTTCACAGATCGGTTTTACACTCGGACGCACTTTCATGGTCAATACCTCCTGTTATAATCATATGGGGTCAGTTCTTGCTGCGCCAGGTGATCCGACCGCGGGTCAAATCATAGGGCGAAAGCTCGACAGTGACTCTGTCTCCGGGATAGATGCGAATGAAATTCTGCCGCATTTTTCCGGAGATATGCGCCATAATCTGGTGGCCGTTGGACAACTCAACCCGGAACATGGCGTTCGGAAGGGCCTCCACGACCTTTCCATCAAATTCAATGACGTCGTCTTTGGACAAGTTTTCAGTCCTCCTTGCACAGGGGCTCCTTCAGCCCATAGCCATTTGCCTCAAGAAAAGAACGAATATCGCTGTCCTTCAGGCAATTTTGCTGCGCCAGTGTGTCCAGCGCATCCATGCGCAGCGGTAAGGCCTTTAAGTGTTTGATCTTTTTCTTTTTTAGGTGATCCAGCCTTCGCGTCGCTCCGTCACAGACCACCACATAACCGGAATCACCGATACTGTTCACCTGGCCGATCAACTGCATGACGATGAAGCAGCGGTTTCTGTCGCGGCCCTGTGTGGATCGCACTACACGGCCTCGTTCAAAGGGGATAGGCTTGAACATCAGACCGTCTCCTCCTCTGAATCATAATCGGCCCAATTGAATCCGGGTAGCGTCATCAATTCCGGAAGTCGGTCAGGATAAACAGCCAGTGTGTGCTCGTAATGACTGCACAGGCTTCCGTCCAGTGTACGGATACCCCATCCGTCATCGTCTTCCTCAACCCGCCATGTGCCGGATGAGATCATGGGCTCTATGGCGATGGTCATACCAGCGCACAGCCTTTGTCCTTTTCCGGTTCTACCGAAGTTATACACTGCCGGGTCTTCATGCATCTCACGTCCAATACCGTGTCCGGTCAAATCACGAACTACGCCATAGCCGTTCGCTTCAGCACAGGACTGTATTGCCTGTCCGATATCACCCAGTGTATTACCGGCCACAGCGTGCCTGGCTCCCTCGAAGAAGCAGCGTTCAGTTACGGCAATCAGCTTTCTTGCCTCATCAGAAATGTTGCCAATACCGACGGTGAGTGCACTATCGGCCTGCCATCCGTCCAGAATCAGACCGCAATCCAGGCTTAGTATCATACCCTCCCGCAGAATTGTGCCGTCCGATGGAATGCCATGGACAACCATATCGTCCGGGCTGGTACACAGGCTGGCTGGAAAACCTTCATACCCCAGAAAGGAGGGAATGGCATTGCGCTGGCGGATCAATGATTCAGCAAGCTGATCCAATTCCTTTGTGGTAACTCCCGGCTGTGCCGCTTCCTTCAGCTTCTGCAGTACTTCCCACAGCAAATGGCCTGCCCTGCGCATGCAGCCGATCTGTTCCTCGTTTTTGACGGTGATCATTTAGGCTTTCAGCACCTTCATGATTTCTGCAAAAATCGCATCCATATCACCCGCGCCGTCTACCTTGTGAAGGTTTCCCTTCGCACTGTAGAAATCAACCAGCGGCGCAGTTTGGCTGTGATAAACGCTGAGACGGTTAAGCACTGTCTCGGCTTTGTCATCCTCGCGCTGAATCAGCGGTTCACCGCACTTCTCACATGTCGTCCGGTCGCCAAGGCGGGAGATATGATAGGTTGCGCCGCAGTTAAGGCACACGCGCCGTCCGCTGATCCGCTTCACCAGCGCGTCATCCGCAACATCCAGCTCAACAACCTTGTCGATGGTAGCAAAGGTATCCAGCGCTTCAGCCTGAGGAACTGTGCGGGGGAAGCCATCCAGGAGGTAGCCTTCCTTACAGTCATCCTGTGCCAGACGATCCTTTACGATGTCAATAATGACCTCATCCGGCACAAGTTTGCCGGCATCTATATAGCTCTTGGCCTTCACACCGGTCGGGGTCTGTTCTTTGATGGCGCGGCGAAGAATGTCGCCGGTGGAAATCTGAGGGATGTTCAGCGCTTCCACCACGCGCTGCGCCTGTGTGCCCTTGCCCGCTCCGGGAGGGCCCAGAAAGATAATGTTCATGCTGGGCTCCTTTCAGTTCAGAGTAACATACAAGCAGAAGAGAGAAGGGGAGGGGACTCCGCCTTCCCTCTTCATAAAGTCCTTCAAATGGCATATCATGAAAATGAGGGTACCGGAGAATGATCTCCTCCGGAATGATTACATGAATCCACCCTTCTCCACATCCATGTCAATGCCACGGATGCTCATCTCGCCCTGGATTGTGCGCACAGTTTCGAGTGCCACAGACACAGCGATGAGGATGGAACTGGCCGCGAAGGGCACGCTCGCATTCAGGCTGCGTGTAAGGAGAGACGGCACAGCAGACAGGATCGCCAGATAAAGCGCCGCGAACAGGTTCAGGCGGTTCACCACGTTCTGGAGATAGCCGGCAATATTCTTTCCGCGCTGACCAGGAATGGTGGCACCCTGCATGCGAAGCTGTTCAGCCTGCTGCTTGGGGTCAAAGCTGATGGATGAGTAGAAATATGTAAATCCAATGATCAGCAGGGCAGCGATGAAGACATACAGCGGGGCACCATTGCCCATATTGACGTTCCACCAGTAAGCGAAGCTGCCGACCTCAGGATTGGGATTCACCATCTGAATGATGGTGGAAGGGAAGGACAGGAAAGAATAGGCGAAAATCAGGGGCATAACACCGACGGATACAACCTTCAGTGTCATGCGAGTGTTCTGTCCGCCATAGACGCGGCGTCCTTTGGTCTGCTTGGCGATCTGAAGCGGAATGCGCCTCTCAGCCAGCTCGACAAAAGTGACAACCACAGTCATCAGGATGGCGACCACGAAGATAACCAGCATGTTCACCCAGCCGGAGGTTGTGCCTGCGGCAGAAGCGCTGGTAAAACCGGAAATAATACCGTTGAACAGGTTGGAAACGATACCTACAAAGATCAGCAGAGAGATGCCGTTTCCAATGCCCTTGTCGGTGATGCGTTCACCGATCCACATTGCCAGTGCGGCACCACCAGCCATGGAAACACCCACCAGAACGTAGTTGAACCAGCCGCTCTTGATATAGCTCAGTCCAGCTGCCAGGCCAATCGCCTGCAGCGCTGCAAGACCGACGGTCACATAACGGGTAATGCGGGAAATCTTCTCACGGCCAGCGCCAGTCTCATCCTGCTGCAGCCGCTCCAGCGCCGGAATGGCAATGCACAGCAGCTGCATAATGATGCTCGCATTGATGTACGGTGTAATACCCATTGCCATGATTGTCATCTGGCTGAAGGCATTACCGGTCATCATGTTGACAAGCTGTAGGAGAGGCAGGTCCATCTGTCCTGTCAGTCTGCTGGGATCAATGCCGGGTGCGGGGATAACGCCAACCAGGCGATAGAGCAGCAGCATTAGGAAGGTGTAGATGATCTTTTTGCGGAGCTCTACGGTGTTCCAAATCTTACGCAGGCTATCCAGCATATCAGACCACCTCGGCTTTCCCGCCGATGGCCTCAATCTTTTCCTTGGCAGAGGCGGTGAACTTGGCGGCCTTCACGGTCAGCTTCTTAGTCAGATCGCCATTGCCCATGATTTTTACGCCGCCCAATTCCTTTTTGATGATGCCGGCGTCCTTCAGGGCCTGAGCGTCCACAGTAGCGCCATCTTCAAAAACCTCAAGGCGCTCGACGTTCACGGCGGCATAGTCAGTTCCAAAGATGTTCGTAAAGCCCTTCTTAGGCACGCGACGATACAGGGGCATCTGGCCGCCTTCAAAGCCGGGGCGCTTTCCGCCGCCGGAGCGAGCCTTGGCACCTTTGTGGCCCTTGCCGGAGGTCTTGCCCAGGCCGGAACCAACGCCGCGGCCCAACCGCTTTGCGGCGGTAGTGGCACCCTCGGCGGGATGCAGCTCGTGCAGTTTCATCGGGATTCCCTCCTTTAACTGAAATCCATGTGTTGCGTATAGTGCGACAGGGGAGGAGAAAACCTCCTCCAATCGCTTATTCGTTAACTTCTTCTACCTTCACCATGTGCTTCACGGCGAAGATCTGTCCGCGAACACAGGGATTGTCGGGCTGAAGCACGCTGTGACCTACTTTGCGCAGTCCCAGCGCGGCCACGGTTGCCTTGTGCTTGGGCAGAGAGGCAATCGGAGATTTCACCAGAGTAATCTTAAGCTTCATCTCTAATTTCCTCCTTACCCGAGAATATCTTCCACGCTCTTGCCGCGCATCTTCGCTACCTGTTCTGGGCTGCGAAGGAGCTTAAGCGCTTCAACGGTTGCCTTGGCAACATTGACAGGATTGCCAGTACCAAAGGTCTTAGTGCGGATGTCCTTTACACCGGCCATTTCAAGCACAGCACGGGCAGCACCGCCGGCGATAACGCCAGTGCCTTCCGGAGCCGGCATCAAAACAACCTTGGCAGTGGAGAAGTAACCGGTCACACCGTGCGGAATGGTTGAACCGGCCAGCGGCACAGTCACCATAGACTTCTTAGCATCCTCGGTTGCCTTGCGGATCGCCTCAGGCACTTCAACCGCCTTGCCCATACCGGCGCCAACGCGGCCCTGCTCGTCACCCACAACTACGAGAGCGGAGAAACGCGCATTGCGACCGCCTTTTACGGTCTTGGACACGCGATTGAGAGATACCATGCGGTCCTTGAATTCACTCTGCTGTTCAAAGCGTTGCATTGTTCGTGTGTCCTCCTCTCTCAGAAGTCGAGACCGGCTTCGCGGGCGCCAGCGGCTACCTCGGCCACACGGCCGCTGTAGACATAGCCGCCACGGTCAAAGACCACAGCCTTAATGCCGGCCTGCAGAGCGCGCTCACCCAGCGTCTTGCCCACCAGCTTCGCCGCGCCCTTCTTGTCCAGTTCATCGAACTGAGCTTTCATGGCCGGCTCCAAGGTAGATGCAGCGCAAAGGGTTGTGCCCTTGGTGTCATCGATAATCTGAGCCTGAATGTGCTTGTTGCTGCGATAAACGGAAAGACGCGGCATCTCGGGGGTACCGCTGATCTTTTTGCGGACGCGGGCATGGCGGATCTCGCGGATCTCGTTGCGGTCACGCTTATGGAACATATGCAGTCACTCCCTCTCTTACTTCTTACCGGTCTTGCCTTCCTTGCGGCGGATGTGCTCACCCTGGTACTTGATGCCCTTGCCCAGATAAGGCTCAGGCTTACGGATGGCACGGATATCCGCTGCGAGGTTGCCGACTACCTGCTTGTCAGATCCTTTGACCACAATTGTGGTGTCGTTCGGAGTCTCGAAGGTCACTCCCTCCGGGGCCTGAAGAATGACAGGATGTGAGAAGCCGATCGCGATATTGATGGACTTACCGCCGTTTTCAGCCTTCGCCTTATAGCCGGTACCCACCATTTCAAGTGTCTTGGTGAAGCCGTCGGTTACGCCAACGACCATGTTGTGCACAAGCGCGCGATACAGTCCGTGCATGGCCCTGTGCTCTTTGTCCTCGGAGTGGCGCTCAAGAGTAATGATATTACTCTCGCTTTTTACAGTGATGGACGGATTGACCTGCTGACTCATCGTTCCCTTGGGGCCCTTGACTGTCACCAGGTTTGTGTCACTGACCGTCACCGTCACGCCTGCCGGGACAGGAATCGGAAGTCTTCCGATACGAGACATTTCTTACACCTCCATTGTCCTTGTCAAGCGTGATAGCTTACCAGATATAGGCCAGAACTTCGCCGCCAATCTCCTGCTTGCGAGCTTCGCGGTCAGTCATCAGGCCCTTGCTGGTAGACACGATAGCAATACCCAGACCGCCAAGAACCTTCGGCAGCTCTTCACATTTAGCATAAACGCGCAGACCGGGCTTTGAAATGCGCTTCAGGCCGGCAATCGCAGGAACGGTCTTATTCGGACCGGTGTATTTCAGAGCGATTTTGATTTCGCCCTGCAGGCTGTCCTTAATGAAGTCCACGGACTTGACATAGCCTTCATTCAAGAGAATTTTCGCAATCGCCTTCTTGGTATTGCTGGCGGGCAGCACTACCGCGTCATGCCTGGCGACCTGCGCATTGCGGATGCGGGTGAGCATATCGGCAATGGGATCATTCACAACCATGATGGAACCTCCTTCCGTTTTCTCCCCGCTTACCA
>CAMJPQ010000011.1 GCA_946407745.1 uncultured Clostridia bacterium
TTCACCGGCCTGGTCATGCTGAGGGACCGCGGCCTGTATCCCCTTCAGCTGGTGCTGCGGGAAATACTGGCTTCGCTCACCTCCACCGGGTCCTCTGACACCTTCTTTGCGGCCTACGCGGACAACCTGGGCGGATTGCAGGAGGCGCTGCGCAAGGCGGAGGTGGCCAAATACTGCTGCATTGTGGTTTCCACTGTACCGGCTGTGCTGCTGTATGTGTTCATGCAGAAGTACTTCGTCAAGGGTGTGATGATCGGCTCCCTGAAGGGCTGAAATCGTATCTCTCAGGGCGGTGGGCCCTGTAAATAATAAGGAGGTATCCCCATGAAGAAACTGCTTTCCCTGCTGCTTGCCCTGTCCATGCTGCTGGGCGTAGGCGCCGCCTTTGCCGAGGCCAAGGTGGAGCTGACAGCCTTCCAGTACGCGCTGGAGAACCAGAACACCGATTTCAACGGCCTGTGGTTCTTCGATGAGCTCGAGAAGAAGACGGGCACCCATGTGACCTTCGACATGGTGAAGGACGCTGACTGGGCCACCAATGTGAACCTCATGTTCGCCGTTCCCAGCCAGATGCCCGACATGATCCTGCGCCACGCTGTGGATGTGGAGGAATATGGCGTCACGCAGGGGCTGCTGCTCCCGCTGGATGAGTACCTGACGGAAGAGATCATGCCTAACTATGTGAGCCGCCTGAACATCAACCACGCGGGCGATTCCATTCCCGCCTCTGACGGCCACACCTATTTCATCGGCTTCCTGATGGCACAGAACGTCAACCATACCGGCACCTGGTATGTTGACCAGAAGGAGCTGGCCAAGCTGGGCCGCGAAGTGCCCACCACCATCGAAGATGTGACCGACCTGCTGCGCGCCATGAAGGCTGATGGCGTGAAGTGGCCCTTCTCCGCCTCCTACACCCAGTTCGGTCCCGAAACCATCTGGAACCAGTTCGCCTCCTTCGGCGTGCCGGAGAACACCTATTACTACTATATCGACGAGAACGACCAGGTGCAGTTCACCGCGGGCCAGGATGGCTGGCGCGCCTGCGTGGAATGGCTGCACACGCTGTACGAAGAAGAACTGATGGATCCCGAATCCCTCACGCAGGACTCCAACCTGTGGGCCAACAAGGTCAACAATGGCGAAGTGGGCTACTTCTGCTACCTGCGCTTGATCAACACCGCCATCAAGGCCGAGAACGTGGAGAACTTCAAGTCCATCCTGCCCCCCGTTGCGGAAGGCTACAAGGCTGCTGTGTCCCAGATTCTGGAGGTGCCGGAAGCCGGCGCTTACCTGACCAGCAACTGCAAGGACCCTGTGGCCGCCCTGAAGTGGATCGACGCGCAGCTGGAAACCGAGACCATGATGGTTTCCCTCAACGGCAAGGTGGGCGAGCAGATCGTGCTGAACGACGAGGGCAAATACGAAGTGATCGATATCCCCGCCGACAACGGCCTGTATCAGTTTGTGCCCGTGACCATGGGCCAGTTCTTCGCGCCGGGCGACTATTACACCTCCATCTACCAGATGGCGCCGCACCGCGTGGAGCGCTATGAGGACAGCAAGGCCTACGCCGAGGCGGGCGTGCTGGAATACAAGAGCTTCCAGTACCTGCGCGACCTGAGCAAGATGAGCAATGAGGACGCCACCGAGGCGGCCGACATCTACACCGAGCTGCAGAAGCTGGTGGAGGAATCCTTCTCCAACTTCGTGCGCAACGGCGTGACCGATGAGAGCTGGGCTTCCTTCCAGGAGCAGGCCAAGGCCATCGGCGTGGAACGCTACATCGAGCTGTATCAGAACGCTTACAACGAGTATCTGGCGAAGTGATGACTGAATAACACAACAGACAGGCACTCAACAGGGCCGCCTGTCCGCTGGCAGTGATGACAGCTGCACAGCGGGCGGGCGGCCCGTTTTTCTGCGGCGTCTTCAGCGCCGCAAAGAGGGAGGCGGCTCTTGTTTCAAACAGCGTGAGATGGTATAATACCACCAATGAAACCGCCGAAAACTGCCTAAGTACACAGGCGGGCATAAGGAGAGAACATGAATCACCGCGGAAAGACGCTTTGCATGCTGCTTCTGTGCGCGCTGCTGCTGTCCGGCTGTACGGCCCCGCCCGCGGAAGTACAGCAGCAGCGCCCTCAGGTATCACTGAGCGCGCTGCAGTATGAGATAGAAAACATCGCTGTGGACTTCAGCAATATGTGGTACTTTCAGCAGATAGAGGAGCAGACAGGGGTTCATGTGGATTTTGACGAGGTAAAGGACCCGGAATGGGTCAGCTCTGTCAGCCTGGCATTTGCGCGGGGCAACCAGCCGGACCTCATACTGCGCGGCTCGCTGGATATTGAGGAGTATGGCGTTTCCCGCCACCTGCTTTTGCCGCTGGATAAATACATTGCCGAAGGGTATCTGCCGCATTACGCCGCGCTGCTGGAGGGCAGCGGTCTGGAAAGTCAGCTGACCGCTTCGGACGGCCACATGTATCAGCTGGGCTTTCTCATTTCGCAGGGCGTGAACACCAACGGGCATTTTTTCCTGAACCGGAAATGGCTGGAGGCGCTGGACCTGCCTGTCCCGCAGACGGTGGATGAGCTGACCGACACGCTGCGCCGCTTTAAGGAAGACGACCCCAACGGGAATGGCCTGCGGGATGAAATCCCCATGGAGTTCACCTTTGATGACAACATCACCGGTGTTTACAACCTGTTTTCCTTCTTCGGCCTGCCGCTGAACGAGGACTACGTGTATCTGGACAGCGAGGGAAGGGTGGCCTTTGCGCCGGAGGATCCAGCCTTTGTGCGCACGGCGGAATGGCTGAACCAGATGTACCGCGAGGGCCTGATGGATGTGGACTTCATCAGCCAGGGCAGCAATATTTGGGCAGCCAAGGTGAATGAGGGCAATGTGGGCCTGTTCAGCTACTGGCGGCTGCAGAACACCGCGCTGGCCCCTGAGGTGGCGGACATGTATCAGATCATGGTGCCTGTACACACCGCCGGCGCGGCGGCCTGCCTGCCCCGCAACATGGATATCATTGAGTTTGGCGCGGCCGTCACCGCTGACTGCCGCGACCCGGAAGCAGCGATGCGCTGGCTGGACGCGCAGTTTGAGACGGAGAACATGCTCATCTCCCAGAACGGCGCGCTCGGGGATACGCTCATCCGCCGCGATGACGGCCGCTATGAGGTGAGCTATGTGCCCAAGGACAATGAGCTGTACCGCACGGTGCCGGTCATCTGCGGGCAGTTTTTCGCGCCGGCGGACTATTACGCCAGCGTGTATGTGCCCGCCGCCCACCGACAGGAAAAATCCGCATACTGCCGACTGTACGAGGAAGCGGGTGTGCTGGAGGCTGTGTCTCACAAGTACCTGACCACCGTTGCGCCGAAAACCTCTCTGGAGGATGCGCGGCTTGCGGGGCTGAAGGCCAGGCTGAAAGCCGTTGTTGACGCAGCCCTGGTGACCATGGTCACTCAGGGCGTGACGGAGGACAGCGCCGCGCAGCTCAGGCAGCAGTTGCAAGAGGCGGGCAGTGAAGAATACAGGAATATCTATCAGGCATTGTATGACCGCTGGCAGGGGGATCAGAGGTGAAACAAGGAAAAGAAAGAAAACTGTCGGTATTCATGCGCTACGCGCTGTCCTACACGCTGGTGGTGCTGGTGCTGTTTTCCGGTGTGACGGTCTATCTGTTCGACCACACGGCGCGCCAGGTGCGGCAGAACATTGTGGACAGCCAGATCAACCGGCTGACCCGCATTGCCCTGCAGCACGAGGGCTATATCTCCTCCATGTTGAATACGGCGCAGGAGATCGGCCTGAGCCCTCACATAGAGGCCTTCCGCTACGACCAGGAGCCGTGGAAGGCCTACGACCTGCAGCTGCAGCTGATTCCCTACACCGCCACCAACGCGTTCTGCGACCAGGTATATCTTCATTTTTCCGGGGACGACAGGATCTATTCCTCATCCTCCTCCATGACGGTGGAGCTGTTTTCCCGGTTGATGCGCTATGAGCGCCTGAGCGCCGAGACGCTGACATCCCTGATACAGAACACGCGGCAGCTGACCATATTGCCGGCGCAGCGCGTCATTTCCAATTTGGTGGACGGCAACGAGCCGCGGATGGTTACCTTTATCATTCCACTGGGGGCCAACCCGGGCACCAGCAAGGGCACCATGCTGTACCTGATCAAGGAGAGCAGCTACCAGAATATGTTTGCCGACGCCATCGACGTTGACATGAACACTTACATCTTTACAGACAGCCAGGTGCTGTCAGCCACCGAGGATCTGCCGATTTCCACCCATCAGGCCCTCGCGCTCCCGGAGGCGGGAGAGGTATCCCGGGTGTTCAACGAGGACGGCAAAGCTTATCTTTCGGTTTCCCTGAGCGAGCGCAGCTGGGGGCTGCGGTACACGGCGGCGCTGTCCATGGCGGATGTCAACAGCGCGATACAGGGCAGCCTTCGCGGCACGCTGGCGATACTGCTTTCCATTGCGGCCCTTGGACTGACGCTTGCCTTCTGGATGGCCCGCCGCCATGCCAGGCCCATACAGGTCATATCCGAGATGCTACCGGAAAACAGCGGTACCAGACGGGATGAGCTGCAGCAGATTTCCACCGGTATCCGGCAGCTGACACAGAACAACAATGAGCTGATCAGCCGGCTGGATTCCGCCCTGCCCGTGCAGCGCCATGATTTTGTGCTCCGCTTCATGAAAGGGCGCTTTGCCAGCCGCGAGGATGCCGTACTGGCGGGCCGTGCGGTGGGTCTGGAGATTGATAAGGCGTGGTATGCCGTGATCCTGTGCAGCGTGCCGGAGGAGAGGGACCGTCCTTTTGAACTGAACCGCCCGCCCTTTGACAGCCTGGGGGGCATTGTCGGAGCGGGCGTTGAGCTGGTGGCGCTGAAGGCCAACCTCTATCTTGCTTTCTCTGACGACCGGGCGCTGCTGCCCGAGCTGGCCGGGAAAATCCGCTCGGAGGCGCAGGAGGGCAGCGGAAAGGGAATTACCGCCATCTCCGCCCTGCATGAAAGCTTTGACGAAGCACCGGTCGCCTATCTGGAGGCTGCGGCCGCCTATGACAACCGCTTTGTGATGGGCGACACGCGGGTGCTGGATTACGGGGCTATTTCCTCTGATATCTCCGACATCCTGCCCAAGGCCCAGACGCTGACCACCGGCATCAGCCAGGCGCTGAAGCTGGGCAGCCGGGAGCTGCTGGACGACCGCATCTCTGAGCTGCTGCGTTTCCTGAAGAACACCCGGATGTCGCCCTTCGCGTTCCGGATGATTTACAACAACGTGATCGATACCCTTACGCGCGCGCAGGCGGCGGAGCTGTCCGCCGGAAAAAATGCGCGGGACATTTATGACATATTCTCCCTGTCCTCCTGCCAGTCCATTGACGACCTGGATGAGCTGTTGCGCCGCCTGTGCGATACCCTGCTGACAGACGCGCAGGATCAGGAGAAGGGCGGCGCGGAGGAAGAGGAAGACGTGATTTCCCAGGCCGCCAGGTACATGGACGAGCACTTCTCTGATCCGGAGATTTCCATGGCGGCCATTGCCGAGTCCTTCGACCTGTCCACCACCCGCTTCAGCCTGTCCTTCAAGGAGCGCATGGGAATGACTCCGCTGGACTACCTGACCCTGCTGCGCTCAGAGCGCGCCAAGGTGCTGCTGGAACAGACGGAGCTGACCATACGTGACATCGGGGCGCAGGTAGGCTATTACGATTCCAGCAGCTTCATCCGCCGCTTCAAGCAGGTCACCGGAGTAACGCCGCTGCAGTACCGGCACAGCAAGCTGGAGGAAGAGCCCGAGAAAGGCCATGAGTGAGGAGAACAAGCATGCGTACAGATGAAATTAACATCCGTGACCCCTTTGTGGTATTGCATGAGGGCGTCTATTACCTGTATGGCACCAGGGGCGCCACCTGCTGGGGACCGGCCAGCGGCTTTGATGTGTACACAAGCGGGGACCTGGCTGAGTGGGAAGGGCCCTTCCCGTGCTTTGAAAACGACGGCACCTTCTGGGCGGACCGGAACTACTGGGCGCCGGAGGTGCATCCGTGGCAGGGCCGGTGGTACATGTTTGCCAGCTTCAAGAGCGAAACAAGGCATCGCGGAACAGCCATTCTTCGCGCCGCGACGCCCCTTGGCCCCTTTGAACCCTGGTCTGACGGACCGGTGACGCCGGGGGAGTGGGAATGCCTGGATGGCACCTTTTACTCCGATGAGGAGGGAACCCCGTGGATGATCTTCTGCCACGAATGGGTGCAGGTCGGGGACGGGGAAGTCTGTGCACTGCGGCTGACGGAGGATCTGCACGCTGCCGCCGGAGAGCCGCAGGTGCTCTTCCGCGCGTCGGAAGCGCCCTGGGCGCGCCTGGTGCATCACTCCTCCGGGCAGGACGGGTATGTGACGGACGGCCCCTTCCTGTGGCGGGCAAAGGATGGGCGGCTTTTGTGCCTGTGGTCCTCCCTTTCGGCCAGGGGCTACACGCAGGGCCTTGCCGTTTCTGACAGCGGGCGGGTAAACAGCCATTATTCACAGCTGCCGCCCCTGTTTGAGGAGGACGGCGGCCATGGCATGCTGTTCCGCACAAAGGAGGGGCAGCTGACACTGGCGCTGCACAGCCCAAACGAGCACCTGAAGGAGCATCCGTGCTTCATTCCGCTCGATACGGAGCGGCTGTGAATATGGAGGGCTGCTGCCTTTCACAAACTGGCGGATAACTGAAGCAGCCATTCCCCGCCCTTCAAGGTACGATAAAGACATGTTGCCATGATGCTTTTATAGATTACTCAAAACAGGGAACACACTGTATTGATGTGGAATTGGTCGCCGGAGGTGCCTGATATGGTCGGCAGCTATAAGGTCATCACACTCTGTGGCAGCACTCGGTTCAAGGAAGCCTTCATTGAAACGCAGAAACGCCTGACGCTGGAAGGCAACATTGTCATCAGCGTAGGTCTTTTCGGCCATTCCGGTGATGATGAAGTATGCGCGGAGGGCACCAAGGAAATGCTGGATGATATGCACAGGCGGAAGATAGACATGGCAGATGAAATCTTTGTCATCAATGTTGGAGGGTATATCGGGGCCAGTACGGCATCGGAAATTGAATACGCCCGGCTGACGGGAAAGAAAGTGAATTATCTGGAAGAACCGGTACGACAGAACATGGGATAGATCCATTCCAATACCAGGCATTCACATTCACCAAAAACAGAGACACGGGCTGGCCGATCCGCAAGGGATCAGCCAGCCCGTGATTTGTAGTGCTTTAAGGTACCGCCGAATTGCGCGGTGCTGCCTTCATCAGTCATCCTTCTTCCCGGCAAACTGCATCAGCAGGTCCAGTATCTTCAGGTAGATCCAGATCACCGTGAACACCAGGCCGAAGGCGGCGGACCATTCATACTCCTTCGGGTAGCCCTCCTTCACGCAGGCGTCTACCATGGAAAAGTCGCTGATGAGGAACAGCGCGGCGACCACCAGCCCTATCACATCCATCGTGATAGAGATGGCAGGGTTCTGCAGCATGGACTGCACGAAGGGGCGGGTGGCCGGAATCAGCGAGCCGACAAAGCTCAGCACGCCCAGCGCAACCGAGCCCAGCACCAGCGACAGCATCACCGTACGGAACTTTTTCCCGCCCTTGATGATGCCGGAGGAATACAGCCAGCTCATGGTCAGCACCACCGCCACGGTCAGCAGCAGGGCCTCCAGGCCCAGGTATTCATACCCGGTCAGCACCTTGAACACGAGGAAGGAAATGACATAGCCCTGTGAGGCGGAATAAATGGTGCCTGTGACGGGAATTGTCTTCCTGACGAAAATACCCAGCAGTTCGCAGGCAAAGCCCGCCAGCAGCACCCCGATCAGGATGCCGCCCTCCTTCGCGGAAAGGGACAGCGTGAAGCGATCGTAGATTTTGATGGTCTGCAGTACGGGCTCGCCGGCCAGGGCGGCCATCACCAGCAGCTGTGCCACCATCCCAACCAGAGTGACCAGCAGGAAATAGGTTGTTTTTGCCGCAATGCCCTGATAGGTTGCGGCGCCTTCCTGTGTACGCTCGCTCACCTTGCTCAGGCGGCTCAGCACGGGGTTGGAATGAAGCAGCGTGCGGCTTTTGGGCTGCTTGACTGTGGTGGTCATCGGAAAACCTCCTTTTATTTGTTTCACTCGGCGTCTGCCGCCTCATCGTTCACTGTTTCCTGCGGCGCGGCAGGGGTGTCGTCCAGCTTTGGCCTGGATTTTTTCGGCTCGGCGATTTCTGCGGCCGCTCCATCCGCTGCTGCATTGCTGAACAGGCTGCTCTTCTCCGGCTGAATCTCCTCAAGCCCCGCAGCGGGCAGCCGATTGATTTCTCCACCCCGGATACGGTAGAAGAACAGATCCAGCAGGTCATCAAGGCTGCCGATCTTTACAATGCCCTCCACAAGTTGATCGATGTAGGCCTGCATCTCGTCAGGGATCTTATCACCCTCCAGTTGGTCGACCATGCCGAGCAGCGAGTTCATGTCCACCCATGTGCCGCCGATACAGGCAAGCACGCAGGTTTCGTCCAGGTCGCTGGTCGCCTCATTATAGACGCCGTGGATCAGCACCGGCACCGCCAGCCCGGGCAGGCATACCATTCGCATGGTCCGCCCGTCCTGGCCCGCGTTGGTGCTGGCCATATAGAAAACGCCCTGCAGGCGCTCCATCGCCCATTCAATCAATTCACTGCTGATAGCGCCGAGCATATCGCTGCTGCCTTCCTTCGCTTCCCCGGCCTCTCTGCCGGAAAGAGAGCTCAGCACTTTGTCCAGCAGCTCTGTCTTCTCCTGGCCAGACAGCGCTTCGATCAGCAGCTGCCGGGTCAGAGGAGGCAGCACGCTGTAATCTCCGGCGATCACGCTGGAGATGATATCGCCAGCCTCAGAAAGCAGCTTGTCCATGTCCAGGCTGAACACGTACAGTATCCACTGCTCGTCGTCAAAAACCTGATTCTGCGGCAGGGTCAGGGTCAGCAGCGCACGGTCGTCGTCGAAGACGCTTGGCAGCTCCAGCGTTCCCAGCCGGGTAGCATCCAGCGCGCGCTGCAGCTCGGTGTCATACTTCTCCAGGCCGGTCGCGCGCAGCGCCCACGGCAGCAGCTCCGTCAGCTGAGCGTAGTCCGTGCCGGGCACCATGGCGCAGTCAACGGTGAACCAGAAGGAACGGCCCTCTTCAAGGCTCATGCCGCCCTTTTCGTACAGCCGCCAGGCCAGGTAGTTCAGCAGGGAGGAATTGCTGTGTACACCGCCCTGGTCGTTGAGCACAGTGGGCGTCCTGACACCGGGCACGTAGTAGACATCCCAGGTGAACTCCGGCTGCTGGAAGCGGTGAGGCTCACTCAAGCTGCGCACAGGCGTCAGGCTGCGGTCCGCGAGCACCCATGACGTGTTTTCCGCGCCTTCCATGAGCATCTGGCAGGTTTTGCCCTGAATGTCGCTGATCGCCTCGTTGATGGCGCCGTAGTCGTTCATGTAGGCGTTGTAGGTCATCACAGAGCCGGTCACGCAGTGGGTATACTCGTGGGCCAGTACGTCCAGACACTGGCTCAGGTCGTTGCCGCGGCTGGCCAGGAAGATCTGCCAGCCCAGATAGCCGCCTACGTAGGCAGCGTTGTCAACGGGCGTGTGATTGGCGTCGCAGAAATCGTTCAGGATCAGTATCGGTGTGCCAAGACCGTCGCCGCCGACCCAGCCGATCTCCCTGTAGTAGTCGTACGCGCGGCAGTAGTTGTACAGTGTGAGCAGCCCAACCTGGTCCCATTCCATGTTGTCCGGGCTAGCCTGCAGCACCACCCGGTTGCCGTTGTACAGGAATTCCCAGCAGTCCGCCACAACAATGCGCCGCTCCAGGTTGCCCAGGTAGTACATGCCGGTGCGCTTGTCCCGCATCACCTCCACGGTGATTTCCTGCTCGCTGCCGGTGGAAAGGTCCACGTAGCCGGTGTATTCCACGGGCTCCATGAACTCGAACACATAGCTGGCGTCAAAGCCGCTGGCGCCGGCCTCATCGCCGGGCATCATTGTGGGCAGGCTGTAAAGGTATTCGCCTTCGAGGGTTACATAGTGCGCCAGATAGGGAAGGTCCGGTGTCTGTGCCTGTCTGCTGCCGGGGTTGTCGGTGTACACCACCCACACATAGCGGCTGCCCTCTTCCTCGTCGGCTTCCATATCGGTTTCAAGTATCAGCGGGAGGATCATGCGGGCGGTGAGTCCCTCCACCACCGTCAGGGCCTGCTGGCTTGTCTGCATTGCGTGCTCCAGCGTCAGCTGCTCGGCCTGCTGCGCGGTAATGCCCTCCAGGGGCTCCTTTACCGGCAGATCGGTCACAAGGCTGCTGTTCATACCCAGCATCTTCCCCTCGCTGTCGGTCATCACCTTCACGGCGCCGCCCAGTACGGTGGTGTTGTCATACATCTGCTGGAAGACATAATACCGGTTGCCGCAGGCATCCGTCAGCATCCGCCAGGGCTCGAGCTGAATGCGGCCGCTGCTGGCTGCGTCATCCATCACACTGCCGATCACGGCAAAGGCGTCATCAAAGCTGCTGACGGACTGGTCGGTACACGCGCCGTCCAGCAGTGTGGCGCGCGCTGCCTGGGCCCTGGCATCCGTGCCGTTCTCAGCGGGCTCGGCAAGTGAAAACCCGCCCAGCAAAAGTGCCAGTGAAAGCAGAACGCAAAGTATTCTCCTGATCATGCTCATGATTTGCAGGTCACCGTGGCATGCCTGAAAGCCGCTGCCGCAAAGCAGTTTCTGCCCGGCAGTGCATGCAGGCGGTGCACAGCTCCATGCCCTCCTTACAGTCTTTTCGGAGCCAGCGGCGCGATGCGCGGCTCCTGGTTTGATGAATCCGGTTTTCCGGTCGGGCGGCTCAGCCCAGTGTCATGGACAGTGCGCTAAAGAAGACCAGCATGGCGGCCAGCAGCAGCAGCTCCTGCGGAATTCGGTTCAGCATCAGGCCCGCACACTCGCGCATGAAGGCGTTTGGCCAGTACCACCATTTCGTCCGGCTTCCCACACCCTCCGCGGGAAGCCCCGCCAGGTTGGCCCACACACCGCTCCTGAACACATGGTAGTTCGTGGTGGCGTACACCACCTTCGTGCCGCTGCCGCGCTGCGCGATGAGCTCGCGGCAGTTGGCCATGTTTTCAAAGGTGTTGCGCGACCGGTCCTCTACCGCGATGCTGTCCTCGGGAATGCCCTGCGCGCACAGATAGCGCCGCATGGCCTCTGCCTCACTGAGGGGCTCGTCCTTGCCCTGACCGCCGGAGGGCATCAGCACTGCCTGCTTCCCGGTCGTGTCAAGCTGCCTTTTCCAGAACGCAATGGCCTCCTCCACCCGGCCTCTCAGCAGCGGGGTGAGTGTGCCGTCCCTGCGGAATTTGCAGCCGAGGATCAGGATGTAATCCGCTCCCAGCGGCGGCGTATGCCGCGCTGCCCTCAATCCGCAGACAATCGCGCCCAGCAGCATGCACTCGAACCAGGCAAAGCCCGTGGCGTATACGTTGCACAGCGTGTTCCACAGCCGCACCTGCCATTCAGAACCGGAAACATCGCGGCTGTACAGCACGAAGGCTACGGCTTCGCCTGCGAGCAGCGAAAGGCTGATGCCGATGCCCAGCGCGTTTTTGGCACTGAAGCCCTCGTGTCTCCACAGGGCGGCGTTGCTGATGGCCATGGCCAGAGCGAAAAGGATGACCAGGGGCGAGGTGATTGCCATAAACTGCCAGCTGGCGCTGGAAATCGCGCTGTAAGCCGAGAGCATGCTGAAGTGGTTGTGTGGGTCCAGCACATGACGGAGCGTGACGATCAGCATGGTCACGCCTGTCAGCAGCGCAAACAATGAAAAGCCCGCCGTGTAAATGGTGCCATACGAGTAGAATGACGGCCCCTTCATGCTTTTATACGTGCGGAACATGATGATGGCAACCGCAAAACAGAAAAAGGTGAAGGCCCACAGCGCAATGGTGTCACCGGTAAAGCCGCCGCTGGAGCGGTCGTAGACTGTGCCAAAGGGGCTGACATCCAGAGGCAGAAGGCCGATATCGTTTCCGTGCTCGTCGTCAATATCCACATAGGTCCTGCCCGGCTGAACAGGCTGAATGGGCACGCTGAGAACGCCGTTGCGGATATCAGGATCTCCGCGCCTGACAATGCCCGGCGCCTCATCGGTGAAGCGCAGGTCCTCATCGCTCAGCTGCCTGTCAGGCAAAGTGACGCGGGCAATATAGGTGTTGCCTGCCATCAGCCGGCAGAAGAGAAAGACCGCAAGCAGTGTGGCCGCGAGCACAGCCACCTGAATTGTCGTTTTTTTCATGGGACCCCCTCTGTGTCGGCGCGAAGGATTTTCTCACAGCGCCCTGCGCATCAGATAATCGTCGGCGTAGCTTCCGTCCGGGTATTTCATGCCGTGCGGCCGTGTGCCGTATACCTGAAAGCCGTACTTGAGGTACAGATTGACTGCCCGGCGGTTTGAGGCGACCACCTCCAGCTCAAGCTGCTCAAAGCCGTTTTGCCGGGCGTGGCCGATCAGATGTTCCATCATGGCCGAGGCAATGCCCTGACGCCAGTATGCCTGCCTCACGGACATGCCCAGCGCGGCGCGGTGCAGCGTGCGGGCTTTGCTGCCCATCGGCGCAATGTCGCTGACGGCGATGATATCCCCGCCAAGCTCTGCGAGAATCATCAGCACCCTGGGATCATCCCGCCTGCGGCGCAGCACCTCTGCCTCCTGCTCTTCGGTATAATCAAATTCCTCCGGCGAGCGCAGCAGATAGGGCGTTTCGCCCAGCATTACCTTCATATAGGCAATCATGCGCGCGGCGTCCTCCGGCTCCGCGGAGCGCAGAACGCAGGTCTTTCCGTTTGGCAGCGGCAGTGTTTCCGCAGTCATTTTCATGCATTTGTCCTCCCCATCATCATAGCGCATGTGCCAGCTTCCCGAGAAGCACAATGCAGCCCCGCACCGGCACGGCCTTCATTCATCCAGGAAGCTGAAGACGCGGTCATTGAAATCACCGGCCTCCTCGTAGGCGGCGTGCCCCAGACCGGGATAGATGAACAGCCTGCTGCCGGCGATGCGCTCGTGGATCGTGTGCGATGCCCCCACGCCGACGATGCGGTCCTCTGCGCCGCCGATGATGAGTGTGGGGCAGCTGATCTCAGGCAGCTGTTCCACGGCGGAAAAAGCAAGGATGGCCCTGGCGTTAATCAGGAAGCGGCGGTAAGAGGCAGGCCTGCCGAGGTGCCCGAGCAGGGGATACAGCTTCCGGTACCTCTTCAGGTACTTTTCGGAATAGCTCTTTTCCGCCGTATCGACCATCAGTGACCGGTGGTCTCCTGCCTCGGCCAGGGCAATCCACCCTGCCACGTTCTCACGTATGGTCTCGTTCGCCTCCGGCGCGGACACGGCAATCACTAGTTTCCTGACCGGCAAGGGATGCTGCGCGGCAAGGCACTGCGCGACCATACCGCCCTGCGAAACACCCAGGACACAGGCATCCTTCAGGCCCAGCGCCCGCATGGCTTCCGCCTGGTCATCCGCCATGCCGCTGATTGAATATCCATCCGGCATGTCATCCTTCCGGCTGAACATATAAACGGTGTACCGGTCCAGAAAGGGCAGGTAGGGCCTCAGCAGCAGCAGCGCCTTCCCCTTCACTGTGGCCAGCCCGTCCGAAAGGCCCGGCAGGATGACCAGCACATTACTGCCGCGCCCGAAGGAAACATAAGACATGGCGGTAGAACCCAGGGGGACGCTGCCGTTCTTTGCATTCCAGATCACTTCTGCTGCCTCCGTTTCACCTGGTTTGCAGCCGGGCCGCGCCTCCGCTATACCCTGAGGGTGCGGAGGTACGCCTTTGTCTCCGGTGCGATCCGCCGGCTCTCAATGGCCTTCTGTATCGCTTTGTTGTGTGTCCACGCGTCGAGGCGGCGCTGCTCGATGAAGCCAATGACAGCGGGATACTGCTTGGCCAGAGCGGTGGCAAAATACCACGCGGCCATCATCCGGATATAGTATTCCTCTGAGCGGACAGCGGCGACCAGCTTCGGATAGGCCGGGTCGAAATCATCGTCCAGGTAGTGCGCCATCAGCATGCCGATGCCAAAGCGCACGGTATAGGTTCTGCCGCTGGAAAGCCACCGCGTGATCGGCTCAATCAGCTCCCGGGTATGCTTTTTAAAAGCCTTCGGGGAAAGCTGATCGCAGGTGGCCCAGTTGTCTATATACGGAAGGAACCGCTCAACGCCTTCCAGGCACTGCGCATAATCCCTTATTCCGGACAGAATGAAGGCGTGCAGCTGATTCTCCTCGAACAGCGCGTGAGGGAGAACATCCAGGAAAGCGGTGTATTCTCCGCCTGCCAGCAGCCGCGCGGCAATTACCCGCAGGGCCGGCGTGCGCACCCCGATGATGGTTGCCGGATCCACCGTGGGAATCAGCTTCACCTGAAAATCGCGGTAGCCGGCATCCTGCAGGCGCTTCAGTTCGCTTACGAGTTCATCACTGATCATCTGTCATATCCCTTCATGCAATGCAGCGGCCCGGTGTGCGCCCTTGTCTGACAGCGTCAGTATACCAGAATTCATGCTGAATTGAAAGACGGCGCGGCAAGAAAGACATGAAAACGCTGCCGATGCGCACATCGGCAGCGTCTGGGAACACAGGAAGAACAGTATAGGTCACAGCAGCTTTTTCGTGTAAGCTTCCGCCTCCTGCAGTTGCCTGCCGTCCGGCCTGCCCTTTGAATAGAAGCTCTCTTCCGCTACGGGGATACCTGCCTCAGTCAGGCTGCTTTTGATCAGGCTGAGCGCGTGCCTGGAAATACAGGAGGTGGAAAACACGGCCGCCCTTTTGACATCTTCCTTTTTCAGCGCTTTCAGGAAGGCCTTCAGGTGACCGTCGATCCCACAGGCGTACAATGCGCCGCCGATGAAAAGCAGGTCCACAGGCATGTGGAGACCGGCTTTCGCCGCGTCAGCAGAGACCGCCTGTGTTCCGGCTGCCTTTGCGATGGCCTCGGCGACTGCCCCGGTGTTGCCGGATCGGGAGTACTAACGTACCGTTGTTTTCGTTTGTACTCCTGTCATTCTCATACCCTGCGGATATAATCGGCCTTGCGGGGGGCGGCGGGACGCTTTCCCTCGGGCTTGCCATAGCCCAGGATGACATTGCCCACGCCGATATATTCCTCTGGAATGCCCCAGACGGCCTTCAGCGCCTTGCCTTCCACGGTATCAAAGGATTCCCTGGCCCGCCAGATGTAGCACGAATCCACCCCGACAGCGCTGGCGGCATTGAGCAGGTTGCCGATGACAAGATTCGCGTCAGCCAGGTGCAGGGGATTGTCGCTGGGGGCAAACACCACAACAACGGTGGGTGCGCCGTAAAAGGTATGTGCCTCGGGGTTGCCCGCGGAGAGGGCGTTCAGGCGCTCAAGTTTCTGCACGGCTTCCGGGTCCTGTATGGAGAGAATCAGCGGGGACTGCCTGCCCATGCCGGTTGGCGCGAAGGTGCCGGCCTCCAGAATGGCGTTCAGTTCTTCGTCCCTGATCTGTGCGGCCTCGTAGGCGCGGCAGGATCTTCTGGTCAGCAGGTTGTTCAGGGCTTCATTCATTGTGCTTCACCTCTTGCGGTCATTTGATGTATTGTTCAAGAAAACCGAACACGGTATCAAAATAAATGTCCGGTGCGTGGTTGCTGGCATTGCCGTGGCCTGCGCCCTCCACCACCAGCAGCTGCTTTTCAGCGGGGCAGGCTTCATATACCCGGTAGACCATCTCGGTGTGGACAAAGTTGTCCTCCGAACCGTGAATGAACAGCACCGGCACCTTCGCTTTGGCAATCTGCTTCAGTGAGGAGGCCTCGGTAAAGCTGTAGCCTGCGCGCAGGGAGGAGAGCCCGCTGCCGATATACAGCAGGGGGAAGGGCGGCAGGTGGAACAGATAGGCGAGCTCGTCTTCGAAAATATCCCACACCGAGGTGTAGCCGCAGTCCTCCACCACCGCCCTGACGTGCGGGGGAAGCTCTTCTCCGGCTGTCATCATCACGGTGGCGCCGCCCATGGAGATGCCGTGCAGCACAATCTGCGCTGCGTTGTCCCGGCGGCAGATCCAGTCGATCCACAGCAGCATGTCCTTGCGGTCCGGCCAGCCCATGCCGATGTAGTCTCCTTCGCTTTCGCCGCAGCCCCGCAGGTCGGGCAGCAGGGCATTGTAGCCCCTCAGCCCGTAATAGGAGGCCAGCGCGGCCATGGAGGAATGTGTGGCGCGGTAGCCGTGCACCGCGATGACCCAGAGATGCGAGATGGGATCGGAAATCACAGCCTCTCCGCGGAGCGTGAGGCCGTCGGAGGACTGGAGCTGGACCTTTTCCACCACGGATTTTTCCATCCAGTCCCTGGCCTGCAGCACCTGCTGCTGCCAGCGCTCGTGAATGCGCTGCCGGGCTTCCTCGCTCAGCGTGGATTCCGGGACCACATCTGTTGTGCCGGTGGCGCGGCCGATGGCAAAGCTGACCAGGTAGTTGCCGCCCCACAGAAGGGTGCCCAGCAGAAGAAGGGCCAGGCACGCGGCGGCAATGAGGAGAATCTTCTTTTTCCTGCCACGGGTGACGGTACTCATTCCTGTTTCCTCACAGACATATTGAATGCGGAGCGAGCGCTTTACAGCTTCAGGCCCGCTGCCCAGATCTTCAGCTCTTCCTCGGAAACCTCTCCGCCCATGCGCAGCCCGGCCTCGACGCAGGCGCCTTCGCCCACCAGCGAACGGATGCGCTCGGCGGTTGTGCCGATGCCGCTGCCGCCGGAGGTGCAGAAGGGCACGATCTTCTTGCCGGTGAAATCATACGCGGTCAGGAAGGTGTCCACCACGCTGGGCTCGCGTCCCCACCAGATGGGAAAGCCCACAAACACCACGCTGTAGTCAGCCATATTTTCCACACAGCCGGTGATTGCGGGGCGGCAATTGAGGTCGGACATTTCCAGTGTGCAGCGGGACTGCCGGTTGGTGTAGTCCAGGTCCTCTTTGGTGTAGGGCGCAGCGGGGGTGATTTCAAAGCAGTCCGCGCTCTCAACGGCGGCAAGCTCCCTGGCTACTCTGGCGGTCACGCCGCTGACGGAAAAAAAGGCAACCAGCTTTTTACTCATGGAAGGCTCTCCTTTCGGTCTGTCAGATTTCGTTTAATAAGGATTCAGTGTTTACAACGGTTTCCTTATCTGTTATGATTGTACAGGAGAGGAAACAGTATGTCAATCACAGAAAAAACAGTGTAGAAAAGGATGACCGTACTGTCGGAAAAAGTGAGTGGTGGAAGGTGCGCGCTTTTCATATAAGTGAGCAGATGAATGCCACGGGAGCGGACCGATGACCGCGCGGCTTCTGTGCCTGCTGGTGCTTTTGCTGGAGGCGCGCGGCTTTTCCATCAGCTTTGCCAGGCGGGAGTGGAAAATGCTGATATACTACACCCAGCTGTCCAATCTCGCCGCCGCATGCGCGTCGGCGCTGCTGGTTGTGCGTGGACAGGCGCAATGGATTACCGCGCTGCGGTACATAAGTACAGCCATGCTGGTGATGACCTTTTTTGTGACGGTATTCGTGCTCATTCCCATGGGCGGCGATCCGATAATACTGCTCTTCTCCGGCAGCGGACTGTATCATCATGTGCTGTGCCCCGTGATCTCCACGTTCTCCTACATCTTCCTTGAGAATCATGCCGGCCTTGAGTGCCTCTGGCTGCCGGTTGCCTTGACGCTGTCATACGGGCTGCTGATGCTCTGGCTGAACTGGACGGGGAGGGCGGACGGGCCGTATCCGTTCTTTCGGGTGCGCCATCAGGCTCCGCTGGCCACGGCAGTGTGGATGGCAGTGCTGGCGGCGGCGGCAGGCGGAATCGCCTCGCTGATCTGGCTTGCGGCAAAGCCGTGACGCAGCGGGAAAGGATGAACCACCGGCAGGCGCTGCTGTTCGTTGACGTAAAACTCAAAAAATGTTTGCAGAGGCCGTCAAGGCCTGACAGATCAACAGAAAGGAATGCTGAGATGGAAAAGAAAATCATTTCCGTAAACGCCGGCCCGCGCAGGGGCTGGAACACCGACACACTGATCACCGAGGCGGAAAACGGCGCGCACTCCGCCGGCGCTGAGGTGGAGAGATTTGACCTGTTCCGGCTGGAAAAGTACACTGGGTGCATTTCCTGCTTCGGGTGCAAAAAGGAGAAGAACAGGGGCCACTGCATCTGCAGGGACGGCCTCGCGCCTGTGCTGGACGCCATACGCGCCTCGGACGGGCTGATCATCGGCTCGCCGAATTACCTCTCGGAGCTGACCGCCTCTTTCCGGGCACTGTACGAGCGGCTGATCTTCCAGAATCTGACCTACAACGCGGAGACCCCCTGCTGCAACGAGCGCCCTGTTCCCGTGCTGCTGATCATGACCAGCAATGCCCCGGACACGGGCTATCTGAACCTGCTGAACAATTATCAGCAGACGCTGAGCCGCTTTGTCGGCCCGACAAAGGTGCTGGTCAGCGGTGACACGCTGCAGCTGAGGGATTACAGCAAAACGGACTGGCCCTGGTCCTTCTTTGATCCGGAGGAGAAAAAACGTCGCCACGAAACGGTGTTCCCTGAGGAGAGACGCAGGGCCTATGCCATGGGGAAGGCGCTGGCGGAGTAACATGTATTCGTGAGATGTTGTGTGTGAGGTGAATGCCATGGAAGCCCTGCAGGCTATCATGACCCGCAGAAGCACCAGAAGGATGCTGCCGGACCTGCCGCCAAGGGAGGTCATCCGGCAGGTCGTCGAAGCGGGACGGGCCGCCCCGAGTGGTGCCAATAGCCAGACAACGCACCTGCTGGTCATCACAAATCGGCGTGTTCTGGATGAACTGGCCGCGGCGGTGCAAGCCGCCTTTGCCGCAATGGATGAAGGGGAGGACGCGTACGTGTCGCTGCGCCGGTCCATCAGTGCGGCAAAGAAGGACGGCTATGTCTTTCACTACAACGCGCCTGTGCTGATCGTGACCGCGAACAGGAGGGGCTACGGCAACGCCATGGCGGACAGCGCCTGTGCGCTGGAAAACATGATGATCGCGGCCAATGCCCTGAACCTGGGCAGCTGCTGGATCAACCAGCTGCACTGGCTGGATGGCAATGCGCAGATACGGGCAATGCTGGAAGGCCTTGGCCTGGGAAAGGATGAAACCGTTACCGGCGGGCTGATACTGGGCTATGGCGAAGAGGGGCAGCCGGCGCGCGAGGCGCTCCCTCGCACCGGGAACCCGGTGACCTGGGTGGATGAGACGGAGAAGGATGAGTAAGCTTCAGTTTGTTTTTGTCCATGGGCTGAGCGGCTGGGGCAGCTATGACAGCGCATACCGCCGCATGCCTTACTGGGGAATGCGCGGCGGAGACCTGATCGCCTGGCTGCGCGGTGAGGGGTTTGACTGTTTCGCGGCCTCCGTGGCGCCCACGGGCAGCGCATGGGACAGGGCCTGCGAGCTGTACGCTCAGTTATCCGGCAGGCGCGTGGACTACGGGCTGGCGCACAGCCGGAGGTGCCGCCATGAACGCTTTGGCCGGGACTTTTCCGTCTGCCCGCTGATTCCCTCGTGGAGTGAGGAAACCAGGCTGGTGCTGCTCGGCCACTCCTTTGGAGGAACGACGGTGCGGCTGTTTTCCGGGCTTGTGGCCAGGGAAGACAGTGAGGAAAGAGCGGCGGGAGCAGACAGCCCGCTGTTTCTTGGCGGCATGGGGGAACGCATTCACAGCGTGGTCACCCTCGCGTCGCCCATGAACGGCACGACGGCCTATGACCTGTTTGAGGACCCGGGCTTCCACCCGGAGAATGTGAAGGTGCCGCCTTGGAGCAGGGCACTGGCCCGCGCAATGGCCCTGGGCACCAGCCCACGCAGGGATGGACGGGATGACCGGGACTGGGACATGCATGTCGACAATGCGCTGGCGCTCAACAGCAGGCTGCGGGAACTGCCCGGCGTCTATTATTTCTCTGTGCCGTGCAGCTATACCGAGGCGCAGGCAGACGGCACGCACAAACCGCGGCGGGGAATAGAGCCGCTGTTTGTGATGCGCTCCACCCAGATCGGGGCCTATACGGGCAGGACCAAGGGCGGGGTGATGCTGGATGAGGCCTGGCGGGAGAATGATGGGCTGGTCAACACCGCCTCCGCCGTCGCACCGCTGGGAGCGCCAGCAAAGCCGCTGGACAGGGAAAACCTTCAGACAGGCATGTGGAATGTTTTTCCGGCTTACGACGGCGACCATATGGCCCTGCAGGGAGGCCTGACGCACAGGCACGATATCCGCTTCTTTTACCGCGAACTGCTGACGCTGATTTCCGGAACGGCGCAGGAATGAGGCGCAGTGCCGATTGGGCGTCCCCTTACCAGGCGGCCCGGATTGATTCCGTGCCGCTTTTTGCGCGGAGGCAACGCAGCGCTTGCAAAGGGCAGCGCGTTGTGATATGGTATGCGGGATTCCGCACGTGGCCGGCACGGAGTAGGCCGGCCCACTGCGGCTGACAGGAGACGACGGATGAAGAAGCAAGCTTTTCCCTGGCGCGACTTTCTCAGCAGGATCGCAGTCATCGCCGTGCCGGTGGCCCTGCAAAACCTGCTGACCACCACAGGCTCCATGGTGGATACGATGATGATCGCCTCGCTGGGGCAGACAGAGGTCGGGGCTGTGGGCCTCTGTGCCCAGTTTTCCTCGCTGATGTTCAGCGGGTACTGGGGCTTTGTCGGCGGCGGCATGCTGTTTTTTGCTCAGTACTTCGGCGCGGGAGACGATGAGGGCATCAACCGCTCCTATGGGCTGACCCTGTCCTTCATGATGGCGGTGGGACTTCTGTTCGGCGCGGCGGCCGTGCTCGCGCCGGATGCGGTGATGCGCATGTACACGGACAAGCCGGCCATACAGCAGATTGGCGCGGAGTACCTGCGCGTTGTAGGCTTTTCCTATCCGCTGACGGTGTTCTCCATGGCGATGGCGGCGCTGCTGCGCTGCACGGAGAGGGTGCGCATTCCGCTGTACGGTTCCCTCACGGCGGTGATCACCAATGTGCTGCTCAACTGGATACTGATCTTCGGCAACCTCGGCGCGCCGGCCATGGGCATCCGCGGCGCGGCTCTGGCCACGGTGACGGCGCAGGCGGTGAGCATCATTGTGGTCATCCTGCTGGCCCGCCGCAGCGGCCACCGCTATCTGCTGGCCGTGCGGCGGCACTTTGGCTGGGACGGCGCTTTCATCAGGCAGTACATCAAAAAATGCCTGCCCATCATCCTCAATGAAGCGCTGATCGGCGTGGGAAACATGGTCATCAACATGGTGCTGGGCCGCCAGAGTGAGGAGGCAATTGCCGCCCTCGCGGTGTTCAGGACCCTGGAAGGGCTGGTCATCGGCTTCTTTGCGGGCTTTTCCAATGCATCCTCCGTGCTGGTGGGCACACAGGTGGGGGCAGGGCACATCGACACGGCCTATTCCAGGGCGTGGCGGCTTGTTTACCTGTGCCAGGGCATCATCGGCCTCATCTGCTGCTTGCTGGCGGCGCTTCACACACCCATCCTCCGCGTGATGGGTATGACGGGGGAGAGCTTCCGCCTGGCCTTCGGCATGATCTGCATCTATGGCGTGGCGGCGGTGATCCGCATGGGCAACTGGACGCAGAATGACACCTTCCGCGCCGCCGGTGACGCCGTGACGGGCACCGTGCTGGAAATCGTTTTCATGTGGGTGATGGTGGTGCCCTGCGTGCTGCTGACGGGCCAGCTGTGGCATCTGCCCACGCTGATCGTCTTTGCCTGCTGCTATATTGACGAGCCGGTGCGCTATGTCATCATGCAGAGGCATCTGTTCCGCGCCGGCTGGATACGCCCCATCACGCCGGAGGGCACCGCCGCGTTGGAGGAGTGGAAGAAACAGCGCCGGAAAACGGCCGCGGAGGAGACCTGACCTCGCCGCTGCGGCAATAAAAGAGCACAGACAGCCAGGAGGCGTACACAATCACCTCCGGCTGCCTGTGCTCTGTTTTTTGCCCGTTATCTTACGCAGAGACAGTCGTACCAGTGGACATAAAGCCGGCCGTTCACGGTCAGGTGCTCGTTTTCGGGAAGCAGCTCGGACCAGCGCTTTCCATAGCGGTCGATGGCCCAGTCATCCCGGTTGAAGCGTCGCCAAAGCACTGTGCGCCCTTCGCGGTTTAAATACTTCTCACTCACGGTGCCTGCGTCGTACGCTTCCAGATCCATCACGCATACGGTGTCATACTGAACGCCGCCCAGCGTCAGCCCGCACCGGCCGACGATGTCAACCGGAGCACTGCCCGGCGTGGAGGTGACGACGGAACCGTCCCGGCGGATGGTACCGCGCTGCTCAAGGCGCACGGGCATGCCGCAGTTGTCCTCCCCGAAGCCCCAGCTGTCCATGAAGGCATCCCCGTCCAGAAAGGTCGTGAGCGTCCGCACGCCATGGTCGATGTGCTCCGCCGAAAGGAAGCGGGTATAGCCGTCCTTTTCCTGCGCGGTGAACTGCCACTCCTCATGGCCGCCGCAGGAGGCTTCCACCGCGTCCCGCATCGGGTCATCTTCGGCAAGGCAGGCTTCCCGCGGCAGTACGCTGGCCCGGATCGACACGCCCGAGAGGCCGTGAACGCTTGCGGGACCCGTGACAGCCATGTCGTAGGCGATATCTAGCTTCCGGGAGGGCAGGTCGTACATGCCCCACAGCAGTGTTTCACCGATGCGCGGCACAATGAACCAGCCTGTCAGCTCCTCGCACTCCACAGAAAACGCGGGCTCGTCCTTCCAGACGATGGAATACTCGGGCAGGAACGCTGGCAGGGCCTTTTTTTCAGTCTGTTGCATGTGAATACCTCCGTTTGGCGGGTAGGGATATGCGGCGCGGAAGCGGGCTCGGGCTGTGTTCATGCGGCTTTTGACCGTGCCCTCCGGAATGCGCAGCCGGGCGGAGATCTGCTTCTGTGAGAGCATCTCCTGGTAGAAAAGGCGCAGCATCAGCCGGTCGCGCTCACTCAGTGCCGCCAGTGTCTCCTCCACGGCGGAATCGTCCCCGGACGGCGCCTCGCGCTCGGGCAGGGTGTCAGTCAGCAGCTCCCTGCTTTTTTCCTGCGCCCGGTACCAGTCCGCGCATTTCCTTCGTGCGATGCCAAGTATCCATGGTAGGAAGGCTTCGCGGCTGCGCAGCTGCGGAAAGCCCTGAAAGGCCGCCAGGTAGGTCTCCTGCAGCACATCCTCCGCGTCCGCACTTTTGCCGATGTGCGCCTTCACCCAGCGCTCCACCGCAGTTTTGCCGGAATTCAGCAGCGCCTCAAATTCCTCCATGGGCATTCCTCCTCTCCCGTAAAGCTTGAAGCCGGCTTTCACTTATATAGTCGCAATCAGGCGGCGAAAGGTTCATTCCCCTGGAAAAAAGATGAAGAACAGCTGCGCTGCCACCTGCTGGTAGTGAAAAGAACGGATTCGTCCTCTGTCAAAAAGCGCCCTGCCGGTGCAGGGCGCTGAGAATGCGCGCAGCGGCTTTGCCGCTCAGTAAGTAATCTCTTCGCCTGTGAGTTTCTTCCAGAATGTGCGCAGCAGGGTCTGGTTGGTAACACCGTAGTTCGGATCGTTTTGCTGGCACTCGCTCATGTCACGAAGGAAATGGACGCAGTTCTGGCCGTCAAAGTTGTTGTTCTTGATCGTCTGGGACCCGTGCGCCACATTGTGCATGGTGGCCACGGTCCACAGGCCGCTGGGCAGCTGCACGTATACGGCCTTGGGACCCCAGTCGCTGCGGTTGCCGAAGGCGCGGAACTGTATGGCGGTGTCGGTGGCGGTCAGCGGCTCCACATCGGCGTGGCGGCCGAGGCTCATGTTGCGAAGCGTCCAGGAAAGGCCGGTCACCGGGTCATATACCAGCAGCGTCTGGCCGTTGCGCATGGTGGGCTTGATGTCGTTGAACCAGTGCAGCAGCCGCAGCTGGCTGACGGAAGGCGCAGCCATCTGCCCCACCGAGGCGGCGATACCGGCGCCGGAGGAGCCCTTCACCGCCGTGCCGGAATAGACCTTTGTCAGCGTAGCCGGGCCGGCGATGCCGTCGGCGGTCAGGCCGTTGTTCTGCTGGAAGGCTTTTACCGCGGCCACTGTGGCGTTGTCGTAGGTGCCGTAGGTGGAGGTGGTATAATCAAGGAAGGCGAGCGCGCGCTGCAGCTGTTCAACCTGCGTGCCGCTCATGCCCTTGCGCAGCGTGGTGGATACCACCGGCTGTGCGGTGGGCACAGGCACACCGGTCACGACCGGCTGTACTGTGGGGGCAGGTGTGGAAGTGACGGTGCTGCCTGATTTGCGCGGCGCGGTGGGCGAGGCCAGCTGCGAATACGTGGCCGGGCCGGCGATGCCGTCGGCGGTCAGGCCGCAGCGAGATTGGAAATCCACTACAGCGAGCCTGGTCGCGGCGTCAAAATAGCCATTCGCGGAGCCTGTGTACCAGCCGAGCTCCTGCAGGCGCTGCTGCAGGGAGGTGACATCGGCACCGCTGTTGCCCAGGCGCAGGGTGCGGCTGGGTATGGTCCAGGCTGTTACGGGTGCGGTGGTCGGCGCGGGTGTGATGACTGTGTACGGCGTGGGCGTGACGACTGCCCAGGGCGTGGAGGTCGTGACGGGTGCGCCGGAGCGCGGCGCGGAGGACGAGGCCAGCTGTGAATACGTGGCCGGGCCGGCGATGCCATCGGCGGTCAGGCCGCAGCGGGACTGGAAGCTGACCACGGCCAGCCTGGTCGCGGCGTCAAAGTAGCCGTGCGCGGAGCCTGTGTACCAGCCAAGCTCCTGCAGGCGCTGCTGCAGGGAGATGACATCGGCGCCGCTGTTGCCCAGGCGCAGGGTGCGGCTGGGCGCGGTCCAGGCTGCCATGGGCGCGGCGGTTGGCTGGAGGATGGGCACAGCGGTGGGCTGCGGCGTGGGCACTGCGGTCACAGCCGGGGTGGTGAGCGCCGGCGCGTTGACCAGCGCGAGACGGGCATAGGTCTGCGGGCCGGCAACACCGTCGGCGGTCAGGCCGCAGCGTTGCTGGAAGGCGACCACCGCGGCGCGCGTGCTGCTGCCGAAATAGCCGTCCGGCGTGCCGGAAAACCAGCCCAGCTCCCTCAGCCGCGTTTGCAGTGAAGTGACGGCCGCGCCATAAGAGCCCTGGCGGAGGGTCACCGATGGCGGTGTCCAGGCGCCATAGGGGACTGGCTGAGCAGTCGGCGCGGCGGTAATCCATGGCACGGCGGTCGGAGCCGGTGTACTCCAGGGAAGGGCGGTCGGCACGGCGGTCACCGCGCTTCCACCAAGCAGACGCTCTATCAGCTGAAGAACATTTCTGTCGGCGATGCCGGTCACGCTGAGCCTGTTTGCACTCTGGAAGCGCACCAGCGCGCTGTAGGTCGCGTTGCCAAAGATGCCGTCCGCTGTACCGCAGGAGTAGCCGAGACGGTTCAGCGCGGTTTGCAGCAGCGTCACCTGCGTGCCCCGGCTGCCCATCCGCAACGTTGTGTAGTCTCCACCAAAGTAGGAGACCGGCTGCGCTGCAGGCGCGGCTGTCGGCCGGGGAGTCGCATACGGTACGTAAGGGGTGGCGGTGGTCACGGCGGTACCGTAGAGCAGGGCCAGGGTCTGCGCGTCCGCGATGCCGGTGACACTCAGGCCGCTTTCGCGCTGGAACAGGCGCACGGCGGCTTCTGTAAACGCGCCGTATCGCCCGTCGGCGGATCCGACCTGATAGCCGCGTCCGGCCAGGGCCTGCTGAAGGCGGACCACCTCCGGGCCCGAAGAACCGAAAAACAGGTCCGCCAGCGCGCCGGTGCAGAAAAGCAGGCAGGCCGCGGTAATATATATACAGAGGATGCGTTTCAACTGCTGTCTCCTCCTGTTCCTTCATCGTAATCAGCCTGAGTATAGCAGAATCGGCGCCGGATGGCAAGCGAGGGGGAAAGTTGTAACAGAATGCAAAACCTTCCCAAGAGGTGAAAAAAGTAGTATACTGCACACAGGAAAACCCGCCTGCGCGCCGGAAACCGGGCGCTGCCGCCTGATGAAAAGGAGAAACCCATGGCCTTCACACACCTGCATCTGCACACCGAGTACAGCCTGCTGGACGGCGCATGCCGGATCGCCAGGCTTCCGGAAAAGCTGAAATCACTGGGAATGGACAGCTGCGCCATCACGGACCACGGCGTGCTGTACGGAGTGGTCGATTTTTACCAGGCGATGGTGGACGCGGGGCTGAAGCCCATCATCGGCTGTGAGGCCTATGTCTGTGCGGATCACCTGGACAAGACCGGCCGTGAAATGAGCCACCTGATACTGCTGTGCGAAAACAATACCGGCTACAAAAACCTGATGTGGCTGGACTCCGAGGCCTTCGTGAACGGCTTTCACTACCGCCCGCGCATGGACTATGAAATGCTTCGCGCGCACCACGAGGGGCTGATCTGCCTGTCGGCCTGCCTGTCCGGTGACCTGCCGAAGCTGCTTTTGCGCGGGGAATACGGTGAGGCGGAAAAGTATGTACGAAAGATGCAGGACATCTTCGGAAAGGACAGCTTTTTCATCGAGCTCATGGATCACGGCATCCGCGAGGAAAAAATCGTGCTTCCCAGGCTGATTTCGCTCGCGCGTGAGCTGGATGTGCCGCTGGTGGCCACCAACGACTGCCACTACCTGGAGGAGGAGGACGCCGCCGCGCAGGAGGTGCTGATGTGCATACAGACAGGCAAAACACTGTCTGACCCGACGCACATGCGGCATGACACCACCAAGCTGTATATCCGGTCAGAGGAGGAGATGCGCCAGCTGTTTTCCGCCGTGCCGGACGCGGTGGACAATACCGCCCGCATCGCGCAGCGGTGCAATGTGAGCTTTGAGTTCGGAGTGACCAAGATCCCTCATTATCCGGTGCCGGAAGGGGAGACCGCGCTGGAGATGCTCCGGCGCCTGTGCCTGGAGGGGATGCGCCGCCTGTACCCCGCCGCCGCGGAGGGGGACGAGCCGTACACCCGCATGGAGTACGAGATCGGCGTCATTAGCAGCATGGGCTATGTGGATTACTTCCTGATCGTGTGGGATTTCATCCATTATGCCAAGGAGAACGGTATCATGGTGGGGCCGGGGCGCGGCAGCGGCGTGGGCTCCATCGTGGCGTATCTGCTGGGCATCACCATGGTGGATCCGCTGAAATACCAGCTGCTGTTTGAGCGCCTCCTGAATCCGGAGCGCGTGTCCATGCCGGATATCGACACGGACTTCTGCTACGAGCGGCGGCAGGAGGTGATCGACTATGTGGTGCGCAAGTACGGCGCCGACCACGTCAGCCAGATCATCACCTTCGGCACCATGGCTGCGAAGGGTGTGGTGCGCGATGTGGGCCGCGTGCTGGGACTGACCTACCAGGAGGCGGACACCATTGCCAAGGCGATTCCGTTTGAGCTGGGCATCACGCTGGAAAAGGCCATGAAGCTGAACCCGCAGCTGCGCAAAATGTACGAGGAGCAGCAGGAGGTAAGGCAGGTGATCGACACCGCGCTGAAGCTGGAGGGCATGCCGAGAAACGCCTCCACCCACGCGGCCGGTGTGCTGATCACCTCAGAGCCTGTGCTGGAGTATGTGCCGCTGCAGCGGAATGATGAGGTGATCACGACCCAGTTCGGCAAGGATACGATTGAGCACCTGGGGCTGCTCAAGATGGACTTCCTCGGCCTGAGAACACTGACGGTGATACGGGACGCGCTGGACATGCTGCGCGAGCTGCACGGCATAGAGATGTCCGCGGAGGATATTGACATCAATGACCCCGCGCTGTACGAGATGATCTCCAGTGGGGAAACCGACGGTGTGTTCCAGCTGGAAGGTGCCGGAATGCGCTCCTTCCTGATGAACATGAAGCCGGGCAATTTTGAGGACATCATCGCTGCAATTTCGCTGTACCGCCCGGGCCCGATGGAATCAATACCCCGCTACATTGCCGGAAAGCAGGATCCCTCCACCGTACACTATGAAACGGAGAAGCTGCGCCCCATACTGGATGTGACCTACGGCTGCATGGTGTACCAGGAGCAGGTGATGCAGATTGTGCGCGACCTGGCCGGATACAGCTATGGCCGCAGCGACCTGGTGCGCCGCGCGATGGCCAAGAAGAAGCACAAGGTGATGGAGGAGGAGCGGCACAACTTCGTCTACGGACAGACGGACAAGGACGGCAGAGTGCTCATTCCCGGCTGTGTGCGCAACGGCGTGCCGGAGGAGACCGCCAACCGAATTTATGACGAAATGATCGCCTTTGCCTCCTACGCCTTCAACAAGAGCCACGCCGCCGCCTATGGCGTGGTGGCCATGCAGACCGCGTGGCTGAAATACTACCATCCCGCGCCCTTTATGGCAGCCATGATCAACAGCGTATTCGGCAACACGGACAAGGTGGCGGCCTATATACAGTACTGCCGCGCCCATGAGATCGAGGTACTGCCGCCCAATGTGAACCGCTCGGTCTGGAAGTTCCACGCGGAGCGCGATGAAGGGGGCCGGCTGTGCATCCTCTTCGGGCTCGGCGCGGTCAAGGGGGTCGGCGAAGCGGCGGTGCAGGCCATTGTCAGCGAGCGCCAGGCGGGCGGCCCCTACCGCAGCCTGTTTGACTTCTGCCGACGCATTGATACCGGCGCCTGCTCAAAGCGCGTGGTGGAGGCGCTGATCCTCTCCGGCGCCTTTGACGGCATGGGCGCGAACAGACCGCAGATGCTGGCGGTATACGAGCAGGAGATGGAGGCGAGCGCCAAAGGCCGCAGGCAGCGCGTGAGCGGGCAGCTCTCGCTGTTTGACATGGAGATGGGCGAGGAGCCGCTGATTGCGGCGACAGACACCTATCCGGACATTGAAGACTACCCCGCCAAAGCGCGCCTGTCCTATGAAAAAGAGATGACCGGCGTGTACATCACCGGCCACCCGCTGGACGGTGAGCGGAAAAAGCTGGAGAAGCTACGCTTTTCCACTGCGGACCTGAAGGACATTGAGGACAGGGAAGACCACGGCATGGCTCTGGACGGGCTGACTGTGCAGATGGGCGGCATACTCACCGAGGTCAAGGGCAAGGCGACCAAAAAGGGCGCCTACATGGGCTTTGTGACGCTGGAGGACCTGACCGGCTCGATCGAATGCCTGGTGTTCCCGCAGCCCTTTGAGCGCTATCAGCCGCTGCTGCAGGTGGACGCGACCGTGGTGCTGACGGGCAAGCTCTCCATCCGTGAGGAGGAGAGCCCCAAGCTGCTGGTGGACCGTGTGGTACCGCTGGACGAATGGGACGGGGACGGGCGACCGGACAGGGCGGCGGACAGGGAAGCGCGAAGGCTGTTTGCCTCGGACTTCCTTGGCGCCGAGGTGTATGAGGCCGCGCCGCCGCGGGAAGCCCCGGAAGCGGAGCGGCTCACAGACAGCCAGCTGGCGCAGCGCTCGGGCAGGAAACTCTATATCAGGCTGACAAGGGAGAAGATGACGGCCTGCGCGGGGCAGGTGAACGTGCATCCGGGCAGTGTGCCGGTCTACTTGCATGTGCCGGAGGAAAAGCAGACCTACCTTTTGCCGAAGAACCAGTGGTGTGACGCCGGAAGCGCGGCGCTTGAGAGCCTGTGCGGCACCTACGGGGAGGAAAACGTTCGCCTTGTCGGGGCATGATCGGGAAGCAAACGGATACAGGGGAGCTGCCGCCGCGTCCGGCAGCCCCCCTTTTCCGCGCCGCTGCGAACCGAACAAATTGTTTCACACCGCGCGGCAAACCTGAACACAGTCGCCGGCGGCATGCTGCGTGTTTCACGGACGGAAAACGGCAAACACAATATAATGTATTAACGAATGAAACAAACCACAACGGAATGTAGCATACCCCTTGACGAAACGAACAGGGTGGACTATAATAGCATCCGCACCCCAGGTGGACACAGTAGAATTGCGGGGAGCGGGAGACCTTTGTTTCCCGCTGCCGCTGTTTATTTGCGCTCTTTCAGGGAGAGACACAGGGAGAGTAAAAATGAAAGTCATCAAGAGAAACGGGTCGGAGGTTGTCTTCGACCAGGCAAAGATCACCAACGCCATCCGCAAGGCGAGCCTCAGCGCCGATGAGAGGGACCGGCTCACGGAGGAGGCCATCCAGTCCGCCAGCGACAGCGTCGCCGCCCGGTGCGCTGCGCTTGGCCGTGCCGTGTCGGTGGAAGAGATTCAGGACATGGTGGAAGTGCGCCTGATGGAAATGGGCTGCTACGAGGTGGCCCGCCTCTATGTGAGGTACCGCTTCCAGCGCTCACTGGTGCGCAAGTCCAACACCACCGACGCCCGCATCCTCTCGCTGATTGAATGCAACAACGAAGAGGTGAAGCAGGAGAACGCCAACAAGAACCCGATCGTCAACAGCGTGCAGCGCGACTACATGGCGGGCGAGATCAGCAGGGACATCACCAGCAGGATTCTGCTGCCCAAGGACATCGTCGAGGCGGACCGAGAGGGCATCATCCACTTCCACGACGCGGACTACTATGCGCAGCACATGCACAACTGCGACCTGGTCAACCTGGAGGATATGCTGCAGAACGGCACGGTGATCTCCGGCACGCTGATCGAGAAGCCGCACTCCTTCTCCACCGCCTGCAACATCGCGACGCAGATCATCGCGCAGGTGGCCAGCAACCAGTACGGAGGGCAGTCCATCAGCCTGACCCACCTTGCGCCCTTTGTGCAGATCAGCCGGGAAAAAATCCGGAAGGATGTACTGCGCGAGGCGGAAGAGCTGGGCGGCGCGACGGACAGCGAGCGCATTGACCGCGTGGTGGAGCGCCGGCTGCACGAGGAAATCGAGCGCGGCGTGCAGACCATACAGTACCAGGTCATTACCCTGCTGACCACCAACGGGCAGGCGCCCTTCCTGACGGTGTACATGTACCTGGACGAGGCGCGCAGCCCGCAGGAGAAGAAGGACCTCGCGCTGATCATCGAAGAGGTGCTGCGCCAGCGCTATGAGGGCGTGAAGAACGAAAACGGCGTGTGGATCACGCCGGCCTTCCCCAAGCTGATCTATGTGCTGGACGAGGACAACGTGCGGGAGGGGAGCGAGTACTGGGAGCTGACCAAGCTCGCCGCCAAGTGCACCGCGCGGCGCATGGTGCCGGATTACATTTCCGCCAAGGTGATGCGCCGACTGAAGGTGGACAAAAACGGCCATGGCAATGTGTACACCTGCATGGGCTGCCGCAGCTTCCTGACACCCTATGTGGATCCCGAAACCAACCAGCCGAAGTACTACGGCCGGTTCAACCAGGGCGTAGTGACCATTAACCTGGTGGACGCGGCGCTGTCCTCCGGCGGGGACACGGAGGCCTTCTGGCGCATACTCGACGAAAGGCTGGAGCTGTGCCACCGCGCGCTGCGGCTGCGCCATGAGCGCCTGAAGGGCACCCTCTCCGATGCCGCGCCGATCCTCTGGCAGTACGGCGCGCTGGCCCGGCTGAAAAAGGGGGAGAAGATCGACAGGCTGCTGTATGGCGGCTACTCGACGATCTCGCTGGGGTACGCCGGACTGTACGAATGCGTGAAGTACATGACGGGCGTTTCGCACACCGACCCGCAGGGCAAGCCCTTCGCGCTGGACGTGATGAACGCGCTCAACGCGGCCACGCGTAAGTGGCGCGAGGCGGAAAACATCGACTATTCCCTGTACGGCACACCGCTGGAGAGCACCACGTACAAATTCGCCAAGTGCCTGCAGAAGCGCTTTGGCATGGTGCCCGGCATCACGGACAAGAACTACATCACCAATTCGTATCACGTCAATGTGCGTGAGGAAATCGACGCCTTCACCAAGCTGCGCTTTGAGAGCGAATTCCAGCAGCTGTCTCCGGGCGGCGCCATCTCCTATGTGGAGGTGCCGGACATGCAGGACAACCTGGAAGCGGTGTTGAGCGTGATGCAGTTCATTTATGAAAACATCATGTACGCGGAGCTGAACACCAAGTCGGATTATTGCCAGGTGTGCGGCTATGACGGCGAGATCAGCATTGTGGAGGAGGATGGCAAGCTCGTGTGGGAATGCCCCCACTGCCACAACCGGGATCAGAGCAAGATGAATGTCGCCCGCCGTACCTGCGGCTATATCGGCACACAGTACTGGAATCAGGGCAGAACGCAGGAGATCAAAGACCGCGTGATGCACCTGTGAATACAAAAAGGCGCGGCGGATCAAAATGATCCGCCGCTTTTTTTTGCGCCGAGGGCGAGAAAAAACCACCAGCAGAGCTGGTGGAATAAAAGAGCTTTAGCATGAGAACCTCCTTTGCTATACTTGAAGCAGGTGTAGCAACCGCAACAAAGAGCAAAGGAGGTTGTCATTCATGACAAATGACAGTGAAAGTCTATCACACACGAAATGGAATTGCAAATATCACATTGTGTTTGCACCAAAGTTTCGGAGGCAGGTCATCTACGGGCAGATAAAGGCGGATATCGGAAAGATTCTTCGGCAACTATGCGAAGCCAAGAAGGTGGAAATCATAGAAGCGGAAGCATGCCCAGATCACATTCATATGTTGGTGAGTATTCCGCCGTATCTTAGTGTAGCACAATTTGTTGGGTACCTGAAAGGAAAAAGTTCGCTCATGATCTTCGATCGGCATGCAAATCTAAAGTACAAATATGGGAACAGACATTTCTGGTGCAGAGGATACGATGTCGATACAGTAGGACGGAATAAAGAGCGGATAGCGGAGTACATCCGGAATCAATTACAGGAAGACGCGATGGCGGACCAAATCAGCATGAAGGAGTACATAGACCCGTTTACGGGTACCAAGAATAAGTAAGGCATGATAAAAGGCCGCTTTAGCGGCGGCCAGTGAGAATGTTGCGGTTGCTAAACCTTTCGGTGCGTCTTTAGACGTGTGCCGGCAATATGCCTTGAAGGCACGGTGCATACCACCGGCTTAGCCGGTGGTTTTGATTGCGGCTTTATGCCTGAAGGGCGCTGACTACCGCGTCGCCGAAGGCCTCGCAGGTCAGGCAGTCCTGAGATACATGCAGCCCCTTTGCCTTGACAGAATCGATCGCGCCGCGCAGCAGATCCGCCTTGTCGTGGCAACCGATGTGATCCAGCAGCATCACGGTCGCGCGGAGGATGCTTTCCGGGTCCGCCCAGTTGCCCAGGCCCTGCTCGATCAGGCGCGGCGCGGAGCCGTGGATGGCCTCGAACATGGCGTAGCGGCTGCCGGTGTTGGCGCTGCCCGCCGTGCCCACGCCGCCCTGCAGCTGCGCCGCCTCATCGGTGAGGATGTCGCCGTAAAGGTTGGGTGTCAGCACCACGCGGAAGCTGGAGCGGAGATCCGGGTTGACTAGGTTCGCCGCCATGATGTCCACATAGTATTCCTCCACCGGTATGCCGGGATAATCCTTTGCGACCTCATGGCAGACCTGAGAGAACAGGCCGTCGGTTTTTTTCATGATGTTGGCCTTGGTGACGATGGTTACCTTGCAGTTGCCATGCTGAGCGGCATAATCGAACGCGGCCTTCGCGATGCGGCGTGTGCCCGCCACGCTGATGACCTTGAAATCCATGGCCATCAGGCCTTCCAGCTCGATGCCCCGGCTGCCCAGGGTGTATTCGCCCTCCGTGTTTTCGCGGAAGAAGATCCAGTCAATGTTCAGATCCGGCACACACACGGGCCGGACGTTGGCATACAGGTCCAGCTCCCTGCGCAGTGTGACATTCGCGCTGGTCATCGTGCCGCCGCCGGGGGTGGTGGTCGGCCCCTTGAGCAGCACAGGGCAGGTCTTGATCTGGCTCAGGGTATCCTCCGGAACGCTCTGCCCCTTTTCAAGACGGTTTTCGATGGTCAGGCCCTCAATGGGGCAAAGGGTGATGCTGCCGGATTGCAGCTCCTCCTGCAGCAGGCAGCGCAGGGCTTTTTCCGCCTGGCGGACAATGACTGGGCCGATGCCGTCGCCAGGGGCGATGCCGATGCGCAGGGGTCGCCGGGTGAAATCCACCGCCTTCTCGTCAGAAAGCGCCCTGGCGCGGTTGGCCTGCTCCAGCAGCAGTGCGGCAAAGGTTTCGATCTGCGTGGCAATTTCGTTCATGGTTCATCCTCCTGTCGGTCAGTCCCTGCGAAGCTCGCGGCCCAGCTCCTTCAGCAGGCTGGCTGAGGCTGCGTAAATGTGGTTCTTCATCAGCTGCTCTGCCCTGTCCGCGTCGCGGTCCGCGATGGCGTTGTAAATGGCCCAGTGCTCCTCCAGTGAGCGGGCGGCCCTGTCCGGCACGGAGAGGGAAGCCTTGCGGTATTTGACAATGCGCATCACCAGCGGCTCAAGCGTGTACTTCAGCGGATTGGAGCCGCAGAAGCGGTAGATGTCCTGGTGGAACAGGCTGTCCATGTTCTTCATGCTCTCCAGGTCCTGCTTGCTGGCGTAGAACTGCTGCAGCTCCAGGGTCTCTTCCATTTCCTTCAGTGCCTCGGGGGTAATGTTCTCCACGGCCCGTCGGGCGGCCAGCCCCTCCAGCCGGTAGCGGATTTCATAGATGTCCAGTATGTCCTCCGCGGAAATGCCGATCACACTCATGCCCTTCGGGGTCACCTCCAACAGGTGCTCCTGGCACAGCCGCTTGATGGCCTCCCGCACGGGGGTGCGGCTGACACGCAGCTGGTCGCACAGCCGCGCCTCCGTCAGCACCTCGCCCTTTTCGTAAGTGCCTACCAGAATGTCTTTTTCAATGACTTCAAAAACCTGGTCCGCCAGGGACAGCATCTGATGCTGCTGCACGCTCATTCCTCCCTTTCACCCTCACAGGCGGCGCAGCCGGCCCTGTGTCAGCTCCTCCACCTTTTTCTCGATCTCGTTGACGGAAAGCGTAGCCACACGGCCGCCGGCGTACTGCTCGTCAACCCACTCCTTGAGCTTCACAACCAGCTCATCCTGTTTGGTCACCGCCTCGTTGGCGGTGAGCTGGTAGTTCTCGTTGACCCAGTAGGCGATGCCGGCCAGGCCGGAGTTCGGGCCGATCAGCACGGTCGCGGGGCGGTTGAGCAGCTTCTTTGTGTTGAAGATGTTGTAGATCTCCTCGTCCTTCATCAGGCCGTCGGCATGGATGCCGGCCCGCGTGACGTTGAAGCTGCGGCCTACAAAGGGGGTCATGGGCGGAATCTGATAGCCGATTTCCCGCTTGAAGTAGTCGGCGATTTCGGTGATGACAGTGGTGTCCATTCCGTCCAGGGAGCCGCGCAGTGCCGCGTACTCAAAGCACATGGCTTCCAGGGGAATGTTGCCGGTGCGCTCGCCGATGCCCAGCAGAGAGCAGTTGACGGCGCTCGCGCCGTACAGCCACGCGGTGGAGGCATTGGTCACGGCCTTGTAGAAGTCGTTGTGCCCATGCCACTCCAGCAGCTCGCTCTCCACATCCGAATAATGCTGCAGGCCGTAGATGATGCCGGGCACAGAGCGCGGCAGGGCGACCTCTGGGTAGGGTACGCCGTAGCCCATGGTGTCGCAGGCGCGTATCCTCACCGGGATGCCGGCCTCGCGGCTCATCTTTGTCAGCTCGTTGACGAAGGGCACCACGAAGCCGTAAAAGTCGGCGCGTGTGATGTCCTCCAGGTGGCAGCGCGGCATCACGCCCGCCTCAAAGGCCAGCGCCACGGTGGAGAGGTACTTTTTCATCGCCTCGCCGCGGGTGAGCTTCATCTTTTTAAAGATATGATAGTCCGAGCAGCTGACGAGGATACCCGTTTCCCGGATGCCCAGGTCCTTCACCAGCTGGAAATCCTCCTTGGTGGCGCGGATCCAGGTGGTGATTTCCGGAAAGCGCAGCCCGAGCTCCTGGCAGCGGCGCACGGCCTCCCGGTCCTTTTCACTGTAGACGAAGAACTCTGTCTGCCGGATGATGCCGTAGGGGCCGCCCAGACGGCTCATCAGCTGATACAGCGCCACGATCTGGTCCACGGTGTAGGGATCCACGCTCTGCTGCCCGTCGCGGAAGGACGTGTCGGTGATCCAGATTTCGCTGGGCATGTTGATGGGCACCCGGCGGTGGTTGAAGGCGATCTTCGGCACACTCTCATAGTCATAGATATCCCTGTACAGGTTCGGATCGGGCACATCCTGCAGGGAATACCGATAGTTGCTCTGTTCCAGCAGGTTGGTCTTGGCTGACATTTCCAGCATGTCCTGCACCTCCTTGTATGCGCGTATACAAGTATACAGAAACACAACTGGAATGCAAGCCAAATACAAAATTTGTACAATAGTCGGAGCTGCTGCGGCACAGCAGCGCGGAGCGCAGCGGGCACCGAGTGGGGAAAAATGCCCGCAGGCGGCGCCATATCTTGACGAATTGCTTATTTGAGAGTACAATAGCATCGGATGTGTATATCTCTGTTCACAGGCATCCGCTGATCCTTCTGAGGCAGCACCTCCGCAGATCGGCGGCCACGGCTGGCGTTGTCTTTTGCGTCGGCTGGCCACCTCATCTGCAGCGGCGCTGCCCTGAATGAAAAGGAGGGAGGGCTCCGGCCCGACTCGGAAATGAAGCATCAACAGAATGTGCGTAGCCTCACGCAACGTGCCATATGGGCGGCGCTTTTTTCGGCGCTGATTCTGTGCCTGCTGTGCGCAGGCGCCGCTGCGGCGGATATTCCCATCAAGGTGGCCATGCAGGTCAGCCCCACCACCTTCACGGGCCCTGCCGAGGCTTCCATACAGATACGTGTTTCCAACGCGAGCGACCGCGATCTGCCCGGGCCTGTGACACTGTATTATCCCAACGGCAAGCAGATCGAAGACTTTGGCGAGCCGGTGCTGGCTGCCGGCTCCTCTGTCACGTGGGACGGCACCTGGGACGTGACCCAGGCCCAGCTGGACGCGGGCGCCATCACGTTCCGCATCCACTATTCCATGTATGATGACAATGGCGAGGTCGTCAGCAAGTCCAACAACTTCCGCAAGGAGATCACCTTCAACGGCGTGGTCGCCACCGTGGAGGTCAGCCGCGTCATCACACCGACCACCGCCGGGCGCAACCAGAACGTGTCGATCACCTATGACGTGGTGAACACCGGCAATGTGGACATTGAGAATGTGAATGTGACCGACAGCGCCGCCAGCGGGCAGAGAAAGAACCTGGGCACCATCAAGGCGGGCGAAAAGGGGACCGCGGTGTTCACCGTCAAGATGGGCAGCCGCAACATTTCCAGCAAGGGCACCGTCACCTACGAGGCGGCAGGAAAGACTTATACCGAGACCAAGGAAGCGGCGCAGATCAAATACGGCGAGCTGAAGCTGACCTCCAAGCTCGAGGCGGACAAGAAGGGCGGCCTCATCGGCGACAGCGTCAAGCTGACCCTCACGCTGAAAAATACCGGCAAAGAGGATTTTGAGGGCATCACCGTGACCGACGCCACGCTGGGAGAGCTGTGGAGCGGTGAAACAGTCCGCGCCGGAGAGTCCTCCACGCTCGAAAAAACCATCTCCATTGACCGCACCATCGATTACCAGTTCCTCATCAGCGCCACCGACACCGCCGGCAGCACCATTGAGACCGCGACAGACCGCGTGACCGTTACCGCCATTGAGCCGTCCCAGGTGCTCAACCTGACGGCGAACGCAAAGGTGGACCACGAGATGGTCTATGCCCTGCCGGCCACTGTGCACTTTACGGTGGAGGTCACCAACACCAGCGGCATGGATGCCTCCAATGTAACGGTGACCGCGGGGGAGAACACGCTGTACACCTTCCCGACCATACTGGCCGGCGAGACCAGATCCTTCACGCGGGATGCGATGATCGACATGGGCGGCCAGTTCCAGTTCAATGTCAACGCGCGCAACCTGCTGGGTGAACAGCAGAGCTTCGCCAGCAACATTGTCTACATCACCTTTACCGAACCCACCCCTGTGCCGACCGAGGCGCCGATCGTCACGCCGCCCGCGCCGAACTATGAGCGGGTGCCGACGGCTGAGGATATGCCGGAATGGTACGACCAGGCAGGAAAGGCGCTGAACTATGCCAGCATCGCGCTGGGTGCACTGGCGGCCCTCTGCCTGGTGCTGGTCATTGCGGCGGCCATCTCCCGCGCGCTGCATCGCAGGAACGCGGTGGAAGCACTGGATCAGCTGGACCTGATTGATACCCGCGATTACTCTCAGGAGGACGGCGGGAACAGCAACTTCGAGAGCGACGAGGATGAAATACTCGCCAGCCTTGAGGAGAATACGGAAGAAAGCCCCACAGCCGACGAGGCGGAGGGCCAGTCCTCCACCGGCCGCCGCGCGCGCCGCACAGCAGCCGACCCGGAACAGAACGCCTGAAGCTGATATCAATGCCCCGCTCCCCTGCAGCCCGCGCCGCAGGGGAGCTTTTAACAGACACGGGAGGACAAATGCTGACCTGTTACTGCAAAAAGTGCAACCGGGATGTGCCGGTGCGCGATCATTGCCCGCAGTGCGGGGCAAAGCTGAACCCGAACCAGGCCCACGCGGCCTGGGCTGCCGATCACCTGCCCGTGAGCGACTGGCTTGTATGGAACGCGGTGATGCGTGTGCTCCTGCCCGCGCTGTGCGCGGTGCTTCTGTCAGCGGTGGCTGCTGAGGCGGCGCTTGGCGGCCTGCAGGCGGTAGAGAACCTGCTGAGGGGCGGCTTTGTGCAGACGCTGGTGCTGATACTGCTGGGCCTGTCACTGCTGCTGCTGCTGATATTGCTGCTGCAGGGACCGGACATACTGGATTGTGTGGTGGACAGCAGGGGTGTGCATGTGAAAACGTACCTGCCGGAGCCGACAGCGCTGAAGCTGATGATGAGGCTGCGTTCGCCGTCCATGCTCTCGCAGGTGGACAGCGGTGACCCAGCCCCCTCCCTGCTGGTGGACACAAAGGACATTGCCTGGCGGGACGTCGCGAGGGTGCAGTATTGGGAGGAGAAAAACCTGATGCTGTTTTACGCGCCGCGCTACTGGCTCCGCGTCGCGCTGCCCTGCACACCCTTTTCCTGGGAGGACGCGGAGGGCTTTGTGCTGGAAAAGCTGGGTAGCAGGAAAAAAGTGAGGCTGCCCGCGTCGCTGCGACCGGTGGAGACAAAAACTGCAGCCGGCGGGAAGAAAAAGACGCTGGCCGCAAGACAAAAACAGGGCAATGGCCCTTCGGCAGACTTTCTGGCGGATATCCGTGCGATGAATGAGGAAACCGCGCGCCAGGAAAAGAGTGAGGACGCGCTGCGGTGAGCGGGAGCTGCCTCCGGACAGCCGTGCTTGGTAAAGGACATAATTTACATTTTCTGCTCAAAGCAAGTAGACTTTTCCGGCAGATTGTGCTATAATGCCTTTGTGCTAAATGGCGCTATATATTCATCTTTTTGACATGTGTATGCATGCCGGAGGGATGGCGGCTGCATGCCGCTGTATCGGCGCTGGAAGAGTGCGGGCTCATCCCGCAAAGAATGAAGGAGGTATGTCCCATGAAAAAGGTACTGGCTATGGTGCTGGCGGCTGTGATGCTGCTGTCCGTGGCTTCCTTCGCCGCCGCGGAGGAAGGCTTCAGCGGTGAAATCAAGATCTGGGTGGCAGAGAACACGGTTGATTTCACTTCCCAGCAGGTAGAGGCCTTCAAGGCTGCTCATCCTGAGTATGCCAACATGACCGTGAAGATTGAGCCCGTTGGTGAGGGCGACGCTGCCAGCAACATGATTACCGACGTGGAAGCCGGCGCGGATATCTTCAGCTTTGCGCAGGACCAGCTGGCCCGCCTGGTGGCTGCCGGCGCCCTGGAAACCGTGGAAGAGAACAACGCCGAAGCCGTGAAGGCTGAAAACGACGCCGGCTCCGTGGCCGCTGTGACCCTGGGCGACACCATGTACGCCTATCCCATGACCTCTGACAACGGCTACTTCCTCTATTATGACAAGTCTGTTGTCTCTGACCCCTCCACGCTGGAAGGCATCCTGGCCGACCTGGAGGCCGCCGGCAAGAACTTCTACTTTGAAATCAACTCCGGCTGGTATCAGACCGCTTTCTTCTTCGGCTACGGCTGCGAGCTCACCTTCGACACCGACGATGAGGGCAACCTGGTGAAGATGAACGCCTCCTATGCCTCCGACAACGGCGTGGCTGCGCTGAAGGCGATCATCAAGCTGACCCAGTCTCCCGCGTTTGTGAACGGCTCCTCCGTGTCCAATGCCACCAACCTCGGCGCCATCGTGGATGGCACCTGGGATGCCGGCGCTGCCAAGGATGCCTTTGGCGAGAACTATGCCGCTGCCAAGCTCCCCACCGTGGACGGCGTGCAGCTCGGCGGCTTCGGCGGCTTCAAGATGCTGGGCGTGAAGCCCCAGATCGATGATGCCAAGCTGGCTGCCTGTGACGCGCTGGCTGCCTACCTGACCTCTGAAGAGGTGCAGATTGCCCGCTACAACGCGGTTGGCTGGGGCCCCTCCAACCTGAACGCGCAGAAGAATGAGGCCGTGCAGGCTGATGAAGCCCTGGCCGCTCTGGGCGCTCAGCTGGCCTTCTGCGCACCGCAGGGTCAGTATCCTGGCGACTACTGGTCTCTGGCCACCGCCCTGGGTGACGACGTGATTGCCGGCAAGTACAACGACGCCGACGACGCCGCCCTGCTGGAAGTGCTGAAGAACTTCGAGGCGACCTGCGAGAGCTATCTGAACAAGTAATTCCAATCCAAGCCTCTGAGGGCTGGGGCAGTGTGTTCCCAGCCCTCTTTCTATCCGCATGACACAGGAGGTGGGGGTCGGTGACAGATCTGGAGTACCTGAAGCTGAGCAAACCCGCAAAACTCATATTCCGTATCCATCAGTTCTTCAAAAACCTGCCCGGGATGGCCTGGAATGGCCTAAAGGGCCTTGGCCTGGCGATCGCCAGGCTGTTCGGGGGGCTGGGGAAATCCGTCGCTGATCTTGTGACGACCTTTAAAGACGGCGACTGGAAAACCCGGCTGAGCTACCTGATCATGGGCTTCGGCTCCGCCGCGCGCGGCCAGTGGGGCAGGGGACTGCTGTTTTTCCTGTTCCAGACGGTATTCAACGTGTATATGTTTATGCCCAACGCCGCCTTCTCAGGCTGCTACTACCTGGGTAAGCTGTCCACACTGGGCACGGTGGAGACCTACAAGGAAGGCCGCCGCACCGTATACGGAGACAACTCCTTCTTTATCCTGCTTTACGGTGTGCTGACCATTTTCTTCATTCTCGCCTTTATCTATACCTGGCGCCTCAATGTCAAGCAGAACAGGATCAGTGAGCAGATACTCAAGAGCGGGCACAGGCTCAAGAGCACCCGTGACGATGTGAAATCGCTGGCGGACGAACAGTTCCACAAGACGCTGCTGGCCCTGCCCACGCTGGGCGTGCTGATCTTCACCGCGCTGCCGATCCTGTTCATGATACTGGTGGCGTTTACCAATTTCGACTCTACGCATCAGCCGCCGGGCAAGCTGTTCACCTGGGTGGGCTGGGACAACTTCCACACCCTGCTGTCCACGGACACGGCCTCCTACGGCAACACCTTCTCGCAGGTGCTGCTGTGGACGCTGATCTGGGCCTTCTTCGCCACCTTCCTGAATTACTTCCTGGGCATGCTGGTGGCCATCATGATCAACAAAAAGGGCATCAAGCTGAAGAAGATGTGGCGGACCATCCTCGTGATGACCATTGCCATACCGCAGTTTGTGTCCCTGCTGTATGTGTCCAAGATGTTCGCGGCGGACGGCCTGATCAACGGCGCGCTGATGCGCTGGGGCTGGATCTCCTCTCCGCTGCCCTTCTGGACGGATCCGCACTGGGCGCGGGTGACCATCATCGTCATCAATGTGTGGATCGGCATTCCGTACCTGATGCTCATTGCGACCGGCATCCTGATGAACATCCCCGCCGACCTGTATGAAAGCGCGCGCATTGACGGCGCCAACGCCTTCCAGATGTACCAGAAGATCACCTTGCCGTATATGCTGTTTGTTACAGGGCCGTATCTGCTGACATCCTTCACAGGCAACATCAACAACTTCAACGTCATCTTCCTCCTCTCCGGAGGCAAGCCGCTGTCGCTGGAGCTGTCCGGCAACGCGGGCTATACGGACCTGCTGATTACCTGGCTGTACAAGATGACCGTGAATGACACCAACTACAAGCTGGCGGCCGTCATGGGCATACTGGTGTTTGTAGTCACCGCCGTAATCAACCTGATCGTCTACAACATGATCCCGTCTGTAAAGAATGAGGAGGATTTCCAGTAATGAGTAAAAAGCAGATACCGGAAGTCGACATTGTGGTGGACGAAAAAGCGGGCGTGATCCGCGAGGTGAAGCAGGCCACGCGCTCCAAGTCCGGCCATGAGCGTCGGGTAAACACTTCCATTTATATCATTCTGGTCATCATGTCCATCATCTGGCTGGCGCCCTTTGTATTCCTGGTGTTCCAGTCCTTCCGCTCCTACAAGCTGGAGAGCGGCGGCATGGTGGACTATCTGCTGCCCAAAAACGGCTGGTCGCTGGACAACTACCGCTTCCTCTTTGAGGGCAGCAACTTCTTCCCCTGGTGGGGCACAACACTGCTGATTGCCGCGCTTTGCGCCGCGGTGCTGACGCTTGCGACCGTGATGATCAAGCGCCTGGGCAGTGAGAACAGGCATATGAAGACCCTGCTGACAGTGCTGGCGCTTGTGGTAGGCTACGGGCTGTTCATCGCGTTGATGGTGCGGCTGCTGGGGCTCGCGGTGTCCGCGGAAATCGCGGGAAAGCTGGTTCTCTCGGCACTGCTGCTGCTCATCGCGGGCTACATTGTCGCAAGATTCTATCTGAAGCAGGATTCGCGCCTTTTGCGCTCCATCCCCGGCTATGAGAAGGAAAAAACCTCCGACGTGGTGAAGAAAGTCATTGCGCTCTTCGCGGAGTTTGCGGTGATTTTCGCAATTCTCGCCTGCATCCTCAAGCCGATGACGGCCAGCCAGTATCTCAACTGGTACGGAAATACGCTGACGGTGGCGCTGTTCACCGCGGTCATCCAGACGGTGATTGTACTGTCTGTTTCCTATGCGCTGTCCCGCCTGCGCTTCCGCGGGCGCAAGCTGATCATGAATGTGGTGCTGGTGCTGGGCATGTTCCCTGGCTTTCTGACCATGATCACCCTCTACTTCCTGCTCAAGCAGCTTGGACTGACACAGTCCGGCGCCATTCCCGGCATGATACTGATCTACTGTGCCTCTTCCGGCATGGGCTATTACATCTCCAAGGGCTTCTTCGACACCATCCCGAAGTCGCTGGATGAGAGCGCCCGCATTGACGGGGCCACGCGCTTCCAGGTGTTCCTGAAGATCATCATGCCGCTGGCCAAGCCCATTGTCATATACACCATTCTCATGGCCTTCATGGCCCCCTGGGGCGACTATGTGTTTGCCAGCTACATCGCCTTCGGCTCAGAACCCAACTTCAATGTGGCCGTTGGCCTGTACCGCTGGGTGAACGTCAACGATTACCAGGGCTATTTCACCCGCTTCTGCGCGGGCGGCGTGCTGGTGGCGCTGCCCATCACCGCGCTGTTCCTGGCGCTGCAGAAGTACTATGTGGAAGGCGTAACCGGCGGTGCCGTGAAGGGATAAGGAGGACAACAATATGGCAAGCGTAACCCTTGAACATGTAAAGAAGATTTATGACAACAACGTGGTTGCCGTGCACGACTTCAACCTTGAAATAAAGGACAAGGAATTTGTGGTGTTCGTCGGCCCGTCCGGCTGCGGCAAGTCCACCACCCTGCGCATGATCGCCGGACTGGAGGACATCTCCGAGGGTGTGCTGCGCATCGGTGACCGCGTGGTGAACGACGTGGAGCCCAAGGACCGCGACATCGCCATGGTGTTCCAGAACTATGCTCTTTATCCGCACATCACCGTGTACGAAAACATGGCGTTCTCACTGCGCCTGCGCAGGATGGACAACGAAGAGGTGCACAAGCGGGTGGTGCAGGCGGCGGATATACTGGGCATCACGGAATACCTGGGCCGCAAGCCCAAGCAGCTCTCCGGCGGCCAGCGCCAGAGGGTGGCCATCGGCCGTGCCATCGTCCGCAACCCCGCTGTTTTCCTGATGGACGAGCCGCTGTCCAACCTGGACGCGAAGCTGCGCAACCAGATGCGCGCCGAAATCATCCTGCTGCGCAAGCGCGTTGACACCACCTTTGTCTACGTGACGCATGACCAGACGGAGGCCATGACCCTCGGCGACCGCATTGTGGTGATGAAGGACGGCTATATCCAGCAGGTGGGCACACCCCAGCAGGTGTTTGACACCCCGACGAACCTGTTTGTCGCCGGCTTTATCGGCAGCCCGCAGATGAACTTCCTGAAGGCGAGGCTGGAGAAGGGCGCCAACGGCTACCAGGTCAATGTGCTCGGCGTGCAGCTGCCGCTGAATGCGGAGCAGAACGCGGCGCTCACAGAGCGCGGTGTCCTCTCGCAGGACATCACGCTGGGCGTGCGCCCGGAGCACACCTCTGTGCTGTTTGAGAAAACCGCCGGCGCGATTGAGTGCGAGATCAACGTCAACGAAATGATGGGCAGCGAGCTGCACCTGCACCTATCCAGCCAGAATGGCGACCGCATCATCGTACGCCTGCCCACGGTGGACCTGTCTGCTGAGCAGCGCAGCCGTCTGGCCTATGGCAACAAGATGTACATCACCTTCCCGGCCAAGGTGATGCACCTGTTTGACCCCAAAACCGAGAAGAACCTCATTTTCGGCTGATCAGGCCGCGCCCCTCCGTGGTTATCGCGGAGGGGCCGTTCTGCGTGGAAGAGACTGAACAAAAAATGTGTGTGATCGATGCTTGGTCACACATGTAACCTCTGGAGTAACTCCTTTCTGCTATGATGGGGCTGTAAGGTGAAGCAATCACCCGTCATGGCCATCAAAGAAAGGAGTTGACAGAATGAAAAGAATGCTGAGCGTGCTGGCGCTGGTGCTGCTGATCGCTGCCGTATCTGCCGCGGAGGAGGCGGCCACACCGACGGACCTGATGCCGCTGGAAGCGCAGGCTGCGGCAGTGGTGGAGTGTGAGGCCTCCGCCGATGTGCAGGAGGATGAGGAAGGCGAGGCCCCTTTCCACTGCGAAATCAGCGTAAAGACCGAGTGGCAGGAGGATACCGTTACGCTGATTGCAGAGTTCAGCAATGCCAGCGGACCTTTTGCCGCCGCTTGGGAAAAGCGCGAAGCGGCGGAGGAAGAATGGCACCCTGCCGCTGCCGGAAGTATACTGGCCATTGACACAGCCGGACTGGAGACGAGCCTGGAGGTGCGGGCTGTGGCGACCGGCGAGGATGGCTTGACGGTGACATCGGAAACGATACGCCTGCAGAAAAAGGCGGATCAAGTGCCTACCGAAGCGGAAGAAACAGTGGAAGCTCCGGAGACAGACACGCCGGAAACCGGCGCGGATGAGCCGGACGAAATGGAAGGAACAGATTCAGAGGCTGTACCGGCGGAACCTGAACTCGAAGAGGCGGAACCGGAACCGCATGAGGACGCCGATGACATCCCTGACGAACAGAATGGGGAGACGGACGGCGAGCCCGTTGAGGTACCGGCCGCGCCTGAAGCGGAACCGGAAGACGAACCTCAGGAAGACGCCGATGACCTCCGCGATGAACAGGAAGAGGACGACCTCACTGACATGCCGGCAAAGCCTGAGGAAGAATCTGAATTGGAGCTGGAGCTGGAGGAATGTGAGGACGATACTCCCGACGGACAGGACGAGGAGTCGGACGGCGAAACGGAAGACATGGAAGAGCTGGTGGAGCTGGACGATTACGAGGTGCCCCTGGCGCTGAGCTCCTTCGTGCCCACCACTGTGCTGGGTGAGGCGGCGCTGCGGCAGGAGGCAGACGGTCTTTCGCCCGTGGTGCGCACGCTTTCAGACGGTGAGAACGTGACCGCTGTGGAGGACTGCGGCGATTGGGTCAAGGTCGTCTGCGGAGACGCGATCGGCTACCTGTACAGGGAGCAGGTTGCGGCGTACGCCGGCGGAGAACTGAGTGAAAACCGCAGTGTACAGGTATTCACCAGCCGCTCTCAGGTAGTTGCCAAGGGAGAAACCATTATGCTCACCAGCCTCCTGCAGGGCTTTGAGGGCTGCGGCGTGCAGTACCAGTGGGAGTGCGACAAGGGAGAGGGCTTTGCCGCCGTGGAAGGCGCCAACGAGGAGACCTATTCCTATCAGGCCAGCGCCGAATCGCTGAGGTGGAACTGGCGGCTGACGGTCACCTACTGAGGAAAAACGAAAGGGTAACAATAAAAGACAAGTGCAGGCAGTGCGGACTGTCTGCATTTGCCGCGTGCGGGAGGGCCCATGAAAACGCTGATTGAACTCTATGACGAAAGGCCGCTGGACAATGTGCTGGCCACCGAAATGTTTGGCCCGGAGGAAACGGTGTTCATCTGCCCGCCGGAGGTGGCGGCCAACAAGGGGCTGAAGGCGGCGCTGCGGCGATATGTGGCGCACAGGGGCTGCCGGACAGTCATCAGCTTTGTGCCGGCAAGCCTGCTGGACGCAAACAAAGTCGAAAAGGCCCTCCGCAAGGTGCTGAAAGAGAAAGAGGACTGCGCGATTGACATCTCCGGCGGCACGGACGCGGCCCTGTTCGCGGCTGGCGCAGTGTCCGAGGGACTGCCGGTATTCACCTACAGCCGGCAGAAGAATGCCTTCTTTGAGATACAGAACGCGCCTTTTGCGAAGGAAAAGCCCTGTACGGTGAAGCTGGATGTGGAGGCCTGCTTCCTGATGGCCGGCGGGCAGCTGCTGCCCGGCAGGGCGGACAACAGCGAGCTTGCCGCGCGGGATGAGGAGATCAGCCGCCTGTTTTCGGTGTACAGCGCCTACAGGAGGATCTGGAACCGGCAGGTCAGCTACATCCAGAAGCTTCCATCGCTGCCCGGCGACGCGCTGTCCGCGGCCGGCAAAAGGACAGCCAAGGCGGACAACAGCAGGGTGACCGCGGATGCGGATCTGTTCCACGCGCTGGAGGACAGCGGGCTCATCTCGCGGCTTAGGATGGACGAGGAGGAAATCTCCTTCCGCTTTCCGGATGAGACCGTTCGGTTCTGGCTGAGGGACATGGGCTCGGCGCTGGAGCTATTTGTCTACCAGGCGTGCGTGCGGTCCGGCTGCTTTGACGACGTGGTGCTCAGTGCGGTGGTCAACTGGGAGGGGAGCGCGGGAAAGGACGGCGCAGTGACCAATGAGATCGACGTGGTCGCGGTGCGCGGCGTGCAGCCGCTTTTGATCAGCTGCAAAACCTGCGAGATCAAAACCGAGGCGCTGAACGAGCTGGCCATCCTCCGGGACCGCTTTGGCGGAAAGGGCTCGCGGGCGATGATCGTCTCCTCCGCCACGAGGGGCAACGCCGTGATGCGCCGCCGCGCGGCCGAGCTGGACATTGAGGTGGTGGAGTGGAACGACTTCCGCTACCTTTCGCAGCGACTCCGCAAAGGGTAACTGAAAAGCGCCCCCAAACGGGGCGCTGCTTTATTACCATGAAATCATCCGCATACGCGCGGCTCATTCATCCTGAAAGATCATCGGCAGGAAATCGTGAATACACCTGCGCCACACGCCCCAGTCATGGCCGCCGGGGAAGGTGCGGCGGAGCATCTCCACACCTTTTTCGGCAATCAGCTGATCCTCCTCCAGGAAGTTTGCGTAGAACTGGTCTTCGGTGCCCATCGCGCGGTAGAACACGCGGAAGGCGCTGCGGAACGCCGCCGGATCGTCCAGAAGGGCCAGGTGCGTGTTGTCTCCACCGCGGATGGCGCGCAGGAAGCCGCTGAAAACGCCTGCGTAGCCAAACATGTCCGGGTGGGACAGCGTGACCAGGCTGGTCTGGTAGCTTCCCATGCTCAAACCGGCCATCGCACGGTTCCATTTGCCCTCCAGCACGGGATAGCGGCGTTCAATGTACGGTATCAGGTCGGCAAGCAGCACCTGGGGGAAGAGCATCCGGCTGTTTTCCCCGCCCTGCGTCATGCCGTTGCCCATCACGATGAGCATTTCCCGCATGCGGCCCTCGTGCAGCAGGTGATCCGCGATGCGCCCCACGTGCCCCTGGTACACCCAGCCGGTTTCATTCTCGCCGTAGCCGTGCTGCAGGTACAGCACAGGATACTTCCGGGAGGGGTCGTAGCGGGGCGGCGTGTACACCAGGCAGATCTCCTGCTTGCCGGTCACGGAGGAGGGGTAATAGTGCCTTGTCACTGCGCCGTGCGGAATGCTGGTCAGCGCGGCCCATTCCTCCTCGCCCGGCACGGGGATGTCCAGGAAATTCATGGGGCGGCAGCAGCCGTAGCCGATGGGCAGATAAGGGCTGAGCACATCACAGCCGTCGACCTTGAGGAAGAAGTACTGAAAACCGCGGCCCAGATAGACTGTACCCTCCCACAGGCCGTCCGAACCCTTCTCCAGAGGATGCATGCGCCCGAACTGATCCAGCTCAACAGTTTTCGCGCCGGGGGCCTTCAGGCGGAGAAAGACGCCGCCGTCGGGAAGCATTTCATACCCCTGCTCACCGTCGCGGTCAGGCTCCCCGTAGTACGGGTCGAAGGAGACGGCTGTATCCAGCGGCCAGGCTTTTTTCATTGAACGAACCTCCTTTGACGAATGCGTGACAGGAACGCTGCAGGCGGCGCGGAAACGGGCGCTTTTATTCCGCCGCACCCTCTTCCGCCGGCACGTGACGCGAGAGCATGGCATTGAGGTAGGCCTCCACGCCGGTGACCTCCCGAAGCACACGCAGCTCCGGCGGGAAGAGCACTTCCTCATCCTCGTGGCTCAGCTCCACCTCGCACACGGCCTGGCTGTGCCAGAAGGGGTAGACGTCTATCTCGTAGACGCGGCTGTTCCAGGTCAGGCAGTAGCGCGTTTTGCGTATCTGCCGGCGCTCGGTGTCGGCGCTCATCAGCAGGGAGAGGTATTCCTCCTGCGTCAGGCGGCGCTCGATTTCCACGCGCTTGACGCCGCTGCTGCCGGCGGGCTTTTTCTTGGTTTCGTAGTACAGCCACTGCCCGCCGAGACCGCGCTGGCGCACGCGGGTTTCGGTGCCATCGGTATCCTGCAGGTAGGTCTGGTAGATCTCTACCCGGCTGCAGTGCGGATTGCTCTCCAGCCATTTTAAATCGGGATAGGCGATGAGGTACTTGCGCTCGATTTCGTAGCTGCCGGCCTCCCCGAGGGCGGAGGCGACTTCGCTCAGCAGCCACTTCATCTTGTCCTCAAATTCCTTGCTGTTGTCGATGATGCGCAGGTGAGGGTGCCCCGTCCAGGAGGAGATGATGCGGTCGTCCAGGGCGACGGCGTCCTCCGGGGATTCGTATCTGGCCTGGTTGTTGGCCAGGGTGTAGGCCTCCGGCACGCCCTTGGCGGCGGTGACCAGGTGGAACACCGCGTCGTAGCTGTCGCGCAGCGCCACCTCGCTGAGGTTCAGGGAGGAGAGCACCTGCGCAAACTCCTCGGCGGTCATATAGGCCTTGTTGTCCAGCGCGCCGCGGTCGCATATGAGCAGAATCTTCTCATCCGGCATGGTGCGCGCGCCCTGCTCAAAGATGCGCTCCTTGCTCAGCTGAAGGGCCATCTGGCATTTCTGGTAATCCAGGTTTGTGCTGCAGGTCCAGGGCGCGACGCCGCCGGAATCAGCTCGGTGGCGGTCTCCGGCACGATGATCACCTTGTAGCCGCGCAGGGTAAAGGCGTTCTGCAGCCAGCTGAGTGCGGTGGTCTTGCCGCCGCAGGGTCCGCCCGTGATCACGATCTTGTGCATTTTCATTGCGCCTTATCCTCCCGTGACTGTATCTGCTCGATCAGCTGCAATACCCTGTCGGTGCCGTCCGCCGGTGGCGCTTTTTTCATGGCGTCGATCAGCTGATCACGGTGCTCCCAGGTCTCAAAAATGGCCTTGGCCAGTGTGGCAGGGGTCATCTGCTCCTGCAGCAGCACCCTGCAAAGCCCGCGCTTTTCCATGCTCTGCGCGTTGAGAATCTGGTCGCCGCGGCTGGCTCCCTTGGGGTAGGGAACCAGCAGCAGCGGCTTGCACAGCGCCTGGAATTCCATCAGCGCGTTGCTCCCCGCGCGGGAGAGCACCAGGTCCGCACACTGCAGGGCATGCGGTAGCTCTGCGTCCATAAACTCTACCTGGCTGTAGCCAGCCACGCCCTCAAGGGACGCATCCAGGTTGCCGCGGCCGCACAGGTGCGCCACATCAAAGGCGGGCAGCAGCTCCGGCAGAGCCTGGCGGAGCGCGGAATTGACCGACTGCGCGCCGGAGGAGCCGCCCATCATCAGCAAAACGGGCTTCTTTCCGTCAAAGCCGAACAGCCGCAGGCCTTCCTCCCGCAGGCCACTGTGCAGATCGGGCCGCAGCGGCGTGCCCACGCATTCGGCACCGTTGCCCAGCGCCTTTGCACACTCCGGGAAGGTGGTAACCATTTTGGTGGCAAAGGGCTTGCACAGCTTGTTGGCCAGGCCGGGGGTCAGGTCGCTCTCATGGCAGAGCACGGGCACGTGATGCACCCAGGCGCCGAAAACGACGGGCACCGCCACAAAGCCGCCTTTGGAAAAAACGACAGCGGGCTTCAGCTTGCCAATGAGGCGTGTGGACTGAAAGGCGCCGCGGATGATGAGAAAAACATCAGTGAAGTTCTGCCAGGAAAAATAACGCCGCAGCTTGCCCACCTTCACCGCGTGGTAGGTCAGATCGGGAATGGCGCGGATCTTCTCCACCTCCATCCCGTGCTCGGAGCCGATATAGTGGATTTCGTAGCCCTGCTCAAGCAGATGTGGCAGCAGCGCCATGTGAGGTGTCACATGGCCCAGCGTGCCGCCGCCTGTGAGCACGATGATTCTGGACATAAGCAGCCTGTCCTCCCTGGAGAGTATTCCTTTGAAGGCAGCAAAGCGCATAAGCACCGGCCGGGTGATGCCGACGGAATGTGTGTCGCTGCCACAGTCAGTGGATGTGTATCATGCGGCCTGGGTAGCGCATGCAACGCACAGCCATTATATCACACAAGGCCTGCGCATGCAACGCGGCGCGCTCAGATGACCAGGCCGCCGTTGACGCGCAGCACCTCGCCGGTGATATATGCCGCGGAAGGGGAGGCAAGGAACAGTACCGCCTGCGCGACCTCCTCCGGCGCAGCCAGGCGTCCAAGGGGGATTTCGCTGAGCAGCTCCGTCATGTCCACGCCGCGGTTCATACCCGTATCCACCGCGCCGGGGGAGACCGCGTTGACCCTGATGCCGGATGGAGCAACCTCCTTTGCTAGGGCCTTGGTGAAGCCGATGAGGGCTGCCTTGGCGGCGGAGTAGGCGACCTCGCAGCTGGCGCCGGTTTCCCCCCACATGGAGGTTACCTGTATGATGCACCCGCTGCCGCGGCTCAGCATGGCGGGCAGGGCTGCTCTCGCGGAGCGCGCCGCGCCCATCACATGCACGTTCAACAGGTGCTGCCACTCCGCGTCGGTGGTGTCCTGAAACAGCTTGATCAGCGCCGTGCCCGCACAGTTTACCAGCACATCAATATGCCGCCAGACGCTCAGTATCTGCCGGAAGGTTTCATCGACCTGCTGCCCGTCGCCCACGTCACAGCGCATGGCCTGCACGGTGCGGCCCTCCGCGGTGGCCTCGGCGCACAGAAGCGCTGCCTGCTCTTCGTTTTGCAGGTAGAGCAGCACCACGCAGAAGCCGGCGGCGGACAGCGCGCGCACACACGCGGCGCCAATACCTCCGGAACCTCCGGTAACAACCGCAATCTTCGGCATAACAGTCCTCCCGATGTGATTTCTCACTGTGACTATTCGACAGCGGGAGACGAATCCCTGCCGGGCGGCACGGTTCACTCTGATGAATCAGGGCTTGCGTTCTGATAAAAAAGCTTTATAATATTTTAATGCGTGAAAGGCGCCGCTGATCTCCGCTGTCAGGGCTGCTGCATGACCGGTCCGCCGCATACCTGCGCAGCGTGCTGCAATGCAGGGTCAGGCCGCGTTGGTTACGCCGGAGATTTGCCTGAGAGATGTATCAATTAAAGGAGGACGCACTATGTCGGAGGATATTCGCGCCGCGGCCGGTGAGGGCAGGGAAGAGGAGCGCAGCAATTTCATATGGGACGCCATCCGCCAGGATCTGAAGGAGGGCCGGTATGCTGAGGTACACACCCGCTTTCCCCCGGAACCGAACGGGTATATGCACATCGGTCATTGCAAGGCGCTGATCATGGATTTCCTGACCGCGGAAAAATTCGGCGGCAAGTGCAACCTCCGCTTTGACGACACCAATCCGGCCAAAGAGGATATGGAGTTTGTCCGCAATATCGAAAAGGATATCCACTGGCTGGGCTTTGACTGGACGGGCGGTCTTTACTACGCCAGCGACTACTACGACAAGTGCTATGAGATTGCCGAAGACTGGATCCGCCGCGGCCTGGCCTATGTGGATGAGCTGAGCAAGGATGAAATGCGCGCCTACCGCGGCACACTGACCGAGCCTGGCAAAAACAGCCCCTGGCGCGACCGGCCCGCGGAGGAAAGCCTGGAGCTGTTCCACAGGATGCGGGCGGGCGAGTTCCCCGAGGGCAGCAAAACGCTGCGCATGAAAATCGATATGGCCTCGCCCAATGTGGTGATGCGCGACCCGGCGATGTACCGCATACTGTACAAGGAGCACTGGCGCACAGGCAACAAGTGGTGCATCTATCCGATGTATGACTTTGCCCACCCCATCGGCGACGCGCTGGAGGGCATCACGCACTCACTGTGCTCGCTGGAGTACGAGATTCACCGCCCGCTGTATGACTGGGTGGTGGAGCATGCACAGAACATGCTTCCCGCCAAGCCTCGCCAGATTGAATTTGCCCGCCTGAACATGACACAGACGGTGATGAGCAAGCGCTATCTGCGCGCGCTGGTGGAGGGCGGCTACGTGCGCGGCTGGGACGACCCGCGCATGCCCACGCTGTCCGCGCTGCGCCGCAGGGGCTATTCCGGGGCGGCAATCCGCGATTTTGTGGACCGCATCGGCATGTCCAAGGCGGATTCCCTGGTGGATTTCGCCCTGCTGGAAAGCTGTGTGCGCGCTGACCTGGACGACAGGGCGCCCCGCATGATGGCGGTGCTGAACCCGCTGGAGGTGGAAATCACCAACTGGCCGGAGGGAGAGACAAAGACGCTGACCGTCGAGAACCACCCGAAACACCCGGAAATGGGCACGCATACGGTCACCTTTGGCCGCCGGCTGTACATTGAGGCGGAGGACTTCCTGGAGGAGCCCGTGAAGGGCTACAAGCGCATGTACCCCGGCAATGAGGTCCGCCTCAAGGGCGCGTACATCGTCCGCTGCGAGGGCTGTGAAAAGGACAGCGAGGGCAGGGTGACCAAGGTGCTGTGCACTGTGGACTTTGACACTGAGAGCGGAACACCGGGCAGTGACCGGAAAATCAAGGGCGCAACCCTGCACTGGCTGAATGCGGACGACTGCCTCGAGATGGAAGCGCGCCTCTATGAGCCGCTGCTCGCCGCACAGGACAGCACGGAGGAGGAAGCCGCGCCGGCAGAGGAAGAGGCGGACACCGCCGAGGAAAACGGTGAGGAGGCGGTCGAGAACAGCACCGACCGCAAGCTGCGCGAGTTTATCCGCCGGCTGAACCCGAACAGCCTGACGGTTGTGAAGGGTTATGTGGAGAAGGAAGCGGCCCGGGGCCAGGCAGGCGACACCTATCAGTTCATGCGGGTGGGCTACTTCTGCCAGGATCCGGATTCCACGGCGGAGCTGCCTGTGTACAACCGCACCGTCGGACTCAGGGATACCTTCGCCAAGCAAGTAAAGAAATGACAGCCCTGCCAGCCATGTGATATGGAGGAGAACATCATGGAAGTACGCACACGCTTTGCGCCTTCGCCCACGGGCTTTATGCACCTGGGCGGCGTGCGCACCGCGCTTTATGCCTACCTGTATGCCAAACAGAACCACGGAAAGTTTATCCTGCGCATTGAGGACACAGACCAGGAGCGCTATGTGGAGGGCGCCACGGAGGTCATCTATGACACCCTGCGCCGCTGCGGCATGAACTGGGACGAGGGCCCGGACATCGGCGGCCCCTGCGGCCCCTACATTCAGTCTGAGCGCAAGGCGACCTATATGCCCTACGCCGAGCAGCTGGTAAAGAGCGGGCACGCGTATTACTGCTTCTGCTCGAAGGAGGAGATCGACCAGCGCCGCGCGAAGGTAGAGGCGGCCGGCGGCACCTGGAAGTATGACAAACACTGCCTGCACCTTTCACCTGAGGAAATTGAGGAAAAGAAGGCAGCCGGCATCCCCTGGACCATTCGCATGAATGCGCCGACAGAGGGGGAGACGAGCTATCACGACATGGTGTTCGGCGACATGACCTTCCAGAACGCCGAGGCCATGGACGATATGGTGCTCATCAAGCAGGACGGCATGCCGACCTATAACTTTGCCAATGTGATCGACGACCATCTCATGGGCATCACGCATGTGATGCGCGGCATGGAATACCTCTCCTCCACCCCGCGGTACAACTACCTGTATAACGCGCTTGGCTGGGAGATTCCGGCTTATATCCACCTGCCCACGGTGATGAGGGACGCCACCCACAAGCTCTCCAAGCGGGACGGCGACGCCTATTATTCTGATTTTATGGATAAGGGCTACCTCACCGAGGCGCTGATCAATTATCTGGCGCTGGTGGGCTGGAACCCGGGCGACGATCGCGAGTTCTTCACCATGGACGAGCTGGTGGAAGCCTTTGACGTGAAGCGCCTGTCCAAATCCCCCGGCATTTTCGACGTGAACAAGCTGACCTGGTTCAATGCCGAATACATCCGCCGCCTGCCGAAGGAAAAGTATCTGGAGCTCGCCAGGCCCTGGTTTGACCAGGTGCTGAGCGAAGACAGCACAGACTACGCCCGCCTGGCGGAGCTGATGCAGGAGCGCACAGAGGTGTTCAACCAGGTGCCCGGTATGATCCGCTTCCTGGCCGAGCTGCCGGAGTACGACGCGGAGCTGTTCACCCACAAGAAAATGAAGACCAACCCCGCGGTCGCCTGCGAGGCGCTGCAGCTTGTCACGCCGGTGCTGGAGGGCATCGACGAGGCGCAGTGGACCGAGCCTGTGCTGCATGACCGGCTGATGGCATGCATCCAGGAGGCAGGGCGCAAAAACGGCGCCGTGCTGTGGCCGCTGCGGATTGCCATTTCCGGGCAGGCCTCCACACCGGGCGGCGCGATTGAAATCGCCTACCTGCTCGGCAAGGAGGAAACACTGCGCAGGATCGCCCTTGGCTTGGAAAAGGCGCGCGCGGCCTGCTGACAAACGGATCATCCTGCCGTGCCCTGCGGGGCACGGCTGCTTCTTTTTTGCGGGGGAGAGGTGAAGCATGCAAACTTTGCTGGAGATGCTCGCGGCAAGGGAAACGGTGTCCGGGGAGGAGATCAGCAGGGCACTCGGTATCAGCCGCGCGGCCGTGTGGAAGCGCGTGGAGGCGCTGCGCCAGGAGGGCTGGGAGATACAGTCCAGAGGAAAGCTCGGCTATTGCCTGAAGGCAGGGGACCGGATCGATCCACTCCTGTGGCTGCCGCGCCTTCAAACCGAAGTGCTGGGCCATGGCTGGGTGCACTACGCGCGCGAGACAGCCTCGACGAACGCGGACATGAAGCGCCTGGCAATGGAGGGTGCCCCAGGAGGCAGCCTCTGCCTGTGCGAAACACAGACTGCCGGCAGAGGCCGCATTGGCCGGCAATGGGTTTCACCTCCGGAGGTGGGGCTGTGGCAGAGCCTTCTGGTTCGCCCAAAGCTGCATCCGCAAAATGCGCCGCTGGTGACCTTCTGCGCGGCGCTGGCCATGGCGGATGCAGTGGAGGAGGCCTGCGGGCTGCAGCCGCTGGTGAAGTGGCCCAACGACCTGGTACTCGGCGGCAGGAAGATCTGCGGCATACTGCTGGAGGCCAGCGTGGAGATGGAAGCTGTTGACTACATTGTCGTCGGTGTGGGGCTGAATGTGCGCCGGGGCTCGGTGCCGCCGGAGCTCGCTGCCCAGGCGGCCTGCCTGGAGGACTTTGCGCCGCCGCCGCTGCGCAGGCTGGTGCTGGTAAATTATCTCAGGGCGATGGAGGACTATCTGCAACGCGCGGAAACTGCCGGCTGGGAGGGCCTGTCGGAAAGCTATGCGAAGAAGAGCTGCACCCTCGGCCAAAGGGTGCGCGTCAGCGGCGCACAGGAGTTCACCGGCGTGGCGGAGGCTGTTGACGTTCAGGGGGCGCTGCTGGTGCGCGACGAGGCGGGGAACATCCGCCGGGTCATGGCGGGAGACGTGTCGGTGCGCGGCGTGATGGGCTATGCGTAGGGGGTGTGTTCAATGATACTGGGCCTGGGCATAGACCTGTGCGAGATAGACAGGATGCGCGGCGAGTCTGCCGAGAAGCTGATGCGGCGTTGCTGCACGGAAGAGGAAATGACCTATATTCACTCCAGGGGAGCCGCGGCCCCGCAGACCATGGCGGGACTGTGGGCGGCAAAAGAGGCAGCGGTCAAGGCGCTGGGAACCGGACTGAGCCTACCGCTGAAGGAAATCGAAATTGTTCACACAGACATGGGGCAGCCGAGATACTGCCTTACCGGCAGCGCCTTAACGGCGCTTGGAGAAGGAAGGCTCTGCCTGAGTATCACGCATGAGGGGAATATGGCGGCGGCTGTGTGCATATGGGAGGGGTGAATCGCGCCCGCCAGCCACACGGTGCAGCGTTTGGGCCATACAGGCTCTTGACACAGACGTTTGCTTTCCTGTACAATAATGGCAACGTTCAACGATCATCCATCCAAATATAAAAGGGAGGGGATTCATATGCTTTACGAAAAGAGTATCTGGGTCGGCACGGGAGAAAAGGCCGTGCAGCTGCTGCCGGAAATGGCCAACCGGCACGGACTGATTGCCGGTGCGACTGGCACAGGCAAAACCGTGTCGCTGAAGGTGCTGGCGGAGGGCTTCTCCGCCATGGGCGTGCCTGTTTTCCTGGCTGACGTGAAGGGCGACCTGGCCGGCATGGTCAAGCCCGGCGAGCACAATGAGAAAATAGCCTCGCGCCTGGCTGCCTGCGGTGTGCCCAATTTCCAGTACAGGGCCTTCCCCACGGTGTTCTGGGATGTATACGGTGAACAGGGACACCCCGTGCGCGCCACCGTGAGCGAGATGGGCCCGCTGCTGCTGGGCCGTATGCTCTCGCTGAATGAGACACAGATGGGCGTGTTGTCCATCCTGTTCCGCGTGGCGGATGACGAGGGCATGCTGCTGCTGGACCTGAAGGACCTGAAGGCAATGCTGGCCTATGTGGGCGAGCATGCCAAGGACTATACGCTGCATTACGGCAATGTCACTGCCGCGTCCGTCGGCGCGATTCAGCGAGCTGTGGCGGTACTGGAGGACCAGGGCGGCAACCTGTTCTTCGGTGAGCCCTCCCTTCAGATCAGCGACTGGCTCTCGACTGATGAAAACGGCGAGGGCAACATCAATATCCTCGCGGCGGACAAGCTGTTCCGCAACCCGATCATGTATTCCACCTTCCTGCTGTGGATGCTCTCGGAGCTGTACGAGTATCTGCCGGAGGTAGGTGACCTGGACAAGCCGCGCATCGTCTTCTTCTTCGACGAGGCGCACCTGCTGTTTGACAACTGCCCCAGGACGCTGATGGAAAAGATTGAGCAGGTGGTTCGCCTCATCCGCTCCAAGGGCGTGGGCGTGTTCTTCATCACCCAGTCTCCCGCGGATGTGCCGATGAACATCCTGGGCCAGCTTGGAAACCGGATACAGCACGCGCTGAGAGCATTCACGCCGCTGGACCAGAAGGCGGTGAAGGTGGCCGCGCAGACCTTCCGCGTCAACCCGAATTTCGACACGGAGGAGGCCATCACCAACCTGAAAACCGGCGAGGCGCTGGTTTCCTTCCTGGATGAGCATGGCGCGCCCAGGGTGGTGGACCGGGCAACCATCCTTCCGCCGCAGAGCTATATGAACGCCATCGATGCGGACCTGCGCAGGGCCTTTATCGAAACCAGCCCGTTTGCCGGCGTCTATGACGAGATGAAAGACCGCTACAGCGCCTACGAGATGCTGGTTGAAAGCTTCCAGAGTGCGGCCACGCCGGCAGCGCCGCAGCTGAAGACGGAGGACATCTTTGTCACTGCGCAGCCGCAGCCTTCACCGGTGATGCATGCGCCGGCGCAGGCGGTCAAGCCGCAGGGCTTTATGGTGTACAACCCGGAGACGGGACGCTATGAGAGCCAGAGCATTCCGACCATGACACCCATCCCGGAGGCACAGAAGCCCGCGCCTGCGCCGGTGCCCACCATCCAGGTGGAGCAGCCCACGGTGCAGATGCCGGTGATGGTCTACGACCCGACCTCCGGACAGTACGTCCAGCAGATGATGGCCATGCAGCTGGATCCGGCCACGGGCAATTACGTGCCTGTGCAGGACCCCGCCGCGGCGCCAGCGGATCCCAAGGCGGCGGAAAAGGCGGCCAAGGAGGCCGAAAAAGCCCGGAAGGAGGCCGAAAAGGCGGAAAAGGAACGCATTGCGGAGGAACGCCGCAAGCGCGCCGACGAACTGCGTGAAGAGCGCGCCGCCAGGGCCAAGAAGAACGATTCCGTGCTGGGCCGTGTGCAGAATACCGCCATCAGCACAGCCACGCGGGAGATTACCAGGGCCCTGACGCGCGGTATCATGGGCATTTTCACCGGAAAGAAAAGGTAATTACAAACAAGCATACAAAAAACATGCGGTGCGAGTGACACCGCATGTTTTTGTATGTGTGCGCCCGGCGGCGCACGTTTCTAACGGGTGAAAGACCCGAATCCACCCGGCAG
>CAMJPQ010000012.1 GCA_946407745.1 uncultured Clostridia bacterium
CCCGCCTTCGGCACGCACAAGAAAAGCCTTGAAACATAAGCGTTTCGAGGCTTTTTTCGCGCTTTTGAATCGCACTGATCCGAAGGGCAAAATTTGCTTTGGGGTTTATTTTGGGGTTTAGACATATCTAACTATGCGTTTTCTTCTCTGATCTTTTTGATGGCTGCTGCGGCTGCATCGGCTGCGCGCTGGTTCGCGGACCGGAAGCTGTGCGAATAGGTGTTTAGTGTCAGCGTGGGCGTACTGTGGCCGAGCTGGGTGGCTACATCGCGTGCGTTCATGCCCTCCGCAATCAGCAGCGACGCGGCAGTGTGTCGAAGACCGTAAAGCGGCACGGAGGGCATATCATGAGCACGGAGCAGCTTGAGCCATTTTTTGCTGACTGTGTTTGTGCTGATCCGGTAGCCTTCATCGTCTGTGAAAACTGCGTCCGGCTCTGGGAAGCCTCCACCAAATGCCTTTTTAAATGCTTCCTGATCGGCTTTGTGCTGTTCGAGCAGGTCCAGCGCTTCCAGAGGAAGCACAAGAGAGCGGATGCTGCCTTTTGTTTTCGGCTTTGATGTCCGCTGCGGCTTCCCGCCTTTGGGCTGAAATGATCCGGCAGAGACCGTCAAAACACCGTCGACAATGTCGCCCCAATTCAGTCCGGCTATTTCACCGGGGCGGAGGCCGGTAAACAGCGCCAAAGTAAACAGGCTGCGCCATTTGATGGGAAGCGCTTCCAGGATGCCAAGCAGCTTGAATATTTCGTCTGCTTCGAGAAACCGCGCCTCCCCGGTATCGTTTCCAGGCGCTTCGACGCGGTCCACAGGGTTGACAGAAATGTAACCAGAGCGGACGGCATAAGCGCAAAGCTGGTGGAGCTGCTGGTGTATTTTCCTGCGGAATGTGGAGGAAATAAGGCTGTCACTGCCTTTTTTATGTGTCTTTTCCAGTTTCGAATAAAAAGCATTGATGTCCCTGGGCGTGAGCTGCTGGACCGCAATCTTGCCAAGCCGGGGACAAATCCAGTGTTCGTGAAGATCGCGATATTGGCGGAGGGTAGACTGCGCAACTTTTCCCCTGCCTTTGAGCATGGATAGAAATTCCTCTGACAGGGCCGCAATTGAAACGCTGGCCGACGCGGTGAGCAGCTGCCGGTCATGATCCGCTTGCAGCTTTGCGGCCTGACGTTCAACCTCTCTGATCTGCGCGCCTTCAGTTTTCGCGGGGTCAACCTTGATCGTGCGGCGGATGCGGATTTGTCGGCCCTGTTCGTCATAACCAGCGGAGATCGTCACGCGCCAATTGCCATTTCCCCGGTTTTCGAGCTGTGCCATTCAAAACATCCCTTTCGGCGGCCATTGCCCTGGCATAGAGTCAATCAGTCTGTCAAGTTTTTTGCTGGCTATGATCTTTAAGTGTTCATAATCGGAAAACAAATAATCCGGATCAACAAGGTCTTTTTGTGGATCATCCTCCGTATTCATGATGGTTTCTTTTCGAGAGTTAATTGCTTTTTCGATGCAAAAAAGGAACTCTTCGAAATGCGGATTCGTTAAAAGCTCCTCCAGCACAGCGCCGCACCTGTTGTTAGCAAGAAAGGCAATTTCTGACATGGCCTCGTCTGACAGATGAAGAAGCTTACCGGCGGCTTGTATGCTGGCGTCTGGTGACCGCGCCTCTATGCTGTCATCAACCAGCCAATCAACTGAAACATTGCAGCGGCTTGCTATTTGAGCAAGTTTTTCGGCGTTTGGCACTCTCTGACCCTGCATATACTGATTCAGTGACGGCCTGGATATGCCAATCTTCTTAGCAAAGGCTTCTTGCGTCATATGGGATTCGCTGAAGAGCTGCCTGAGACGTGTTTGAAATGCCTGTTGCAAAACTTTACACCCCTTTCAATTCAAACGTAACAGAAGTTTACAACGCAACAAGATTTGTTGCAGACCTTGACAATGTTGCGGCGGAGCGGTACCATACAGGCGTGACAACAACCGCAACAAAAGATTACTATTTGTTGCAGAAGATGTCAAGATACTAACGCGGGGTGAGAAAAGGAGGCGCGGATGCGCGAAAAAGTCAAAGAGGCGGGCCTGTTTCTGTGGGAGGTCGCCGAGAAGGTTGGAGTTTCCGAATGGACGCTCTGCAGGTGGCTTCGACACGAGCCGACCGGCGAGAAGCTGACTCGGATCGAGCGGGCCGTGGAGGAGCTGGTGCGCGAGCGGGAGGAGGCAGGGAAATGCTGACTAGCACGAAAAAGACCGCCGAGGCCCTGGGGCTGAGCGAGTACGCCCTGCGGCGGCTTGCTAAGGCAGGGGCCGTTCCCTTCCTGGATACCGGCGCAATCAACGGAGGGCGGGGGCGGATGCTGTTCAACCTGGACGCGGTGGAGGATTCGCTGCGAAGGCGTTCCGAGGCCGACCGGCAAGACCGTGAAGCTGCCGCCCTGGCCGCTGCGGACGGGGGGTGGCGTTGATGGCCAAACCACGGGAAAAGGCAGCGCCTTTCGTTGCTGTGCCACCGGCTGCTTTCCTGATGTGCTTTCACCTCAGCGCAAAAGAGGTCAAGCAGATGATTACGGCGGTCGGTGAGTATGCGGCAGCAGCTGCAAATGGAATGGACGACCGCCCTGATCCACCTGACAGTCTCTCACCTTTCGCGGCGCAGGTGTACGCGGTTTTTGTTTCGCTCATGGACAGCTATGCCGAGAAGTACGGGAAACGCGTCGCCGCAAACCGCGCCATTGCGGCAAACAGGGTCACCAGTGGTGCAAGTAATAATCTATTCAATAATCAAGAATCAACCAACAAAGCAATAAAACAAACGGCACAAGCTGCGTATCATCAACGGAGTTACTCACCCGGCACAAGCTACTCTCCGTCACTCATGGCAGAGCTCACCGAGCTTGCTGCGAAGGAGGCAGCGTGGAAGGAGACGGGAAAATGAGCGGCCGCTCTTCACAAAAAAAAGGACGCGCTGCCGAGTTGGAGCTGGCCGAGCTACTGCGGCAGGCGGGCTTTCCTGGTGTCAAGGCGGGCGCTGCGGTCAGCTATGGCCGCACGCCTGACCTTGTCGGCCTGCCTTTAATCCATTGCGAGGTCAAGCGCCATGAAAAGGTCGAGCTGTCCAAATGGATGAGGCAGGCCGTGGAGGATGCTGGCCGCTTTGGTGGCCTTCCTGCCGTTTTTCATCGGCAGAATAGACAAGAATGGTTCGTAACCATGCGCCTGTGTGACTGGGTTACACTGCTTAAGCTATTGGAGGATCAAGAATGACGAATAAGGAGTATTTCTCAATCGAGGCGGTCGACCAATCGCGACTGAAGCTAATGCTGCGGTCTCCCGCACATTACCGGTACTGCATAGATCACCCCGTGGAAAGGGATACACCGTCCCTCCGCCTGGGGCGGGCGGTTCACTGCCTGGTTCTACAGCCACAACTTTACGAGAAGGCGTTTGCGGTCAAGCCTGAGGGAGATGCACGGACGGCCAAGGTCAAGGAAGCTATGGCCAAGCTTCTGGAGAGCATGTCTCCAGGCTGCGAGCTACTGACACCGGCTGAAGATGCGCAAGCCAGGGCGATAGCAGCGGCAGTATTGGCAGATGAAAACGCGGCGAGGCTGCTGGAGGCGTGTCAAGCCCGTGAGTTTCCCATTATTTGGCAGGATCAAGAGACCGGCTTACTCTGCAAGGCGAAGCTTGACGGCCTGGGCGGCGGCCGGATCATCGACCTGAAAACCACGGAAAACGGCTGTTCAGAGGCGTTCACGCGTGACAGCTATAAACATCTGTACCATCTGCAAGCAGCACACTACGTCAATGGCTGCCAAACCTTGAGCGGCGGGCAACACTTCCGCTGGGCATTCATCGCGGTCGAAAAAACGGAGCCTTATGGCGTGCACGTATTTCACGCGGATCAATCCTTCTTGATGGATGGCGAAGTGCTGCGGCGTGAGCTGCTGGAGAAGGTGGCAGAATGTGAGGCAAGCGGCGTCTGGCCGTCTTACGGTGAAGACCTGCTGATCGGAAGGGGGGCGGTCTGATGGCGGAGCATTGGCGGAAAGCGTTCGACTGTGCCTTCTTGGGAAGCTGGGCCTTCAACAATCCGAAAAAGCCGATCCTGGCCGTGATCGAGTCAACCGACCTGGAGATGGTGACGGGCGAAAACGGGCGGCAAGAGCGCTGCCTGGTGGCGCACTTTGCCGGGGGCAAGCTGAAGCCCCTGATCTTGAACCGGACGAATTGCAAAGCCATTTCCACAGTGGCGGGGAGCTGCTATCGGGAAGACTGGCCGGGGGTGGCTGTGCTGCTGACGGTGCAGCGGGTGCAAGCCTTCGGGGAGACGGTCGACGCGGTGCGGGTCAAGCCTGAGCGGGTCTGTGGCCACTGTGAGAAGAGGATCACCGGCGCGGGGAAGATGGATGCTGCCGGGGTGGCGGAGTGGACAAAGGGTGCCTTCGGGGTCACGCTGTGCGCGGCCTGTGCGCGGGAAAGGGCGGGGAAGAATGGAGAGCAGGGTGGAGGATCTGAAACGGCTGACTGATCGTGAGCTTGTGGAGCTGCGTCGGGCTATCACGCGGGAATTGTACTGCCGAGGTCAGCAAAATTCTGAGCCCTGCAAGGTACTGCGGCGGAGAAAAAAATTACCGGGGGCGGCTTCGAGCTCACGTTCCGTATAGATTATGCAAAAAAATATACATTTCATTCACAAGGACTGGTAAATAATACCAATAAAGGCGGCAGAAGTGCCGCCTTTTTAAATGAATTATGGCTGTTCTCATTTTTCACATTTAAAAAGTTTACAACCCTCCAAATAACGGACCCTGTCCCGGGGCAGTTGTCGGAGATACGCTCTGGTTTCCTCCACTCCATTCGGCAAGCGTATAAGGCGTTCCAGATGGTGCACAAGCTCCATATCCCCGGCTTCCAGCGCTTGCAAGTACACCGAGACCACTTCCAGTTCCATGGGGGTCAAATCATCCAGCGCCTTTAATGCTTCCTCCCGCAGGTCTTCTTCTTCCTGTCGCGTCATGGTGATCCTCCTATCTTGACGGTCGAGGGGGTGAGGGGCTATAATGTCCCTGCACCCCCGTGCTCTGATCTTAGCGGATGCAGAAGCGGCTTGTGGTGGTTGCCTTGCTGAAAGTCTCGTACACTTCCGGCAGGGCCTTTTTCAATGCTGCGGTGTCCAGGCGGCTGCTGGTGACCGTCTTCCACGATGCTGTCCAGCCGGTGCCGGTGAGGGTCTCTTCCCCGGCGTCGATCATGCTGCGCTTGATTTCGTCTTTGGCGGCTTCCAGCTCTGCGGCCAGGGCTTCGATCTCCGCCTCCAGGGAGCGGATGCGGGCCGCGGTGGGGTCAAGGCGTGTCATTGTCATTGTTTTGATCCTCCCGATATTTTTTCCAGCGGGGAGCGGGGCGTGCGTTCCATGATCCTGGCCTTGTTCCATCCGGTGTTCCTCGGAGAAGGCGTTTCCCGTCCCCCTTGCTGTGAGTATAGTATATCATACTGATATCAGTATGTCAATACTATTTTCAAAATTTCTTGCAATAATGATATCAGTATGCTATAATGCTGCCGTGGAGGTGCTGACAATGGGCAAGACTTCAAGCGCGGTCAAAGACCGCTGGAATGCAGCGAATTATGAACAGCTTATGGTGAGACTCCCCAAGGGGCGCAAGAAGACGGTGGAGGAATACGCCAAGGGGCAGGGCGTGAGCGTCAACGGGCTTGTTAATGAGCTGCTGCGGGAAAAGCTGGAGCTGACCGCGGAGGAATGGAAAGCATCGTCATAAAGGCGGCCAGAAGGCCCGCTGATGGTTTCAGTATGCGGACGGGTATTTATTCACCCACGGCGACGGAAGGCCCACAGCGGGCCTTTTATTGTGTCCCTCCACGGTGGAGGGGCTTTTGCTATAATTCTGGGGTTTATTATTTTTGAGGACCCTTGAAATACATGGCTTTTGAGCCGTTTTTTTGGGGTTTATTTTGGGGTTTATTGGGGTTTATTTTGGGGTTTTTTCAAGCAAAACCGACCGTTACCGATTGACACAAAAAGTGCCAAGAAGCCTTATAAAATAAGGGTTTTCGCAATTCTTCAAAATCAAGCAAAACGGGCCACACAAGACTCAAAATCTGTTGGCCTTAAACCGTGCGGGTTCAAGTCCCGCCTTCGGCACGCACAAGAAAAGCCTTGAAACATAAGCGTTTCGAGGCTTTTCTCTTTTTCTGGAAATCATGGAGCCGATGAAACTGGCGACTATTTTGGATACTGCAGCCACAACATGCACAGCGCCGAGGTAGAAAAGTAGATACGCAAACAAGCCCTCCGTGGTGTCCGGGAAGGGCTTGCAGCGGCGGAGCGTATGTATTTTATACCTCCGCGATCTTATCCAGCGCTTCCTGCTGTGCCTGAAGCATCTCAACAAACTTGGAGCGGTAGGAGGCCGCGTTCTGCTTGAGGGCTTCGACCTGGCGGGTCAGGGAGTCCTTTTCATCCATCAGGTTGCCCAGGCGCGCCTTGACCTGTTCGTCGGCCTCGGCCAGGATCGAGGCGGCCTTTTTCTGCGCCTCGGCGATGGTCTCGTCCTTGACCTTCTGCGCCATGTCCAGGATGCCGAAGACGGCGTTCTTGTCGGCAGCCTCCGTCGCGGCAGGAGTGGAGGCGGCCAGCGATTTGGCTTCGTTCAGCTGCTGGGTCAGCGTGGAAATTTCCTGCTGGAGCAGATCCATCTCGTCGCAGATCTCATCCAGGAAGGTGTCCACCTCCATTTGGCTGTATCCGTCGCGCTCGTGCTTGAACTCTTTGGTCTCGATCGTCTCAATGGTGATCTTGTGCTCCATGGAAAAGGCTCCTTTCAGGTTGTTATTATGTGCGGCTGACGCTTTGCGCGAAGGCCATGAAAATCATGATATATGCCGCAACAGCGGCCCCGTGCGGAACTCCCCTTACCGCCTCCACTGCTCCACGCGCACCGGCAGGCGATCCTTCCGGGTGGGGGAGCCGACCTCTCTGAGCCGCACCCGGCCGTAGCCACGAACGGAAATCAGGTCGCCTTCGCGCAGAACGCAGTCTGTGCGCGCCTGCGGGATGTGATTGACCTGAACCAGCTCGGCGCGGATCAGCTCCGCAGCCCTGGCACGTGAGAGATGGAGCGAGGCAGCGACTACCGCGTCCAGCCGGAGGGAAGGAACCGTTGCGGAGGACATCACGCCCGGCTCGGGCTGAATGACGGGCGGCGCTTCCGGCCTGCGAACAAGCAGAGCGGTTCGTCCTGCTTCCGCCCATTCGCGCTCCAGCAGCGAAGCCATGACTGGCAGCACATAGAGCATGGCGCAGGGCTCGTCTCCGCCCTGCAGCACCAGGTCACCCGTATGGCTCCGGTCAATGCCCAGTCCCATCAGGCTGCCCAGCAAATCATGGTGGGCAAGCTGCGCAAACCGCGCGTCCCAGCGGATCTCCAGCCAAAGTGCGGTGAACACCGGCTCTGCGCCCTGCGGGTGGAAACACACCTGCACGCGCTCCGCGTCCGGCCAGCCGCCGTCAAAAGAGGCTGTCAGTCCATACTGGTGCGCCACGGTCAGCGCAAGCGCTTTTTCCGCGACGGGCAGAAAACGCCCGCAGGCGGCTTCGCCGGTTCTGTCCGCCATCTGTGCGGCCTGCTTCAGCCAGAGGGTGGTGCTGTCTCTTGCGTCCGCCATCTTTTACCAGACAAAGCTGAACAGGATGCGGCGAAGGAGGCTTAGCAGCAGCAGCGCCACCAGCGGCGACCAGTCGAGGATCTGCGCCGAGGCGGGCAGCTTTGACTGCAGGAAGCGGCGGATGGGGCCAAGCACCGGCTCCACAATCCGGTCCAGTAGCACTGTCCATTTGTTGGCGACAGGGCGGATCCAGCTCAGCGCCACATGAATGATCAGCAGGATCTCAAAGATGTTGAATAACCAGTTGATGATGCGAATGATGAACATACAAAGGCCTCCTTTCGCCAAAGTGAAGCATTCGTTGACCGCTGAAGCACGTCAGCTCCTCAGCGGCTCCTCGCGGCGGTAGCTGCCGCGCGCATTGATGTCAGCGCCGGGCCAGCGGGCCGAGGCATCGCGCTGGTTCCAGCTGTCAATGGTGCGGAAAGCCCGCACCAGCACGGTTTTCGGGGAAATGAGATAGGTATCTGTCAGGGAGATGCGGGTGAGCGTGCAGTCCATGCTGAACGCCGCCCCGAAAAGGAGATCCGCGCAGCGCTGCTTTTCCCGCTCGTCGTGAATCAGGTCCATGCAGGCGATCACGCTTTCTCCGCGCCGCATGAACTCCATCAGGCGGTAGCAGTCCGCCAGGCGAGTGACGGAAGCCAGGCGCTCCACATGCTGATAAGCCTGCCCGTCTTCTCCGACAAAACGAGCCTCCGGGGTCGCCTGCGGCATCATCTGTGCCGGCGGATAGGGCTCCGCGGCCACGGGCACGCTCTGATAAGCTGTCTGCTGGCGGGGCGCTTCCTGCGCCGCAGCGCGCTGGTGGGAGGCAAAGCCCGTCTGGCCCAGACCGGTCTGATTGAAACCGGTGCCGCTCAGCGGCTTGTTGGCCTGCGAGGAAAAGCCCTGCATTCGCTGCTCTGCCGCTCCCTGGGCAGACTGCTCCAGCTCGGGCTGAACCACGGGCACGTAGGCGCTCTGCATGGGGATGAAGCTGCTCTGCTGCGGCACGTACGCGCTTTGCTGGGGCGCGTAGGCGCCTGGCTGCTGTGTGTACATGCTTTGCTGGGGCGCATAGGCGCCCTGCTGGGCAAACTGCTGCTGATAGGGCGGATTATACGTAGGCGGTGCAGCTTCACTTTCCTCGTCGGAAAACTTTTCCTTCAGCTGGCTGAAAAAACCGGGCTTTTTGCTGCTGGGCTGCTTTTCTATTACAGGATGATAGCCGGTGTGCCCTCCGTTGGCAAGGCTTCCCTTGACCTGCGGGGCAGAGGTGCCTCTGTCCTCAAAAGGGGAGGCGTTCAGCTTCGACCATACATCCTTCAGGGAATCCATCAATGCCATAAGGTACTGTCTCCTTCAGAAAAAGCCTTCTTCGGCTTTCGGCAGGCGCCGCTCATCGGTTGGCTGCGCCGTCTTTTTCCGGGTAGTGCCGCGGCCCGAACAGGGCGCTGCCGATGCGCACGGCGGTTGCGCCGTGCCTGGCGGCCAGCAGGTAATCGCCGCTCATGCCCATGGACAGCTCTTCCATGCGCACGCCCTCCGGCGCAATCTCCCGGATATGCTCAAACAGGGCGCGGGTTTCCGCAAAAAGCCCCTCCAGCCAGGCCTGCCCCTCCGGCGAGGGGTCCGCAATGGGCATCACGGCCATGAGTCCCCGCACACATATGCCGGGCATGCGGGATACCTCCCGCAGCAGCGGAAGGAGCTCTTCTTTCGCCGCGCCGCCCTTCTGCGGCTCGCCAGCGGGGCTGAGCTGAAGCAGTACAGGCATCACACGGCCGGCTGCCTGCGCCCGCCGGTCAATCTCCCGGGCCAGGGACAGTCTGTCCACAGACTGGATGCAGCATACATCGTTTATTATATATTTTACTTTGTTGGTTTGCAACTGCCCGATGAGATGAATCTGAAATTTTTCATTTTCCGGTGCGCCGGCGTGCAATGCGGGCAGCTTTTCCATCAGCTCCTGCACGCGGTTCTCGCCGATTTCAAACTGTCCGAGGGACAAAAGCGGCAGGATCTCCTCAGCGGTGTGTGTTTTTGTCACCGCGATGATTCGCGGCGGAGCATAACGCCCCTCGGAGGCTGCCGCCAGCTTTTGCCGGAGTTCCTCCAGGCGGGATTTCAGCGTTCCGTCCACTTTCGCCGGCCTCCTCAGAACAGCTTGACCGTCTGGCCGACATACAAAAGGCCTTCGGTCACCGCGCTGACATAGACTACGCTGCCCTCCCGCAGCACCACATTGACAGGGATAAAAACCTGCTGTCCGCCGGTCAGCAGCACCACGCCGTCCATTTCATTGTAGCGGTAGATGGCGCGCGCGGGCACCTTCAGGGTGGGCATATAGTCGCCCAGCTCCACACGGCAGGTGCGCATGTACAGCACGGTCTTGATGTTGCCGGTCGCCCTCAGGCGCACCAGCAGCTCGCCGCCCGAGCGCACCACGCTCTCCACCACCGCGCCCATCACCTTGTCGCTGTTCTGCTCCAACTGCAGCTGATAGGTCTCTCCCTCCACAGGGGTCCAGTCACTGTTGTCCACCAGCATCAGCAGGTGCCAGGTGTCGCTCTGCACCGTGCGGTAGATGGTGGTCCGCCCCTTGGCGGAGGTGGCGGTGTCCGGCATGGCGCCGTTGATCATTCGGCGCACCTCGCCGGGCGTATAGGTGTCATAGTTGGACGAGGTGAGGCTCAGCTCGTACCCGTCGGTGTAGAAGCTGATAATGCCGTCGCGCGCGGCGACGTACTGCTTCGTCCACGAATCGATGCGCTGCTGCTGGGCCAGCTCGTCGTCATAAAGGCGGGAGAGGCGCTGGTCCGCGGCGTATTTTCTCTTCAGATAGTTCTGCCGCGCCGTGATGGCTGTATCCAGCAGGCGCTCCTGGTTGCCCAGGCTGCCCCTGGTGCCGGCGAGTATCTCGCGCACCTCCTTGGCGCGGCTCATCACGTCGCTCTCTATGCGGGTGAGTGAGGCGTCGTAGGTGGTTTCGGCGGCAATCAGGCTGATCTGGTAATCGCGGATCTGGTCGCGGTAATCCTGCAGGCTGGTCAGCTCCTTGGTGGAAAAGCCGGAGGAAAACACGTTGCAGATGGGCATGTTGCGGTTGATGGTCGCACCCTCTGTGGCCAGGTATTCGATGCTGGTCACACCCTCCGCGTCATAGGCGATTTCGTCGCGCACAATCAGCGCGGTGCCTGAATAGTGCGCACCGATGGTGCCCTCCTCAATCACGGCGGTGGTCGCCGCGGCCGGGCTGAGGGTGTGAAAAAGGTACAGTCCGCCGCCGGTGATGGCCGCCACAATCAGTATCAGCTGCAGCAGGGTCAATCCGCCCCGCTCCTCCTGTCTGCCGCGCTGCAAGAATGTGCCTCCTTTTGTCAGTATCTTCTGCTGCCGTGCCGGCGCTCGTCAGTCACATCGTATATCGTCAGTCCGCTCTCGCGCTGATACAGCATGCGGTAGCGGTGCCACAGGTCGCGCAGGCTGTAATAGGCCGTGCTGCCTTTGCGGCCATAGCGCTGCGCGAGCTCCGCAAAGTCCGGAAAGGCGGCGTAGTAATCTTCATCCAGCCGCTCGATGGCCCCAAGAGTCTCCTCCACGGGAGCTAACTCAATTGCGCCGATGTTCTCTTGGGTCAGCGAGACCAGCAGCGCTCTTCGCTTCGGCAATGGCGGGTCCTTCTCCAAAAGCCACTCCCGCTCCTGGCGGTACACGGCGCCGCTGAGCAGCGTCCGGCGCGCGGGCGAAACCAGGGCAAGGCTCTCGCTATCCAGCCGGATGCGCTCCAGCCCGGCGCCCCTGCCCTCAGAGTGGGGTACAAACAGGCGCGTCTGTGCGACGCCGCAGCGCTGCAGGTGATCCGCCAGGCTGTCTGCCTGTGAGGCGTTTGTCTTCATCAGGGGGATGCCCGCGCTGACCCGGAAGCCGAGACTTGCCGCCTGCCGCGCCAGCTGAGAGAGAAACAGGAAATCGCCCTTCCTTCCGGCAAAGCGGTCATGATACGCTTCCAGGCCGTAAAAGGTGAAGTTCATTTCCTCCACTCCGTGCTGCCTGAGCTCAGTCAGCAGGTGCAGGCTTTCCGCCTCACTGCGAAAGGCAAAGCCGTCCATCTGCAGAAAACGGCCTTGCGTGCTGCCCAGCTCGTTGAGCAGGTCGATGGCCTCCGTCAGGTGCGGGTGGTCCATGCTGTAGCCGAAATAAAACTGGAAGGAGTAGCCGGGCTTCTCCCGAGCGATCCACTCCGCAAAGCGGCGCGCGGTTTTCGCGCTGCGTTCAAAGCCGGCGCCATGTGTCTTTCCGTCCCAGCTGAGAAGACAGTAGGCACAGCGGTTTGCGCAGGGCACGCAGAGTGTCTGCAGCATTACAGATGCTGTGTGTACCGCTTCGGTCATACTTCCACCTCGAAGGGAATGTAGGGGAAGATGTCGCGCTCCGGGTCGATGCCGGGATAGACCTCAATCAGCCTCAGCCCCCTCGGAGTGAGGGAGAACACGCAGCGCTCGGTCACATACAGCACCCGCTGGCGGTTTGCGATGGCCCGCTTGGCGGAGAAGGAGACGCTCTTCACCTCATCCACAAATTTGGGTACGCTGCCGTTCTGCACCACGGAGACAAGGCCGCCCTTGCGCTCCACCACCAGACCCTTGGTATTCAGGGTAAGGCAGAACACAACGGTGGGCGTCTTGGCGGTGATATTGGCAAAGCCGCCGATGCCGGCAAAGGTGCCGGGCCCCTTATGTGCGTTGACATTGCCGTGCCTGTCCACCTCCAGCGCACCCATGAAGCACACATCCAGACCGCCGTTGTTGTACAGATCAAACTGGTTGGACATGTCGTGGATGGAGGTGGCGCCGATCATTGCGCCGAAAACACGCCCGGAGGCGGGGAAGCCGCCCACGCCGCCGCTTTCCACCGTGAGGGTGATATGGTCCAGGATGCCGTTTTTCCTGGCGTATCGGCATATCGTTTCGGGAATGCCGATGCCGATGTTCACAATGTCGTCCCGGCGCAGCTCCTGGGCAGCCCTGCGGCCGATGATGCGCGCCGCCTCGCTGTCCTTCTTCTGCACCCCGTCCAGTGACTCGATCTTTTCCGACCAGCCCTGCCAGTCGTCGTAGGAGATTTCAAAGGAGCCTGTCAGCGCGGAATAGGCTTCATCACGCCACACGGCAGGCTCTACCACAATCGCGTCCACAAGGCAGCCCGGAATGACCGCGTTGCGGGGGCGGGAGGGAACATCCACCAGCTTGTCCACCTGCACAATCACGATGCCGCCGTTGGCCTTGGTTGCCTGGCAGATGGACAGCGCGTCGCCGCTGAGGTACATGTCGTCAAAGGTGATATTTCCCTTTTTATCCGCGGCTGTGCCCTTGATCAGGGCGACGGTGATCTTGGGCAGCTTATAATAGAGAAACTCCTCGCCGTCCACCTCGACCACCTTGACCAGGTTCTGGTCCTTGCTCACGGCGTTGATGCCGGGGCCCTCCCGCCGTGGGTCGACGAATATGTCAAGACCCACCTTGCTCAGAGCGCCGGGCAGGCCGCCGGCCTGCGCGCGGATGGCATGGCTGATGCAGCCCAGCGGCAGGTTGTAGGCCTCAAAATCATCCTCCAGCACCAGCTTCTTGGTGGAGGGCATGGCGCCGAAGTGGCCGCAGATGAGCCGGTCCACCGCACCCTCACGGATGTACCCCTCGGCGCAGGAATTCTCCTCCCACTCGCCAAAGCCGGCGGAGGAGATCATGGTCAGGTGCCTGGGCGTCCGGATGTCGTGAAAGCGGCGGTAAATGGCCGCGTGCAGTTCGGAGGGAATTTCAATGCCAACAAAGGAATTGACACAGATGCAGTCCCCGTCGCGAATGAGGCGGATGGCCTCGTCGGCTGTCATCAGTTGAAACATGGGCGCTCCTTTTCGGCCGTTACCCTACAAATTCGTGATAGATGGCCTGTATGGTCTTCTCGAAATCCGCGTCGTCCACACCGACGATGATGGACAGCTCGCTGGAGCCCTGGTCCATCATGCGCACGTTGACGCCCGCGCGGCTCATGGCGGAGAACAGGCGCGCGGCGGTGCCGCAGTTGTTCACCATGCCCCGGCCGACCGTGGCGATGATGGACATGTTGTCGTGGATGGTCAGGCTGTCGGGCTGCGTCAGCTCCGCGATGCGCCGCACAATCTCCTCGCGGTGGGGGGCCAGCGCCTCTCCGGATACGACAACGGAGATGGAGTCGATGCCGGAGGGCATGTGTTCAAAGGAAATGCCCGCCTCCTCAAAAACCTGCAGCACACGGCGGCCGAAGCCCAGCTCGGCGTTCATCATGGCCTTTTCCACCGCCACAACGCTGAAGCCCTTCTTGCCGGCGATGCCTGTAATGGTGGGCACGGTCGGCTCCACGGGCAGCGCGAGGGAAATCAGCGTGCCGGGCTGGTCCGGCTCATTGGTGTCCTTGATGATCGTGGGGATGCCGACCTTGTGCACGGGGAACATGGCGTCCTCGTGGAGGACGGAGGCGCCCATGTAACTCAGCTCCCGCAGCTCGGCGTAGGTGATGGCCGAGATGCCCTGCGGGTTTTCCACCACACGCGGGTCCGCCATCAGGAAGCCGTTCACGTCGGTCCAGTTCTCATAGGTGTCCGCGCGCACTGCGCGGGCGACGATGGCGCCGGTGATGTCGCTGCCGCCGCGGGAGAAGGTGTGGATGCTCCCATCCGGCTTCACGCCGTAAAAGCCCGGCACCACGGTGGGCAGGCCGTCGGCCAGCAGGGCCATCATCACCACGTTGGTCTTCTCCGAGTCAAAGGTGCCTGCGGCGTCGAAGAAAATGACCTTGGCCGCGTCCATAAAGCGCCAGCCCAGGTAGTCCGCCAGCAGCAGGCCGTTGAGATACTCACCCCTGGAGGCGCAGTAGTCGGCGGAAGCGCCGGCGGCGATGTTCATGCGCACCTGCGCCAGCGCGCCCTCTAGGTCCACCGTGAGGTTCAGATCCGTATGGATGCTGCGGAAGCGCTCCGAGATGGTCTCAAACACCTCTGACCAGTCGGAACCGGCTTCCCGGAGGTGAAAGCAGCGGTACAGCAGGTCTGTGACCTTTTCATCCCCGGAAAAGCGCCTCCCGGGCGCGGAGGGCACTGCGTACACCCGCGCGGGGTCGCGCCGTATAATATCCCTGACCTTGCGGAATTGCCCGCTGTCCGCCAGCGAGGAACCGCCAAACTTTGTGACAATTCGTTTCATTACGAAAAAAACTCCCCTCCTGATGGTACCCGACTATCTTACCTTTGCGGGGAAAGAATGTCAAGAGGGGAGAAAAGGCTTTACAAGCCGCGCATCCCGCGCTGTGGTCGGACACTTTACCGGGACACGCAGCAGTCAGTGGAGGGAATCAGAGAACAGGATTGTCCATGAGCCCGGTTATTACTCCCAGGCGACATCGGCGTTTTTGCACTCTTCCAGCTCGCATAGGGTGCCGTTCCAGGCTTCCTCCCCGTCCTCAAAGACCGCGGTGGAATCCTGCAGGTGCAGTCTGCTGACGCTTCGCGCGTACAGGGCGGGAATGGTGTGGGGATAGATGTGCCGCCCGCTGGGCTGTTCGTCGAACAGGCCGCCCGGCTGCGTGCCCTGGCGGCAGAAGACCAGGTGAATCTCCCGCATGCGGACGCGTTCGATGGGAGATACCGCCTCGCCGCCCAGAAAGAGGGAGCTTTCGCACTTCAGGTGAATGTCGGAGAAGCTCAGATCGCGGATCCTTCCGGGGAAGGCCCCCTCCTGCCCGCGGCGCGTGGTGGCGCTGACAAAGAGCGGCTCGCCCTTTCCCCACCAGCCAGGCGCACCGGGAAGGTCGTAGGCGTCGGCATAGCGCCGAACCGCGCCGACCAGGTGATGAACGTGGACCTGCTCCACCGTGCCGCCATCCCTCACCCAGATGCCCACGGCGCGGGAACAGTCCTTCACCACGCAGTTGGATAAAAGGACGTTGCGGATATCTCCGTGCGTTTCCGTACCGATTTTCAGCGCCGAATCGCGGCTGTGCAGCACGCAGTTGGTGATGGTCACATTCTCGCAGGGGCCGTAGCGCCGCGTCATCGGCGCGGTGGCCTTGAGCACAATCGCGTCGTCGCCGGTGGAAATATCACAGTCCGAGATGATCACATCCTGGCAGCTGTCCGGGTCGATGCCGTCGTTGTTGGCGCCCCGGTCATCATTGAGAATGCAGATGTCGTGAATGCGCACATGGCGGCAGCCGGCCATGTGCAGCGTCCAGAACGCGGCGTCCTTGAGCGTGACGCCGCTGATGTGCAGGCCGGTCACATGCTCAAACAGGAGCATCCGCGGGCGGAAGGCGGCAACCTTTTTGGGGCATTCGTGCCAGCCGCTGTCCACATCGGCGTCCACAAAAACCTTGTCGCCCTGGCCGTCAATCACGCCGCTGCCGGAGATGGTCACATTCACCGCGTCCCGCGCGCCCAGGAAGAAGCCGCCGTTCCAGCCGTCCACCTCCCCCTCGGAGGGGTCCGCAGGGAAGGGCAGTATGTCCTCCTCCTTCAGCGAGGATACGAGCACAGCTCCCGCTTCCAGCCTCAGTTCCACATTGCTCTTCAGCAGCACAGATCCGGTCAGGAAGCGCCCTGCCGGCACCTCTACGGTGCCGCCGCCGCTTAGGGCTGCCGCGTCCACAGCGGCCTGAATGGCGGCAGCGCTGTTGGTCACACCGTCGGCCACCGCGCCGAAGCTGACAATATTATAGCTCATTTTCCCGTCTCCTCAAGCCGCGCTACCTCGCAGCACATCAGCAGGAACGCGCCCATGCCGTGCAGATCGTTGGCGTGCACGGGCCGCTTCAGGTAGAATTCGTAATCGCCCACGCCGGTGCCGATGCACACATTGCCCACCTGCACATCGTCACCCTCCCAGGTGAGGGAACGGATCACGCCCTCATAGCCGCGGCGAATGCTCTCCCGGAAGCTGTCCGGCAGGAAGCCCTTGCGCACGGCCTTGGCCATGGCGGCCACATACAGGCAGGAGCAGGAATTCTCCAGCCAGTTGGCGGGGTCGCTGCCCTTGTCCACAACCTGATACCACCGCCCGTCCTCGGATTGGTAGCGGCGCAGGCTCTCCAGCAGCTCCACGGCATTGGCGCGCAGCTCCTCCCAGCCCTCGCTGCCCTCCGGCAGGTGATCCATGTCGTCCAGTATGGCCACGGGCACCCAGCCCATGGCGCGCCCCCAGAACTCCGGCGCCTTGCCGGTCACCGGGTCGGCCCAGGGCTCGGCGCGGTCCATGTCCCAGGCATGCCGCAGCAGGCCGGTCGCCTCGTCCTTCGTATGGCGGAACACAAGGCGGACCTGGCGCACCACATTCTCGCTCAGCTCAGGCAGATGGAAGCGCTCGGCGTACTCCGCACAGAAGGGCCCGGCCATGTACAGCCCGTCCAGCCACATCTGGTTTTTGAGCGTCTTTTTGTGCCAGTTGCCGCCCTCCGGTGTCTGCGGAATGTCCTTCACCTCGGCGTAGACTGTGCGCAGGAAACGGAGATACTTTTCATCCCCGGTTTCATCCAGAATGGGGAAGAGCAGGATGCCGGGCTGAATGTCGTCCAGGTCGGACCATACGCAGTCCTTGATGGAGCCGTCCTCATTGAAAACGGAGTCGATCCAGTCCTTCGCATAGTCGAAGTAGGCCCTGTTGCCGGTCAGCTGCCATGTGTTCAGCACGCCGGAGAGAAAAACACCCTGATGGTAGTGGAAGTGCCCCTTCGGGGGAAGGTCCGCCGCGGCGTAGCGGCGCATCATGGTATCGCAGGCGGCGCGGGCATAGTCCAGCGCGCTCATCGGCTTGTCATGTATGGCATCTGTTCCACCTGTTTTTTCACGGATGACGGCAAGGATTTTTTCCACGGACTGCTCAAAGTCGAGATGGGTCGTATCCACCAGCACCGCGTCCTCCGCCTGGCGGAGGGGGTCGTGCTCACGGTGGCTGTCCTGCCAGTCGCGGCGGCGAAGGTCCTCCAGCACCACCTCGAAGGCGGGAGCGTCTCCCTTCTCCTGCAGCTGCTTCAGCCTGCGCCGCGCCCGCTCTTCGGCGGAGGCGGTCAGGAAAATCTTGACATCCGCGTCCGGCAGCACGCGTGTGCCGATGTCCCTGCCGTCCAGCAGCATGGAGGCACTGCCGGCGATGCGCTGCTGGGCGCGCACCATCTCGGCGCGCACCGCGCTGTAGGTGGATACCTTCGAGGCGGCCATGCTGATCTTCTCGGCACGCAGCAGGGCCGTTTTGTCCACGCCGTCCACCAGCGTGTGCTGGCCGTCCTCCTGCTGCTCCACGCTGACACAGATGGAACGGCACAGGCGGCTGACAGCTTCCTCGTCCTCCAGGTCAATGCCCCTCTCCAGTGCAGTCAGGCCAACGGCGCGGTACATGGCGCCTGTATCCAGGTGCAGGATTCCCAGCCTCCTGGATACCTCATCGGCAATGGTTGACTTTCCGGCTCCCACAGGGCCGTCCACGGCAATGCGCAGTGGCATGCTGATTTCCTCCTTGCAAATTTTCACATTCTGTTCACGTGCTGTTGAAGCGCTGAACAGACAGGCCGATTACAATACCCTTGCCGAAGAAGACAAAACCCATTTCGGCAAAGGAGTGATATATAATGAAAGCTTCCTCACCGGGACGTATGCTGGCAAAACGGCTGGCGCTGGACATAGTGCTGTGCGGCCTGGCCCTGGTGGTGTTCGCCCTTTTCCACCATGTGCTGCCGCGAAGCCAGGAGCCCCTCGGCATTGTGATCACAAATCCGTATTCCACCACAGACAGCGGCTCCTCCGCCGTGCCGGACGAGCGATACCTGCTGGCTTACAGCGGCGCAGACGGTACAGTTTCCGATACCGGTGGCACGCTCAAAGCGGCCCGCGGCAGAATGGGCGGCGGCACAAGTGAAAAGGGCGGCAGCGCCCTGACCGGCGAAGAGCAGCAGGTGGAAGCAGAAGCCTCCACACCGCTGGCTGAAAAGTTCGCGGACAAGTATTCAGAGGAAGTGGTGGTGACAGGAAACAGCTATACCAGCCCGGACATCTCCGTGGAGGTAACTGAGCACACCACGGAGAACGGACGCGTGACCTACTACCTGGCGGATATCTATGTGCGCGACATCACCTGCTTCCAGTCCGCTCTGGCCGGGGGCAGCTACGGCAGCGGCTTCCGGGATGAGATTACGGACATGGCGCAGAGCAGCAGCGCGATACTGGCCGTCAACGGGGATTACTACGGCAACACCCGAGAGGGCGTAGTGATCCGCAACGGCATCATCTACCGTGCCAACGCCACGGACTGCGATGTGTGCGTGCTGTACTATGACGGCACCATGCGGGTGATGCCCGGCTCCGCCTTCTCCGTGGAGGAGGCCATCGAGGACGGCGCGTGGCAGGCGTGGACCTTCGGCCCGGCGCTGCTGGATGCGGACGGCGGCGCGCTGACGCAGTTTTCCAGCTCAAACCGCATCATCTCGTCCAACCCGCGCACCGCCATCGGCTACTGGGAGCCAGGACACTACTGCATGGTGGTGGTGGACGGCCGCGGCGAGTCGGCCGGCATCACCCTGCCGGACCTGTCACAGCTGTTTGCGGAGCTTGGCTGCAAGGCCGCCTATAATCTGGACGGCGGCAACTCGTCCGTCATGGTATGGCAGAATGAAATCATCAACCAGCCGTCCGGGGGCGGCAGAGCCTCCTCCGACGCGCTGCTGATCACGGAGGCAGGACAATGAAAATGAAAGCACTGAACCTTATGCGCCACCTGACAGTGATCCTCTCGCTGATGTTCCTGGTGTTTCTGATTCTCGATCAGTTCAACCCCATGATGAACTTTGTGAACAACCCGATTTCCGGCTGGCTGCTCGCGGCCCTGTGCCTGTGCGGCACGGGCCAGAGCATACTGGGCTGGCTGGGCGGCGATGCCGCATCATAGAACAGCACAGCATCCCTCCGCGGCGCGGAGGGACTTTTCTTATGACCGGGGCATGCCGTGTCACAGCGCCCCAAGTATCGCCTCCAGCAGGTCGTCATAATTCTCAAACGCCCGCAGATCAGGATTGTCCTGCTGTATCTTTTCGGTGGAGCGGAACAGGAAGCCCGCCTTGCTGGCGCGTATCATGGCCAGATCGTTGTAGCTGTCGCCGGCGGCGATGGTCTCAAAGCCCACGCTCTGAAGCGCCTTGACCGTGGACAGCTTGGACTTTTCCACGCGGATGCGGTAGCCTGTGATCTCCCCGTCCGGGGCCACCTCCAGGGTGTTGCACATCAGTGTGGGCCAGTGCAGCTTCTCCATCAGCGGCCTGGCAAACTGAGTGAAGGTATCCGAGAGAATGACCGCCTGAGTGCGGCTGCGAAGCGCGTCCAGAAACTCCAGCGCACCGGGCATCGGGTCGATGGTGGCGATGGTGCGCTGTATGTCATCAAGGCGCAGCCCGTGCTCCTTCAGTATACCCAGGCGCCAGCGCATCAGCTTGTCGTAGTCCGGCTCGTCCCGGGTGGTGCGGCGCAGCTCCGGAATGCCGCTCGCCTCAGAAAAGGCGATCCAGATTTCCGGCACCAGCACGCCCTCCAGATCCAGACAGACGATGTTCAGATCGCTCATGATATAAAACCTCCTTCTCACCGCTCACGGCGCAGGCCGCGCGCGGGCTCCGGAGTTTATTTTACTATAATCGCCACGGTTTGAACAGTCCCGTTTTTCGCAAACCAAAACTCTTCCCATCCTTCCCAAACTGTGCTATACTCGACTCAGCCCACTTAAAGGAGGCGTTTCTTTGCTGCGCGCACATCCTCCCATCACTCAGGACGGCGCCAGGCAGCTCAATCCGCTGCAGCTGGCCCACATCGGCGATACCGTCTGGGACCTGCTGGTCAGGGAAACGCTTTTGCATGAGGGCAAGAACCTGCGGCACATGCATTCGGGCGCGGTGCAGCGGGTCAACGCGGCGGCGCAGGCGAAGGCGCTGGAACGCATCCGCGCGGAACTGACGGAAGCGGAGGAGGCCATCGTGCTGCGGGGTCGCAATGCCCACGCCCACCATGTATCTCCCCACCACCAGACGCAGGCGGACTACGCCGCCTCCACGGCGCTGGAGGCGCTGGTGGGCTATCTGTATCTCACCGGGCAGGAGGAGCGGCTTTTGCGCCTCTTTGCCCTTGCACAGGAGGACACATGCCCAGAGCAGAACTGAAGGTCGAGCTGATCCGCTGCACGCCCTCGCCGGAGGAGACGGTGGCCCTCGCGGCGCGGCTGTGCTATTCCCGCGCCACGGTGGAAGCGCTGCACGAGAAGGTTTCCGCGCAGGATCAGACAGCCTTTGTGGAAAAGATTATGAACATGGGGCACGAGAGCGTGCTGGAGCACACCTCCTTTACCTTCGGCGTGGAGGGCGTCAGCCGCGTGCTGCTGGCCCAGCTCACCAGGCACCGCCTGGCCAGCTTTTCCGTGCAGAGCCAGCGCTATGTCAGCTATGAGGGCGGCTTTGGGTATATCATCCCGCCACGCATCGAAGCGCTGGGGGAGGACGCTGTGCGCGAGTATGAGGCGCAGATGGCGCAGATGCACGAATGGTACTGCCGCTGGCAGGAAAGACTGGGCAAGGGAGAGGGCAGCAACGAGGATGCCCGCTTCGTGCTGCCCGGCGCCTGTGAAACGCGCCTGCTGATGACAATGAACGCCCGCGAGCTGCGGCATTTCTTCTCACTGCGCATGTGCAGCCGCGCACAGTGGGAGATCCGTGAGCTGGCCACGCAGATGCACAGGCTCTGCCTGCAGGCGGCGCCCGCGCTGTTTGAGGACGCGGGCCCGGGCTGCCTGCGCGGCCGCTGCCCGGAGGGAGAGAAGAGCTGCGGACAGGCCGCGCGCGTGCGCGGGGAGAGAGAACAGCTGCTGAAGGAATTGTGTATAGAATAACAGGAGGACACCATGCCGTATTATCAGGATCTGCCAAACAGGCGCGCATCGGCGAAAAACAACCCGGACAACTGGAAGGAAGAACGCTCCGCAAGGGGCGGCCGCTCCGGCAGCCGTGCCGGAAACCGCCCGTACAGCGGGCCGCGCCGGCGCGATGAAGAAAAGAATGATTACCGCTCTTTTGACGACGGGCGCCGGCCGGACCGCCGCGACAGCCGGCCAGACCGCCGCAGCACCGGCACCAGGCCGCCCAGGCGCTTCGGCCCCGAACGCCCGGAGGATCGCGACCGCCGCACACAGCCAAGGGAAGCCGCCCCGCGCGGACATGAGGCTTTTGAATACCATCGCCCGGAGCCGACGGCACCGGCTCCCCGGGAGATACACCGCGCGGAGCGGGAGGAGACCCTGCCGGAGAACCTGCTGCTGGGACGCAACCCTATCCGCGAGGCGCTGAAAACCGGCAGGGATCTGGAAAAGCTGCTCGTGATGAAGGGCGAGCTGTCCGGCTCTGCGCGGCAGATTGTGCAGATGGCCAAGGAAGCACGCATTCCCGTGCAGGAGGTGGACAAGAGCCGGCTGGACGAGATCACCCCCCATCATCAGGGCCTGATTGCCTTTGCCTCTGCCTACAGCTATTCCACCGTGGAGGACATGTTCGCCGTCGCACAGGAGCGGGATGAGGAGCCTTTCCTGATCATACTGGACGGCGTGACCGACCCGCAGAACCTGGGCGCGATCATCCGCTCGGCGGAATGCGTCGGCGCGCACGGCGTGATCGTCAGGGAGCGGCGGAGCGTGGGCCTGACGCCGGCGGCCGTGAAGGCCTCCGCCGGTGCCATCGAGCATGTGAAGGTCGCCCGGGTCACCAACCTGAACCGCACCATCGAGGAGCTGAAGCGCCGCGGCGTGTGGGTCTACGCCCTGACCATGGACGGCGAGGACTATCAGAAGGTGGCCTTTGACGGCGCGGTGGCGCTCGTGATTGGCTCCGAGGGAGAGGGCATCAGCCATCTGACCCTGGAGGAATGTGACCATAAGGTGTCCCTGCCGCTGATGGGGCAGATTGAGAGCCTGAATGCCTCGGTGGCCGCGGGCGTGATGATGTACCGCGTGCTGGCCTGCCGCAAGCCATGAAGCCGCTGCTGCTGGTAGACGGCTACAATGTGATCGGCGCGTGGCGCGAGGCGGAAAAGAGCGAATGGACACTGGATGAGAGCCGCGACCGCCTGATCCGCCTGCTGGAGGACTACGCGGGTTACTCCGGCGAGGACATTGTGCTGGTGTTCGACGGCTATCAGAGCGACCGGCGCCTTCGCAGCGAGGAGACGCGCGGCTGCCTGACGGTCGTGTTCACCCGGCACGGTGAAACGGCGGACAGCTACATCGAGCGCCGTGCCGCGGAAACGCCGCGCTATGTGCCGCTGCGCGTGGCCACCTCAGATGGGCTGGAGCAGAGCCAGGTGCTGTCCACAGGCGCGGTGCGGCTGACCTCGCGCGAATTGCTGCGGGAGCTGCGGCAGACACGCAGCGAAGGCTTCACCCAAAACGAAAAAAACACCGGCGTGCAGCGCCGTCAGCTGGAGGGCAGGCTCTCCGGCAAGGTGGTGGAGCAGTTGGAAAAGCTGCGCAGAGGAAAAGAATGATATGGATGCCCAAAGGGCGGCTTTCACCGAAACCGGGCTGCGCCGGAGAGCTGGAGCAAGCGCTTCGGCTGCGTCCAAGAGGCAGACAATGCCCTTTTGCGCCCATTCAGAGAGTAAGCCAAGGCAGGTGAGATACATGGTGGAGGAGATGGAGCTCGGACTGACAGAGGAAGAGCTGCGGGACCTGGCAGAAATACAGAAGACGCGTGAGGAGCAGGAGCGCAGCGGCCTGCTGGTGCTGGAGGAACTCCCCCCTGAAGCTGAGCCGCCGGCGGCCATAGCCTCTGTGTACGCGGAGATGACAGACGAGCAGATTGTGGAGAAGTGCCAGCAGGGTGACAGCCGCGCGGTGGAATACCTGCTGAACAGGTACAAGAACTTTGTCAGGGCCCGGGCGCGCAGCTATTTCCTCATTGGCGCCGACCATGAGGACATTGTACAGGAGGGCATGATTGGCCTGTTCAAGGCCATACGCGACTACAAGCCGGACCGGCAGTCCTCCTTTCACGCCTTTGCGGAGCTGTGCGTGACCCGGCAGATCATCACAGCCATCAAAACGGCCACGCGGCAGAAGCACATTCCGCTGAACAGCTATGTCTCCCTCAACAAGCCCCTGTACGACGACGAGTCGGACCGCACCCTGCTGGATGTGATCATGGAGGGGCGCGTGACCAACCCGGAGGAGCTGATCATCTCCCAGGAGGGCTACAACAGCATCAGCAAGCGCCTGTATGAGAGCCTGAGCGAGCTGGAAATGGGCGCGCTGCACGATTTCCTGGAGGGGAAAAGCTATCAGGAGATCGCGGAGCACCTGGGCAGCCACGCCAAGGCCATAGACAACGCGCTGCAGCGGGTGAGAAAGAAGCTGGAAAAATTCATCGCCGAGAGCGAGCGGGAGCCGACATGAAAAAATGCCGCCCAACGGGCGGCATTATGTTGCCTCACAGGGAGAGCGCGGGGTATACGGACAGGGTTTCCTTTTCCTCGCCATGCAGCGTACGGATCAGGCCGAGCTGTGGCACGGAGTGCGTCATCACGCGCGTGGTAAAGCTGCGCACGCCTTCCCGCTCCATCAGTGTCATGACCGCCCTGGCCATCAGGGAGGCGAAGCCGTTGCGGCGCACGCTGCTGTCGACATAAATGGCGTAGAGCTCACAGCCCGTGCCGGCACCGGCGGCCAGACACTCGCCGACAAGACGGCCCGCGTTGACCGCGCCAATGGCGGTAAAGTGCTGCGCGCGCAGCAGCTCCGCCAGATAGGATAGATCAATGTGGCTGACGTTGTTGGCCCGCAGGCGCTCCAGGAAGGCCATCTGCTCGGGCAGCGTATTCAGCGGGGTCTGCCGCAGCTGCACGCCCATGGGCAGGCGGCCGTCCCAGCCGGGGTTCTTCAGGCTGTAGGACTTTTCTTCCCCCACAACCACAAAATCGCCCGCCTCATAAAACTTCTTTTCCGGGCTGTCAGCCGGCAGGCAGGTGTACATTCTGGCCGGTACATCGGGGGCTGTGTCCCTCAGCTGCCGAGCCCTGGCTACCAGCGCGCCAAACAGCGCATATCGCGCGGCCGGCTGCGCCTCCAGCGAGAGGTAGATATTCACCGGGCAGTCCGGATACAGGTGCGGAAGGAACTGGTACACCGCGTAGCCGGTGCCGAAGGAGCGTCCGGCGGCGTCCAGGGCGAGATAGACGTTCTCCGGGCTCTGCCCCAGTGTTGCGCCGGCGGGGTGGGCAATGGTCAGATTCATGCGCTCAAGCCTTTCTGCGGCCGTACGGCTGCATGCACATTATAGAAAAAAGGGACTGCCTTGTCAATCACGGCAGCGCGGAGGCAAAACAGAATGGAAAAGGAAGAGATCATCACCCTGTACGATGAGGAGGAGGGGGAAATACCCTTCCGTGTTGTGGGACGCATGGAGTGGAAGGACGGGAATTACGCTCTTCTGCAGGACGCGGAGGACGGGGAAGCAGGCATCATGGTCTTTCAGGTCACACCCGGGGAAGATGGCGCCGAGGATTATGACTTCGTGGAAGATGATGAGCTGAGCGACGATGTGTTCTACTACTGGCAGGCTGAACGGGATGACTATGAATTTGCAGACGCAGAGTAGGAGAGGGGTAAACAGCGATGCAATACCGCAGTGACAGGCACGGGGAGCCCATCTCCCTGCTGGGCTTTGGCTGTATGCGCTTCAGACGCAGCGGCGCGGGCATTGATCAGGAAGAGGCGGACAGGGAGATACGCCGGGCGATTGAGCTGGGCGTGAACTATTTTGATACCGCCTACATCTATCCTGGCAGCGAGGCCTGCCTCGGTGAAGCGTTGAGCCGCGACGGCCTGCGCGACAGGGTGAACATTGCCACCAAGCTGCCGCAGTACCTGATCAAGGACGCCGCTGCGATAGACCGGTATTTCAGCGAGGAGCTAAAGCGCCTGCGCACAGACCATGTGGACTATTACCTGATGCACATGCTCACGGATATCGCTGCCTGGCGCAAGCTGGAGGCGCTGGGCATCAGGGAATGGATCAGGGAGAAAAAGAACAGCGGCGCCATACGCAACATCGGCTTTTCCTTTCACGGCAATACCGCGCTGTTCCTGCAGATACTGGATGCCTACGACTGGGATTTCTGCCAGATACAGTACAACTATATGGACGAGGTGAGCCAGGCGGGGCGGAAGGGCCTGCAGGAGGCTGCCCGGCGCGGCATACCGGTCATCATCATGGAGCCGCTGCGCGGCGGCAAGCTGGTCAGCATGCTGCCGGAGAAGGCGAAAGCGGTCATCGCGGCTGATCCGAAAAGGCGCAGCCCCGCCGAGCTGGCCCTGCGCTGGCTGTGGGAGCAGCCGGAGGTGACCTGCGTGCTCTCCGGCATGAACAGCATGGAAATGCTGGAGGAAAACTGCCGCATTGCCTCGCAGGTACAGCCGCACGAATTCGGCGGTGAAGACAGGCAGATGATCGACAGCGTGCGGCAGGCCATCAATGAGAAGCTGATGATCAACTGCACCGGCTGCTCCTACTGCATGCCCTGCCCGCAGGGCGTGGATATCCCCGGCACCTTCCGCTGCTATAACGAGATGTCCATGGAGAGCAGACAGGCGGGGCGGCACGAATACTCACAGGTGGTCTGCCTGCGGGAAAAGCCGGGCCTGGCCAGCCAGTGCATCGGCTGCGGCCGCTGCGAGAGGCACTGCCCCCAGCACCTGCCCATCATTGAAACGCTGAAGAAGGCGGGAAGGGCGCTCACACCCTGGTATTACAGGCCGGTACTCGGCGTGATGCGCTGGTGGCTGTACGGCAGGAAGGCTTCCGGCGCGAAGAACGCAGCCGCCGGCGGAAAGTAAGCATGCCGTGCGGACGGCGGAGAACGCAGGTGGCGCCGACCGGCTCAAAGCGGCAGACCTGCATGGCCTCCTTCGGCTCGCACCTGTAAAAAACAGATGATTCATTCATTGGCGTGCCTGCTGACGGCTTTTCCGCGATGCGCCGTGTGAATCATGTAATTCAGCACCGTCAATCTTTGGTATTTCGCCTGCACGTCAGAAAGAACCTGATTGCCGTCTGCTCAGTTCATTTCATCAGTGCTCTCAAAAAATGTGACAAAACGATGACCAAAATACAGATTTCCTTAATATAACATCTTGCAAAAAACGGCCATCGTGTGTATAATATTAATTGCCTGTATTTGGATAGGTTTTTTGAAAGGAGATCCTCCTGATGAAAAAATTCGTGAGTCTTGCTCTGGCTCTTGTAATGCTGCTCGCTTCGACGGCTGCACTGGCCTATCAGGATGTGACGATTGGCGGTGTTGTGATCGATGCGCCGAATACCCCTGACGGGGTTTCCATTGCCGCCGGCCGCCGCTATGTGGACTACGACACCTTCTTCAACAACGAGGGTGTATTCTATATCCCCGACAGCGCGGACGACCTGTTCGATGTGCCTGATTTCCAGAAGCCCATCAGCGTGTCCACCAAGAAGACGGGCTGGGACATCACCGTCACCTTTGACGTGGATCCCGACGAGGTGTTCGTCAACTGGTACGGCAAGAATGAGGTTGAGGAAGAGCTGAACGTGATGGACCGGGTGGCCACCTACACCACCGAGGGCCACAAGTATCAGCCCGGCATCAGCGGCGCGCCGCGCGACATCTCCTATGAGAACACCCGCGACAGGCACCTGGGCGGCACCGCGCCGGACAGCTACCGCGTGCGCATGGCGGACGGCTCCACCTTCGTCATCACCTCGATGACCGCCTCCAACGCCAAGTTCAGCAGCTACCTGAAGACAAAGTTCGCCCCCGGCTCCGACACCTACTACCGTGTGACCTATGCCGACGCGAATTTCAACAGCACCAACAAGGACGTGACGGACGCCAAGCTGGCCCGAACCGTGCTGGCGAACGCCGGTATGCTGGCCAGGACGGAGACCTCTCCCGCGCAGCGTCAGCCCTCTACCTCCGGTGTGAAGACCTATCAGCCCCAGCCCGATTATGTGAATCCCGTGCCGGCCGGCACCGAGACAAAGAAGGTTTCCGCCTACTATGTGTCTCAGGTGTTTGACAAGGGCCAGAAGAATGGCATGAAGGACGACAAAGGCAAGGATATGACCGGCGTGACCGGCTGGAAGGTCGTGCAGGCCTACGGCGCCTGGGTGGACCACGCGGCTTATGACATCACCGCCGGCCCGTTCGAGACCACGCACGGCCGTGACGGCGTGTGGATGACCGAGACCATCACCATCCTGGACAGCGATGCCTTCATGTCCCACATGGAAGGCGCGACCGCCTACTACATCTACAAGAACCCGGGCAACTCCACCGGCCACTACCTGTGGCAGGTGAAGGAAATCTACCCGGAGGGCGACATTGCCTCCATCACCGCGGAGTATGACAACAGCGCCGGACATAAGCTGATCAACTATGTGATCGACTACCGCTCCGGCGATGACGGCGCCGACCTGTACCGCATCAAGTATGACGCCAAGAACCGCATCATCGGCGGCTGGGTCATCAAGGACGGCAACATTGTCTATCAGAACGGCTCCGGCAAGTACTTCAACAGCACCTGGATCAACCTGGAAAACTGGAAGATGGTCAAGGAAGAAGACCTTGAGCGTCTGGCTGATTTCGCCAACCCCCCGAGAGTGGCTGTGTGGGAAGACGGCATTAACGATTTCTGGGGCGACACCTCCAGTGAAGGCTGATCACCACGGTTTCCGTAACTGATATATCGCACCCCCGCGCACACGCGCGGGGGTTTCTGACGGAAAGAATCAAGGCAAGCTTTCCGTGCGCGGAAAGCCTTTTTACGCTATTGCATCGCCGAAAAAACTATGCTACAATACACAAGTATGCACGAAAACAGTGTGACCAAGTAGGAGGGTTAGCCAATGAGCTACACGACGGAAAAGATTTCAAGCAACCAGGTGAAACTGAGTTTTTCCATCCCCGCGGAGGATTTTGAGGCTGCTGTGCAGAAGGCATATCTGAAAACGCGCGGCCGTATCCGCGTACCGGGCTTCCGCCCCGGCAAGGCGCCCCGCAAGTTCATCGAGAACATGTACGGCAAACAGGTTTTCTATGATGACGCGCTGAACGACCTGATCCCCGATGTGTACGACGCGGCGATCGAGGAGGCCGGCATCCAGGCGGTGGACCAGCCGAACATCCATGTGGACCAGGCTGAAGAGGGCAAGGAAGTGCTGTTTACCGCCGAAGTCTATGTCTACCCTGAGGTGACCCTGGGCCAGTACGAAAAACTGGAAGTGGAGATTGAACCTGAGACCGTGAATGACGCGGCGGTGGACGCCCGCATTGAGCAGGTGCGCGCCGAGCATTCCCGCACTGAAGAAGTGCTGGATCGCCCTGTAGAAAACGGCGACACCGTGAAGCTGGACTATGCCGGCACAGTGGACGGCGTGGCCTTTGACGGCGGCACCGCCGAGGACCAGACCCTGACGATCGGCTCCAATTCCTTCATCCCCGGCTTTGAGGAGCAGATAGTGGGTATGTGCGTTGCCGAGGAAAAGGACCTGCACGTCACCTTCCCCGAGCAGTACCACGCCAAGGAGCTGGCCGGCAAGGACGCTGTGTTCCATGTGAAGGTCAACAGCATCTCCAAGACCGAGCTGCCCGAGCTGGATGATGAGTTTGCCGCCGATGTGAGCGACTATTCCACCTTTGCTGAGTACCGCGAGAGTGTTCGCAAGGAGCTGGAGGAGCAGGCGCAAAAGAATAACCGTGTGGCTGCCGAGAACGCGGTTGTGGAAAAAGCTGTGGAAAACGCCGAGGTAGACATTCCCAAGGCGATGGAAGACCGCCAGCTGGCCGCGCTGATCCGCGAGCAGGACATGCAGATGCGCTATCAGGGCTACACACTGGATGACTTCCTCAAGTACCTGGGCCAGACCCGTGAACAGTTCGCCGAAAACTACCGCGGTGAGGCGCGCCGCCGCCTGAAGGTGCAGCTGGTGATTGAAGCGGTGCAGAAGGCTGCCGGCATCGAGGCGGACGAAGAGGCCATCGAGAAGCAGACAGCCGAGCAGGCCGAGCGCCTTGGCCGTGAGCTGGCAGACTTCAAGTCCAGCCTGACCGACAGCCAGAAGGAAGCGCTGAAGGATGCCGCCGCTGTGCAGAAGACAGTGGATCTGATGATGGCTTCCGCGAAGGTCACCGAAAAGCAGCCCGAACCGGAAACGCCTGCGGATCCGGAAACGGCGGAAGGCACCGTTGACTGATACAGACATATAAAGGCAGCATACAGGGAGAAGCGCAGGAACGTGGTGACGGCCCGAGCCTTCCCTGTATGCTGTTTCAAAACCGGCAATTATCATGGAGGTATTCAATGAATCTGATTCCCTATGTAGTGGAACAGACCAACCGCGGTGAGCGCTCTTACGATATATACTCGCGCCTGCTGAAGGATCGCATTGTATTCCTGGGCGGGGAGATTGACGACGCGGTGGCCAACACCGTGGTGGCGCAGCTTTTGTTCCTGGAGATGGAGAACCCGGAGGCGGACATCAACCTGTATATCAATTCCCCCGGCGGCTCGGTGACGGCCGGCATGGCCATCTATGATACCATGCAGTACATCAAGCCACAGGTGCGCACGGTGTGCATCGGCATGGCGGCCTCCATGGGCGCCTTCCTGCTGATGAGCGGCGCGAAGGGCAAGCGCCTGGCACTGCCCAACGCCGAGGTGATGATCCACCAGCCCCTGGGCGGCGCGCAGGGACAGGCGACTGATGTGGCCATTCGCGCGGAGTGGCTGATGCGCACCAAGAAAAAGATGATCGGCATGATGGCGGAGATGACCGGCCAGCCGCTGGAAAAGGTGCAGCAGGACTGCGAGCGTGACTATTTTATGACCGCCCAAGAGGCGCTGGACTACCATATCATTGACGAGATCTATCAGGCCAGGGAAAAGTGAGGAGAAGAAGTAGCGCATGTCAAACGGAACCGTGAAGCCGGTGTGCATTTTCTGCGGCAGGAGTGAGCGGGACGGCGCTGTGCTGGCGGCCGGGCGGACCGGCTGCATCTGCAGCGACTGTGCCGAGCTGGTCTTTGAGCACTTTGAGATGCAGTCCATGGAGGCATCCCCGTCGCTGATTGACGCCGGAAACCTTCCTACGCCTGAGCAGATGAAAACCATGCTGGATGACTATGTCATCGGGCAGGACGCAGCCAAGCGCTCCCTTTGCGTGGCGGTTTACAACCACTATAAGCGGATCAACGCGGCGCGGGCGAAGCAGAAGGATCAGGACGAGGAAGACAAGGATGTGGAGGTAGCCAAGAGCAATATTCTCCTGGTCGGCCCCACGGGCAGCGGTAAAACCTATCTCGCGCAGAACCTGGCCCGCTTTCTCCGTGTGCCCTTCGCCATTGTGGATGCCACCAGCCTGACCGAGGCCGGCTATGTGGGCGAGGACGTGGAGAACATCCTGCTGCGCCTGATTCAGGCTGCGGATTACAACATCGACGAGGCACAGCGCGGCATCATCTATATCGACGAGATTGACAAAATCGCCCGCAAGAGCGAGAACCCCTCCATCACCCGCGACGTGAGCGGCGAGGGCGTGCAGCAGGCCCTGCTGAAGATACTGGAGGGCACGGTGGCCTCTGTCCCGCCGCAGGGCGGCAGAAAGCATCCGCAGCAGGAAATGATACAGATCGACACCACCGACATACTGTTTATCTGCGGCGGCGCGTTTGACGGGCTGGTGCCCATCATTGAGGACCGCGTGGGCAAAAAGGTGCTCGGCTTCGGCTCTCAGATGCGCGCCTCTACCAGCCTGGAGGTATCCAGGGCACTGCGCGCGCTGCGGCCGGAGGATCTGATCCGCTTTGGCCTGATCCCTGAATTTGTCGGCCGCCTGCCCATTGTGACGGTGCTGGACGAGCTGGACGAGGACGCGCTGTGCGAAATCCTCACAGAGCCCAAGAACGCCCTGTGCCGGCAGTACCGCAAGCTGCTGAGGATGGACGGAGTGGAGCTGTCCTTCACCCAGGATGCCGTGAGGGCAATCGCCAAAGAGGCAATCGAAAGAAAAACCGGCGCGCGCGGTCTGCGGGCCATCATCGAGAATGTGATGCTGGACACCATGTATTCAGTACCCAGCCGCAGCGATGTGACGGCGTGCGAAATCAACGCGGATGTAGTGGAAAACGGAGCGCCGCCGAAGCTGACCCTGCGCACAGGCAGAAAGCGCGCAGCCGCAGGCAAATGACGGCCTCCATCCGCGCTCCATTCGTGTAAAAGTCTTTATGTCCCCTGATGAACCCGGAGGAACCATGCCGAGAAAGAAAAAGTCCAACCTGCAGGAAATGCCCCTGATTCCGCTGCGCGGGATGCTGGTATTTCCGAAGATGATACTGAACTTTGACGTTGGGCGCGCCAAGTCTGTAGCAGCCCTTGAAAAGGCGATGATGAGCAGCCGCCTGGTTTTCCTGGTGCAGCAGCCTGACGTGGACGTGGACGAGCCCACGCAGGATGACCTGTGCGCAGTTGGCACCGTGGCGGAAATCAAGCAGCTGATGAACCTTGGCGGTGACGTGATACGCGTGCTGGCGGAGGGCCAGTGGCGCGCTCGCCTTGTCAGCATGACCGATACCAAGGACGGACTGCAGGCCACGCTGGAACGCCTGGAGGAAACCCCGCTGACCGATACTGTGGATGACAGCGCCATACTGCGCGCCACACAGGACCTGTTCGGGGAATTTGTCGCCTCCAGCCAGCGGGTGATGCCGGAGCTGGCAGACAGCATACAGAACAACACCGACGGGAGCGAGCTGGCGGATGCCATCGCTGCCAATGTTTTCAGCAATATCGAGGACAAGCAGCGGGTGCTCGATACCGCGCCGGTGCGGGAACGCCTGGAAATGGTATGCGGTATCCTTCTCAGGGAAACCGAACTGGCCGATGTGGAGAAAAAGGTACAGGCCCGCCTGAAGCAGCAGGTGGACAGGAACCAGAAGGATTACTACCTGCGCGAGCAGATCAAGGCCATCCAGGTGGAGCTGGGCGACAACGAGCTGGGCGACGTGGAAGAGCTGCGTGCCCGCATGGAAGAGTTGCCGCTGAATGAGGAGGCCCGGAAGAAGTGTGAAAAGGAGTTGGAACGCCTTTCTCACATGGCGCCCGGCACCCCCGAAATCACCATGAGCCGCACCTACATTGAGTGGATTCTGGACCTGCCCTGGGGAAAGACGACGGAGGACAACCTTGACCTCACCAGCGCCCGTGCCACCTTGGCCGAGGACCATTACGGTCTTGAAAAGGTGAAGGAGCGCATCGTTGAATACCTTGCGGTGCTGGGACTCAAGCAGGACATGAAGGGGCCGATCCTATGCTTTGTGGGACCGCCCGGTGTGGGCAAAACCTCCATCGTGCGGGCGATTGCCAAGGCAGTAGGACGCCGCTTTGTGCAGATGTCGCTGGGCGGCGTGCGCGATGAGGCGGAGATCCGCGGACACCGGCGCACCTACATCGGGGCTATTCCCGGACGGATCATTGCGGGACTGAAGCAGGCCGGTACCATGAACCCGGTCTTCCTGTTCGATGAGATAGACAAGATGGGCATGGACATTCACGGCGACCCGGCCTCCGCCATGCTGGAGGTGCTGGACAGTGAGCAGAACCATGCCTTCCGCGACCACTATATGGAGCTGCCCTTCGACCTGAGCAAGGTGATGTTCATCACCACAGCCAATTCGGTGGAAACCATACCGGCGCCGCTGCTGGACAGGATGGAGATCATTGAGGTTCCCTCCTACACCGAAGAGGAAAAGCTGCAGATCGCGCAGCGCCACCTCTGGCCCAAGCAGCTGGAGCAGCATGGCCTGCAGAGCGGCGCGGTGACCATTGCCGACCCGGTGATGCGTGCCCTGATCGAGGGCTACACCCGGGAGGCAGGTGTCCGTTCGCTGGAGAGATATATTGCCAAGGTGATGCGCAAAAGCGCCGTCCGTATGCTGGATGAGGGTATAGAGAGGATAGACATCACCGAGGAGGAGCTGCACAGGGCGCTTGGCGCGGTGCGCTATACCCGCGAGCAGCCCGAGAAGGAGCCGAGGGTCGGTATCGTGAACGGCCTGGCCTACACGACCGTCGGTGGCGAGCTGCTGGAGGTAGAGTGCGCGACCATGCCCGGCAAGGGCAACCTGAAGTTGACTGGCCAGTTGGGCGATGTGATGAAGGAATCCGCTGAGGCGGCCTTCACCTGGGTGCGTGCGCATTCCACGCAGCTGGGGCTGAGCGATGATTTTTACAAGGACAAGGATATTCACATCCACCTTCCGGAGGGCGCTGTGCCCAAGGACGGACCGTCCGCCGGCGTCACGCTGACGACCGCGCTGGTTTCAGCCTTCACCCTTCGCCCGGTTCGGCAGGATGTGGCCATGACAGGTGAGATGACACTTCGCGGGCGCGTGCTGCCCATCGGTGGCCTGAAGGAAAAGGCGCTGGCAGCCTACCGTTCCGGCATCCGTGTGCTGGTGCTGCCCAAGGAGAATGTCAAGGACCTGGAGGAGATTCCCCCGCACGTGCTCAGCCAGTTCCGCCTGGTCACCGCCGAGAAGATTGAAGAGGTACTGGACAACGCCCTGGTAAAGGAATAAACATGGCACAGAAAAAGACAGAGCCACCGCGCCGCCCGCTCTACACGAAAAAGGAAGTGGAGCGCCCGGAGGATGCCTTTGAGATCAGGCAGGCGGAATTTGTCACGTCGCTTGCGCAGTACGGCCCGTTCGAGGGAAAGGGCCTGCCGCAGCTGGCAGTGGCCGGCAAGAGCAATGTGGGAAAATCCACCCTCATCAACAAGCTGACGCGCAACTCAAAGCTGGCCAGAACCAGCGCCACCCCTGGCAAAACAAGGCTGATCAACGTGTTTCTGCTCAATCGCAGCTTCCACCTGATTGACCTGCCCGGTTATGGCTTTGCCAAGGTGGACAAGCAGGAGAAGCAGCGGTGGGGGCAGATGATGCAGGCCTACTTCGAACAGGCGGGAGAGCTGCGCCATGTCCTGACACTGGTGGATATCCGCCATGAGCCGACAGAGGATGACATTCAGATGAATCTTTTCCTGCGGCAGATGGGCATCCCCTTCACCGTGGTTGCAACAAAGGCGGACAAAATCAGCCGGGGAGCGAGAATGAAGCAGCTGGCGCCGATTTGCCGCGCGCTGCTGGTCCAGCCGTGGCAGGTCATCTGCTTTTCCGGAGAAGACGGAACAGGATGCGGGGAGCTGCTGGACCTCATTGACAAAGTTGTAAGCACAGAGGAGTGAGCGCATATGCCGAATTTCAGCCTTCCGGACGAGGTATTTGAGCAGGCGGCGAAGACCTTTCCGACCCCCTTCCACCTGTATGACGAGGCGGGCATCAGGCGCAACGCGCGCGAACTGAAGCAGGCCTTCGCCTGGTGCGAGGATTTCGAGGAATACTTCGCGGTCAAGGCGCTGCCCAATCCGGCCATTCTCCGCATACTGAAGGAGGAAGGCTGCGGGGTGGACTGCTCCAGCGAAACAGAGCTGATGCTGGCGGAGGCAAACGGCTTCCGCGGACGGGATATCATGTTTTCCGCCAATGCCATGCCCCCGGAGGAATTTGACCATGCCCGGGCGCTGAGCGCGATTGTCAATCTGGACGACATCACACACATCGAGATACTGCGCAGGCACGGCGGCATTCCTGAAACGGTGTGCGTGCGCTACAATCCCGGCGGCGATTTCAAAATCGGCACCGAGATCATGGGCAACCCAGGGGAGGCCAAGTATGGCTTCACCCTGCCGCAGCTGCGCGAAGGGCTGAGGCAGCTGAAGGAGCTTGGCGCAAAGCGCTTCGGGCTGCACGCCTTCCTCTCCTCCAACAACACGGATGAGGAGTATTACCCGACCCTGGCCGGCATCCTCTTCCGTACCGGGCGCGAGCTGTCAGAGGAGCTGCAGCTGCCGCTGGCGTTTGTGAACCTCTCCGGCGGTGTGGGCATCCCCTACAGGCCGGAACAGAAGAAGACCGACATCATGGCTGTGGGCGAGGGTGTGCGCCGCGCCTACGAGGAGCACTTCCCCAACGGCGGTGTGGCGTTGAAAACGGAGCTGGGCCGCTGGATGACCGGCCCCATGGGCTGGCTTGTGACGCATGCCACGCACCGCAAGGAGACCTATCGCTCTTATATCGGCCTGGATGCCTGCGCCGCCAACCTGATGCGGCCCGCCATGTATGGCGCGTATCACCACATCACCGTGTGCGGCAAAAGGGACTGGCCCTGTGACCACACCTATGACGTGACCGGCTGCCTGTGCGAGAACAACGATAAGTTTGCCATTGGCCGCGCACTGCCCCGCATTGACATTGGTGATGTCGTCGTCATTCATGATACCGGTGCGCATGGCTATTCCATGGGTTACAACTACAATGGGCGCCTGCGCTCGGCAGAGGTGCTCTACAGGGAGGACGGCAGCTTCCGGCTCATCCGCCGCGCTGAGACTCCCGCGGATTACTTCGCCACGCTGGATGTGGACGAGTGCTACAAAGAACTGAACAGATAAGAAACGGCCTCTCCCCCGCAAAGGGAAGAGGCCGCTTTTCATCACCCTGTGTGCTTCGCGGCAGCTGAGCTTCAGTCCTTTATCTCCATGAAGCGCATTTCCAGCGGCTGCAGCTCCGCTTCAATGGTGCGGCCCTGGCAGCATACCGCAGTGGATACCGGATCGTTGGCGTTGTTCATCAGCACCAGGGTGGCGCTGAACGGGAACCAGGCTGCCTCCACCACAGGGGAAGCTGCAAGGGGAGCACCCTCTGCGGCTTTGCCGGTGAGACACAGCAGCAGATCCAGCAGCATGCGCGCATTTTCCGGCGCGTACACAAAACCGGACAGATAGGCGGCGTGCCCACTGCCGAAGGCGCGCAGGGTCATCTGCGGCACGCCGTTTTTCATGCACAGCACCTGCGTATCAGGTGCTGTGACACGCAGGCAGGGGTCTGCGCCAAGGGCGTTCGGATAAATGGTGAAGGGCTTCTGCTCGGTTTCCCCGGCTGCCCAGGGAGCATGGCAGGCATAGCGCCCGTCGTCCCTGTCCACACCCAACACATGGGCCATGGCGAAAAAGCTGTCGCCGCCGGGGCAGGCGGTAGGCTCCTCCACGCCGAGGAAGGCGCCGCCCTCGTGGACGAAGCGTGTCAGCGCGGTGACCAGGCGCTCATCCTGCCATGCGCTGCCGCCGCTCCAGGCATCACCGGCGCGGCCCGCGTTCAGCACCACATCCACTCCGCACAGGGTTTCTTCGCTCAGCTCCTCCAGGGCGATAAAGCGCACATTCACCGGCAGGCCGCTGAGGGCCTCCAGCAGGTGGATGAGCACATGGCTGTCGGTCTCGTGGAAGTGGCCGGACAGCGTCCACGCGCGCAGTTCACCCCAGGTATGCACCACAGCCACCGTCAGGGGGAGCGCGGCGGGAGCGCCTTGCTCATGCAGCTCCTTCAAATGGCGGAACTGCTTCGCCATCATCTCGATGGCATCCACAAAGGCGGGATGTCCTTCTGTCAGGTGCAGGTAGCCTCCAAGCCCGATGCGGTCCACGCACTTGCGGGCCAGGGCGCGGCGCACATGCAGCCAGTAGCTCATCGCATCGCGCTCCGGATGGCCGCCCTCCATGAAGGTGGGCAGACCACCCAGTCCCACAGGGAAGAGATAGGGGTGGAAGCGCAGCTCGTGTACGGGCACCTTCGCATTGGCGCAGAGGCGGCATTCAAAGCCGGAGAAGACGCACTTGATCAGCCCGTCAAAGCCCACATCGGCAAAATACCTGCCATTGGGCTCCAGGCCGACCCAGCTGTCATCATAGAATACATAGGCCTGCTTCCCATGGCGATGGATGATTTCCACCAGCTCCCTGGCCCTTTCGGACACAAAGCGCTGCACAAAGTCCATCCAGTCACGTTTGTGCGCTGTGGGCACACAGTGGGTCGGCTGGAGCTGACCGCGGTTGATGAAATCCTCTGCCGTCAGGGCGTAGCCGTATTCAGCCTCAAAGGCCCGCAGCGCCGCCGGGCTCACGGTGAAATCGTAGCTGGCCCAGTCTACATAGCGGCTGCGCCGCCGCTCGTCGCAGCCGAAGATCCACACAAAATTGTAGAACAGCGAGGTAAGGCGGATGACGTTGGTCTGCGGATTGCGCTCACACCAGTCCTCCAGCCAGTTTTTCAGGTAGTCCCAAGCCGCCGGATGCCGGGGGTCCAGCTGGCGCAGGTGCTCGCTGGTCCAGTGGTTGGTGGTATGGTTGTACATATTGATTTCCTCCCAGATGCGCCAGCACAGGAAGGAAACGGTATACCGGTGGAAGGGGACACAGTGGGTGACCGTGACGCGGCCGTTTTCATAGTGCCAATGATCACGCGGCACTTCCTGCTCCGCTGTCCTGTCCCACACCTGCCAGTAGGGGAGGGCGTCCGGGGTGTCGTTCAGCTCAAACTGCTCCTCAAAATAGCCATTCAGCGGCTGGATGACCAGCGTATCCTCCACGGCCAGCGCCGCGTCGGAGGAGAGGAAGGTCTGCTGCTGAGCGTCGGGGTGGGCCATCGCGAAGGCATTATGCTCCCGGATGATGCAGATGGTGGAATAGATGCGGTAGCCGGCGTTCACAATCTCGTCGGAGAGCTTGGTGCCGTCGCTGTCGCGGATGACATCCGCGCCCCAGCGGCGTGCCAGCTCCAGCGTCAGCCCCTCGTAGCCCGCTTCGCCGGGAAGGGTGAAGCCACCCTTCAGATACCTGTCTTCCATATTGACCTCCTCAAAGCGCGCCGTCGGCGGAGTGCTGACCCATTTCCAGCACACGGGAGAGGAACGTCAGCGCGAGACCCTGGCCCCAGCCCTGCGTCCAGTCTCTGGAGATGTTGCGATAGCCGTCGCGGTCCTTCATTACGGCGGTGCCGGCGGATACGTTCAGCACCCTGCCCTCGGGAGAGATGTTTTCCAGCACGCCGTCAATGGACTTCTGTATGTACTTCAGGTGGAGGGGATTGCCGCGGTTGACCATCGCCGCCGCGATGCCGGCGGAGGCGGAAACCTCCTCATAGCTGTCCGGGTCGTCCAGAATGGTGCGCCACAGGCCGTTTTCTGTCTGCAGCATTTTCAGCTCAGACAGCTGCTCCGACAGTGAACCGGCCACGTCCATGTATTTGGGATAGAGGTAGCACTCCGGCAGTACCCTGCCCACCTCGCTCATGGTGTAGGCGGCCCAGGCGTTTGCGCGGCCCCAGAAAAAGCCGGACATGTGATCCTTGGTGATGTTGTTGTACCCGTGGTACCACAGCCCGGTCTGCTTGTCCTGCAGGTATCGGATATGCCAGTAGTACTGGTTCAGCGCGTCGTCAATCAGACTTGCGTCCTGCCAGGCAACACCGGCGCGCAGCATGAAGTAGGCCGCCATGAAAAGGGTATCGGCCCAACACTGCTCCGGAAAGTCGTTCTTGGCGCTGACCGTGTGCTGCAGCACATGGTCGGCAAACCGCAGTGCCTTCGTGGTCAGGTACTCGATCTTTTCCTCGGCGATGTGCTTGTATTTGTCATCTCCGGTCCATTCATGCAGCGTCAGCATGGCATGTCCCATGGAGCAGGTGTTGACCGTCCAGGTGGGCAGGCCCAGCTCAATCAGCTCATCCACCCTGTCGCGCAGAAGCTGCAGGTACTCTTCCTTGCCGGTCGCCTTCGCGGCACAGCAGATGCCGTAGTAGCCCACGCCGCAGGGCCAGTCCCAGGTCATGTCCATCCGCATGGTCTGCCGCACGGTGCTGTCAATCGCGGCGAGTACCCTTTCCCGGTCATAGTTCAGCTGAATCATTCATCACGCCTCCTGGTAAAGTATTCGGTTGAAAACATATGCTGTTATTATTATACCAGCTTTATCCGCACAGTGTTAATAGGAAATGATAAAAAAATGTGCAGGTTCAACCTTTTTCACGATGGCAACAGTGTAGCAGATGAGGTGGCCACGGTTGTCTTTGATGCCAGATACGATTGCAGGTGGTGAAGGCTTTGTTCAAGGCAAGTTGATAAAGCTGCGGGATGTGAACGACACAATAGCACTGCGTAAATGCACCGCAATGCCCAGGTAAATGAAAACCCGTCTCCGAAGAGACGGGTCATAGTACCGGAAAGAATTTGAATTACTCGGCTTCGCGCTTCTCGATGTCGATGTGCAGGCGGGTGCGGCCAGCGTTGGGCAGATACTCAGCGGTGATGGCAGCGATTTCGCCCTCGGCATATTCTTCACGAATCTGCCAGAGATAATTGCTCTCCAGGTGGGTGTAATAGGTGGTGGGGGTAGCCTTGCGCCAGTCATGCGTGGTCTGGTTGCCCAGCTTCTTGTAGGTGTACTTGGCAACAGAGCCTTCCAGGCCCATGCCGAACACGTCGCTGTTTTCCACGGTGATGGTCTCGGTCAGCCAGGCGCCGGAGCGGTCATAGGTGACTTCCTTGTCGCCGTACTTCACGATGTAGGCAGCGCCGTCCACCCAGGTGCCGTAGGTCTGCTCGACCTTCCAGCCGAATACCTTCTCGCCCTTGTCATAAACGCGCTCTACGTAGAAAGCCCAGTTGCGGGGAGTGGCATCCTTCACGTCCAGGCTAATAGTGGACCATTCCTGATACTGGGTCTGATAGCCGGCTTCCACCAGGATCTTGCGAGCCAGAGCGGCGCTGGTCACGTCCTTGCCGTCCTCGTCGCAGATGTGGTAATACCAATGATCATAGAAGAAGTTCTGGTCCAGATAGCGGGCAAACTTGCCTTGCGCTTCGACCAGGCCCAGGAAATAATCCTTGCCGTCCACGGTCACAACAGGCAGCAGGCCGCCCAGGATGGTTTCCTGCTCCAGGGTGTTGTCACGGCTGGCGCCGGAGACACCGGGCTGATACTTGTGGCCGGACAGGGAGAAGGTGGCCTTGCCGTCAACGATCTCCAGAGCTTCGTTGGTATCTTTCTTGCCCAGCCAGACAACCTCAGCGGAATCCACTTCGTCACCGAAGGTCACGGTGATGTTGGTGCCGCTCTTCTTGGTCTTCAGGCTGATGGGGGTTTCAAACTCAGGGGCGCCTTCCAGGTCCTTGGAGCTGGAGGGAACGGTGTAGTCTGCAGCGAAAGCAACGGCGCAAGCCATCACCATCGCCACAACGAGGGCGAGGGAAATGATTTTTTTCATGGAAAAAACTCCTTTCATTGTCCGGCTGCTTCCGGTACGTAACCGATTATAACACTTGTAACGCTGTTGTCAAGATGTAAAAGTCTACAATTTAAAGAACAAACGCCACACTTTTGTCACAATTTCCGGCCGCCCGCCGGGAAAATGCGGCTGGATGCCGATAAAGAAAAAACAAAGGAAGTGCAAAAACTGACCACTCTCCTTGCCTCCAAAGCGGCGCAAGGCAGGATAGGTCATTTGAGTGATAGCTGATCGGCGGGCCGGGCCGACCGATGGCGCAAGAGGGATGAAACAGGATGAAGCGCATGCAGCGTTTTGCCAATCTTCTCCATTTTCCCCTTGACTTTCCATACCCATTGTACTATTCTTGTATACAAAGTGCAAACAATGTGCAGTGCACTTTTAAGGGGGAAAACCGCGATGAATTCAGCCGTCAGTTTCCAGCCCATGCTGGAAAGCCGACCGATACGGGACATTGCCTACGAGGTGCTGAAGCATGGCATCATCTCCGGAGAAATACCCGCCGGGGAGCGGATCGTGGAAACTGTGTACGCGGCCAGGTTGCACATCAGCCGCACGCCGCTGCGCGAGGCTCTTCGCAAACTGGAGCGGGATGGACTGATTGAATATGTGGCCCGGCGCGGCGTGGTGGTGCGCGCCTTCCACCTGGAGGACGTGAACGAAATCTACACCATCCGCAACGCCCTGGAGATGCTGACGCTGCCTGCCATCATCGAGAAGGCCACGCCGGAGGACATCGCCTCGCTGCGGGTAAAGCTGCATGGCATGGACGCGCTGATGCGCAAGGGGGACATCGAAGCCCTCAGCCCACTGACACGCGCCTTTCACTGGCAGCTGACCAGCCTGTGCAGGCAGCAGCGCATCCTGCGTGCCATTGAGGGACAGGACGAGTTCATCACCCGCTTCTCCGCCATCGCCATCCGTCAGGAAAAGCACCTGTGGGAGGCGCACCAGGAGCACTACCAGCTGGTGGACTATGTGGAAAAGCGCGACCTGGAGGGCTTCCGCCAGCTGATGCAGAAGCACATCGAGGACAGCAAGCGCAACTGCCTGGAAGCCGTCAGGGAGCGCAGGGAAGGCCTGAAGCAAGAGTAATATACAAGGGCAGCACCTCACAATTCAGCGGCGCATCCGGCGGTGCCTTTTGTGCCATCCACTTCTTGCAGCTTTCTCGACTTACTGTAAGTAAAGCCTTTAAAATCTGCATTCATGTCTGAAGCAATAATTCACCCGCCATCTGACCACCTCATATGTGCGGTGTTATCCCAGCTAAAAACCAGCCCGTGACGGACTGGTTTTTGCTTTTACGCCTTATTGCTGCAGCATGGCCGCGCCGATGATGCCCGCGTCGGAGCCGAGCGTGGCCAGCTCAATGCGCGCGTAGGGCATCTGCTTGTAGAAGATGTAGCGCGGCAGCGCGGCGCGCACCGCGTCCAGCAGGAAGCTGCCCGCCTTGCTCACACCGCCGCCCAGCACGATCACCTCCGGGTCCAGGAAGCAGATGATGGAGTTGATGGCCTGGGCGAGGTAGTTGACGTAGCGGCGGAAGACCTTTTCACCGACGGGGTCGCCCTCCTTTGCCGCGTCAAAGACCATCCGCGCGTTGATCTTGCTCTGGTCGCCGCCGCAGTCGGCCATGATTTTGCTGTCGGGATGGACCTGCAGCTGCTCCTTGGCCATGCGGATGATGGCCGTGGCGGAGCAATAGCGCTCCAGGCAGCCGCGGTTGCCGCAGGTGCACGGCACGCCGTCCAGCTCCAGGGTCATGTGGCCCACCTCGCTGCCGACGCCGTGCGCGCCACTCCATACCTTTCCGCCGATGACAATGCCGCCGCCCACACCGGTGCCCAGGGTGAGGAAAACACTGCTGGAGGTGCCGGCGCTCACGCCCGCGACACTCTCAGCCAGGCCTGCCACGGTGGCGTCGTTGCCAATATAGACGGGCTTGTCGATGTATTTCTGGAATTCCGTGCGGAAGGGCACGTTAAACCAGCTCAGGTTGGTGCAGAAGATGACCACGCCGTTTTCATCGGCGATGCCGGGCACGCCCGCGCCGATGGATTCCACCTCTTCCAGCGTGTGGCCGCTGCGCCGTAGCGTGTCCTGCGCGCAGGCAGCCATCTGGGCAACCTGCTCAGAGAAGGGGAGATCAATGCGGGTGACGACGGAGCCCTTTTCCAGAATCCGCCCGTCCTGATCGACCACGCCGATCTGAATCCCGGTGCCGCCTACATCCAAACCGATACGAACCATGATGTTATCCTCCGTGTGATTTTATTGCAGGTATGATATGGGCCAGAGCCCTCGCAATCAGTTGGTATCCGGAGTCACGGCGCGCCGGCGGCGCGCTCGTAAAGCCGCCTGTCCAGCTCGTGCGCCGCGCTGTAGCCAAGGCGTTTGAGAGAGAGATTCCTCGCGGCGACCTCGATGATGACGGCCAGGTTGCGTCCCGGCCGCACGGGGATGAGCTGCCTGGGCACCTTCACCCCCAGGATGTCGGTACAATCCTCCTCAAGCCCGAGGCGGTTGTACTCCTTGCCCTCCACCCACGGCTCCAGGTGAATCTCTAGGTCGATGCTTTTGTCCGGCGCCACCGCGGCGACGCCGTACATGGCGCTGATGTCAATAATGCCAAGGCCGCGGATCTCCATCAGGTGGCGGATCATCTCCGGGCATTCACCTACCAGGCGCTCATCTGAAACGCGCCAGATGTCCACCACGTCGTCGGCGATCAGCTGATGTCCGCGCTTGATCAGCTCCAGGGCGGTTTCGCTTTTGCCCACGCCGCTCTCCCCTGTGATGAGCACACCCACGCCGTACACGTCCACCAGCACCGCGTGGCAGGTGACCCTGGGAGCGAGACGCTGCTGGAGATAGGCGATGGTGATGGAACAGAAGCGGCACGTCCGCAGGGGAGATTGGTAAACCGGCACATCATGCGCGTGTGCGGCCTCCAGCAGATCCGCCGGAGGAGTCATGCTGCGGCAGACGATGATGCAGGGGATATCGTAGGAAAAGTAGTCAGCGTATATTTTCCTGCGGGCTTCGATATCCAGTGACTCCAGGTAGGCCAGCTCCACCTTGCCGATCACCTGGGGCCGCTCGTGGGCGAAATAGTCGAAAAAGCCCGTGAACTGCAGTCCCGGGCGGATGAGATCCGCCGAGGGAATGTCCAGCTCCATCCGCGTGGAGGGAGAAAGCTCGGTCAGGCCGAGCTTTTTGACGAAATCGGCAACCTGGATCATTGTGCCGCCTCCCCAAGGTGTTCGGTGAGAAAGATGGCGACGCCATCGTCATTGTTGGAGCCACATACCGCTGCACACCTTGCCCTGACTTCTTCCCGCGCGTTAGCCACGGCAACGCCCAGACCGACGGCGGTCAGCATGCTCAGATCGTTGAGACTGTCACCGAAGGCGACGGCCCTCTCCAGAGAGAAGCTGAGCAGCGCCGCGCAGCGGGCCAGGGCGTTGCCCTTGGTTGCCTCCGGCGGGTTGAACTCGAGGAAATACGGCTTGGAGCAGGTGACGGACGCCTGACCGGCAAACTGCGCCCGCGCCTCCTGCAGCGCGGACGCGATGTCCTCGGGCGCGGCCATCATGAGGATTTTGGAGGTCGGATGGGTGGCGATGAAGCCCCGCACATCAGGTGTCAGGCAACCGGTGATCATGGAGGAGGCGGCATAGCTGCGCGCCCATTCGCCCTCTTCATTATAGTGGAAGCGTCCCTCCCAGTAGGTCTGCAGGTAAAAACCACGTTGGCTGCCGAAATCCACAATCGCGTCGGCTACAGCCAGGGGGAAGGTCTGCCGCGCCAGCAGCTTCTCTTCGCGGGTGTCCCACACCTCCGCACCGTTGCAGGCGATGCACACGCGGGTGAAATCCATTTGCCGCACGAAGGGCCGCATGCTCTCCCAGGCCCGCCCGCTGGCGGGCACCACAGCCACACCGCGCGCTGCGGCCTGGCGAAGCACACTGAGCGTGTTCTGGGATATGGTCAGATCATCGCGCAGCAGGGTGTCGTCCAGATCAAACGCGACAGCATCAAATGCTCGCTGGGACATCGCGGCTTCGCCTCCTGTAATGCCTGCATTATAGCAGAATTCACACGCAGTTTCCACCCCTATTTTTTACACTGCCGTTGACAGGTACATTCACAGCGCATAGAATAGGCGTATACTGGACACAGGAATGGATGAGGTGAACATGAACAGCCTTCTGATCGCGCTGGCGGTGCCGGCGATGCTTTTCCTGATCTATGTGCTGCTTGTGATGCCGCGCATACCCAGGCGCAGCATGGACACGCTGCGGGGCCGGGATTACGCGCACCGGGGCTTGTGGAACGTTGAGCGGCCGGAAAACAGCCTGGCGGCCTTTGACGCCGCGGCCGGCCGCGGGTACGGCATTGAGCTAGATGTACAGCTGACAGCGGACGGGGCACTGTGCGTGTTTCATGACAACAGCCTGCGCAGGATGACAGGCACGGACGGAGACATCCGCGAGTGCACGCTGGCGCAGCTTGCTCCGCTGCGTCTGCGCGGCACCGGTGAAAGGATCCCCGCCTTCGCGCAGGCGCTGGAGACAGTGAGAGGGCGTGTGCCGCTGATTGTAGAGCTCAAAACCTGCAGCCGCATTGAGGAGCTGTGCGAAAAGGTCTGGGCGCTTTTGCGCGATTATCCCGGCGTGTACTGTGTGGAGAGCTTCGACCCCAGGGCAGTGCGGTGGTTCAGGAAAAACGCGCCTCAGGTGCTGCGCGGGCAGCTGGTGCAGGGCTGGCATGGCCTGCCCGCCAAAGAAAAAACGGCCCTGACCTTCCTGATGAGCACGCTTGTGCAGAATTGCCTGGGCCGGCCCGATTTCATCGCGTGCAATACCGCCCTGGAGAAAAGCCTGTCCATGCGGCTGATGAGAAAAATCAGGCCCTGGCTGGTGGTGTGGACCGTTCGCAGCCAGGACCTGATGGCTCGCCTTCGCGGGCAATATGATCTGTTCATTTTTGAGGGCTTTTTACCCTGAGACGGAGGATCACAGCGCCGAAGCAACGCGCTCGAGATACTCCCTTGCCGCCACCGCCGTATCGGGGGTGGTGTTTTCAAGCGTCATGGGCAGGCCGTCATGCGCTTTGGCAAAGCGCAGCAGGCGGCTGTAGTCCATCAGGCCGGTGCCGCAGGGCAGGGCTTCCACATCGTCCATACGGTCGGTATAGGGGCGGTAGTCCTTCATATGCAATACCGACACACGATCGCCGAAGCGCCGCAGGCTCTCCTCGATCAGCGCGTCCGCCTGCGTGTGCGTCTGCGTGGACAGCAGGTTGACCGAGTCGAGGATGATGCGCAGGCTCTCGCTGCCCACCGCGTCCAGTACGCGCTCGGCGCGCTCCGGTGTGCACACCACATGGCGGTATACCGGCTCAATCGCCAGCAGCGCGCCCTGCTCCTCGGCGGCGCGGCACAGCTCCTTCAGGCGGCGGATGACCAGGGCCAGCAGCTCCTCGGAGTGGATGTCTGCGCCGGACACCGTGGGCGTTTCCGTACCGACCACCAGCGCGTCGATCTTCGGGGCGGCAGCCAGGTGCGCCAGATAGGTCTGGCGCATCCAGGCATACTCCTCCTCATCAGGTGTACCAAGCGTCAGGTAGCAGCCCAGCACGGCGCAGGAGATGCCCGTCTCATCAAAGTCCCGCTTGACCGAGGCGGCAAAATCGTCCGTCAGCAGCGACGGCGCCTCCTTCATGGAAAAGCCGGGCACAGTTTTGCTCAGCGCGGCGTGGCCGCACCGGAAGCCCTGCGCGCGCGCTGAGAGAAGATGCTCGCGCAGCGTGGCGCCAGCAGTGTCGTGCAGGCGGATGCCGATATTCATCATTCTGCCTTCTCCTCTTCCTTTTCACGCACGGCGTCGGCATAGAAGGCGTTCATTTCCTCCTCTGTGGGGAACAGGCCGACGTACATCTGGTTGCCCATTGCGCCGGACAGTGCGTCCGGTATCCGCTCCACCATGCGCAGCTGCCTGGCGTACTTTTCGCAAAGCTGCTCATGGCTCACGGCGAAGGGCTTTCCGTCGCGGCGGCCGGCAAAGGCGCAGAAATTGTGTTCCCCCTGCGGTTTGGTCGACCGGTTGAAGGCGATCATATCCGCCCAGATTTTGTACACGTCGGTCGAGTTGGCAAAGTTCATCATGTCGGGGGAGAAGCCGCCGCAGGGGCGCATGTTGACCTCCAGAGCCACCACGTCGCCCTTCTTGCCCATATACTGGTCGCAGCTGAGGCGGAAGAACTCAAAGTGCACAAAGCGGCTGTGCACGCCGAAGCTTTTCACCGCGGCGCGGCCGGCGGCGCGCACATCCTCGGCCAGGTCCTTGACGATGTAATAGAGGGAATTATCGTTGTTGTTCACGATGTCCATGATGGAGTTGGGTGTGACGTTGCCGGTCTCGAACAGCGGGTTGCCCTCGCTGTCAATGATGGCGTCGTAGCTGTTCACCTCCGCTGTGACGAACTCCTCCATAATGTATCTCACGTCGGGGAACTTTTCAGCGAGGAAGGCCTTCAGCTCCGCCTCGTCGGCCAGCTTGTGCGTGTCCGAGGCACCCACGCCGTTGTCCGGCTTGACGATCACCGGCCAGCCTACTTCGGAGATGAAGGAAAGGCAGCCCTCCAGGGTGTCGACAATGTGCCAGCGTGCCGTGCGGATGCCGGCCTGGCGGTAGTATTCCTTCATGCCGCTTTTATACTTGATGCGTGCCAGGTCCTCCACCTGCCAGCCGCTGAGGATGTGGAAATCGACCCTGAGCCTCGCATCCCGCTCGAGCCAGTATTCATTGTTGCTCTCCAGCCAGTCGATCCGGCCGTATTTGCTGATGAAGAAGGCCACCGCGCGGTAAACCTCCTCATAGTTTTCCAGAGAGGTCACCTTGTAATACTCGTCTAGGCTGTCGCGCAGTTCCTGCGTCAGCTCGTAGTAGGGGCAGTCGCCCACACCCAGCACACGCAGGCCGTTGCTTTTCAGCTCGCGGCAGAATTTCCAGTAGTTGGTGGGAAAGTTGGGGGAAATGAAGACAAAGTTTTTCATGGCGCTCACTCCCTTTAACAGTCTGTCTGCTTTCGTGCGTCGGTATAATCAGCCCTGGCCGAGCAGGTGGGGTACGTGATAGGTCACCTGCCTGTACCACCACTCCCAGTCGTGGCGGCAGTCATGGCCCCACACATCCACCCACACACCGATCCCCTTCTCCGCGCAGATGTCACGGATGCGGAAGGTCGTATCCGGCACCTCCCAGGGACCCTGTCCAACCACAATGATGCCGCGGTGGTTGTTGTACTCCTGCACATAGGGGTGGTCAGTGGGCATGCCGGCGAGATAGTCCACCGGGCTGTTGCGGTACACCAGCTCGTCCATGTAGCCGCCGAAGCCGTAGCTGGCGGTGTAAATGCCGCTGAGCGCCAGCAGGCCATCGAACAGGTCGGGGCGGCGGAAGAAGCAGTTGGCCGCGTGGGTCGCGCCCAGCGAGCAGCCGAAGGCAATCAGTCCGGGATAGCCGTCCCAGCCGTTGCGCTCGTTCACCATGCCGCGGGCAAAGGGGACCACTTCATTGAAGATGTAATCCATCCACTGCTCGTGGCGGCGGATGCGCCAGTAGGGGTCACCCTGGGCGCTCCACGTCTCCTCGTCCATGGTGTCAATCGCGAAAACCATCACCTGGCCAGATTCGATCCAGGGGCTCCACACATCGGTCATGCGGAAGTTTTCAAAGTCAAAAAAGCGTCCGTTCTGGCAGGGAATGAACAAAACCGGGCGACCGGCGTGCCCGTAGACCTTCATTTCCATGTCCCGGTTCAGGGAAGGGGAATACTGCCTGAAATACTGTGTTTCCATTATGCCTCCTGATCTGATGGCGGCTATGCCCGCTCATACAGCAGTGTGTTCAGAAAAAAGGGGATCTGTTCCTGCCAGCACGCCTCGCAGTGGTCTCCGTTGGGCACAATGCGGCTGGTGAGGAAGACACCGCGCAGCAGCAAGGCGTTGGCGGTCTGCATGTACCGCTGCAGCATCTGGCTGTGGTTTTCCATTTCACGCGAGCCGTAGTCCATATAGACCACGGTGCCCTCGCCGAAATCCGCCTTGCGTATGGTATCCACCATGCGGCCTTCACCCACCCACACGGAGGGGGACAGCGCCGCGGCGCGGGAGAATATGTGGTTGTATTCGCTGATCGCGTAAAGGCTCATCAGCCCGCCCATGGAGGAGCCGGCGATAAAGGTTGTCTCGCGCTCCGGCAGGGTGGGGTACCGGCTGTCGATCATCGGCTTGAGCGTTTCCGTCAGCCAGGTCATGTATTTCTTCCCGCGCCCCACCACATGGCCGAAGTGGCTGTCGGTGAAGGTGTAGGGGGAGTATTCGCTCAGCCGACCGTTGGGCGGCCGGTGGTTGCAGTCCACCGCGACCACCATCAGAGGAACCCCATGCTCATCCAGGTAGTCTCCCAGCCCCCAGCTTTTGCCGTAGGTGGCGTCCTCATCAAAAAACACGTTGTGACCGTCAAACATGTACAGCACCGGAAAGCGCTCGTCCTCATCGGCGCCGTCCGGCAGGTAAACGTACACCGTGCGCGGCTGACGGCCTGTGACCTGCCACACCGGTGTCTTCCACTTTTCGATCAATTCTGTCACCTGTATACGGAAAAGTGATGGCGTATCACCATCCGCCCCAATTCTACCATACATCGCCATACCGGGCAAGGCGGGCCCTGCACCTTTTTTGTCTTTTTGCCGGGAAAAGGCGCCCCCTGTGCGGGAGCGCCTCCTGAAATAACGTGACCGATTGCGCGATGTTGCCCTGAGTGACGACATTACTCCGCGGCAGCGCCGGCCTCGCTTTCGGTGTCGTCGGGTTTGCCCTCAAGGTAGGGCGCGGCAGCATCGGTGTAGACCACATTGGCTTCATCAAGCCACTGCTGCATCACCTCGCTGTACTTCTCGCCTTCCTTTTCCTGCTGGATCTCCGCGGCCAGCTCTGAGCGCACCGCGTCGGTCAGCTCAATGGGGCCGCCGGGGATGTCGCGCAGGTAGTACACGATGTGCACACCGTAGCTGCCCAGTGTGGGCGCACTGACGCCGCCCACCTCCGGTATGGACATGGCGGCCTCGGTGAAGGCGGGATCCCAGAGCACGCTGTCCTTGTGCACGGCATAGCCCTCGGATTTGTTCGGCTCGGTGTTCATGCCGGGGTCGGTGCCGTAAGCTTCAATCAGCTCGCTGAAGGGGGTGCCGGCATTGAACTTCTCCATAATCTCGTCCACCGTGGGCTGCACCGAGGCCATGATCGCCTCATAGGCGGCGTCCACCTGCTCCTGCGTCACGGGGACGGCGGTTTCTTTGGCGGCCTCCTCAGTGGCTTCCGCATTGGCTTCGCTGTTCTCGCCCTCTTCCGCGGCGGCCTGCTGATCCTCCAGCGCGGTCTTCAGGTTGGTGTAGTCCTCCATCAGTTGGTCGTCCACATTCAGCAGAATGTGCGTCACGCCGCGATAGCCGGAGGGCATGTAGTACAGTGTGCCGCCGGTGCCGAGCATGTTGCCGTAATACTGCTGATACTCGTAGGAGGCGGCGTCGTCGCCGTAGGTTTCAAAGTCCTCATTCACATAAGTGTCGTAACGCGCCTGGATCTCCTCATCGGTCACCTGCACGTCCTTGACCATTTCAGCCTGCACCTGCTCAATGATATAGCTGTCCACCAGCCGCTTCAGGGTGCTCTCCTCAGTGAAGCCTCTGGCCTCGTAATCGGCCTTGGCGCTGAGGCGGGCAGCAGCCTTTTCCTCTTCCGTGGCGTCGGCGGCGAGGTCACTGTTTGCGCTGATGTAATTCTCCAGCGCGGCCTCCCACTGGGCGGCATTGTCCGCCTTCAGGCCCTCCATCACCTCGTCGCTGAGCTGATCCAGTCCCAGCTCCTTCGCCTTGCGGTCCATCATCTCCTGCTGCTGCACCATGGACAGGGCCAGCCATTTCATATAGGTCTGGCTTTCCTCATCGCTCACATCGTAGCCGTAGCCGGTGTAATAGTCCTTGAGGTAATCGATCTGGTCGTCTACCTCGCCCTTGAGGATGTCCTTCCCGCCGATGGTTGCCAGCACCGTTTCGCGGTCGGCGTGCTCCGCCTGCTCCTCCGCCAGGGCCAGCTCGGCCATGTCCTGTTCGCTGGCATTGGTCTGCTCCGCCTGCGGAGCGGCGCTTGTCTGGCGGCCGCGCGCCATCAGGTAACCGACGGACGCGGCGATCAGGCATACCAGCACGATGCAGCTCACGATCAGGCTCTTTTTGCTGCTGCCTGTCTTCTGCTCCGGCTCGCTCTGGACACTGTTTTCCACCTGATTGTTTTCAGGATTGCTCATCTTGATACTCCTCCATGGTCGTAATAGATCATCTCCTGTCACAGTATAGACGGGCGCCTGCCCGCGGTCAAGGCATGCGGCGAGAAATTCACAAAAGTTTCACTTTGTGGCAGGAAGAAGATTTCTTCCTCGTCACCTGCGCGGCATATCAGCGAACAAAAAGGAGAAGGAGAATTGCACTCCGTCTCCAGAAAAACCAACTTCTGCGAAAAGCATCATCTCACACCAGCCGCAGCAGCAGCATGTACAGCGCGGTGCCGCCTGCGATGGAGAGAATGGTCTGCCTCTTCCATACGTGCAGCGCGGCGGTCGCTGCCGCGGCGCACAGCGCCGGCACCCAGCCGGCGGAAGTGGTGAAGGAAACATCCTTCAGGCAGTAAACCACAAGCATGGCCATCACGGTGCGGGGCAGCTGCGCTCCAAGCCAGGTGATGAAGGCGGGCGGCTTGCGGCTGCCGCGATAGATGAGAAATGGCAGAGCGCGCAGCAGTACTGTGACGCCCGCGCTGATGAGAAGGGTCAGCAGCATCTGCATCGTCGTCATGTCCGCCGCTCCTTTTCCTCCGTCAGCCAGCGCGTCAGGAAGCCTGTGAGAATCAGCGCCATCGCCAGCAGCAGAAAGCTGCTCTGCCCCAGCGCAATGAGGCTGAAAAGCGTCGACAGGCCGCCCAGGAGCGGCGCGAACAGCGCCTCACGTGCGGTGATGCCGCCTGCCTTCCATTTGGCGAAGGAATCCATGCTCTGCTCGGTGCAGATCACCACGAACAGCGCCGTCATCGAAAAGTCGATACCCGCCAGGTAAGCGGTGGGCAGCAGGGAACCGAGCAGCGAGCCCAGCAGCGTGCCGGTGCACCAGTACACGTGATCCAGCAAAGAAACGCAGGCATACCACCTTCCGGCGTTCTCACCGCGCGGCGGCATGCCCACCACCAGGGAATATGTCTCGTCCGTCAGGGAAAAGACCAGATAGGGCTTCCATTTCCCGGTGCCCCGGTAGGCCTCCAGCATGCTCAGGCCGTAGAAGAGGTGACGTGCCTGGATCAGCACAGACAACAGCAGTATCGTCAGCGGCGCGAAGGCCCGCGTCAGCTGGTCGATGAGGGCAAACTGCATGGAGCCGCCGTAGATGAACAGGCTCATCATCAGCGGCCACACAGGACCGAAGCCCCGCGCACGCATGGCGATGCCGTAGGCAATGCCCAGAAAGAGATAGCCGGACAGCACGGGCAGTGTGCGGGGGAAGACCTTTTTGAGTGTTTGCAGCAAGGGCACAGCACTTCCTTCAGGCAGCGTCTGGTGTCAGTCCGCAAGGGTCGCGGCCATCACGGCCTTGATGGTGTGCATACGGTTCTCCGCCTCGTCAAAGACGATGGACTGCGGGCCTTCAAACACCTCGTCGGTCACCTCCATGCAGTCGATGCCGAACTTGCCGTGTATTTCACGCCCGATGGTGGTTTTCAGGTCGTGGAAGGCAGGCAGACAGTGCATAAAGCGGCACTGGGGCCCGGCCTTTTCCATCAGCTGCCGCGTGATACGGTAGGGCTGCAGGTCGGCAATGCGCTCGCCCCACACCTCGTCCGGCTCACCCATGGAGACCCACACGTCGGTGTACAGCACGTCCGCTCCCGTCACGGCTTCCCCGGGGTCGGTCAGGAAGGAAAGGGACGCGCCTGTCTCCTTTGCGATTTCTGCGCACCTTGCGCGCAGCGCCGCGTCGGGGAAATACTTCTCCGGGGCGCAGGCCACAAAGCGCATGCCCATCTTCGCGCAGCCGATCATCAGGGAGTTGCCCATGTTGTACCGCGCGTCGCCGAGGTACACCAGCTTGCGCCCACGCAGGCTGCCGAAGTGTTCCCGGATGGTGAGAAAGTCCGCCAGTATCTGCGTGGGATGGTACTCGTTCGTCAGCCCGTTCCACACCGGCACACCGCTGAAGGCCGCCAGCGCCTCCACAATCTCCTGCCCAAAGCCGCGGTACTCGATGCCGTCAAACATGCGCCCAAGCACGCGTGCGGTATCGGGAATGGACTCTTTTTTCCCGATCTGGGAGGATTTGGGATCCAGGTATACGGGGTGCATCCCCAGGTCGGCGGCCGCCACCTCAAACGCACAGCGTGTGCGGGTGCTGGTTTTTTCAAAGATCAGCGCGACGTTTTTCCCCTCGCACAGGCGGTGGGGAATGCCGGCCTTCTTTTTCGCCTTGAGATCAGCGGCCAGGTCCAGCAGAGAAGTGATTTCATCGGGCGTGTAATCCAGCAGGGTCAGAAAGGAACGGTTCTTCATTGCGGCGCCTCCGTCATGGTTGGGAGCTCCACTGCGCGTTCAGCCAGTCGAGCCTCATCTGCACAAAGCGGTTCAGGTAGTCAATGTTGGCTTCAAAGGTTTTGCCGGTTTCCGCGGCATTGTCCGAGGCGGTGCGCATCGGCCAGCGGATGAAATTCATTTCAGCGCTGCCTCGGATGGCCTGGGCATAGGTGTCAATGGACGCAAGCCCGCCATCTGACGGCTTCTGCCCGGTGAGGATCTGCATGGCCGGCAGGAAGTGCGCGGCCCATTCGGCACGGACAGACGACTGGAAGTCCTCCTTGGCGAACAGCTGTGACCACCAGCTGGAGCGCTTGGTGACCGTGGAAAACATGAAGCCCTCCGGCTTGAGGATGCTTTCGCGCCCACTGTGGCCGTAGTCGCCGTAAGAGGTATCATAGTCCCAGGCGGGGCCAGCGAACAGCAGCTCGCTCTGGCTGTCGGCAGGCTTGTAGAAATACTGGCTGGAGTTGGCGGCGTCGTAATTCTTGCTGATCTCCTCCACCATGTATTTCTTTGTGAGAGACGGAAGGTCGGCCAGCTGCGTGTAATGCAGCCCGCTCTCCGCGTCGGTCCCGTCCTTCGCGTAGATGGCGTTCTCAAATCGCTGCAGCATCGAGGTGATGTACGCCATCTGCCGTACGGTCGCGTATTCGGGGCTTTTGACCACCAGCACCTTGCCCTTGAAGGACATGTAGGCGGAGGGCTCCTCCCTGTAGCGGTCGTCATAGCGCTCGTACTCGATCAGGTAGCCGCCGGTCACATCCTCCGGCTCGCGGGGGATGTCATAGGCCTTGAATTCCGTCTCGGCGGGCTTGGCCGGGCCGACGCGCGGGAAGCTGTCCAATTCCTGTTCATTCAGCTTTTCCGTTGCCTTTTCCAGGTCCTCGATTTCAATGCGGTGGTCGTTGATTTCCACCTTCTCGCTCAGCAGGTACACCCCGCGGTACTCCCCGTTGACATACAGCTCTACCTGCGCGCACTCCGGAGTGTAGGCGAGGCCGGCGTAGCGGGCCATTTCCAGGGTGATCTGGTTGCGCAGCAGGCTGTGGTCCCTGGCGTTGCCGGTCAGCACCCACCGCTTGGCCTTTCCCATGCCCAGCAGGTCCGCGCCCTTTTCGAGCTTGACGGTGTAGTTCTTTTTGCTGAAGCGGGTGGACATGTTGCCTCGCAGCTTCATATGCTCCAGTGCGCCGCTGAAGGCTACGCTCCCATCCGGGGCGAGCATCAGCATTTCGCCGGGCTCCTTGTATTCCTTTGAAGCCTCAATGCGGTCCAGGCTCCCGGTCTGTGTGGCGATAAACAGCGCGGGGATGGCGGAGCCGTGCATCACGCGCACATGGTAGGTGCGTGTGCCGATAGCGACCGTCAGCGCGTCATCCCCGCCCTCCGGAAGGCGCACTTCACTGCCGGGGAGCAGCGCTTCGCCGTTCACAGCGGCTTCCTCAGCTCCGGTGAACCAGAGGTGGAGCGGCCTGCCCTGCCATGCGCCGGGCAGGAAGAGATACACCGTGTTCTGCGAGGTGTAGGTGGAAATGGCGTCGATGGGCGCCTGCCCGTCCACGCCAGGGGAGAGGGAAAAGGCCAGCGGTGCGGCGTACGCGCAGGCGCACACACCCGCCGCCAGCAGCACGCAGAGGAGGAGACGCAGTATCTTCATCACAACACCTTGGCCAGAAAGCTTTTCAGACGGTCGCTCTGCGGATTGTAAAAGAGGTTGTGCGGCTCTCCCTGTTCCACAATGTTTCCTTCATCCAGGAAAAGCACACGGTTGGAAACCTCCCTGGCGAAGCCCATTTCGTGGGTGACCACCAGCATGGTCATGCCCTCCATTGCCAGGGCCTTCATCACGTCCAGCACCTCGCCCACCATCTCGGGGTCCAGCGCGGAGGTGGGCTCGTCAAACAGCATGACCTCCGGGTGCATGGCCAGTGCTCTCACAATGGCGATGCGCTGCTTCTGTCCGCCGGAAAGCTGTGCCGGATAGTTCTTCGCCTTGTCCGCCAGGCCGACCCGCTGCAGCAGGCTCATGGCCTCCTGCTCGGCCTTTGCCTTGTCCATCAGCCCGGTGCGCACCGGCGCCAAGGTAATGTTGTTCAGTATGGTCATATTGGGGAAAAGGTTGAAGTGCTGGAACACCATGCCCATCTTCTGCCGCATGCGGTTGATGTCGGTCTTCTGGTCGGTCATGGACACGCCGTCAAACAGGATCTCGCCAGAGGTGGGGGTCTCCAGCAGGTTCAGGCAGCGCAGGAAGGTGCTCTTGCCGGAGCCGGACGGGCCGATGATACATACGCACTCGCCCTTTTTGAAATGCTCGCTGACACCGTTCAAGACCGTCAGCTCGCCAAAGCGCTTCACCAGGTCCTTAACGACGATCACTTGCCCTCAGCCTCCTTTCAAAAATGCCCAGCAGCCAGGTAAACAGCATCACCAGCAGCAGGTAGATGATGGCGGTTCCCACATAGGGATACATGGCCTCATAGGTGCGGCTCACCACGCCGCGGGCGGCGTACAGCAGTTCCTTGCCGCCGATGACGCTGATGAGGGAGGTGTCCTTCAGCAGCACGATGAACTCATTGCCCAGCGCCGGAAGAATGGCCTTGATGGCCTGCGGCACAATAATGAAGCGCATGGTGTCCGCGTAGTTCAGCCCGAGGCTGCGGCCGGCCTCCATCTGCCCGGCGTCCACGCTCATCAGCCCGCCGCGGATGATCTCGGCGGTGTAGGCACCGGAGTTGATGCCCAGCGTCAGCGCACCGACCATCACATAGTTGCGGCTGGAGGCAAAAATGACAAAGCCCATGATCATCAGCTGCACCATCATGGGGGTGCCGCGGATGACCGTGACGTAAACCTTGAGTATGGCATTGAGCACGCTCAGCACCGGGTTGCGGTGCCCGGGGCGCTGCTGGTCGTGCGCGGTGCGCACTACAGCAACAATGATGCCCAGGGCAATGCCCAGCAAAAGCGCCAGCAGTGTGACCAGCAGGGTGGTTCCCACGCCGTTGATGTACTGCTGCCAGCGGTCGTTTTCGATAAAGGCCTGATAGAACTGCACATAGAACTTCTGCCAGGCAGTGGTCGGCTCACCGGCGACCATCAGGGCCTTCCAGGCGGTATACTGTTCCAAGCTTGACACCATCCCTTCTCAGGGGTCATCTGAAAAGAAGGAAAGGGGCGGTTCGCCACCGCCCCTTTCCGACAGCACACAGGGTTGTTTGGATTATTCGTTCCACTTCAGGATGATGGACTCAACAGTGCCGTCGTCAATCAGCTCCTGCAGCACCTTGTTGAAGGCCTCCAGCAGCTCGGGGTACTTATCCTTGGCAAAGCCAAAGCCGAATTCCTCGGGCTCATAGGTCGTCGTCACGATTTCCAGACCGGGGATGCGCTTCACATAGGCCTGGCCGACCAGGTCGTCCACCAGGATGCAGTCCACCTGGCCGTTCTGCAGGGCCTGGAAGGCCAGAGAGTACTTGTCATAGGCCAGGGTGTGATCCTCGCCGAAGTCATCCACGGCGTAGATGTGGCCGGTGGTGCCGCTCTGCACGCCAATCATGTGCTCGCCCAGGTTCTCCATAGTGATGCCGGCGCCGGCCTTGCACACAATCGCCTGCGTGATGGTCACATAGGGAATGGTGAAGTCCAGGGTGGCACGGCGGTCCTCACGGATGGTCACGCCGGAAACAACGGCGTCCGCCTTGCCGGCGCCGGGCGCGGTCAGCGCGGCGTCAAAGTCGATAGGGAAGGCTTCCGGAACCAGACCCAGGCGTCCGCAAATGATGTCCAGCAGATCAGGCTCGATGCCGATGACGTTATCCGCGTCGTCACGGTCTTCAAACGGCGGGAAATCGGGGCTGGTGGCATAGATGAACTTGCCGGCTTCCACGGTGTTGTAGCTTGCTTCCGCCACGGCGGCGAAGGCGGCGGTCATCAGCAGCGTGGCCAGGGTCAGGGCGATGAGTTTCTTCATGGTACTTTCCTCCTATTTATAATAGTCAGGGCAGCTCCGCGCATACGGGCTGAACAGTCGGCGCGCTGCGCGGAATTGCCTTCCACAGAGGTAACAAGCATCACAGGCAGGGAATCAGTCTCCGTTGGCCTTGTTCACATTGGCCTGCACCTTGATGGGCAGCCCGTACAGGTTGATGAAGCCCTGGGCGTCCTTCTGGTCATAATCGCTTGCGCCGAAGGTGGCAATGTCCTCAGAATAGAGGCTCCACGGGCTCCACAAGCCGGCGCGGATGATGTTGCCCTTGTACAGCTTCAGCCGCACCTTGCCTGTCACATGCTCCTGCGTTTTGTCCACAAAGGCGCTCAGCGCCTCGCGCAGGGGGGTGAACCACTGGCCGTTGTATACCAGCTCAGCAAAGGTGATGGACAGGCGCTGCTTTTCATGCAGGGTCATCTTGTCCAGGCAGACGCTCTCCAGCGCTTCATGCGCCTTGTAGAGGATGGTGCCGCCGGGGGTTTCGTACACGCCGCGGCACTTCATGCCCACCAGGCGGTTTTCCACGATGTCGATGATGCCGATGCCGTTTTCCCCGCCCAGCTTGTTCAGGCGCAGGATGATGTCCTTCGCACTCAGCTTCTCACCATTCAGCGCGACAGGACGGCCTTCCACAAAGTCCAGCTCGATATAGGTGGGAGTGTCCGGCGCGTCGATGGGGGAGACGCCCATCTCCAGGAAGCCGGGCTTCTCGTACTGCGGCTCGTTGGCGGTGTCCTCCAGGTCAAGCCCCTCGTGGCTGAGATGCCACAGGTTCTTGTCCTTGGAGTAGTTGGTTTCCCTGTTGATCTTCAGGGGCACGTTGTGCGCCTCGGCGTAGTCGATTTCCTCGTCGCGGCTCTTGATGTCCCAGATGCGCCAGGGCGCGATGATGGGCATGTTGGGGGCAAAGTGCTTGATGGCCAGCTCAAAGCGCACCTGGTCGTTGCCCTTGCCGGTGCAGCCGTGGCAGATGGC
>CAMJPQ010000013.1 GCA_946407745.1 uncultured Clostridia bacterium
AGGGGAAGGCCTGCTCTATCGCCTGCCAGTCAGCCTTCCCATTTGGGGAAGGTGGCCGAAGGCCGGATGAGGTCTGCCTCGCATCCCCGCACCCCACACATCTCCGTATGCGTAACCAAAGAACAACCCATAGGCGCCCCAAAAGCGCAAAAGTGTGCTGTTTATGCCTCGCGGCACAACACAAGCATCACCACACAAGGTTATGCAATACGGTTTACCCCGCGTGTGACGGAGAACCTGGGGGTCCGGGGGGACCGATCACACTTTCGAGTCCCCCCGGTGGGCTTTTGGTGCTTTTCGCCCAGACGAAAAGCACGCCAGACACAGAACCCACAAGCATATGAGCGCCCGCCGCAGGCGGGTATCAGCGCCGCGCAACGGGCACTGCAAAAAAAGCCGCGCGCAGCGCTAAAGCCCCGCAGGGGAAAGCCCGCGCGCAGCGCACCCCCCCACGCAGGAAAAAGCCGCGCGACGCCCTCGCGCGGCTCTCAATCACATCACATTACCAGTCTTCCTTCACCTGCTTCAGGTCGATCGTGCACACCTGCGCAGTCCCGTTCTCATCGGGATTGGAGAAGAGAATCATATCGCCCGAGCGGTTGAACGAGGGATGCAGATGATCCGCGCCGGTTTTGCACGTGCCGGTGGTGGCAATCAGCTTCTGCTTGCCGGTGGCGCGCTCAAACAGCACCACGCCCTCCTGAATGTCGGTGCCAAGATAGCTGATGCGGTCGGCGCAGAGCCACTTGCGGTCGCGGCTGATGCAGGGGTGCAGCAGCTGAGTGCTGCGGGCCTCCACGTCGAAATGACGCCCGTCCTTGTCGCCGATAATGATGTTGCCCGTGTGCACCAGGCCGGCCTTTCCGTCCACAAAGCCGGGCGGATCCAGCTTCATCAGCGCCATTTCCGCGCCGTCGGCGCTCCACACCTCATGGGTGATCCACTCGTTGGCATGCTCCACATAGTAGGGGCGCACGCGGCGGCTCTCCACATCGCACATCCAGGTGCGCTGCAGGGCGTCGCCCATGGTCTCGTGGATGTAGAAAATCAGGTTTTCATCGGTGGGGCAAATTTGCGCATGGCCGAGGTGATGGTCGCTCATGTGCACCACTTCCGCCTCTGTCTTGCCCGGGTCAAGAACCACCAGTGCAAAGATTTTGTTGGCCAGGTGATAGCTGCACGCCACACGGCCGGTGTTCGCGGCGGTGAGATGGCCGGTCACGTTGCCGCCACTGGGCAGGTTGCCCAGGAACTCCGGGTGGTTGTCATCCAGGTGGATGGCATAGACCTCCGTCTCATTCTTGCACACATAGGCGATGTTCTTTTCCCGGTCCAGGGCAAAGCCGCGGTAGCTGTAATCGGTAATGCGCTCCATCTTGCCCGTGGCCCACTCGCAGCGGTAGGTGCCGCCGTCGTCCTTCCCGTCCAGCTGCTGCTTGTTGAAATAGAAATACCTGTCATCGGTGGAAAAGTTCTCTGAGGTGAAGTACAGCTTGGCGTTGCGCTCGGGGCCGTCGGTGTAGCGCCGGATCTCATATCCGGTAACGGAGTCGCGGTATTCAACCATGGTGTTTTCCTCCTTGATGGTTTATGATCATTGCAGAAACCTGTCTGCAGGAACAGGAAACTCATTTTCAGCAGCCGCGCCCTGGCAGCCCGGCGTATTACAGCCTCACCAGCTCGCCCGCGGGCAGCTCGATGGGAGCGCCGTCGTTCACTGAAATCCAGCAGGAAGAGGCATTCGGGTTGTACACAAAGCTGTTGTCGGCGGCAAAGCGCAGGCGGCGGAAGTCCGCCATGGCATCGATGAATTCGATGTTGGTGCAGTACCAAACGTCATCCCTGCCGCCCACAAGCCGGCAGAAATCCTCGATCAGGTCCCAGTTGTCCTTGTCGTCAAACTCATAGCTGTGGCCCCACACATACATGAGGTACAGATACTGCCGCTTGAACAGGGCGTTGAACTGCTCGCCCAGCTCCAGCAGGCGGTGATTGTGGTGGCAGGTGGCCTGCCAGCGGTAGGGATCCTCCGGCAGAGCAAACGAATCAGAGGAGCCGACCACGCGGCCGTATTCGATGCCCAGCGCGGGCAGCAGCCTTGTGATTTCCTCTGACAGCGAGCCGTTGGGATAAGCCAGGCCGCGCACAGGGCAGCCCGTCATCTTCTCCAGGGCCACGCGGTCCGCCAGCACCTCGTCCGCCACCTCCGCCAGGGGGCTGCGGGCAATGGTGGGATGCGTCACGGTATGGCAGGCCACCTCGTGGCCCTTGTACAGTTCCGGCACCTCCTCCGGGCGGATGCGCCGCTCGTCGCGGTCAAACAGGCCGCTGTTGAGGTTGAAGGTTCCCCGGATGCCATAGCGGTTGAAGATCTCCACCAGGCGGCGGTCGGCGATCTTTCCGTCGTCATAGCTCATCGTCAATGCCTTGTGATAGCCGCCGGGATAGCAGCAGTATACCTTGTTCATTGCATTCAGCCTCCTTGCTCCAACGCTGTTTTCAGCCGCCGCACCGCCTCGGGGATGTTCCTGCGCGGGCAGGCGATATTGATGCGCATGTGCCCTTCTCCGGCCTCTTCCCCGAAAAAGGTACCCTCCGTAAAGATGACGCCGGCCTTCTCTGTGCGCTCCGTCAGTTCCCTGCAGGTCAGGCCGCAGGCAGTCAGGTCCAGCCAGCCCAGATAGGTCGCTTCCAGGGGCGTGAGCACCGCGCGGGGCAGCTGTGCGCGGACCTCCTCACGCAGCGCGGCGCGGTTCCGGTCCAGATAGCGCAGCAGCGCGTCCAGCCAGCCGCGGCCCTCGTTGTACGCAGCCTCCGCGGCCACCAGCCCCATCAGGTTGCCGCTGGTCACGCCATTGGCCTCCAGCGTTTTGCGGAAGGCCGCGCGCAGCGCCTCGTCCACGCACACGGCGGAAGCGATCTGCAGCCCCGCCAGGTTGAACGTTTTGCTCGGCGCGCACAGGCTCACCACCCGCTCCTTCTGCACAGACAAAAGCGGCACAAAACGCTGCGGCGAGAACACAAAGTCCGCGTGAATCTCGTCAGAGCACACATACGCGCCATAGCGGCCGCAGACCGCCATCAGTTCCTCCAGCTCCTCCCGCGTCCAGGCGCGCCCCACCGGGTTGTGCGGCGAGCAGAGCAGCACCAGCCGCGCGCCCTCGCGCAGTCTCGCCTCCACCGCGTCCAGGTCCATGGTGTACCGGCCTGCCGCGTCCTTTTTCAGCGGCGCGTCAGCCAGGGTGCGGCCGGTTGCCTCCACCGAGAAGCGGAAGGGGCCGTACACCGGGCTCATGATGACCACGCTATCGCCCGGCGCGGTGAGGGTGTGAATCGCCGTTTTCAGGCCGGAGATGACACACGGCAGCAGCGTCACGGCCTCCCCGGCAAAGCTCAGTCCGTGCCGGTCGCGCCAGAAGGCGGCCAGGGCGGCGTTGTGCCTCTCCGTCAGCTCCGTATAGCCATAGGTCGGGTGCGCGGCGCGCTTCAGCAGCGCCTCCGTCACAGCGGGCGGGCTTGGGAAGTCCATATCCGCCACCCACATGGGCAGCGCTCCTTCGCCGTGCGCCCTGCGGCACTCGTCCCACTTGACGCTGTCTGTGTCCACGCGGTACAGTCCGGCGTCAAAGAATTCCTCCGTAAACTGCATCACTCCGTCTCCTTCTCAAGCGGCTGCATGGCTTTGAGCACCCAGAAGCCCTTTTCCCTGCTGACGCGCTCCACCTGCCCAAACAGGGTCTGGAGATACCTCATTGCGCTCTCCGCTCCCTGCTGCTTGCGGATGACCAGATACAGCGCACCGCCCTCCTTCAGGTGCTGCGCGCACTCGGCGAACAGGCGGTAAATCACCTGCTTGCCCGCGCGGATGGGCGGATTGGTCACAATGAAGTCAAACTCATCCCTCTGCAGGGCGCTGAAGCCGTCGCTTTCCACAGTGCGGCAGGCGACGCGGTTGCGCTCGGCGTTCTTTTCGGCAAGAGAAAGGGCGCGGCGGTTCACATCCGCCATGGTCACATCCGCGCCTGCGTTTGCCGCCGCCAGCGCGATACCGACGGCACCCCACCCGCAGCCGAGGTCCAGCGCGGTGCCCTTGACCTCCGGCAGCGCGTCCAGCAGGATCCTGGAGCCCTCGTCCAGCTCTCCGCGCGAAAACACCCCGCTGTCGGTCTCAAAGCGCAGCTGCGCGCCGCGGTAGGCAAAAGCGCACTCCGCGGGGCGTGATGCGCTGTGCGGGTCAGCGGTGAAATACTGGTCGTTCATTCTCTCTCCATGCCATCCGGTCTATTCGATCGCGGCCACCACGTTTCTCAGGTCGTTGATCTGCTGGGTCAGCTCTGTCTGCAGATTGCCGGTCTGTGTGCCGTTGGTAATCAGCGTCGCATAGTACTGGTCTATGATATAAAACAGATTGGTAAAATAGCTCTCCTCAATCAGCGGGCTGCCGCTCAGCCCCTGCTCGGTCTGGTTGAGCACCGACATGGCGTACAGCTCGCTGCGTATGCTGGCCAGTGTGGCGTAGCTGTTGGAGGAGGAAGTACGGCTGAGCGTCGTTACCTGCCGCACGGCCAGGTCGCACTCGGTCAGCATGCGCCCGGCAAACAGCCTGCGCGCATCGGCACGGTAGCGGATGGACGGCAGCCCGACAATCAGCACGGCAATGAGGGCAGCCAGCAGCACAAAAATGGCGATGGTCTGCGCTCTGGAGCCGGAACGGCGGTAGGTCTGTCCCACCACAATGCCGCCCCGGCGGGGGGAATATCGATTCATGCGCACCTCCAGGCGCCGTTTCCCGGCGCTTTCTGTAATTGTAACACATGATCGAATATTCGTAAAGAGTTCGTAATATTTTTGTAATACATGGGATGCTTATGTTTTTTCTCCAGCTTCACATCCCCGCACGCCTGGGCAAGGGTCAGTTATCAGCCAGGTTGAAGCCGTCCTTCATCTGCTTGGTGGCCTCCAGCAGCACGCGGTTGAGCGTCTCGGTGGCCGCCTTCTTCGCCATGTCACACAGCTTGCGGTTGGCCTCCTCCAGCAATGACTCCCCGCCCCCCGCGGCGAGCTTTTTATCGTATTCCAGGATGATGCGCCTGCCCTCAGTGGCCACTTTGGCCTGGTAGCGCTCAATCATCTGTATGCAGGCGGCATAGTGCGGGTCGCACAGCGCGGACAGCAGGCGGGAAGCCCAGTAGAAGTTTTCGGTGGAGGTATCCAGTGTCACGCGGCTCAGGTAATCCGGCATGGAGGACACATGCGAGTAAACCGGCAGCATGGCCGCAAAGGTCGTCGGCCCGAAGCAGATCCATTCCACACCCCTGGCTGCCCCGGGTACGCCGGGACGGATCTGGCAGATGGAGGTGACGCCGGTGCGGTTGATGCCGATGGAGCGGTACATGCCGCGCTTGCCCGTGTCCTGCCCGGTGTAGGGGTTGTAGGGCGTGCCCTGGTAGTGGGCGGACAGCAGGTATTTCACATCCTCCGCCGTCACCTTCCGGTCGGGTGTCAGCGCCCAGGGGATGTTGTCGCTCTCCGGGTGGAACTCGGCTTCGGGTCCGTCCCAGGTGTGGCTGTAGGGGGTAAGGTAGCGGCCCATGAACCAGGCCCTCGGCGTATTGTAAATGTGGTCCATGTCCCTGCGGGAGCCGAAGATGTCCCTTGGGTTGAAGCGGCCGTTCTGGTTCAGGTCCAGGTGATTCTCCGCGATGAACTCCCTCAGGTCCGCGGAGCAGAGGTGGTATTTCCGCTCACCGAAGGCGTCGTCCAGGTCAAAGCTGTCCATGCCGAACTGGTTCGGCGCGATGACGCACATCTCATCCGGCACGCGGCGGGCCATCCAGTGGTGGCCGCCGATGGTCTCCATCCACCAGACCTCGTTCTCGTCGTTGAAGGCGATACCGTTGCTCTCATAGGTGCCGTACTTCTCCAGCAGTGCCGCCAGGCGCTCGACGCCCTCCCGCGCGGTGCGGATATAGGGCAGCACCAGCACCACAATGTCCTCCTCGCCGATGCCGCCCGGTGTGCCCTTATCCCGCCTGTTTTTCGGCTTTTGGAAGGTCACCAGGGGGTCGGCGGCCAGCACCCGCGGGTTAGAGGTGATGGTTTCCGTGGCCGTGATGCCGACGTTCGCCTCATTGATGCCTGTTGCCGCCCAGATGCCCGCCTTGGTGTCCACGCTCGGGCAGGAGGTATAGCGCAGGGGGTTCTCCGGCAGGTCGATCTCCACGTGGGAAATGACGCTCTTATACTTTTTCGGCTGTTTGGAGGGATCCACCACAATCAGCTTCTTTACGTCGTAGAAGCCGTCGTCCGTGCGGGCGATCATGGTGGAATGGTCGTTGGATGCGTTTTTGCCTACGAGGATGGTGGTGCAGGGCATGAGGGGCCTCCTTATCATTTAAAAAGAATTTGAAAACTGTTTTTGCGCTGCGCGCTGGCTTCCTTCCCCTGAAAGCGGGAAGGGGGACCGCCGCCGTCAGGCGGTGGTGGATGAGGTCCTTCCGTCGGGCAGCAACCCCAATGCTGGCATGCGACCTAAGTCGCCCCAGCTCTGATGGGTTCGAAGCGCCCGGAAAACAGCCCGGTGGGCTGTTTTCAGTGGAGAACGGGCGGCAGCCCCGGAGAGATGTCGCGCAGCGACAGAGGGGCCGTCGCTCTGCCCGTTTCGCGGCGCGGATACCCGCCTGCGGTGGGCGCTCATATGCTTGTGGGTTCTTTGAGAGGCTCCACTTTTCGTCCGGGCGAAAAGTGGAGGGAACAGCCCTCTGCGCCCACGCCTTGCTGAGGCAACGCGTGGGTACAGGCCGTCAATGCACGCATTGACAGCCTTAGTCGGCCTTCGGCCTCCCTTGCGGGGGGACTCGAAAGTGTGATCGGTCCCCCCGGACCCCCAGGTTCTCCGTCACACGCGGGGTAAGCCGTATTGCATAACCTTGCGTAAAGTGCATGTGTTGTGCCGCGAGGCATAGACAGCGCACTTTTGCGCTTTTGGGGCGCCCATGGATTGTTCTTTGCGGGGGCATACGGGGATGTGTGTTGTGCGGGGATGCGGAGCAACCCCACTGGCGCTGCGCGCCGGTCTCCCCGGAGGGGGGACTGAATAGCGACGACAAAGCTTGCCTTCCCCTTTAGGGGAAGGTGGCAGCGCCGTGAGGCGCTGACGGATGAGGTCAGCCACGGTAGCAACCCCGATTCTGCTACGCAACCAAAACTCGCCCCATCTCTGATGGGGAGATGTCGCGCAAGCAACAGAGGGGCCATCCCGGAAAACAGCCCAGTGGGCCGTTTTCAGCGGAGAACGGGCGGCAGCCCCGGAGAGAGGGACCGCCTGCGGTGGAGGGGGTTCCCTGGAGCCGGACAGCAGCCTCTGAGATGGAACTGCATGCTGTGGATAAGGGTCCGTCGTCAGCTGCAATCACAGCAGCGGCATGCCGTCACCAGCAGAAATATCACGCAGCTATGACGCAATTGTTACGAAAGTATGTTGCATACGTCATAAAACTGTGATATACTGTTGAGTGGAAATGATTCTGCGCAGGCGGCAACGTCTGCTGATAACCTGACTGAAAGGCCGGTGATGATTTTGCGGAAACTGCTGTGTCTGCTGGCGCTGCTGGCGGCAGTGTGCTTTTTGGGCGCCGCTGAGGCGCTGACGGTGCGCCAGTCCTTCCCCTCCATCCATGCCACCATGGAGGTCAGTGACGAGTACATCATTCTCAAGCCGGACAACCTGAGCCTGCACCCTGAGTGGCTCTCCGCCCACGAGACGACCGAGGAGGCGCTGCTGGCGGACTGGGACGAGCGCGGCGTGCTGATGCAGGCCTGGTCCACCGAGGGGGACGTGTGCATCGAGCTCAGCGCCGTGCAGGACGCCTACTCCACCCTCTACATCAATTCGGACGATGTGGAGAAGGCCGACCGCACCGTGTACAAAAACTACTTCATCAACACCGAGAGCAAGGCGCTGGGATACTCCTTCCCCACCTCCAACAAAACGCCGGCCTGGAAGGTGCAGGGCCAGCCGTTCTCTGTGATGCAGTTCCAGTACAAGCGCACCTGGGAGGGGCAGAGCTGGCGCGGCTATGTGCGCCGCACCTTCAAAAACGGCTATAACATCACGCTGGACTACCAGGTGTGGGGGCGCAACCCCAAGAACGCCGACGAAGCCGCGCTGAACACCATCTGGAAGACGGTGAACTTCACCTCCACCAACGCGGCGGTGGATGAGAACGGCAACCCCATCGTGCCGAAAATCATCACCAATCTCCAGTTTGAGACCAAGCCGCCCAAGGAGACCGATACGGGCACCTTCACCGTGAAGGGCACCTGCACCAAGGATCTCCGCCTGGTGGGCGTGCTGATGCGCATGAGCGATACGCAGGTTGTGCAGGTGGAGGACACCGCGAGCAGAAGCGGCAAGTTCTCCCTGCCGGTGACCCTGCCCGCCGAGGGCGTGTGGCTGATGACCATCTCCGTCTTTTCCGGCGATGAAATCGTCGAGGAAGCGGTGTTCGACACCACCACCTATCAGAAGGGGCTGCTGTTTGTCAACCTGAACCAGCCGCTGCCCACCCAGCTGACCGGGGACACCTATGTGGTCAGCGGCACCTGCCTCAAGCAGACCAAGGTGCAGTGCATCGTGGACGGCGTGTACACCAAGGCCGTCACCGTGAACAACTCCGGCGGGTTCTCCTTCAAGGTTCCCACCGACAAGGAGGGCGTGTATAACTTCTCCCTGGTGTTTGAGAAGAAGGGCTACTCCACGCGGAGGTTCACCTCCACCGCTACGCGGGTCTTCAGCGAAATGGACATCCGCACCAAGGCTGTGGAGTCGGCCATCAAGCCCGCCTACACCACCCTTAAGAAGAACCTGGACGGCTACACCGGCCGCACCATGACCTATCCGCTGTACCTCATTTCCTCACAGGAGAGCGGCGACGAGTGGGTGCTGTTTATGGCCATGCGCAAGCTCAAGAGCGGCTACGCCGATATTGTGGCGGTCACCTGCAAGGAGCAGCCCAATTTCGACCCCGACACACAGCACCGCATGTACGGCACGCTGACTGGCACCTATCTTGTGCAGGACGCGGAAAACGGAGATATACTGTATCCCTGCTTTGATCTCATCTTCTGGGGAGACTGAGCAGAGCGCCCCGGCAGGCGCCGGAAACGGGCTTTGCGGTATTGAAGCCGCAAGGCCCGTTCTTTTTGCGCCGCTTGTTACGCCCTGCCGTACCCGAGGCTTTCCACAAAGCGCAGGAAGCCGCGCACGCCCTTTTCATCCAGCTTGTACACACCGGCGTCACGCAGCACCTGGGCACAGACATTGGCCGTCTCCTGCCGCAGCACACCCCCGGCCTCTGCGGGCGTCAGGGAGGTGCCGTGCTTTTCGGCAATTTCGAGCAGCCAGGGGTAGTGCTTGGCGCAGGGGTCGTCCTCCGCGGGATAGGTCAGCGGCTTTTCGCCGGTCAGGTAGCCGCTCAGCAGCGCCAGCTCCGTTTTCAGGCGGCCGGGCAGGATGAACAGGCCCATGACCTCGATCAGCCCGATGTTTTCCCGCTTGATGTGGTGCAGCGGCGCGTGCGGATGGAACAGCCCCAGCGGATGCTCCTCCGTGGTGCGGTTATTGCGCAGCACCAGCCGCAGCAGATACTTTCCGTCCTTTTTGCGCAGGATGGGCGTGATGGTGTTGTGGGGCGTGCCATCCTCCTCAAAGGCAATGATGCCGCATTCGGCGTCGCTCCACTGCCTCCAGGCCTCCAGCACGCGCACGGCCTCCCGCTTGAGCGCAGCGGCGTCGATGCCGGAGAGCTCCAGCGTGGTCAGCGGCCAGTTCATCAGGCTGGCCTGCACGCCTTCCGCCGGGGAGGTCAGCCGGCACAGCGCCTCGGCGTTGTCCATGGGGAAGGTGTGGCGTCCGCCCTGGAAGTGGTCGTGGTTGAGGATGGAGCCGCCCACGATGGGCAGATCCGCGTTGCTGCCCAGGAAGTAGTGCGGGAACTGGTCCACAAAGGCAAACAGGCGGTCAAAGGTGCCCGCGTCGATACGCATCGGCACATGCTGTCCGTTGAGCACAATGCAGTGCTCCGGATAGTACGCGTACGGGGAATACTGCAGGTACCAGTCCGCGCCGGCCAGCTTCAGCGGAATCATGCGGTGATTCTGCCTGGCGGGGAAGTTTCCGCGCCCTGCGTAGCCCGGGTTTTCCACGCACAGCATGCACCGGGGATAGCCCACCGTCGGCGCGTTCTTCAGCTTGGCGATCTCCCTCGGGTCCTTCTCCGGCTTGGAGAGGTTGATGGTGATCTCCAGCTCGCCCACCTCAGTGGGCGCGAAATAGCGGATGTTCTGGGCGATGGCATCCACCTTGATATAGTCGCAGCTGCGGCACAGCTGATAGAAGCCGTCCGTGGCGGCCTCGGCGCCCTTCTCCGCCAGCGCGGCGGCAAAGTCCTCCCGCACCTCCCGGGGAGAGGGGGTCAGCAGGCCCATCACACGGGCGGAAAACAGCTCGCGGTCCGTCTGCGTATCGTCAATCAGCCCACGGTTCACCGCAATCGCGCTGATCTCCTTCAGCAGCTCTGTCGCGGTTTCGGGAACAGGTGCCGCGGTGGAAGCCTCTTCCTCCTCCGGCGCGTCCATGCGCAGCGCGTCCAGAAGCAGGTTCAGGTAATACGGCCTGTCCTCCGCCGGTGTCAGTCCCCTGGCCTCGGCGAAATCCAGCAGGCGCCGCAGCGCTGCTGTCGCTTGAGCAGCTGTGTTCATGTTCTTTCTCCTCCTCATTTATAACAGATATTTCATCATTTATTTCTTGTCTTTTCATTTGAAGTTCATTATAATGTCTTAGACTTTGAATGTCAATCAGTCAGGCAGCAAGGAGATGATTGTTTGAAGCCTGAGGTGAAACCGCCAAAGAAGCCGCTGATCTTTTATTATGTTATCGTGCTGGCCATTGTGCTGCTGATCAATATGCTCATCGTGCCCTATATGGGCAGAGACCAGACCTACGAGCTGTCATACAGCGCTTTTCTGGACGCGCTGGACAAGGGGTATGTGAAGCAGGCGGAGCTGACCGATTCCTCCATCACCTTCGTGATGGAAATCGGCGACAGCCGCGTCACCTGCGTCACCGGCCGTGTGGAGGACCCCAGCCTGGTGACCAGAATGCAGCAGGCCGGCGTGGAATTCAAAAAGAACCTGCCGACACAGATCTCCCCGATACTCGAATTCCTGCTGACATGGATCATGCCGATTGTGATCTTTGTGGTGCTGGGCCAGTTCCTCATGCGGCAGATGTCCAAGAACATGGGCGGCGGCGCGATGTCCTTCGGCAAGAGCAACGCCAAGGTGTATGTGGCCGCACAGACAGGCAAGACCTTCGCCGACGTAGCCGGCGAGGATGAGGCCAAGGCCGCGCTGAAGGAGATCGTCGACTTCCTGCACGACCCCAACAAGTATAAGGAAATCGGCGCGCGCCTGCCCAAGGGCGCGCTGCTGGTCGGCCCGCCAGGCACAGGCAAGACCCTGCTGGCGCAGGCTGTGGCCGGTGAGGCCGGTGTACCCTTTTTCTCCATCTCCGGCAGCGAATTTGTGGAAATGTTCGTAGGTATGGGTGCCGCCCGCGTGCGCGACCTGTTCAAGCAGGCGCAGGAGAAGGCCCCCTGCATCGTGTTCATCGACGAGATCGACGCCATCGGTAAAAAGCGCGACGCCGCCAACGGCCTGGGCGGCAATGACGAGCGTGAGCAGACCCTGAACCAGCTGCTGACGGAAATGGACGGCTTCGACGGCAGCAAGGGCGTGGTGATCCTGGCGGCCACCAACCGCCCGGAGAGCCTGGACAACGCCCTGCTTCGACCCGGCCGCTTTGACCGCCGCGTGCCGGTGGAGCTGCCGGACCTGGCGGGCCGTGAGGCCATCCTCCGCGTGCACGCCAAGGACGTGAAGATGTCCGACGAGGTTAATTTCCGCGCCATCGCCCTGGCTACCAGCGGCACCAGCGGCGCGGAGCTGGCCAACATTATCAACGAAGGCGCGCTGCTGGCTGTGAAGGAAGGCCGGAATCGGGTGGAGCAGCGCGATCTGGAGGAAGCCATTGAAACCGTGCTGGCAGGCTACCAGCGCAAGGGCGCCGTCATCAGCCCGGAGGAAAAGAAGATCGTATCCTATCACGAAATCGGCCACGCGCTGGTGGCAGCCAGGCAGAAGGCCTCCGCGCCGGTGCACAAAATCACCATCATCCCGCGCACCAGCGGCGCGCTGGGCTACACAATGCAGGTGGATGAGGATGAGCACTACCTGATGACCAGGGAGGAGCTGCTGAACAAGATCACCACCCTCACCGCGGGGCGCGCCGCGGAGGAGCTGATTTTCCACCAGATCACCAGCGGCGCCGCCAACGATATCGAGCAGGCCACCAAGCTGGCCCGCACCATGGTGACCCGGCTGGGCATGAGCGACGACTTCGGCATGACCGCGCTGTCCGTGGTCAACAACATGTACCTCGGCGGCGATACCAGCCTGGCCTGCTCTGAGCAGACTGCCGCCCGCATTGACGAGGCCGTGATGGGCATCATCCGGGATGCCCACGCAAAGGCCACCGAAATACTACGCGGCGACATGGACAAGCTGCACGAGCTGGCCGCCTTCCTGCTGGAGCGTGAGACCATCACGGGCGAAGAATTCATGGCCATTCTCAATTCCCCCGCGCTGCCGGCGCCAAAGGAGGAGCCGGAAGACGCGTCTGCCGCAGGCGATGAAGAATAAGCCTGAGATTTCATACCATTTGAAAACAGCCGCAGTCACCGATGGCGTGTGACCGCGGCTGTTTCTCTGCTCCCCCATCCGCAAAAGCTGTGTCCTTCCCGCCCATGTACGCGCCGCGGCAGTCGGCTTGTCCGGCGCTGTGTCTGCTGGGCGCGGAGCAGGCCACCTTTCCAAAACCGTGCCGATCTGGTACAATGAGTATCTGAGAATGAATGCTTCGCTTATCCGGGCGGGAGGCCCGGCGGCGGGAGGAGGCAACGAGCATGTCCGGAAGGCCCATGGTGTCCGTGGCGCTGGCCGCCTGCAACGGGGAAAAATACCTTGAAGCGCAGGTGCGCTCCATCCTTCCCGAGCTGGCCGGCGGGGATGAGCTGATCCTCTCGGTCAACCCGTCCGCGGACGGTACTTTGGCCCTGGCGCGGCGGCTTGCGCAGGAGGACCGCCGCATCACCGTCATCCCCTGCGACGAGGCGGGGGTGATCGCGAATTTCTCCTGCGCCCTGCGGCACTGCCGGGGAGAGATCGTCTTCCTCTCCGACCAGGATGATGTATGGCTGCCCGGCAAAACGGAAGCCGTGCTGAAGACCTTCAGCAGTGCGGCTGTCACTGCCGTGGTGCACGGCTGCGTGTGGACAGACAGTGCGCTGAACCCGCTGCCCGCGCAGCCGCCCGCGCCTGCTGCCCATCGTCTGACGCCCGCCGGCATTCTCTGGAAGAACGAGGCGCGGGGCTGCTGCATGGCCCTGCGCAGGGAAGCGCTGGCGCTGGCCCTCCCCCTGCCGCAGGGCGTGCCCATGCACGACAGCGCCCTGGCTCTGGCCGCCTGCTGTATCGGGCAGGTGCTGTTCATCCCCGATCAGTTGCTGCTGTACCGCCGGCACGGGGACAATCAAAGCCCGGACAGCCATCGCGGCCTCGCCCGGATGCTTGCGGACAGGTGGCAGCTGTTCAGGGCGTGGCTTTTGTTCCGACGCCGCAGGGGGCGGTCATAGTTTCAGCCGCATTGCCCGCATGAGGCTGGCGGCGCTGTCCGGCGCGTCATCGTGCTCGGCGTTCACACTGTAGGCCAGCACCTGGCGCAGCCACGCCGGATCGGTGCCGCGCACGATGGCCACCCTCGGCCATACAGCCCTGAGGTGTGTGGAGATTTTCAGGTACTTGTTCATCCGCTCTGTATAGGGGTGCACCGCCAGCCCCCGCGCGCGCAGCACCTTGGCAAGATAGCCCTTGTCTGCGTTCACCTCCAGATACAGCGGCGCGCAGCGCAGCCTGCCGCACTCCGCCACGATGTCAGTAAGGTGGCTGTCCACATGACCGGGCCACAGCCGGCCGTACAGCAGCACCCTGCCTCCCGCGGCCTTCGCGCAGGTAAGCGCGGTGCAGTCGCCCCCGCCGTAGGCGGCGTCCAGGTGCGCCGCGCCACCCCAGAGAAGGCTGCTGTCCTTCTCCTCCGGGGGTGTGAAGGAGAACAGCGCCTCCTCCGAAGCGATCAGCTTCAGCTCATAGTTGGCCGCAAAAAGGGAGGGCAGCATGGACCGGCGCAGCCCGGCAATTTCATCCGCCGTGAGCAGGCCGGTGGTGTAGCAGTCCCACCGGACCTGGTTGGGCATCAGGCTGACGGCATCCTCCGGGTGCCAGGGCGTGCCCGTGTTGATGATGCGCCCTCCCGGGTTGCGGATGTTCTGCAGCTCCATGTAAACCTGCCTTGTGCGCTGCCGCTCCGCAGGGGACAGGCGGTCCTGCAGGTTGACGATATCGTCTGTGATGAGGATATCGGCGTGCTTTCCCGTCAGCGAGCCGCCGATGCCCTGCGCCGTCAGCTGCTGCGCGCCCCGCTGCGAGAGGTGGGTTGACAGCGTCAGGCCGCCCTGCGTCAGGCGCGCCACCTCCGGAGCGCAGCCCCACACCGCCCCGCCGAGCGCCTGAAAGGCCGGCGTGCGCACGATGGAGGCCACCTGCCGCAGCACCTCCGCCACGTCGCCGTCCGTTTTGCGCAGGAACAGCAGCTTCTTTTCCGGCTCAATCACCAGCAGGATGGCCAGGGCCACACTCAGGCAGATGGTCTTATAGCTGCCGCGGTGCGCCAGCAGTGTCATGTCAGAGGATGTGAGCAGCATCTGCCGAATCCAGCGGTTGTGCATGGCGCCCAGCCTGTCAAAGCCGCACAGCCGGCCAACCTCCGCAGGCATCAGGGTCAGCGCCTCCAGCGCCTGCGCGCGTGTGACCTCACTCACCTTCACACCGCTCCTTCATCCGGTTTACGAGCTGCCGCACCTCCGGCAGCGCCTGGCGGACGCGCTCCTGCGCCTCCTCCGCCTCCGGCTTGTCAAACAGGCCATACCGTTTGCCGAGCAGCTCCGCGGCGCGCTGCCGCTCGGATACCTTCGGGCCGCCCTTTTCCTCGGCCATCTCGCCGCGAAGTATCAGCGTCAGTGCCTTCAGCACCTCTTCCGGAGTGGCAATGGTTTTTCTCGTCATTCTTCTCCTTTCCCTGTTGTGTTGAACACCTATCCTCCTGCCTCCGCCAAAACAGGAATGTATGTTCCCATATGTTCGCCCATATCATAGCACAGCTCGGCGGAAAACGCAAATCCGCCGCAACAAAAACCGAACGCCCCTGCTCTCACAATGCGTTCGGTTTCTATTATTTTGCGAAGGGTACGCTCAGTTTCCCTTGCGCCACTGCCGCGCGCGGTCGCCCGCGTTCAGGATGCGCTTGCGCATGCGCAGGTTCTTCGGGGTCACCTCCAGCAGCTCATCATCGTCGATGAATTCGAGGCACTCCTCCAGCGAGAGCGGGCGGATGGACACCAGGCGCAGACTGTCCTCCGAGGCGGAGGCGTTGCGCATGTTGGTCACGTGCTTTGCCTTGCACACATTCACCACCAGGTCGCCCGGGCGGGCGTTCTGGCCGACAATCATGCCCTCATAAACCTCCAGGCCCACACCGATAAACAGCGTGCCGCGCTCCTGCGCGTAGAACAGGCCGTAGCTGTTGGAGGTGCCGTTTTCATGCGCCACCAGGGCGCCTACATTGCGGTGGGGAATGTCTCCCTTCACAGGCTCGTAGCGCTCGAACACGGCGGACATGATGCCCTCGCCGCGGGTGTCGGTCATGAATTCCGAGCGGTAGCCGAACAGTCCCCGGCTGGGCACAAGGAATTCCAGGCGAACCCGGTCGGTGCCGCTCATGTGCTCCAGCGTGCCGCGGCGGCGGCCGATCTTCTCAATCACCGCGCCGGCCGTGGCCTGCGGCGTGTCCACCACCAGCCGCTCGATCGGCTCACACTTCACGCCGTCGATCTCCTTGTAGATGACGCGGGGCTTGCTGACAGCAAACTCGTAGCCCTGACGGCGCATGTTCTCAATCAGTATGGACAGGTGCAGCTCACCGCGCCCGCACACCTCAAAGGCGTCCGTGGTCTCTGTCTCGTTGACCCGCAGGGACACGTCTGTCTGCAGCTCTCGGAAAAGGCGCGCGCGCAGGTGACGGCTGGTGACATACTCGCCCTCGCGTCCGGCGAAGGGGCTGTCGTTGACCGAGAAGGTCATGGTCACGGTCGGCTCGGAAATCTTGACGAAGGGCAGGCCCTCCACACAGCCCGGGTCGCAGACAGTATCGCCGATGGAGATGTCCTCCGCGCCGGTCAGGGCCACAATGTCACCCATGGTGACCTCTTTGGCCGCGATGCGCTTCAGCCCGTCGTACTGGAACAGGCCGGACAGACGCCACTGCGGGGAGGTCACGCCCGTTTCCAGGTTGGTGTGCACCACCATCATGCCCTCGCGGAAGCTGCCGCGCGTCACGCGGCCCACGCCGATGCGGCCCACATAATCGGAATAATCAATCGTGGAAATGAGCACCTGCGCGGGGCCCTCGGGGTCGCCCTCCGGCGCGGGAATATAATGGAGAATCGCGTCGAACAGCGGGCGGAGATCGGTGCCGGGAGTATCCAGGCTCAGCGTCGCGGTACCCTTCCGCGCGGAAACATACAGGATGGGGTTATCCAGGGTACTCTCGTCCGCATCCAGGTCAATCAGCAGATCGAGTATCTCACCGACCACCTCTTCGCAGCGGGCGTCCGGGCGGTCGATTTTGTTGATAACAATCAGCACCTTCAGCTTCAGGTCCAGCGCCTTCTGCAGCACGAAACGCGTCTGGGGCATCGGGCCCTCAAAGGCGTCCACCAGCAGCAGCACGCCGTCCACCATCTTGAGCACGCGCTCCACCTCGCCGCCGAAATCGGCGTGGCCGGGGGTGTCCACAATGTTGATCTTGGTCTTGCCGTAGTGCACAGCGGTGTTCTTGGCCAGGATGGTGATGCCGCGCTCCCGCTCAATGTCACCTGAGTCCATCACACGGTCCACGGTCTGCTGGTTTTCATGGTACACACCGCCCTGCTTGAGCATCTGGTCCACGAGGGTGGTCTTGCCGTGGTCAACGTGGGCAATAATGGCAATGTTGCGGATATCTTCACGGATCATGTATACCTGTCGCTCCTTCTACGCGCGCTTCGGCCCGGGGACTATCCGGGAACAGCTTGTGCAGGATGCGCAAGCCGGACAGCTCCTTGGTTCGCGCCGCCATTGCGGCGCGGCTGCAGTTCAGACAGCCTTGCGTATTATAATCACTGAGGGGGAAACTGTCAATGCGCCCCCCTTTACTTTTTCAGTTTCATCCTCTATAATTGTTCTGTTTGCGGCGCCGGGTGCGCCGCTGAAAACAGCTTTTCACACGGAGGAAACGGATGTCCAGAACGGTTGCAGTCACCAATCAGAAGGGCGGCGTGGGCAAGACCACCACAGCGGTGAATCTGTCCGCCATGCTCGGCGAAATGGGGCAGCGGGTGCTGCTGGTGGATCTGGATCCCCAGGGCAACGCCTCCAGCGGCGCGGGCATGGAGGCGGGAGACGTCAGCGTATACGAGGTCCTGATGGGGCAGGCGCCCGCGCGCTCGGCGGTGGAAAGCACCGACTGGAAGGGGCTGGACGTGATGGCCAGCGACATTCGCCTGGCCGGCGCCGAGGTGGAGCTGGTCAACCTGCCCCAGCGTGAATACCGCCTGAAAACGGCGCTTTCCGCCATCTCCGCCGATTATGACATCATCCTCATCGACTGTCCGCCCTCCCTGGGTCTTCTGACACTGAACGCGCTGGCCGCCGCTGACAGCGTGCTGGTGCCCATCCAATGCGAGTACTATGCCCTGGAGGGTGTCACCAGCCTGATGGAGACCATCACACGCGTGCGCCGCGGCATCAATCCGCGTCTTGAAATCGAAGGCATCCTGCTCACCATGCTGGACGGGCGCACCAACCTCGGCCTCCAGGTGGTGGAGCAGGTCAAAAAGCACTTCCCACAGCAGGTCTATTCCGTCACCGTGCCGCGCAGCGTGCGGCTGAGCGAGGCGCCCTCCCACGGGGAGCCCATACATATCTACGACGCGAAATCCGCCGGATCACTGGCCTACGCCGCCCTGGCGAGGGAATTCCTCAGCCGCAACGGTGCCTCTCCCCTCCCCTCCTCGCTGGACGAGGTGAAGAGGGAGAAAAAGGACGGCGGAAAAAAGGATAAAAAGAAAAAGAAGAAGAAGTAAGAATCTGTCCGAGAATAACTTGTACAGAATGCGCAGGTTATAAAGTGACATTCCTGAGAAGGTTACTATTTAGCATTGCACTCAGTAACTAGCGGGGGTTGTCAGGGGACAGCCAGTCCCCTGACTGTAATCGTATCGACCGGGTCTCCCGGTCGGGCGGGGAGTTTTCACTGGCCCACGGCCAGTGAAAACGTTCCTCAGCATCTACAATTCAACCGCAAGGCTGAATTGTAATCTAAGAAGAGGTAGGAAAATCATGCCCAAAAAACACGGCCTGGGGCGCGGGCTGGATGTGCTGCTGCCCGAGAGCCTTACATCCGGTGTGCCGGTGGAGGACATCGCCATCGGTGATATTGACCCCAATCCCGATCAGCCCCGCCGGGTCTTTTCCGAGGAAACCATAGAGCAGCTGGCACAGTCCATCCGCGAGCAGGGCATCCTGCAGCCGCTGCTGGTTGTTCACTCAGGCGGCGGGCGCTACCGGCTGGTAGCCGGCGAGCGCCGCTGGCGCGCCGCGCGCAGGGCCGGCCTGAGCAAGGTCCCCTGCCTGGTGCGGGAGATCACCCTCCGCGAGCAGCTTGAAATCGCGCTGATTGAAAACCTGCAGCGCGAGGACCTGAACGCGATGGAGGTGGCGCAGGGCATCCGTGACCTGATGGAGCGCAGCGCCTACACCCAGGAACAGGCGGCCGACCGCATCGGCCTGAGCCGCTCCAACGTGGCCAACCTGGTGCGGCTTCTGACCCTGCCCGATAGTGTACAGGATCTGGTGCGCGAGGGCAAGCTGTCCGCCGGGCACGCCCGGGCGCTGTGCAGCCTTTCCTCCCCGGAGGCGCAGGCCATGCTGGCAAAGGAAGCGGTGGAGAAGGGCTACAATGTCCGCCAGATGGAAGAGCTGGTGGCCCAGCGCAGGGCCGTGAAGGCAGACCGGGAGAAGCGCCGCCGTCCGCTGACGACAGAGCTGCAGCAGGCCGAAACCCGCATCCGCGAGGTCACCGGGCTGCGCACCGTGCTGTCCGGCACAGAAAAGAAGGGGAAGATCACCCTGCAGTATTACAGCCGTGACGAGCTGGAGCGCCTGCTGGAGCTGATGGAGCGCTGGGAGGGCGCGATGTGAATGGACATGCGTTTCTGCCCATTGTATTCCGGCTCCAGCGGCAACGCGCTGTATGTGGAGTACGGTGAGACCTGCCTGCTCGTGGACGCCGGAAAGAGCGGCCGCTGTGTGGAGGAAGCGCTGCGCTACATCGAAGTAGACCCGTCTTCGCTCAGCGGCATACTGGTGACCCATGAGCATGCCGACCACATTGCTGGCGTTGGCATCCTTTCCCGGCGGTATCACCTGCCGGTCTACGCCAACGAGGCCACCTGGCAGGCCATGGAGGGCAAGCTGGGCAAGGTGCCTGCTGACCTGCGGCGCACCTTCCTCTCCGACGAGGATTTCTACATCGGCAGCCTGGGCGTGGTGCCCTTCCGCATCCCCCACGACGCGGCGGAGCCCGTCGGCTTCCGCCTGTGGGGCGGGCAGCTGTCCGTTTCCACCGCCACGGATCTCGGCCACTATACAAAGCAGGTGCACGAGGCTGTTTCCGGCAGCGACCTGGTGCTGCTGGAGTCCAACCACGACCCGGATCTGCTGCTGGCCAATCCCCACTACTCGGAGCGGCTGAAGCGGCGCATCCTGGGCAGGAACGGCCACCTCTCCAACGAGGCCTGCGCCGAGGCGCTGGTGTCGCTGGTGTCCACCGGGGTGAAAAACATCATCCTCGGCCACCTCTCCGGGGAAAACAACACGCCGAAGCTCGCCCTTGAAACCAGCCAGACCCGCGCGGAAATCGAGGGCATGGTGCTGGGCGAGGACGTGTGCATCGACCTGGCGTGGAGGGATAAGGTGGGAGGAGTTTATACTCTTCAAAGCGCCTTAGAGCTCAATTACTGAAGGTGATTGGCCCAATCATCTATAATCTTTGGCGAAAACACAGCATTTTGAGATATGGTGATAGGTTATTCCACTTGATTGCAGAAGCCATAAGAAGATACTTTCCAAAACAACGCTTATGAATCTGGAGGAAGAAGATGGATTATTCTCAGGATACTCCATTCAATACATATGAAGATATTCAATCTGCAATAGAGATGAAGTCTGCAAAGCTTTCTTATCCGCATTCTGTGGGATACACTATGGCATGCCAAATCAATCCAATAAACCATATTACACCAATAATTATGTTGCTGCTCCCCGCATTCTCTATTTTTCTTGTGTGTTACTACTTTTCTATTCCATATTGGACAATGCTGTTTGCGATCCCTTTGTTTTTGGTACATTCGTTTTATCCGCATTACAAATTGGTTTTTTGGGTTCTGAGTATCGGAAGTATCGTATTACAGAGCACAATAATGCGTGAGCATCAATGGATACTTTCATTTGGTGTGGGGATTATCGGATTAATAATTGGACACACGATTTGGTGGGCATATATTTCAGGAGTTGTAAACAAAAAATTACTTTCAGATGAGTCATTATTTGAGACATTTTGGAAAAAGAAAGCATTTGGTATTTATAATACCAATCCGTTCAATGAGTTTCTTATGTATTCTACTCCCCCTCGAAAAGTAACACCCCAGAAACCAACAAGAAGAGAGACATATACCCCAAATGAGGAATATATCGAATGCCTGCTCAATAGTTCAAACGGTACATTGAGTAGGGCATCTGCAGAATTTGCTGATAATATGATGTTTATTGCTTCGACTTATGGCAAAGATGCAGCAATAAAAGAATTGAATAAATACAGGGACAATGCATACAAAAACCTCTTGGAGACAAAAAGTACACTCTCAATAGCTGTTTTCCCATACTCATTTCTTGTTGGGCTTCTGATCGGAGGAAATATCATTACTGAATCAGAAGGGGATGAATTGAACAAACAACATTTACAAATCATGGAAAGCGCTCTTTACAAAAGCAAAGGTTTAGACAGGAGAACAAAACCATGATCCTTCTTGCCCTGCAGGGAATCCAGAAGAGCTTCGGCACCAACCAGGTGCTGAAGGACGTTTCGTTTACCCTGCAAAACGGCGAGCGCATGGGGCTGGTGGGGGTCAACGGCAGCGGCAAGTCCACGCTGATGAAAATCATCGCCGGCCTGGAGACCGCCGACGCGGGCACTATGAACGTGCAGAAGGGGCTGCGCTTCGGCTACCTGGCCCAGCAGGGCGCCGTGGATGAAAACCGCACCGTGCTGGAGGAGCTGGAGACCGTGTTTGACCCGGTGGTGGCCATGGAGCGCCGCCTGCGCGCCCTTGAGGAGGAAATGGCCGCCGCCGCGGAGGACGCGGAGAAGCTTCACCGCCTGGGTTCGGAATACGACCGGCTGACCCGGGATTTCGAAAACGCCAACGGCTACGGCTGGCGCTCGGCGGTGCAGGGGGTGCTGGCGGGTCTGGGCTTTACAAAGGCGCAGCAGAGCCAGCGTGCGGCGCTGCTGTCCGGCGGGGAGCGGACGAGGCTCTGCTTGGGCCGCCTGCTGCTGACCGAGCCGGACATCCTCCTGCTGGACGAGCCGACCAACCACCTGGATCTGAAGGCCATTTCCTGGCTGGAGGACTACCTGCAGAGCTACCGCGGCGCAGTGCTGGTCGTCAGCCATGACCGGTACTTCATGGACCATGTGTGCGGCCGCATGGGTGAATTGCTCTTCGGCACGGTGGAATGCTACGACGGCAACTACACCGCCTACATGGCCCAGCGGGCGGAGCGCTTTGAAATACGCATCAAGGCCTGGCAGCTGCAGCAGAAGGAGATTGCGCGGCAGGAGGCCATCATCGCCCGCTACCGCATGTACAACAGGGAAAAGAGCATCCGCGCCGCCGAAAGCCGCGAGAAGCGGCTGGAAAAGCTGGAACGGCTGGAAAAGCCGACGGATGAAAAGACCGTACACTTCCACTTTGATGTGCGACGCCGCACCGGTGAGGATGTGCTGATGGTGGACGAGCTGAAAAAGAGCTACGGCCAGCGCACTCTGTTTGACCATGTGAAGCTGCACCTTCGCGCCGGGGACCGTGTCGCGCTGATCGGCGACAACGGCGTGGGCAAAACCACGCTGCTGCGCTGCCTGGTCGGCGAGGAAAAGCCGGACAGCGGCACCATCCGCTACGGCGCGCAGGTGGACGTGGGCTACTACGACCAGCATCAGGCCCGCCTGCACAATGAAAAAACCGTGCTGGATGAGGTGTGGGACGACTTCCGCCGCCTCGACCAGACGGAGGTGCGCGGGGCGCTGGGACAGTTTCTCTTTTCCGGTGACGATGTGCTGATGCCCGTTTCCACCCTCTCCGGCGGCGAAAAGGGACGTGTGGCCCTGACCAAGCTGATGCTGCACAAGGACAATGTGCTGCTGCTGGACGAGCCGACCAACCACCTGGACATGGACAGCCGCGAGGTGCTGGAGGAGGCGCTGCAGTCCTTCCCCGGCACGATACTGGCCATCAGCCACGACCGGTATTTCATCAACCGTTTCGCTGAAAAGGTGATGGTGCTGGAGGAAGGCGGCGTACTGGAGTACCTGGGCAACTACGATGACTACTGGGAAAAGGTGCACCGCGAGCTGCCGCCAGACGGCTCCGCGCCGCAGCAGACCCGCACCGCCCTGGAGAAAGAAAAGAAAAAGACCCGTGAGGAGGCCGCGCGGCAAAAGGAGCGCCAGCAGGCACTGGCCGCCGCGGAGGCCGCCGTGGCCAAAGCCGAGCAGGAAGCCGCCGAGCTGGAAGCCGCCCTGGCCGACCCCGCCACCTACGCAGACAGTGCCCGCGCCCAGGCGCTGAGCCGCGCCTACCAGCAGAAGCAGAAGGAAATGGAGGCGCTGTACCAGGCGTGGGAAGAGATGATGGAGGAGTGAGCGAAGGCCGCCCTACCAGCCGGTTCATCTCTGCGTAAAGAATGCAGGACCCCTTTCGCCATTGAAAGGGGCCTTTTCTTTTGCAAAGCTGCAGCCCGCTCTCCGCAGGCTGTGAAAAGCCCTCCCCCGTTGCCGGGAGAGGGTGTTTGTTCATTCAGGCTTACTTGTGCCCCTGGGGCGCATGCTCCCAGGCGTACTGGATGGCCTTGACGTGATTTTCCTCCACGATATTGGTGCCGTGAGTGCGGCTGTTGGTAAAGTGGAGGCAGATCTGGCCGCCCATGTTGTTGTTCGAGATGGTATCGCCCTCCGGGTTGTGGGGGATGCCGTACAGCGAGCAGGCAAAGGTGCGGTTGCCGATGGTCACCAGGCAGGGACGGCGCTCCCACTTGTTGCCGCGCTGCAGCTCCTCGGCTGTGCTGACGCCATAGGCCTGGCACAGGCGCGCGGTATCCGCCGCGGTCAGGGGCTCAATGTCCGCGTGCTGGCCGCCGCTCCAGCGATGCGCCCACCACACAATGCCGGTATACACATCGTAGATCTTCATATTGGCGCCCTTTGGCCACATATCCTGTATGCCGCCGGTGTACCAGTCGATCTTCTCTGCGGGGTAAATGTCCATGGTCAGTGTGGCCACCACACCCGGGTCATAGGGGCGTGTGCCGTAGAGCGCGTGCTGCACACTCGGCCAGGCAATGCCGTCCGCCGTGACGCCAATGGCCCGCTCAAAGGCGGAGACCGCGCTGGCCACAGCGCTTGTGTAAGAGCTGGTGACCGAGCCGCTGTAGTAGCCCTGGTTCTTCAGCGCACGGGTCAGGCGGGTCACCTCCTGGTTGTTCAGGTCAGAGGAGAGATACCCGGCCGAGGATGTGGAGAGAGTGAAGTACTCCGCCTCGTTGTTGGCGGGATCATAGGTCGGCGTGGGCGCCACAGTGGGCGTGGCGGTAGTGATGGGATCGCCGCCCATATCCGTCAGGATAATCAGGTCAGACCGCACATAGCCCATGCCGAAGGAGGTGCTCACGTTGTACCAGAGGTAGCTGCCCTCAGCCACCGGCGCGCCGTAATAGGCCAGCACCGTGTTCTGGTAAACCGTGCCGATCCTGCTGTAGGCGGTGGAGGGGCCGGAGCGCACGTTGGCCGAATAGCTGCGGATCTTCACATAGCCTGTCACCGTGCCCTGTGTCGGGGTAGGTGTCGGCGTCGCCGTCGTCACCGGCTCCGCGGTGGGCGTGGGGGTCACCGGCGGGAAGGTGCGTCCGTACTCGTCGCACTCCAGCAAGTAGTCGCCGCGCAGGTAGCCTGTGCGCCCGGAAACCGGTGAAACGACCGGATACCAGGTGTAGCCGCTGTAGCGGACCGTGTCGCCCACAACCGGCAGCACGGTGGAAATGGCAATGGTCTCAATGGTGGTGCCCTGCGGCGCCTCGCGCAGCACGATGGTCGCCGTGGTGCGCACATAGCCCACAACCACAGGCCCCTCCGTCGGGGGCGCGGTGATCACCGGCGTGGGGGTGGGTGTGCCCGGCACAGCGGTGGGGGTCACAATGTCTGAGCCGTCCGGGTTGCATTCGCGCAGGTAGTCCGAGCGGATATAGCCCATGGTGCTGCCCACGCGCACATAATACCAGCTGTAGACAGAGCCGGAGGGGATGACAGGCTGGCCGTAGAAGGCCATCACGCTGCCGTACCTCGCCTGGGTAATGATGTTGCCCGCGGTAACCTGCGGGGTGGAGCGCACATTCACGCTGTTCACCGTCACGCGCACAAAGCCGGTCCGCGCCAGGGTCGGGGTGGGCTCAGGACCTGTGGACGTGGGAGTGGGCACAATCGCGGTCGCCGTGGGCGACACCAGGTCACTGCCGTCGGCGTTGCACTCGGTCACATAGTCATTGCGCACATAGCCCCACTGGTTGCCGAAGCGCACGAAATACCAGTAGTTGCTCTCTCCCGGCGCCTGCACAGGCAGGCCCGCGAAGGGCAGCACCGTGCCGCGCAGCGCGGTGCCGAGCGACGGGGAGGTGACGGACGGGCCGGAGCGCACATTGACGCTCGTGCCTGTGATTCTCACATAGCCGGACACGGCAGGCGCCTCCGTCACGGGGGCCAGGGTCGGGGTGGCCGTGGGCAGGCTGCCCGTGGGCGCGACGGTCGGCGCGGTGATGTCCGTGCCATCCGCGTTGCATTCACGCACGCAGTCGGCGCGCATATAGCCCCAGGTGCCCTGATATTCCACATAATACCAGCTGTAGGTGTCGCCGGAGGGGCGCACCGCGCCGCCGTGGGGCATCACAGTGCCGTAGGGCACAGTGGCCAGCCAGGTCGCGGGCGAAATCGCGGGCGATGAGCGGAACACCACAGAGCCCTTGATCGTTTTCACATAGCCGCTGGCGGCCGGTGTCTCGGTCACCACAGGCTGCTGGGTGGGGGTCGGTGTTACATAGGAGGGGGATGTAGGCGTCGGGGTTGTACCGGTCGGCACGGCCGTCGGCCCGGAAATAGGCCCGCCGTGCTCATCACAGGGCTGCACGCAGTCGGCCCGCATATAGCCCCAGGTGCCGTTGTACTCTACATAATACCAGCTGTAGGTTTCTCCCTGCGGCTGCACCAGCGCGGCATAGGGCATCACCACACCATACGCCACGGCAGTAATGCGCGCGCCGGTGCTTACAGAGGGAGCGGCGCGCAGCACCACAGACCCCTTGATGGTTTTCACATAGCCGCTGGCAGCCGGCGCCTCGGTGATGACAGGCGGCGCGGTGACCGGTACCTCGGTGATCACCGGCACCGGCGTGACCGTGCCGATGGCGGAGCCGTCTTCATTGCACTCCTGCACAAGGTCGGAGCGGATATAGCCCCAGCCGCTGCCGTAGCTGACAAAATACCAGGTTCTGCTGTCTCCGGCCGGCCGCGTGGGTGTGCCCGCGTAGGGCAGGATCTGGCCGCGCGTTACCCGCGCCACCACCGTACCGGTCGCGGTGGAGGGATCGTTGCGCACATTCACGGTGGAGCCGGTCACCTTCACCCACCCGGAGGCGGAGTGAGGCGTCGGCGTAACGGCGGAGGGCGTGGTCACCACCGCCGTCGGGGCCAGTGTGACGGGCACACTGGTCGGTGCGTCAATCGCGGAGCCATCCTCGTTGCATTCCTGCACCACGTCGCTGCGCACATAGCCCCACAGGCCGTTGGCGTTGACATAGTACCAGGTATACCGGTCCCCGGAGGGCTGCAGCGGGCTGTCGGAATAGGCCATCACTGTACCCAGGCGGATCTTGCCGATGGAATTGCCTGCCTCGATGCGGGGCTCGCTGCGCAGGTTGACATTGTCGGTAATCGTCTTTACAAAGTGTCCGGCAGGCTTCGGTGTCGCGGTCACCACCGGGGTGGAGGTGGCGGACATTTCCCTGCCCTTTTCGTCACATTCCGTCAGCAGGTCGCCGCGGATGTAGCCCACATCGCCCTCAACGACGACCTCATACCACCAGTAGCTGTCGCCCTCCGGCTTGATGGGATTGGAAATATACGGCAGCACCAGATTCTTTCCCACCGTTCGGAAGGAATTGGTGGGGTTGATTTCCGGCTGCAGACGCACGTTCACATTGGATGTGATGGTTTTCACATAGCCCAGTATCTGGTAGAAGGGGGTGGCGGTGGGGGTCGCCGTGGGTGCAGGTGTCGGGGTGCGCCAGCTCGTCTCCGAGGCGCTGGCGGACAGGCGCACAAAGTCACCCTGGATATACCCCTCCTGGCCGTTCAGCAGCACGTGGTACCACGGGTCCTCGGAATTCTCCGGGGGATAGGAAAAAACGCGCACCACATCGCCCCGGTTGACCTGGAACAGCACACGGCCGCGCATGCTGGGCGCTTCGCGGAAGTTGACCTCGGAGCCAACCACCCGGCCGTACACCTCGCCCACCACATCAATGTTTTCTTTCACACCGATGGACGGACGGGTTCCAAGCGTGCCGTCCTTTTCATACTGTGTGGCTTCGCCCGGTGTCAGCGGATAGAAAAAGTCGCCGTTGATCCAGCCGGTGCCGGTCATCTCTTTTCCGGTTTTGTCCTTGGCGGTATAGGTCACGCAGTACCACAGCACATCGTTGACCGTAGCGCTTTCCCTGATCGGCATCACGGTTTTGGCTTCCACCACCGAAACACGGGGGCCGTTTTCACCGGGAGTAGCCCGCACATTCACGCCGTCGGACAGTACCCGCCCGTACCAGCCGGCAGCGCCGGCAGGCAGCGAAACCAGGGTCAGCAGCAGCGCGAGCACCATCAAAAGCGCGGCAGCGCGCGTTGCGGGGCGAGGGCGGAGGGAAGAGCAATGTCCTGTCATCATGAGATCACCTCTTTGATGATAGCAATATCTTTTCGGGATGGCAAAAACCGCATCCCGCTGGATGTCCTCTTGTATTTTATTGCGAAATTATTACGATGTCAAGACAATTATTGCGAATATATGAAGAAATGTTGCAGGTTTCATGTCTGCTGCATCTGAAAGCGCGCATTCTATCCAGAATGCGCCTGAATTATATTGTGCAGATCTGTTTACAGCTTTCCGATCAGCTCTATCAGCTGATCCACGGCTTCATCCGGCGTGGCCCAGGAGACGCACAGGCGCACCGCAGTGCTCTTTTCATCCACCCTCTCCCAGGTTTCATAGATGAAGTGCTCGTCCATCTTCTCCAGCTGATCGTCCGTCAGGATGGGGAAAAGCTGGTTGGTGGGCGAATCAATCAGCAGCGGCAGGCCCCTTTTGAGCAGGGCATCCCGCACGCGCATCGCCTGGTCCACCACTTTTTTCGCCATGGTGAAGTACAGGTCCTTCTCCATCAGCGCCTCAAACTGCACGCCCAGCAGCCGGCCCTTGGCCAGCATGCAGCCCTGCCGCTTCATCATATACCGGAAATCCTTTTTCAGCTCGGGGTTCAGGATCACCAGCGCCTCGCCGAACAGCGCGCCGTTCTTGGTGCCGCCGATGGTGAAGGCGTCGCACAGCTTCGCCAGATCCGCCGGCATCAGGTCGCAGGTTTCCGCCTGCAGGCCAACGCCCAGCCGCGCCCCGTCGATGTACAGGTACAGCCCGAGGTCCTGGCAGGTGTGGTACAGGTCCACCAGCGCCGCCCTGTCGTAGACGGTGCCCAGCTCTGTGGACTGTGAAATATACACCATGCCGGGCTTCACCGTGTGTTCGTTGTCCCCCTGCAGGGCCACCTCCACAGACACCTGTGTCCCGCTGATGCGGCCGTCTTTCCCCTTGATGGGCAGCACCTTGTGGCCGGTAGCCTCCACCGCGCCTGTCTCATGCACGTTGATGTGGCCCGTGGCCGCGCACAGCACGCCCTCAAAGGGGCGCAGGGCCGAGGCGATCAGCGTCGCGTTGACCTGCGTGCCACCCACCAGGAAGTGTACGTCCGCTTCGGGGCACTTGAAGGTCGCGCGGATCATGTCCGCTGCGTGGGCGCAATGGGGGTCCATGCCGTAGCCCGGGTTCTGCTCCAGGTTGGTCTCCGTCAGGGCCTTGAGTACCGCCGGATGGCAGCCCTCCAGATAGTCACAGGAGAAGTTGTACATACTCGTTTTTCCTTTCCTTAAAGGCAGCACCGTTCAGTTGAGGCAGAAGAGAAGGTGTGAATACTGCGGCAGATACAATTGCCGAATTCAAAGCTGTTCGGTTGCTTCAGGAGGTGGATGGTCCTCTGTGGATACCGTATTGTACGGTACCGCCTTCTCATCACAGTGCGCCGGGATTCATTTTTTCCAGTACCCCGCTCTTCCGCAGGGCCGGCAGCAGCCCATGGTAGAACACGGGCGCAGCCACAAGGGACACCGCCGCGTTGATCAGCGAGGGAATCAGCTTGGAGACCATCGTCGCCCAGGTGGCGTCCAGCGGATAGCCGTAGACAAAGCGCTGGAACACAAACGTTTTCAGCATATACGCCGCCACATAGGTCAGAGAGCCCGCCGCCGCCGCGACCAGCAGCCGCCGCAGGCTGAGGCGTTCCGCGCTGCGGACAATACGTCCGCACACCCACGCCATAAGAAACTTGGATACAAAGGTGATCAGCACATTCACCAGGTCGTAGCCGCCTGCCAGCGCGTCGTACAGGGCGGAGCCGAGTCCCGCGGCCACGCCGCCCTGCACCGGCCCCAGCAGCAGGCCGGAAAGCAGGCAGATCGCGTTGGCAAAATGCACTTTGCTTCCCAGCAGCGGGAAGCGGAACAAAGTGACCACATAGACAAGGGCAGCCATCACCGCCATGAACGTGATTGAGTAAACAGAAGCCGTTCTGCGCCGCATGGCAGCACCTCCCCCGGCAAAAAAAGCGTCGCAAAAACCCCCAACCCACAGGGGTCAGGGGCATTGTAGCATATTGAAAGGGAAAATACAACGCAATGAGCCACTTTGGCACGCCAGTTTTGGAATCTGTCCGTTACAATTCAGCCTTTCGGCTGATTTGTAGCAGCCGTTTTCTTCCTATCCATTGCGCCGCCTGGGTGCGCATCAGAACAGGCCGCTGATCCTGCCGTTGTCGTCCACATCGATGCCCTCCGCCGCGGGCACCCTCGGCAGGCCGGGCATCGCAATGATGTCGCCGGCAAACGCCACCACAAATCCGGCACCCGCGGACAGCCGCACCTGGCGGATGTTCAGCGGATACCCGCTGGGCGCGGCCAGGCGCTTCGGGTCATCGGAGAAGGAGTACTGCGTCTTGGCAATGCATACCGGCGCGTTTCCCCAGCCCTCCGCTTCAAAGGCAGCCAGCTGTTTTTCGGCAGCCGGGGCGAAGGACACGCTGCCCGCGTGGTACACCCGGCGGGCAACCGCTTCGATCTTTTCCTTCAGGGGGAGGCTGTCCTCATAGGTAAAGGTCAGTGGGGATTCGCCCGCGGCATCCACCAGCGCGCAGACCTGTTCCGCCAGGTCGGTCACGCCCTCGCCGCCTCTGGCCCAGCCGTCGCAGAAGCCAACCGGCGCGCCGGCAGCCTCCACCGCGCCGCGCAGCAGCGCAATTTCCGCCTCTGTATCGCTGACAAAGTGATTGATAGCCACCACACAGGGCATGTGCCACACATCGCGGATGTTGGCAATGTGCGCAAGCAGGTTCTCCATGCCGCGCTTCAGGTACTCAAGCCCCTCCTGGCTCAGCTCCGCCTTGTGGCAGCCGCCGTGGTGCTTCAGCGCGCGGATGGTGGCAACCAGCACCACCGCGTCCGGTCTCAGGCCGCTCTGACGGCACTTGATGTCAAAGAATTTTTCCGCGCCCAGGTCCGCACCGAAGCCGGCCTCCGTCACCACATAGTCCGCCAGGGAAAGGGCGGTGCGGGTGGCAATGACGCTGTTGCAGCCGTGGGCGATGTTGGCGAAGGGTCCGCCGTGGATCAGGCAGGGCGTGCCGTCAATGGTCTGCACCAGGTTGGGCTGCAGGGCATCGGTCAGCAGCGCGGCCATGGCACCCTGTGCGTTCAGGTCGCCGGCCGTCACGGGCGTGCCGTCCCACTTCCGGGCCACCTGCAGCCGGGCCAGACGGCGCTTCAGGTCGGCGCGGTCGATGGCCAGGCAGAACACCGCCATCACCTCGCTGGCCGCGGTGATATCAAAGCCATCCTCACGGGGCATGCCGTTGGCCTTTCCGCCCAGGCCGCTCACGATGTCGCGCAGCTGGCGGTCGTTCACGTCCAGGCAGCGGCGCCAGGTCACCTGGCGGGGGTCAATGCCCAGTTTGTTGCCCTGCTGGATGTGGTTATCCACCATCGCCGCCAGCAGGTTGTTGGCGGAGGTAATCGCGTGCAGGTCGCCGGTGAAATGGAGGTTGATCTGCTCCATCGGCAGCACCTGGGCGCGGCCGCCGCCTGTGGCACCGCCCTTCATGCCGAACACAGGGCCCAGCGAAGGCTCGCGCAGGGCGAGCATGGCTTTTTTGCCCAGCTTGGTCATGCCGTCCGCCAGGCCGACAGACACAGTGGTTTTGCCCTCACCGGCCGGCGTGGGGTTGATGGCGGTCACCAGGATCAGTTTGCCCTGGCGCCTCTTGGGCAGGGCGGTGGGCTCAACCTTGGCGATGTAGCGGCCATAAGGCGCATAGGCTTCCTCAGGGATACCGGCCTTTGCGGCAATCTCCTGGATCGGGCGGGGAGTAACGGACTGGGCAATTTCGATGTCTGTGGGCATGCGGTTCCTCCGTTCACGAACGTTTGTGTACTTGTCCAACGTTGCCATTATATCAAAGACGTACAAAAATGCAATCCAGGATTTTAATGTTCGTGTTTTTACGTCACTTGCCCGGGCTGTCTTTTTATGCTATCATTTCACACGTAAAACAGAGGCAGGGAGGCGGCACACCAATGGCTGAAATGCACGAGGGGCACAGGAAGCGCCTGCGCGAGCGCTACCGCGCCGAGGGGCTGGACCGCTTTGCCCCGCATGAGGTGGTCGAGCTGCTGCTGTGCTACGGCCGCGCCAGGGGGGATGTGAATCCCATTGCCCACCGCCTGCTGGAAACCTTCGGCACACTCAAGGGCGTGTTTGAGGCCACCCCGGATCAGCTGATGGCTGTGGAGGGCATCGGCGAGGAGACGGCCACCCTGCTGTCGCTCACAGTACCGCTGTTTCGCCGCTATTCTGCGTGCCTGTGCGAGGAGCAGAGAACGCTGACCTCCACCGCCGCCGCAGAGTCCTACTGCGCGTCCCTGCTGGCGGGGCGCAGGCACGAGTGCTTCTATGTCATCAGCCTCAGCGCCAGGAACACGGTCATCGGCGAGCGGATGATCGCGGAGGGCTCGCTGAACGCGGTGCCGGCCTATCCGCGCCGCGTGGCGGAGGCCGCGCTGAATCACAACGCCAGCGGCGTCATCCTCTGCCATAACCATCCGAGCGGCGGCTGCACTCCCTCTGCCGATGATGTGCAGATCACTCAAAAGCTCCGCCAGGTGCTGGAAGCGCTGGACATCCGCCTGCTTGACCACATCGTGGTCGGCGCGCCCGGCACCCACTCCATGGCGTCGAGCGGCTGGAAATAAAGGTGATATTGATGAAAAGAAAGAGAAGCCTGCCGCTGCGCATCCTCATCTGGCTGGTCACGGCGGCGCTGGTGTTTTACCTGTGCGTTTTCTGTATGGTGCTGTGGCAGGAGCATCACCTGGCGGAGCCGAAGGACTACGATGCCATCATCGTGCTCGGCGCGCAGGTGAAGCCGGACGGCACTCCCAACGTGCAGCTGGCCTGGCGGCTGGACGCCGCCTATGACGCCTGGCAGAAAAAGCGCTGCGCCATAGTGGTGTGCGGGGCGCAGGGCGCGGATGAGCCGGTCGCGGAGGGCGACGCCATGAAGACCTACCTGATGGGCAGGGGCGTGCCGGAGGAGGATATACTCAAGGACACCGCCTCCTTCAACACGAGGGAAAACCTGCGCAACGCCGCCGCGCTGCTGGAGGGCAGGAACGTGCGGCGCGTGGTGATTGTGACCAGCGACTACCACCTGCCCCGCGCGATGCGCCTGGCCCTGGACGAGGGCTTTGAGAATGTGACAGGAATTCCCAGCCGAACACTGGGCGGTATTCACTGGCTGAAAAACCACCTGCGCGAGCCGGTGGCCTGGATGAAATACTGGGCAGAGCGGCTGCTTGGCCGTGAGCTGCGTATCACCTGAGGAGCAGAGGGAATGAGCGCCATAGAGCACGCAATGCTGCGCCGCCTGACAGAATGCGGCATACCGGCCGACGAAGAGCGCGTGGAGCGCCTGGCGCGTTATCACGCGCTGCTTGTGGAATGGAACACCCGCATGGACCTGACCGCCGTGACGGACGAAGAGGACATGCTGGACCGGCACTATGCCGACAGCCTTTCTCCCATGGCCATTCCGGGGCTGATCCCGGAGGAGGGCAGCCTGATCGATGTGGGCACAGGGGCCGGCTTTCCCGGGCTGCCGCTGGCCATCTGGCTGCCGCAGTGGCGGGTGACCCTGCTGGACAGCCAGCAGAAGCGGCTGAATTTCCTCTCCGCTGTGGTGGAGGAGCTGAAGCTGACGAACGTGAAGCTTGTGCATGCCCGCGCGGAGGACGCTGCCCGTCAGCCCGCCCTGCGGGAAGGCTTTGACCTGGCGGTGGCCCGCGCCGTGGCGCCACTGCCGGTGCTGGCTGAATACCTGCTGCCCTTTGTGAAGGTTGGCGGCAGGGCGCTGTGCTGGAAGGGCCCCGGCGTGACAGCCGAGGCGGAAGCTGCGCGCAGCGCAGCGAGGCTGCTGGGCGGCCGGACGGACACCTTCCTTCCCGTCACCTTTCCCGGCAGGGAGTGGCAGCATCTGCTGGTGCCCATCGCGAAGGTGGCCTCCACAAATAAAAAGTACCCCCGCAAGGCAGGGGTTCCGGCAAAGCTGCCGTTGGGCACAGGCCCCGGCGGGGCAAAGTGAGGACGAAACCGCCCTCACTTTTTTTCCCGCACTTTTTTGTAGGCGGAAAGATAGTAGCAGGTCAGGTGCGCCAGGAAGGTCACCGCCCAGGAGATGGGATAGGACAGGTACAGCACCTGCAGGGTGTGCCATGCTGGGTTGGCAAACACGGTGAAGATCCACACCACACGCAGCACGCACGCGCCGGTGAGGCTCACGATCATGGGCATGATGGAATAGCCGAGGCCGCGCAGCTGCCCCACCATGGTATCCATCATGCCGCACAGGAAGTACGTCGGGAGAATGATGCCCATGCGCAGCAGGCCAAAGCGGATGACCTCCGGGTCGCTGTTGTACACCGACAGCAGCTGTGCGCCGAAGGCATAGAAGCCCAGCCCCAGCGCCAGGCCGATGGCAATCACCGTGCCCAGGCAGTACCACATGGTTTTGCGCACACGGTCCAGCTTGCCCGCGCCATAGTTCTGGCTGGCAAAGGTGATGTCCGCCTGGTAGATGCTGTTCATGGCTGTGTACACAAAGCCCTCCAGGTTGGAGGCCGCCGCGTTGCCCGCCATGGCAATGGACCCGAAGGAATTGATGGAGGACTGGATGAGCACGTTGGAGATGGAGAAGATGCTGCCCTGCAGGCCCGCCGGCAGGCCCACCCGCACAATTTCCTTCAGCTCGGGCAGATGGATGCGCAGCCTCCGCCAGTTCAGGTGAATAGGCCCTTCGCTGCGGATGAGGCAGACGAGCACCAGCACCATGCTGACCGCCTGGGACGCGACCGTGGCAACCGCCACTCCGGCCACGTCCATGCGGAACACGATAACCAGCAGCAGGTTCAGCGCCACATTCACCACGCCGGAGATGGAGAGATAGTACAGCGGCCGCTTCGTATCGCCCACCGCGCGCAGTATCGCCGCGCCGAAGTTGTACAGCATGTTGAAGGGCATGCCGAAGAAATAGATGCGCACATACAGCGCGGCCGCGTCGATCACATCATCCGGGCTGCCCATCAGCTCCAGCAGCGGCCTGGCCAGCGCCACGCCCCCCGCTCCCACCAGGAAGCCGGAGACCAGCGCCACCGCGATGGTGGTGTGCACAGCCTGCTGCACACCCTTCATATCCCCCGCGCCAAAGCTGCGCGCCACCAGCACGCTCGCGCCGACATTCAGGCCCATCAGCACGTTTACCAGCAGGTTGATGAGGCTGCCGGTGGAGCCCACCGCCGCCAGCGACTGCGCACCGGCAAAGCGCCCCACCACCACAATGTCCGCCGCGTTGTACAACAGCTGCAGCACACCGGTGAGCACCAGCGGGCCGGAATACTGCAGTATCTTGGGCAGCAGCGCCCCGGTGGTCAGGTCCATTTCATAGCGTTTTGAACGACGCATCTGTATTCCTCCGGTGGTTTACCAGCGGATGCCGACCTTGCGCAGCACCGCCCTGAAGCTGTCGCGGTAGAACAGCAGGTTGCTGAGTGCGGTCAGCGCGGCCGCCAGCACCGTCACAATGGCGGCGCAAACCGCCCATGTCAGGTAGCTGCCGACGCTGATGACCGATGTGACCGCCTGCCCCAGCAGCATCACCAGCGCGAAATCGACAAGGTTGACCACCTCGCGTTTCACACACAGCGATACCGGGCGGTGAATGATGTGGCCGCTGAGGTACCACACATAATATACAAAGCGGAACATGTTGGCCGCCACCGTGCCGATGGCCACACCGATCAGCCCGAAGCGGAACACCAGCACCACAGAGGTGACGATGTTCACCGCTGCCTCGCCGTAGGCCGCCATGCGCGTTTGCCGGAAATGCCCGGCAGCGTTGACCACATAGTTGTAAGGCAGGCGCAGGCAGTAGGTGAACGCGGCGATGACCAGCAGCAGGGCGAAGGCCGGCTGGATGTATTCCGCGTCGCTGATGCCCGCGGTATACAGCTTCACAAAGGGCACGATCATCGCGCTGGTGACAGAGAAGAGCACCACCGACACCATGGAGATCATGGTCTCGTAAATGTTGAAGGCGGTGTTCAGCTTCTCCCGCTCGTCCCTGGCCAGCATGTCTCCGAACAGCGATTCCATGCCTGCCGTGAAGGACACCGTGAGGCTCTGAATCTGCGCGACCACCATGTTGTACACCGAGTAGACGGCCACCGTGGCCAGGTTTGCCAGCACGGTCAGCACCGCCACATCAGTATTGTTGTGCAGGAAATAGGCGATGTGCTGGCCCATGGCGGTCCATTTCTGGCTGAGGGCTCCCTTATCCCGCTGCGTGACCTTCACCAGGGTGAAGTTTTTGCGCACATACAGCCACATCGCGATCGGGCGCAGCACGTACACGCAGCTGCTGACGAATTTCACCGCAATGAGGCTGAAGCCGAGGTTTACCAGCACACAGGACAGCACCGTGTTGAGGAGCACCGCGATGATGGTGATCACGTAGGTCACATACTTCTGCTGCGCGGCCTGCAGCAGGATGGAGTTGGAGATGCCGATAAAATACTGTCCGAAGGTGGAAATGCTGATGACCAGCACCAGCAGGAAGGTGGAGGACCAGTCCATCACCTCGATGTGGGAGATGGATTTGAAGCTGCACGCCAGGATCAGCACATAGACGACGAAGACCATGCCCAGTATGCTGAAGAACCGTTTGATCTCATCCACCACCGCGCTGACCTTCGCGCTGTCCTTCTCCGCCAGCGGCTTGTAGAGCGCCGCCCGCGCCACGCCGCTGATGCCGCCCTCCAGCAGCGTGATATAGGCCAGGAAATGCGTGATGGAGCTGGTGGCGCCATAAGCCTCCGAGCCGTAGGCACCCAGCAGTACCTTGGGCAGGATGATGCCGCACACCATGCTCACAATCTGTGTAAGGAAGGAGACAATGATGTTCAGCTTGGCCCTTTTCTCGCGCGTGTTCGCCATGGCGCCTCCTTGAATGTCGGTCTGCGAAAGTGGTGCAGCCGGCTTCCCCCAAGTGGAAAGCAGCGGCTGTGAAACAAAACTGTGCCTATTATATCACGCCTGACGGGAATTGCAACGGCGCACCGCTCCTGTCGGGCGAAAAGCCCCCGCAGGCGCACAGCCTGCAGGGGGCTTCGTTTTTGCCTGCACGGTTCTTTCAGTTATCAGGCTGCCCCGGCTCAGAACCGGATCACGTTCCAGCTGGCCGCGGGGAGAATCAGCTTTCCGTCCTCCAGCCTGCAGGGCACCTCCACCGGCTTCACTTCCTCCGGCCTGTCCTCGGTGTTCACGGCATTCACATTGTCATGGTGGAGCACAATGTGCTTTTTCGGCGCGGCGAGGCCGAAGGAGCGCAGGTCCAGTGTCAGCTCGGCAGGCTCTTCGAGATCGCGGTTCACGGCAAAGACGGTCACGGTCCCGTCCTTCGCCTGCACGGCGGCGGCGTCCACCACGGGCACGTCATTGTAGTGCTTTGTATCCGTTTTTTCGGAGGTCAGCACCGTTTTCAGGCTGATGCCGCGGCCCATGGTGCTGGCGTGCAGCAGCGGCCAGTAGATGGTCTGCGCCCACGCGCCGCCGCCCGGGCGGGTCATGATGGGCGCGATGACATTCACCAGCTGCGCCATGCAGGCCACCTTCACGCGGTCCGCGTTCTTCAGTATGGTGATGAGCATCAGGCCCACCAGCAGCGCGTCCTCAAAATTGTACACGTCCTCCAGCAGGGGCAGGGCCGTGCCCCAGGGCTCTCGCTTATGCAGCTGCTCGTCCTGCTCGTGGGAATGATACCACACGTTCCATTCGTCCAGGGAGAGGTTGACCTGCTTTGACGCGTGCTTCCTGCCCTTCACCGCGTCGCAGATGGCCGCCACCGTGCGGATGAAATCCTCCAGGTCCATGGTGGAGGCCAGGAAGTCCGGCGTGTCGTTGTGGGGGTTGCCGTAGTAGCGGTGCAGGGACACATAGTCCACGTTCTCATAGCACTCGCTGAGTACCGTATATTCCCACTCGCCGAAGGTCTTCATGGTGGTGGAAGAGGAGCCGCAGGCCACCACCTCGATGCTGTCATCGGTCCACTTCATCATCTTGGCGGCCTCGTTGGCTACGCGCCCGTATTCGTAGGCGGTTTTGCTGCCCATCTGCCAGGGGCCGTCCATTTCGTTGCCAAGGCACCACAACTTGATGCCGAAGGGGTCTGCCGCGCCGTTGCGCTTTCTCAGGTCGCTCCAGAAGCTGCCGCCGGGGTGGTTGGCGTATTCCACCAGGTTCCGCGCGTCCTCAGGTCCGCGCGTGCCCAGGTTCACCGCGTACATCACATCGCTGCCGGCCTTCCTGGCCCACTCGCAGAACTCGTGGATGCCCACCTCGTTGGTCTCGGTCGTCTTCCAGGCCAGGTCCAGGCGGCGGGGCCGGTTCTCCTTCGGTCCGATGGCGTCCTCCCAGCGGAAGCCGGACACATAGTTGCCGCCGGGATAGCGCACAATCGGCACACCCAGCTTTTTCACCAGCTCCAGCACATCCCTGCGGAAGCCGCTCTCATCGGCCAGGGGATGGCCGGGCTCATAGATGCCGGTATACACGCACCGGCCCAGGTGCTCCACAAAGGAGCCGTAAATGCGGGGGTCAACAGCGGACACGATGTAGTCCCTGTCCAGAATCAGCTTGGCCTTTTTCATCATTGCCTCCGTAAAAAGCGGCCCTCCCCGCCACGGGGAGAGCCGTGTGATCATTGCAGCTGTGCCTTACGCCCAGGGATTCTCCGTGGGATAGGGCAGAGACTTGGGCTGATTCCAGGCGATATCCTGCACGCCCAGGAACTTGAACACCTCAAACAGGGTGGATGCGCAGTGCGCGAAGGCCACCGCGCCGTGGTGCGGATAGCGCTTCTGCACCAGCACATGGCGGTAGAAGCGGCCCATCTCCGGGATGGCGAAAATGCCGATGCCGCCGAAGGAGCGGGTGCCGACCGGCAGGACCTCGCCCTGGGCGATGTAGGCACGCACCACGCCCTCGCTGTCGCACTGCAGGCGGTAGAAGGTGATGTCGCCGGGGGCAATGTCGCCCTCCAGGGTGCCGCGGGTGAAGTCGGGCTCAGAGCCGGCGGGCTCCAGCAGGCGGTGCTGAATCAGCTGGTACTTGATGGCGCGGGTGTCGCACATCTTGCACTCGGGGGTGTTGCCGCAGTGGAAGCCCATGAAGGTATCGGTGAGTTTGTAATCAAACTTGCCCTTGATCTCCTCGTCATAAATGTACTGCGGAACGGAGTTGTTGATGTCCAGCAGGGTCACCGCGTCGCCGGTGATGCACGCACCGATGTACTCGCTCAGCGCGCCGTAGATGTCCACCTCGCAGCTCACGGGGATGCCGCGGGAGGCCAGGCGGCTGTTGACATAGCAGGGCTCAAAGCCGAACTGGGAGGGGAAGGCGGGCCAGCACTTGTCGGCAAAGGCGACATAGTCGCGGGCGCCCTTGTGCTTTTCGGCCCAGTCCAGCAGGGTCAGCTCAAACTGCGCCATGCGGACCAGCATATCCTCGTAGTAGCGGCCCTCGCCCATTTCCTTGCGCATGTCGGCGCACACATCGGCAATGCGGGGGTCGTTCGCGTGCTCCTTGTAGCTGACCAGCAGGTCCAGCTCGCTGTTCTCCTCGATTTCCACGCCCAGCTCATACAGGCCCTTGATGGGGGCGTTGCAGGCGAAGAAGTCCTGGGGCCGGGGGCCGAAGGTGATGATCTTCAGGTTCTTCACGCCGATGACAGCGCGGGCAATGGGCACAAACTTCGCGATCATCTCGGCGATGTCTTCTGCGGTGCCGACGGGGTATTCCGGAATGTAGCCCTTCAGGTGGCGCATGCCCAGGTTGTAGGAGCAGTTCAGCATGCCGCAGTATGCGTCGCCGCGGCCGTTGATCATGTCTCCGTCACCCTCGGCGGCGGCCACGAACATCACCGGGCCGTCAAAGTATTTCGCGATCAGGGTCTCGGGGGTCTCGGGGCCAAAGTTGCCCAGGAACACCACGGCGGCGTTGCAGGCATTGTCCTTCAGCTGCTGCACAGCCTCCAGCATGTCCTTCTCGTTCTCCACCGTCTTTTTGATTTCCACGATTTCCAGCTTCTTCTGCCCGCACTTTTCGGCGATGGCGGCGCGGCGCATTTCGCTCAGCTGGATGGGGAAACAGTCGCGGCTGACGGCCACAAGGCCCAGCTTGACCACAGGAATGTTGTTCATGGCGGTTTTCCTCCTTTGAATCGCCCTGGAAAGGGGGCTGTAGAGGCCGCGGTCGTGCGGCCGTAGGTTGTCTTCGCTGCGCTTATTGTAGCACACAAAAAACGGCGCGTCAATTGTACTTCAAAAAGACCTTCCGTCCCCTCAAGGAAGCGGAAAGTCTTTCAGCGCCGCCTGTTTTCGGGCGGGCCGGCCTGCGCACACGGTGCGGAGCCTGCTCATTTTTTGCGGAATTCATCCGGCGCGGACATCAGGGCGCTGCGCGGTCAATGACCACCTGCCCGCAGCCCTCAAAGGCGTCCTCGGCCACGGCGGCCCCGGCGGGAATGCGCACATAGACAAGGCGCTCACAGTCCGCAAAGGCGCGGGAGGCGATGGCGGTGCACACCTCCGGCAGGATGACCGCCTCAAAGGCTGCGCCGGCGAAAGCGGAGGGTTCGATGGTGGTGAGGGAGGAAGGGAGAATCATAATGGCCGTATACATCCGCTGTACCTGAATATTCCTTTCGCCTGCCTATCAGATCATTGTCAGCTTTATTGTTATTAGGCAAGCCTAAGATTCGAGTAGTCCTTATGCTGTCATAGCCAAAGATTTGATGGGCTGTTGAAATACTCACTTGCATTTTCACAAAATGACTCAAGATCGTTTTAGAAGTTCCTTCCCTATGGCTCAAGAAAGTCAAGTAAAGATATCGGCTTTAGTTCGATATCTATTTCCGAAGTCATTTCATTCTTATTGACGTCTGGTTTGGCAACTCCATCATGTTTCCCCATAAAGTATTCATCGACAGCTTTTCTCATTTCCTCTGTCGGTATCAGAGCTGCCATCTTTTGTAGAGTCGATGCGCTTCATGCTTGTCGCTATCAGACGGAAGCATAAGAGTTCCTAACTTGTTTTCTATATTTGCATTTTTCTCAATACAACTAATTAGGCGCTCCATCAATACCGTGGAGCCATTTTCAAGCCGAGCATTTTCGATAGTATCAGGCAGCAGTGCCTTTGTTGATATGATGAGCTCACTTTCCTCAAAACTGATGACAGTGGCGTCGTACTGCTCTGTTCCTATAATGAGCTTGCATGGCGTATCAGCGGGCAGAGATGGCGCATACTCAACATTAAAGCGGTACCAATGGTCTTGCCCCTCATGATCAATCCGACGCCCTAATCGCAGCAAAGTAGACGCCTGACCATTTTTCTCTATTTGAGCAATTTCATCTTCAAGCGCTTCTCTGAACTCGGAAAGGATTCCTGTCAATGCGGGTTTATCCGTTGTATTCTTTCCTTCACGCCTCATCATGGTGATTCCTTTCGTGGCCAGGGCTATATATTTATTACTTGGAAATCAAATATTACCCGTTTTCATTGTTTCCAGCCTGCTTCCATTATAGCATCCGTCGTCAGCATTGAGAAGCGCTCTGCGTTTATTCATCCGCGCGCTGCTTCCCCAGCAGCGCGGTGCGCTCGCGGTAGCAGTGCAGGAAGTACAAAAGCTCCGCCGCGCCGGTCAGCGCCCAGCTGAAAATGTACAGCAGGTACAGCGACAGTATGGTGTGGAAGTGGGCAAACACGGTGTACACCCACACCACCCGGAACACGCAGCTGCCAAGGATCACGATGACTGTGGGCACCAGGCTGCGCCCCAGCCCGCGCGAGGCGGCGATGGAGCAGTCCATCAGCGCCGAAAAGGCGTACGAGCAGCCCATCACCCGCAGGCGCGCCAGCCCCGCCTGCGCCACCTCCGCGTCGGAGGTGAACAGCGACAGGAATGTGCGGCCAAACAGCAGCAGCAGGGCGCTCAGCACGGCGCCCACACCGAAGGAAAGGCCGAGGCACAGCAGGTAGCTCTTCTTCACCCGCTCCTTCTTCCCCGCGCCGAAGTTCTGCCCCATGAAGCTGGAGCAGGCCATGTACACCGCCGCCATCACATCGTACACCAGCGCGTCGGCGTTGGCGGCGGCGGCGTTGCCCTCCACCATCACCGCGTCAAAGGTGTTCACGCCCGCCTGGATGAACAGGTTCGCAATGGCAAAGATCGCGTTCTGCAGCCCGGAGGGAATGGAAATGGCCAGCACCTGCGCGCTTTTCTGGGCGCTGAGGCGCAGCCTGTTCAGGTGCAGGCCGATGGATTCCGGCCTGCGGGCCAGCGAGATGAGGGTCAGTGCGGCGGAAACATACTGCGAAATGGTGGACGCCAGCGCCACACCCGCCTCCGCCATGCGGAAGCCCACCACAAACAGGATGTTCAGCGCCACATTCAGCGCACCCGCGATGGTCAGGAAGGTCAGCGGATGCCGCGTGTCGCCGGCGGCGGACATCACCCCGCTGCCGAAATTGAACAGCGCCGCGGCCGGCATGCCCAGCAGGTAAATGCGCAGGTAGCGCACTGCGCCGTCCATCAGCTCCGGCTTTGTGCCCAGCAGGGAGAGCATGCCCGGCGTGAAGGCAAACCCCGCCGCCAGCAGCAAAAGGCCCGTCGCGAGCAGCAGCAGCGCCGAGGTGTGCACCGTTTCGCTCACGTCGCGGTGGCTTTCCGCGCCCAGGTAGCGCGCCACCGTGACGTTCACCCCGCTGCCCATGCCGATCAAAAAGCCGGTGAACAGGGTGATCAGTATAGTCGTTGAGCCCACAGCGCCAAGCGCTGCGGGCCCCGCGAAGCGGCCAACGACCGCGATATCAGACATGTTGAACAGCACCTGCAGCACATTGGACAGCATCAGCGGCAGGCTGAAGCGCACAATGGCCGGAAGCAGCGGTCCCTCCGTCATGGACAGGTGACGCGTGCGATGCATCGGTCGGTTATCTCCCTACGTTTTATTTCATCAGCTGCAGCCACTCCGGCACGCGGGCAAGCACCTCGTCGTTGGTGGGCAGCTTGTTGGCCATGGCCAGCACCTGCTGCAGCGCGGCGGCAGGCTGGGTGGTGGCCAGCGCGGCCCTGAGCTGGCGCGCGCCGTTCACCTGCTCCTCGCCCAGCATCAGCTCCATGTGGTGGGTGCTGCTCTGCAGCAGGTTCACCGCCGGATAGAGGCTGGCCCTGGCCAGCGCGGTCTCAAACTGATAGACGAGGTTGGCCGCGGGGCGGAATTCCTCAATCAGGGTGTCGTCCACCTTGTTCTGGTCGGTGGGCATCACCCCGATCACCGTGATGCTGCCGCCCTCCCTCAGCGCCCTGGCCGCGCCGAAAAGGCGCTTGGCCCTGGCAAGACCTGTCGGGTTCACCATGCCCAGTGCGGCGCGGCCCTGCTGGGCGGCGCTGGACGGGGCCGTTTTGGCAATGCGCGTCAGGTTGTCCACCAGCAGCACAATGTCGCGGCGGCATTCCGCCGTGCGCTTGGCATATTCCAGCACCAGGTCGCACAGGCGCAGGTGCGTTTCCGGGGTCTGGTCAAAGGTGGAGGCCACCACATGACAGTTCACATTGTCGCGGAAGCGGGTCACCTCTTCCGGCGTTTCACCCGCCAGCAGCACCAGCACCTCCGCCTCGGGATGATTGGCCGCGATCACATTGGCCATGTCCCGCAAAAAGGCCCTGTGGTGTGTCTCCGGCTGGCACAGCAGCAGCGCCCGCTGGCCGAAGCCGATGGGCGCGAGCAGGTCCATCGCGCGCAGCCCCGTCAGCCGCTCCGCCCTGCTTTCCAGGCGCAGCTTACGGGTGGGATACACCGCGGTCAGGTCGTCAAAGAAGGGGCGGTTCTCCAGCGTGTCGGCGGGAGACCGGTTGACACTGGTCACCATCAGCATGGTGGCGAACTTTTCGCCGTCCTTCTGGGGCTTCACCTTGCCGGAAACCAGGTCGCCGCTGCGCAGGCCGAAGCGCCTCACCTGCGCCGCCTGCACCATAATGTCGCGCCCCGTGGGCAGGAAGGTAGCCCCGCGCAGGTAGCCGTACCCCTCCGAGCCGTTCATCTCCAGCACGCCGCCGCCTTCCACCGTGTCCGCCGCGCTGAGCAGGTCGCGCCCCTGGAAGGGCTGCTCGGGCGCGGGGGTATAGCTCTCCCTGTACGAGGGCGTTGCGCGGCCGCCGTCAAAGCTTCCGCCGAATTCCTGCCGCTGGTCGCGGAAGCCGGACGCCCTGTAGCTCGGCGCCCTGTCCGTCTGCACCGTGCCGGCGATGCGGCCGGTGCTGCGTTCCGCCCAGCTCTGAGAATAATTCTCCTGCGGGGCGGAGGCGGTCGGCCCGAAGCGGGACGGCCCGAAGGTACGCGCCGGCGGCTCTGTCTGCTCGTTTCTCGCGGGGCTGTTCCATTCCTGCTGCGGGCGTTCCGCGCCGCGCTGGTAGCCGCGCTGTGCGTTATAGCCGCTGGAATACCGGTTGGACGGATTGTGCCACGCCGGCTTGAACTGCTGCCTGGGGGGCTCCTCGGCGGCAGGAGCGGGGGCTTCGCGCTTTTCCTCTTCTGCCGGCGTCGCCGCGGTTTCCTTCACCGCGTCCTCCATCGTCACCTGGCCAGGGGCCTGCTGCTCCCCGCCGCTGAGCTTTTCTTCCAGTATGGTGACAATGTCCGCCTTGTTCACACCCGCGGGCAGAGGAATCCCGTTTTCCTTCGCAATGGTGCGCAAATCCTTGACTGTTTTGCTGCTGTAATCTTCCATGGCCGCCGCTCCTTCAGTTTTCGTTATATGAAAATCAATGAATCGTTATTTAACGTGTAAAAAACAATGCCGGCAATAAGTACATGCCGCTTCATTCATTCAACCGGTTTGTTCACAGGCAACAGATATTCGGTAACTCCCTTTCCAGATCCGCTGTTTGCGTGCATTTATTGTAACATATCCGCGTTGAATGTGCAAGCGTTCAATGAAAAACATTCAAAGCATCGAATTGCGTTCAACGCATCTGTTTCATGCGCTTCCGGTGTTTCATTTGTGCGGGGTTGCCCTTGTCATTTTCCGGCATCCGTGGCATAATAGCCTCATATTGCGGAAAGGGGGCCTTTCGATGGCAACTGCGCTTTGGGTCAGGGTCATCCGTCACCACAGAACCGACAGGCAGACCACGGAGCCGTGCGAGCGCCACACGCCGCAGGAGGCGCTGGCGGAGGCCTGCCGCAGCCTGGACATTTCGCGCCCGCTGTGGCTGGAAAAGAACCAGCGCGAGTGGGATGAATTCGCCCAGACCCGCTTTCTGCCGGACGCCTTCATGGAGTCCGTTGAATTTGACAGACTGGAAATTGAATTCATCGATCCCGAAGCGAAAAAGCGCCGCTCGCAGGATCCCAGAAACGCTTTCTGACAGAGGAGGACAGCGAAATGAACAGTGAAATGAAGCGTAAGGTAGATGCCCTGCTGGACAGCTGGCAGGAGGAATACGCGGCCCATCTAGCCCGGTGGGTGCGGGTGCCCTCCGTCAAGGGGGAGGCCGAAGACGGCGCGCCCTTCGGCCGTGAGGTGCGCCGCATGCTGGACATGGCAATGGTGGACGCTGAAACCATGGGCTTCATGACCCACGTGTATGACGGCTACGCCTGCGACATCACCCTCGGAGACGAGGATGCGGAGACCATCGCCGTGCTGGGGCACCTGGATGTAGTGCCCGCCGGCGACGGCTGGCAGGTGCCGCCCTTCGCGGCCGTGCGCGAAGGCGACCGCCTGTACGGGCGCGGCACGAGCGATGACAAAGGCCCGACCCTCGCCGCGCTGTACGCCATGCGCGCGATCAAGGAGGCCGGTGTACCGCTGAAGCGCTCCATCCGCATGGTTCTCGGCTGCGACGAGGAGACGGACTGGGAGGACATGGATTACTACTGCGACCACGCCCAGATGCCGGAGGCGGGTTTCTCCCCCGATGCCTCGTTCCCGCTGATCAACACCGAGAAGGGCATGATTCAGATGATGATTCACGCCCCCTTTGACGGCGAGGGGCTGAAAGTCCTCAGTCTGAAGAGTGGGGAGCGGCCGAACGTCATTCCCGGCGAGTGCACGGCGCTTGTGCGCGGCGGTGAGGAAGTGTGCGCCAGGGTCCGCGCCTTTGCCGAAAAAACCGGCATGGACTACCGCGCCGAGGTGACCGGTGAGGGCGTGAAGCTCACAGCCGTCGGCATCCCCGGCCATTCCGCCTACCCCCAGGGGCGGCGCAACGCCATCGGTATGATGCTGATCCTGCTGCGTGAGCTTGGTGCGCAGGGCAGCCTGAAGGTCCTTGCGGACGCCTATCCTCTGGAGCAGGACGGCGCCTGCCTCGGCATCAAATGCGCGGACGACATCAGCGGCGCGCTGACCTGCAATATCGGCATCCTCCGCCTGGAAGAGGGGACGCTGAGCGCCTCCATCGACTGCCGCTGCCCGGTGAAGGCCGACCTGAACAGCCTGGTGGAGTCCATCAGGGCGCATCTGCCAGGCTTCCGCCTCACCGATGTGTCCATGACGCCGCCGCACCATGTGCCCGCCGACAGCGAGCTGGTCACCAGCCTGCTGGCCGCCTATCACGAAGAGACCGGACTGCCCGCCGTGGCCGAGTCCACGGGCGGCGGCACCTACGCGAAGGTGCTCAAGCAGGGTGTGGCCTTCGGCGCCTCCTTCCCGGACGACGAGGACCTGGCGCACCAGGCGGGTGAATATGTGTACCTGACCAAGATGATTCTTGCGGCGAAGATTTACGCCAACGCGCTGATGAAGCTGTGCGCGGAATAAGGAAAACGAATGCTGAGCAGAAAGAAAAGATTTCTTGCCCTGGCGGCGGCAGTGCTGCTGATGCTGTGCCTCGGCACCGCCGGCGCCGCGACCAGGTATCGCACGCTCAGGGTCGGCTCCCGCGGCCAGTCGGTGACCCGCGTGCAGCAGGCGCTGATTGAGCTGGGGTATGAGCTGGAAGCGGCGGACGGCCATTACGGCGCGAAGACGCGCGATGCGGTCAGAGCCTTCCAGATGGATTCAAATCTGAAGGCGGACGGCATTGCCGGCAAAGCAACCCAGGAGGCGCTGTTTGCGGCCCTGGAGGCGCAGGCCACGCCGACCCCCGATCCCCAGGCAACCGCTGCGGTGACCCCCGTGCCGGAGCCCACGACCATCCCCTATGTGGTGGTCACCGCCCGCCCCGCCGGGCCGGAGCAGGAAACAGCCGTCCCGCCGGAGGAAGAAACGCCCCCTGAGGAAACCGCCGCGCCGGAGGAAGCTGTGAGCCCCACCCCAGCCCCCACCCAGGCCGCGAGCCTGTTCGGCGGCAGCTACAGGCTGATGCGCTCCGGCAGCAGGGGCACCCGCGTGAAGGCGCTGCAGGAGGCGCTGACCGCCCTTGGCTATGACTGTGGCGAGGCGGACGGCCGCTTTGGCGTATCCACCCGCCGGGCCGTGATTGCCTTCCAGCGGGATCACGGCCTCTCCGCCGACGGCCAGGCGGGCAAAAAGACCCTGAAAGCCATCGAGGAGGCCTGGGCGCAGCTCGGCAGCGCTCCGCAAGAGGACGCGCCATGATGAAGGAACCTTTGAGCCTGGACGGGCGGCCGCTGCTGTTCTCCCGGGCTGACCTGAAGCGGCTGCTGATCCCGCTGCTGCTGGAGACCGCGCTGGCCGTGACCATCGGCATGATGGACACGGTGATGGTTTCCTCCTGCGGCGAGGCCTCGGTCAGCGGGGTTTCGCTGGTGGACGGCATCGGTGTGCTGCTCATTCAGGTCTTTTCCGCCCTGGCGACGGGCGGCGCGGTGGTCTGCTCGCAGTACCTGGGCAAAAAGGACACCGTGAACGCGGGCAAAGCCGCCAAGCAGCTGTTCTATGTGGTTCTGCTGGTTTCCTCCGCCATCATGGCGGCCTGCCTTGTGTGGCACAGCCAGCTGCTCTCCATGCTGTTCGGCAGCATTGAACCGGATGTGATGTCCGCCGCGCAGGCGTATTTTGTGCTCACCGCGCTCAGCTATCCCTTTTTGGCGGGGTACAACGCGGCTGCCGCGCTGCTGCGCAGCGAGGGCATGGCCAGGGAAACGTTGCGCACCTCCATTATCATGAATCTGCTGAACGTGGCAGGCAACGCGGTGTGCATCTACGGCCTGGGCATGGGCGCCGCCGGCGCCGGCCTGGCAACGCTGCTCAGCCGGGTGGCCGGCTGCTTTGCGACTTTCTTTGCGCTGAAAAAGCCCGGTGCGGCCATACCCTCCCCCGCCCTGCTCCAGTTTGAGTGGCGGGGCGACCTGGCGGGAAAGATCCTCTCGGTGGGCATCCCCAACGGCCTGGAAAACGGGCTGTTCCAGTTCGGCAAGCTGATCCTTCTGCGCATGATTGCGACCTTCGGCACGGTCAGCATCGCGGCCAACGCCGTGGGCAACACACTGGGCACCATCCACTGCCTGCCCGGCAACGCCATCGGGCTGGCCATGATCACCGTGGTGGGGCAGTGCGTCGGTGCGCGGGCTTTCGATCAGGCCCGCTACTACACCAGGCGGCTGATGTACCTGAGCTACCTGTTCATGGGTGTGCTGAACCTGCTGATCCTCGCGGCCAACGCGTGGGTCTGCAAACCGTTCAACCTGTCAGAGGAAACAGAGCTGCTCGCCCGGCAGATTGTGGCGCTGCACGGCGCCGGTGCCATTGTGCTGTGGCCAATGAGCTTCGTCTTCCCCAACAGCCTCAGGGCCGCCGGGGACGCGCGCTATACCATGGCGGTTTCCGCGCTGAGCATGGTCTTTTTCCGCGTGGTGGTCGGCATACTGCTCGCCCGCCAGCTCGGCATGGGTGTGCTGGGTGTGTGGACAGCCATGCAGATCGACTGGGTGTGCCGCATCATCTGCTGGGTTGTGCGCTGGCGCAGCGGCAAGTGGCAGACAAAGGTGCTGGTGTGAGTGAAGAAACAGTTGGAGGAACGCCCTCTTGCACATGCGAAAGAAAAAATGGGCGCGGCCGGAGCTTGCCGCCTGCCCATGGTATATTCAGGACACGGAAGCCATGCGCGGGCAGTGGAAAAGCCTGTATCCCGCCGACAGCCCGCTGCACATCGAGCTGGGCTGCGGCAAGGGTGTTTCCACCGCGCAGATGGCGCATGACAACCCGGACATCAACTATCTGGCCATCGATATTTCGCCGGATGTGCTGGGAGAATGCAAGCGGAACATCGAGCGCGCCTACGCAGGCGCGCCGATTGACAACATCCGCCTCGCGCGCTTCGACATATCTGTTATCTCCCGTTTTCTCGCCGAAGAGGACGCGGCGGAGCGGATCTACATCAGCTTCTGCAACCCGTGGCCCCGCAGGCGGCACCAGAAGCGCCGGCTCACCCATCCCCGGCAGCTGGTGCAGTACCGCGCGTTTCTTTCCGACGGCGGCGAGATATGGTTCAAAACCGACGACACAGAGCTGTTCGAGGACTCACTGGAGTATTTTTCCGCCTGCGGGTTCGAGCCTGTGTTTGTCACGGAGGACCTGAGCGCCAGCGGCTTTACGCCGAATTATATCAGTGAACACGAGGAGAAATTTACAGCGCAGGGGCTGCCCATCCGCTTCGGGCGGTTCCGCAAAGCAGCGCTGCCGGACGGCCCGCGGGCGGCATGGCCGGAGGAGGAAGAAGACCCATGACACCACCCATTCTTTACATCGTCATTCCCTGCTACAACGAGCAGGAAGTGCTGCCGCTGACCAGCGGCATGTTCCTTGAAAAGCTGGAAAGCCTGACCGCCGCCGGAAAAATCAGCGAGAAAAGCCGCATCCTCTTTGTCAACGACGGCAGCAGGGACAGCACCTGGGATATCATCCAGCGCCTCTCCGCGCAGGACGAGCGCTTTCAGGGCATCGCCCAGAGCCGCAACCGCGGCCACCAGAACGCTGTGCTCGCCGGGCTGATGGAGGCAAAGGACCGCTGCGATATCACCATCAGCATCGACTGCGACGGCCAGGACGACCTGAACGCCATGGACGCGATGGTCGACGCCTATATGGACGGATGCGACATCGTGTACGGTGTGCGCGCCAGGCGGGACACGGACACCTTTTTCAAGCGCGCCACGGCGCAGGGCTTTTATAAGTTCCTGAACAGCATGGGCGCGGAGGTGGTGTACAACCACGCCGATTACCGGCTGATGAGCGCCAGGGCGCTGCAGGCGTTTGCTGGCTTCAAAGAGGTGAACCTCTTCCTGCGGGGCATGGTGCCGCTGGTGGGCTTCAAGTCCACCTCCGTGTACTACGACCGGCACGAGCGCCTTGCCGGGGAGAGTCACTATCCGCTGAAAAAAATGCTGGCGCTGGCCTTTGACGGCATCACCAGCCTGTCTGTCAAGCCCATCCGGCTGATCACGCTCTTCGGCCTGGTCATCAGCCTGCTCAGCTTCCTCGGCATTATCTGGGCGCTGATCACCGCGCTGACCGGGCACTCTGTGGCTGGCTGGGCCTCCACGGCGTGCATCGTGTGCTTCATCGGCGGGGTGCAGGCGCTGTTCCTGGGCGTGATTGGCGAATATGTGGGCAAGATCTATCTGGAGGTCAAGGCCCGCCCGCGCTACATCATTTCCGAGCGGACAGAGGAAATGCAGGAGGACGCACCCGGCAAATGAATGGCTTTATCAACGTGCTCAAGCCGCCGGGACTGACCTCAGCGGCGGTTGTCGGCGCGGTAAAGCGGCTGACCGGGGAGCGGCATGTCGGCCACGCGGGCACACTGGACCCGGAGGCTGCCGGCGTGCTGCCGATCATGGTCGGCCGTGCCACGCGCCTGTTTGAATACCTGGCCGACAAAGAAAAAACCTATATCGCCGAGTGTGCCTTTGGCGCGGCAACCGACACGCAGGACGCCCAGGGGCGGGTGATACAGACCGGGGACAGCTGGCCGGATTGGAACCAGTGTCTCAGCGCCTGCGCCAGCCTGATCGGGGAGATACAGCAGCGGCCCAGCGCCTACAGCGCCATCAAAAAGGACGGCAAGGCCCTGTACCGCCTGGCCAGAGAGGGCCGAAGCGTGGATGTCCCCACGCGCACCGTGCGCATCGACCGCATTGAGCTTCTGCGTCAGTTGCCCGGCCACGGCCTGCTGATGCGGGTGGACTGCGGCAGGGGCACCTACATCCGCACCCTGTGCCACGATCTGGGCACGCTGTGCGGCTGCCCGGCGCATATGCGCTTCCTGCTGCGCTGCAAAACAGGCAGCTTTGATCTGTCCACCGCCGTGACACTGGAGGAGCTTGAAGCGGCCGCCTCGGCAGGAACCTTGGTTGAGCATCTGCTGCCGGCGGATTACCCGCTGGAGCGCTTTCCCGCCGTACGGGTCAGCCCCGCCTTCTGCCGCATGGCAACAAACGGCGCGGCCATTCCACTCGAGGAATGCGAAGGCACCGCGGAGGAGGATGGCTATGCGCGCGTCTACCTGGATGGCGCTTTCCGGGGCATAGCGCAGCGAAAGGGCGGCAGCCTGGTATGGAAGACCCTGCTGCCCGAGTGAGGAGATCGAATGAGAATCAGTTTGAATCCCACGCAGCATGCGCCCTGTGTGCTGGCGCTGGGCATGTTTGACGGTGTGCACAGGGGGCATCAGGCGCTGCTGGCCAAGGGGCTGCAGGAAGCGCAGGCACTCGGCTCAGAGCTGGCCGTGTGCACCTTTGAGCCGCATCCGCTGGCTGTTCTAAAGCCGGAAGCGCAGGTCAGCCGCCTGACGACCCTGCCGGAGCGCGCCGCCCTGATGGCGCACTACGGTGTGGACAGCCTCTGCGTACACCGTTTCACCCGCCAGGTCGCAGCACTGCCTCCGGAGGAATTCCTGCGCCGGGTGGAGGAGCTCTATCATCCTCTGGCGCTGGTGTGCGGCTATAATTACACCTACGGCCAGTTCGGCAGCGGCAACGGCGAGCGCCTGAAGGAATGGGGCGAGGCCAGGGGCGTGGCTGTTCACGTGGTGCAGGAGGTGCGGCTTGACGGAGACGCGGTATCCTCCACGCGCATCCGCGCCTGCCTGCAGCAGGGGGACATAGAGGAGGCCAACCGCCTCCTGGGCCACCACTGGTCGCTGAGCGGCCGCGTCATCACCGGCAAGCACCTGGGCCGGACGCTCGGCTTCCCCACCGCCAACCTTCGCCTGCCGCAGAACAAGCAGCTGCCGGCCTATGGCGTGTACCTGTGCGAGGCGCAGACACCGGATGGAGATTACCCCGCCATGGTGAACATCGGCGACCACCCCACCGCCCCCGGCGGCGGGGTGACCATTGAGGCGCACCTGCTGCGGCACCGGGAAGACCTGTATGGAAAAAACGTGCGCCTGGTGTTTCTGCGCCGCCTGCGCGAGGAGCGCCGTTTTCCCTCGCTGGAAGCGCTGGAGGAGCAGCTGAGAGAGGACCGCGAAGAGGCGTGCCGGTGGTTCGCCTCCTGGAGTAAAGCACTGTAATCAAAACGGCAGAGCCGGCACAAAGCCGCCCTGCCTTTGTATTATCTGTAGGTAATGGCATAGTCCCTCGGCAGAATCACAATGAGCGTTTTCCCGCGCTGCAGGGGCAGCTCACTGCCGTCCTCTCCGTAAAAAACAGTGCGCTGGTTCATGCCTGTCCGCTGCCACACCCCGGCATAATGACGGCCGTCGCGGAACAGCTCACACTTTCCCTCCCCCACCAGCTCTGTCACGGGGGCCTCACCGCTGCCGTTCCAGCCCTGCTCCACAAACTGCACGATCACGTTGCTGAAGGTCAGCGCGGTGCGTGTATCCCTGTCCTCATACAGCGCCATGCCACCGTCCTCCCGGTGCATAAAGCGGCTGTACTGCCCGCTGTCCGGCTCATAGCGCAGGGTAGAGCAGTAGGGCACGTAGCCCCGCCTGTCAATGTCGATCTCACCGGCAGTGTCGCCGCCCTCCGAAGGGTCATCGGAGAAAAGGAAGGCGTGTTCCCTCGCCGTGTGGTTTTCGGGAATCAGCGAAGAAATCGCCGCCGCGTCGCCGCTGCGGTTGTGGGGGGCCAGGCAGCCCTTCCGCGTGGAAAACAGCTTCACCCAGGCCTTGCTGAGCCCGTCGGTGCCGTTGAACACCACCTCGCCCCTTTTCGCCCCGTAGGTGGAAAACTCCAGGTTGATGTTGGAGCCCTCCAGCGTCTGCCCGCCAAAGAACATGAAGCCGCAGTCCCATTCCTGCCGCAGCCACACATGTCCCACCCTGGCGGAGCGCACAGGCCCCACCGCGTTTGGTATCAGGTCGGAAAAGAGAAAGGACATCCTTGTTCCGCCGGGGGAGGTCAGCGGCGTTTCGTAGATGATGTCCGCCCAGGCCGCGCCCCAGGGGGCAGTCTCCCCTACCCCGCCCTGCGCGTTGTCAATCTGCACCAGCATGGGCATGTACCTGCCCGTCACCGCCAGGCCGGCAAAGCCCTCCGGTGCAGCCGTCCTGCCAAGGGGCAGGCCTGTCGTCGGGCTGACTCCCTCCTCCACGGCATTGACGCCAGCTGGCTGAATGGTGATCCCCCGGCTGCTCTCACCCGTCAGCGCTGTATCGGCCAGCGCGGAAAGGGTGAGCAGCACAAGGCAAAGACTCAGCATCGTTTTTTTCATGCGCGCCTCCCATCGGAAATGCTTCCCGCAGTGTTCACACAGCGCACGCGCCGTTTTCACACATGTAAATCATCCTGTTTACAGAGGCCGGGCTCTTGCAATTCTTTCCGGCACAGGCTATGCTCTGTGCTGTGAGCGGCTCGCATCGAAGCCGGCGGGGTAGCGGCTGCGCAGCTTTTGCAGGTTGGCAAGCAGCACCTCCTCCAGCGTCAGGCCGAGCGCCTGCGCCGCCTCCGCCAGATACCAGGCCACATCGCCCAGCTCCAGCGCCATCTGCTGCCTGTCCAGGGGATGCCCCTGATGGAGGTGCTTCTTCATCAGGTCGATGACCTCGCCGCTCTCGCCGCACAGCCCCATCACTGCGTTGAGAAGCGTCTCCTCCTGCGTCAGGGCCGGATTGAGCGTCTCCATGGCGCGTTTCTGGTATTCATTCGCCGTCAGCGGCGCTGTCTCTTCCATCTTCCCGTTTCCTCCTCTGCTGAAAAAACACGCGTAGCAGCTGCGCGCATTCCTCCGCCAGCACACCGCTGCGCCAGGTCACCGCGCTGCGCAGCAGCGGATCCGCCGGCAGGTCGTAAACCGAGCCACAGCAGCCCTTCGCCGGGTCGGCAGCCCCGTATACACAGCTTCCCAGCTGGCTTTCCGCCAGCGCGCCGGCACACATGGGGCAGGGCTCCAGTGTTACGTAGAGCGTGCAGCCGGTCAATCGCCAGCCGCCCAGCGCTGCGCCGCCCTCCCGCAGACAGATCAGCTCCGCGTGCGCGGTCGGGTCCTGCAGCGCCTCCCGACGGTTGTGCGCCCTGACCAGCAGGGTATCCCCGCGCACCAGCACCGCGCCGACTGGCACCTCGCCCTCATTGAGCGCAAGTCGCGCCTCCCGCAGTGCCAGGCGCATCCAGTCTGTATCCGTCATTCTCCGCACCCCCTCTGGCAGGAAAATTGTATTCGCAACCAGCCCGCTTGTCAACCATAGCCAAAAACGAGGTGATCTCATGCTGAAACTGATTCTCTCCCTGACACTGATCCTCTCTGTCGCCCTCTGCGCGGTGCCTGTCTCCGCCGGGGCGGAAGGCAGCCTGCGCCTGCTGGCCGTCAACGTCGGCAAGGCGGATGCCCTGCTGCTCTTCTCCGGCGAGGATACCTACCTGATCGATACCGGCACCGCCGAGAGCTGGCCGATGCTGCAGCGCGCGCTGAAGGTGCAGGGCGTCACCCGCCTCATAGGCGTCATCCTCACGCACACCCACAAGGACCACGCAGGCGGCGCGTGGGCGCTGGCACAGAGCGATATTGAGATTGATCACTGGTATGCCTCCGCCTATTACAGCGAGGTGAAGGAGAAAAAGCACCCGGCAGTCCTCGCCGCTGCCCTGCGCGGGCAGGAGGTGGAATGGCTGCGCGGCGGCGACGAGCTGCCTCTGGACGGCGCCCGCCTCACGGCGCTTGGCCCGTTGGAATACACCGACGTAGAAAACTGCAATTCACTTGTGTTGCTGGCAGAGGGCGGCGGGGGCACCATGCTGCTGACCGGCGACATGGAATTCCCCGAGGAGCAGGCACTGATGGACGCCGGGCTGATTGAGCATTTCACCGTGCTGAAGGTCGGCAACCACGGCAATCCGGACGCAACGCTGGACAGCTTCGCCGCGCTGGTCGCGCCGGATGTGGCGGTGATCTCCACTGATTCCACGGTGGACACGAACACCCCCAACAAGCGCGTGCTGAAGGCCCTGATGGCCACCGGCAGCCAGGTGGCTGTGACACAGAACGCCGCGCAGGGGGTGGAGGTCATCCTTCAGGGCGGCAGCGCCTCGGCTGTGCTGCTTCCCTGGCCGGATACCCTCCCCGCGGCGGAAAGCGGCGTCCTTCTGAGGGAGCTGAGCATTGAGGATGACAGCATCACGCTGTACAACAGCGGCAGCAAGGCTGTCGACTTGTCCGGCTGGACCATCTTTTCCACCAAAGGCAAGGAAACCTTTGTCTTTCCCGAGGGAGCCTCCATCGCCCCCGGCGCCGCGCTGTCCGTCACCGGACTGTCCGCTGAGGTTCAGGGCGACTATCAATGGCCCGATAAAAAGCTGTGGAACAAAAAAGAGGAGGACATCGCCCAGCTGTATGACAGCTGGGGCTGGCTGGTCAGCGAGCTGAGCAACTGAGCCTGTATTGCATGCCAGACGCGCATCCTCTCCTGTACAGAGCCTCAGCCAAAAAACAAAAAAAGGCATGCTTTCGCGTCGCGAAAGCCACCCCGCCCCTCTGCGCTCCCGCCGGGAGTCAGAGGGGCCGTTTTTTCCCAGCCGTTTGGGAAAGCGCTTATATATGCTCAAAGAAAGGGGTACCATCCTCCAGCCGCAGCACGCCGTCCTCGAACTTCAGCGGCGCAGGGTGGGCAATCATGTACTTGAGGATCTCATCCATCCGCACGCTCTCCTGGAAGGTGACCAGAGAGAAGCTGACGCCGTGCTTCTGCGCCCGGCCGGTGCGCCCGATGCGGTGCAGGTAATACTCGTTCTCGTTGGGCAGGTCAAAGTTGATCACGGCTTCCACATCGTCCACGTCTATGCCGCGCGCCGCCACATCGGTGGAGACCAGTATGGGGAACTTTCCCTTCTTGAAATCCCCCATCACGGCGTTGCGTTTGCTCTGGGGAATATCCCCGTGCAGGCACTGCGCGTCGTAGCCCTCCTTGTTCAGGCGGCTGGTGAGGCGCTCGGTCATGAACTTGGTGTTGCAGAAGATCATTACCCGCTGGTAGACATCCGCGTCCAGCAGGTACAGCAGGTGGTCAATCTTGTCGTCATGCTCGGAGGAGATGACGTACTGGGTGATCTGGGGGCGGTCCTTCTGTGTCGCCTCCACCGTCACCTCCACCGGATCGTGCTGGTATTTCCACGCAATGGTCAGCACGTCCTGGTTGGTGGTTGCGGAGAACAGCACCAGCTGCCTGTCCTGCGGCGTGGACTCAATGATTCTGGTCACGTCCTTCACGAAGCCCATGTTCAGCATTTCATCGGCCTCGTCCAGCACCATGGTGTGCACGGCATCCAGTCGGATATTGCCCCTGCCCATGTGGTCCAGCAGGCGGCCGGGTGTCGCGATGACGATCTGCGGCTTGCGCTTCAGCGCGTTCAGCTGCTTGGGGAAGGGCTGTCCGCCATAGATGACCACAATGCGCACGCCCTTGATGTGCCTGGCCAGCGCGGTCAGCTCCTCGCCGATCTGCAGCGCCAGCTCGCGGGTGGGCGCCAGCACGACCTCCTGCACCCGGGGGTCGTTCAGCTGAACGTATTCCAGCATGGGGATGCCGAAGGCGCACGTTTTGCCCGTGCCTGTAGGCGCAATGGCGTTGATGTCCGCCCCGGCCATCATCAGCGGGATGGTCTTTGCCTGTATGGTGGAGGGCTCGGTAAAGCCCATATCCTTCACCGCGCGCAGGATCTCGCGGGAGAGGTCCATCTCCTCAAAGCCGGGCAGCGCGGTATTTGTTGTCGGTATTTCTGACAAGTGGGTTTCCTCCCGGTATTACATTGCCTGCTGGCAGGCGCGGATGGCTTTGGACAGTTGATCGGGACAGGAGGTGCTGCCCTGGCAGGGTACGCCGCTGAGCAGCTCGGCCACCTCGTCCGCCTTGCGGCCGATGACCATGCGGCTGAGCCCCTCCGTGTTTCCCTTGCAGCCCTTGGTGAACTTGCAGTAGGTGATCAGGCCCTGAGCGTCAATTTCAAGATCGATGCCAGTGGAGCAGGTGCCCTGTGTTTTGTAATGAAACATGCCGGCCTCCTATGAAAAGGGACGCCCCCCGATACCGAAGAGCGTCCCTGTGGAATCTGTTCGTTTCGACGATGGATGATATTACTCGATGACCTTGGCCACGACGCCGGAGCCAACAGTGCGGCCGCCCTCGCG
>CAMJPQ010000014.1 GCA_946407745.1 uncultured Clostridia bacterium
CGGCAGAAGTGAAGGCGTCAATCGCTTCGTCATAGCTGCCACCAGCCAGCAGGCTCTCGCCCTTGGCGTTGTAGCTCTCTTTTACCTTCTCGTCGTTCCCGGCAGAAGTGAAGGCGTCAATCGCTTCGTCATAGCTGCCACCAGCCAGCAGGCTCTCGCCCTTGGCGTTGTAGCTCTCTTTTATCTTCTCGTCATTCCCGGCAGAAGTGAAGGCGTCGATCGCGTCGTCATAGCTGCCACCAGCAAGCAGGCTATCACCCTTGGCGTTGTATGTCTCTTTTACCTTTTCGTCATTTTCAGCAGAGGTGAAAGCGTTGATGGCATCGTCATAGCTGCCGTCGGCCAGCAGGCTCTCACCCTTAACGTTGTAGCTCTCTTTTACCTTCTCTTCGTTCCCGGCAGAGGTGAAAGCGCTGATGGCTTCGTCGTAGCTGCCATCGGTCAGCAAGCTGTCGCCCTTTGCGTTATAAGCACCTGCCAGCGCTGCTTCGTCCCCGGCCTGGGTGTATGCCGCAATGGCCTCATCCCAGTTTTCGGCTTCCATCAGGCTGTCTGCCTTGGCATGATAGGCCTGCTTAGCCATTGCCTCGTTCCCAGCCGCAGAAAACGCCTGGGCTGCCTCATCGAATTGGCTGTCGGCAAGCAGCGCTTCCGCCTTCGCGTCATATGCTTCGTTGAGTTTCTCAGCGTTGCCTGCTTCCCGATAGGCAGCAATGGCTGCGTCGAAGTCCTTCTCCTTGAGCAGCGCATCGCCCTTCATTTCGTTGGCAGTTTTGACCCTGTCGAGCTGTCCGGCGCTCTGGAACGCGTCCGCCGCGGCGTCATAGTCGCCCTTTTCAAGCAGCGTTTCGCCCTTCATAGCATACGCCTCAGCTGCCTTGTCCTGATTCCCGGCATTCTGGTATGCCGTGATGGCCTCGTCCCAGTTGCCTGCTGACATCAGGCTGTCACCCTTTGTCAGATGGACATTCTTGACACTCTCAGTATCGTCAATCTGCTCGTACAGCTCTGCGGCGCGGGCGTAATCACCCACTGCAAGCGCGGCTTCCGCAGCACTGCGCCTGGCAGCTGCCGCTTTGTCAGCGTCTTCGGCCCTGTCAAAGACTTCCGCGGCCGCTTCATGCTGGCCTGCTTCCATGAGCCGTTCCGCCTGGGCGGAAAGCGCCTGATTCAGCTTTTCGCGCATAACGGCAGCTTTTTCCGCATCCTTCTCAGCATCAATCGCAGCAGCCCATTCCTTCAAAACCTCTGCTGCTTTTTCATCATCACCGGCCTGCTCAAAGGCCTGCAGAGCATTCTCGTAGTCGCCCGATTCAAGCAGGCTTTCACCCTTGATGCGCAGCGCCCGAAGGACACCATCCTCATTCCCGGTGGCGGCAAAGGTAGCCTGGGCTTCATCAAACTGGCCGGACGCGAGCTGATTCTCAGCAAGCAGGTTGCGGGCCTTTATAGCGCCTTCTTCGTCTCCAGCCGCTTCAAACGCAGCCAGCGCACTTTCCGGCGCACCCGCATTCAGCCGCTCTTCACCCAGCGCAATCAGCGCTTCATTCATTCTCGCTTCGTTACCTGCAGCCGCGAAGTCCGGGGCCGCGTCTTCAAAGCGTCCTTCCGCATAGGCTGCTTCACCGCGCGCCTCATAGACAACCGCGAGCATTTCTTCGTTGGCGGTTTCCGTGAAATCAGCCAGCGCCGCTTCCCAGTCGCCTTCCTTGAGCGCCTTAACGCCGCGTGCATTCAACGCTTCGTGCAGGCCTGCCTCGTCATCGCTCAGTCCATAAGCGGTGACTGCCTCCTCTGGCTTTCCCTCGGCAAGCAGGCTGGCACCCTTGAGCGCATAAACCCTTTTAATGCCCTCAGCATCCTCCAGAGACTCCAGTGCAGCTATCGCTTTGTCAAAGTCGCCCTCACTGATGGCTTTTTCACTGAGCGCTGTCAGCGCTTCCTTTACTTTTTCCGTTTTGCCAGCCTTCGTCCACTCCTCAGCCGCTTCCTCATATCGGCCAGACTGCATGAGCTCGGCTGCTCGATTTGCAGCCGCTTCTTCCTCACTGATCGGTTCCGCGGTGGGCACTTCGGTCAGTTCAGCTGTCGGTACTGCGGTCGGTTCTGTTGTTGGCACAGCAGTAGGTTCTTCGGTCGGTTCCACTGTAGGTTCCACTGTAGGTTCTTCCGTGGGAGCTGCGGTCGGCTCGGCTGTAGGCTCTGCAGTCGGTTCTGCCGTGGGCTCCGGAGTGGCGTTTGCCTCAACCAGGGCAGCACGGGCTCGATCCAGCAATTCGCTGTCGCCAGCTTCCGTCAGGACACTGACCGCTTCTTCATAGCTGCCGGCATTCAGCAGCGCCTCTCCGTGCTGAAGCAGCGCCGCAAGGCGTTTGTCCGCCGCATCACGGTACTGGCCAAGCTCACCAAAGGCTGCTGCGGCCTCCTGCGGTTTTCCCTCGTTCAGGAGCTTTTCCGCCGCGCTGTAACGCTGCGCGGGTTGAATCACATTCCGGTAAAGCAGAAAGCCCCCTGCGATGATCAGCAGGAGCAGCAAAAGAAGCAGCAGTTTCTTTTTACCTGACAGTCCCTTGGCAGCGCTCATGGCGGTACCTCCCCGAAGCTGGCGCGGTTGCCCGCGACAAAAGTATAGTAAAATACGAGAAACATTTTAGTCAAAAACTGCATTATTGTCAATAGTTGCACCTCTTGAACTGCTGAGCAATTTATGATAATCTGTGTATGACATTTTGGTTCAAAGCGCAATACAACAGCGCGGTCTGCATGTTTTTTCTTCATTTTCAGTTGCCGCGCGGAATACGGAGCTGCATGATGAAGGACTATATTGAGAAAACGCTTGCTCCCCGCATTCAGGGAGACGGCGGCTGGGTAGAGTTTGTTGCCCTTGAGAGCGGTACTCTGACGCTGCGTTTCCGCGGTAAGTGCACCAAATGCCTCATTCTGGATCGCTGCTGCCGTTGGATTAAGCAGAAGGTTGCCGAGGATCTGGGCGAAGCTGTCACAGTTATGCCACAGCGCTCCAGACCCTTTTTCTGGGATAATAACTGATCGGAGGTCGGGAGAATGGCACATGTGAAAGTAGTTCGCCGCTCTATGCGGCCGGAGGAATGGACTGATCTCCGCTTTGGCTGGCTGCAGCGCGGCCTGTGGGCTGACGCGGAGGAGATCACTTCTCTGACCATACGCGACGCGCATCAGATTGCCGAAAACGCCTATGAATTCCCGGATAGCGGTGAGCGCCCGCTGTGCCGGGGAGATCTGTATTTTACACCTGACGGCACGGCTTTCATACGCGGAAATGCTCTCATCCCCGAGCGTTTTGACGGGCGGGAAGTCTATCTTCGGCTGAAAACCGCCGCGGAAATGATTATAAAAGTTAATGGCGCTTATGCAGGCGGCATTGATCCCAACCGCGACCGAATCCCGCTCACGCCCTATATCAAAGGCCGCGAGCTTCAGATAGAGATAGAGGGTTACAACCGTTCCAAGCCGGATGACGAGCGGAACCCTGCTTCTTTAGGGGTGAAAGGCTGCCGCCAGATCTTTGAAGGGGCCTATCTCGCCGTGCTGTGAGACAACGTGCAGTCGCTGGTGTACGACTATATCCTGCTGATGGACATGGCGCACTCGGAATGTTTCAATGAGGACCTGCGGAAGCATCTGTTTGAGCACCTCAGCCGTGGACTGGACCTGATTGATTTCGATACGTGGGAAGGCGTTGACGAAGCCGCCGCTTATATTCAGAAGAATATCTATGACAATCACGATTTCCACGGCAGCGGCAGCGTGGCGCTTGTCGGCCACAGCCACCTGGATATCGCCTATTACTGGCGCTGCATCCACGCGGTTCAGAAGAACGCGAGAACAGTCCTCATTCAGCTGCGGCTGATGGACAGGTATCCTGAATTCCGGTATACCCACACGCAGGCATACACCTATGAGACGCTTGAGAAGTATTATCCGGAGCTGTTTGAGGAGCTGAAGCAGCGGGTGGCAGAGGGCCGCTTTGAGCCGGTCGGCGCCATGTATGTGGAGCCGGACTGCAACCTTCCCTCGGCAGAGAGCCTCATACGGCAGCTTCTGTACGGACAGCATTTTTTTCGCCGCGCCTTCGGCAAAACAGTGGATAATGCCTGGCTTCCTGATGTGTTCGGAAACAGCTGGATCCTGCCGCAGATACTGAAAAAAAGCGGCGTAAACTATTTTGTTTCCAATAAATGTCCACCTGGAACGATACCAACCGCTTTCCTCACAACAATTTTATATGGAAGGGCATCGACGGTAGCTGCGTGTATGCCTGCGTGCCGCCGACACACTTTATTACCTGGAACATGCCCAGCCAGATTCAGGAGAACTGGGAGGCCTACCAGGACAAGGAAAAGGGTGGTCAGACACTGAGTATGTACGGCTACGGCGACGGCGGAAGCGGCGCAACCGAAGAAATGCTGGAGATGGCCAGGCGCTTCCCGAAGCTTTCCGCGATGCCGCACACAGAGCTGACCGGCGGAGCCGCCTTCCTTCACAAAAACCTGGAGAGCAACCCGAACCTTGCCACCTGGGACGGTGAGCTTTACCTGGAGATGCACCGTGGCACCTTTACTACCAAGAGCAATCTGAAACGGCTGAACCGTGCGCTTGAATTCAAGCTGCGCGAAGCATAGCTGCGCTGCGCGCTGCGTGCCCTCTCCGGCGCGCCTTATCCTGCAGAGGAGCTGACCTCACTTTGGAAGAAGGTGCTGCTGAACCAGTTCCACGATATTCTGCCTGGCAGCCATATTCATCCCGTATATGAGGATGCCATGGCTGATTATGCCAATGTTTCCGGGCGGCTTGACAGGCTGCTGGACCTGCCTGACAGCGGTCTCTGGTTTAATTCGCTCCCGTTCCGGCGTGTATCCCCCACCTTTCTGCCGTCGCCGGAGGGCAGTCATGAATGGCTTGGGCAGCGCGGCGAATGGACGCTTCCCGGATTGGAGGGGCTTGCAGAAGGCGTACCTGCCTCCCTGCCCGAGGTCAGCGGGTGGCTGTGCGTCACAGAAGCAGAGGACGGTCTGGATGTTGAAACGCCCTTCTACCGCCTCCGCCTTGCCCCGGACGGCAGCTTCCTTTCCTTGTTTGACCTGACACTGAACCGGGAATGGGTCCGCGAGGGCTGCGGCTTTAACAAGCTGCACATCTGGGAAGATCATCCCGGCATGTATGACGCGTGGGATATCCTTCCAAATTATAAGGACGTGGCCGCGCCGCTCACTGTGGTGAAGGCACTGCATCTGGAAAAGGAGACCGACAGCTTTGCGGTATTCGCTGCGGATCTTGCCACCGGCAGCAGCAGCTGGCAAATGCGGATCACCCTGTTTGCCCAGGGCCGCGCGATTGATGTTGCCCACTCGGTTGACTGGCATGAAAAGCACCGTCTGGCCAAGGTCAACTTCGGTCCGGACGTGCTGACCCGTGAAGTGCTGTGTGACACCAGTGCCGGATATATCCACCGCAGTCTGACAAAAAACACCACCTGGGAGCAGGCCCGCTTTGAGGTCTGTCATCACAAGTGGTTTGATCTAAGTGAAAGTGGGTCCGGCCTAGCTGTCATTAACCGTGAAAAATACGGCCTGGGTTTGGAAGGCGATGAGGTCAACCTCAGCCTGCTCCGCGCGACCATCCGCCCCGACATTACCAGTGATATGGGGCATCACGAGATCAGCTACCGCATACTCCCCCACCGCGACGGGCTTGTGGAAGCCGGCGTGAACAGGCTCGCCTTTGAATACAATGTGCCGCTGCTCAGGGGAGATGCCAGTTTCCCGGAATCCCTGCGCGAGATGATACTGCGCAGCGGCCTCTGGCTGCAGAGCCTCAAGCGTTCAGAGGGCGGACACTGTCTGGTGGTTCGCCTCAGCGAGCAGGACGGCCGCCGCGGGCGTTTCAGTCTGCCCTTCCCAGCCGTGCGGATGAACCTCCTGGAGGATGCAGAAGAGACAGTGGAAGAGGTAACTTACAAGCCCTTTGAGCTGATCACCCTCGGGATAAAAATAGACCTCTGATTCGTACAGGCTTTCTCCTTACCGCATGCAAGAGCAATACCAGCTATCAACATTTATATCGCAAACACAGCTTCAGCTTCTCATATATACACGGCAAGGCAAAGCCATTATGAATCAGATGATAGCTGCAGTTTGTACTCCTGCTGTGTAGGTGTTCAAAACGCCGTCCCGCTTTGGCCGTGATCGGCCAGCGGAACGGCGTTTCATGTATCATTCTGTTCGATTGTATCACTTTCTCCGGTTATTGCCTCCCTGTCAGAACGGCGGAGTCGAGCTTTTCGCGCAGGCGGTCAATCTGCTCATTGTGGAAGGCATAGGAGGCTTTGTTGGCAATCAGCCTGGCTGAAATCGGCACGATTTCTTCTACCACGCTCAGATTGTTTTCTCTCAGCGTTGTACCCGTTTCCACAATATCAACGATCACGTCGCTCAGGCCGAGCAGCGGCGCGATCTCAATGGAGCCGTTCAGGTGGATGACATCAATGGCCCGGCCGACGGATGCATAGTAGGTCTTTGCAATACGCTCAAATTTGGTTGCCACCCGCAGCGTCCTGCGCGGGTTGTCCACCCACCCGTTCTGCGCTGCGACGGCCATGCGGCATTTGCCGATACCCAGGTCGGCCAACTCATAGACCTCCGGCGTGTACTCCAGCAGGATATCCTTACCGGCGACCCCCAGGTCCGCTGCGCCGCGTTCCACATAAATAGCCACATCCGATGGCTTTGCCCAGAAGTAGCGCACGCCGGCTTCTTCGTTTTCAAAAACCAGCCGCCTGTTTTCCTCTTCGATGGAAGGGCAGGGATAGCCGGCCTCAGCAAACTGACGGTATACTTTCTCTCCAAGCCGCCCCTTGGGCAGCGCGATGGTCAGCAAGGTGTTACGCCCCCCTCCAGCAGCGTTTCCAGCGTATCCACGTACACGGCGAAGCCCGCCGCACGGCCCTTCCGGCCGAGCTTTTTCAGCAGCCGGTCGTACTGACCGCCGGAAAGCACCCGCACCGGCACTCCCTCCACATAGCCATGGAACACGATGCCGTTATAATAGCCAAGGTCATTGACCACAGAAAAGTCAAGCGACAGCCTGTCGGCCTGCCCCTGTTCATCGGCATACTCAAACAGGCGTCTGAGCATCTCCGACTCTTCTGCGCAGCCCAGCCCGCGCAATTCCTCGGACACTTCATCGATACCGCCGGTCAGGCGGCACAGCCGGCACAGCGCTTTGAGCGCCTCCTCAGGTACTGACGCGGCGCTCAGTTCCGCCCGCAGCAGGTGCTCCGCCCGGTGGCTCAGATGCTCCAGTGCCACTTTCCGCTGCTCAGAGGTGAGACCGGCCTGATCCATCAGCCTGGCGACAGCGCCCATATGGCTGACATGCAGAACGCTGTGCTCACTGATACACTCAAGCGATGCCGCTGCGAGGCACAACACCTCCGCCAGCTCCCTTTCCGTCAGCTCACCGATGCATTCAATCCCGGTCTGTGTAATTTCCTGGAAGGTGCGTGAAAACCCGCCCACCCTGTACACCTTTTCCTGATAGTGCACGCGCTGTATGCCTTCCTCCGGCGCTGCGCGCACAATGGATAAGGTCACGTCCGGCTTGAGCGCCAGCAGGCGGCCATCGGTATCGGTAAAGGTGATCACGTTCTCAGATACAAGAAAGTCCTTGTTGCGGGCGTACAGATCGTATTCCTCAAAGCGGCTCATGCGAAAGGGCTGATAGCCCTTTTCGCGGTACAGGCCGCGAAGCGATAGCAGCACGCGTTCTTCTCCGGTCAGCAAATTCTCTTCAATCAGGCTCACTTTTCCTCAGGCCCCTCTTCCCTTTTTCTCTCTGTCTCCTCCATATGGTTCAGCGCAAGCCTATACCCACCGCTGCCATAATTCAGGCAGCGATTGACACGGCTGATGGTAGCCGATGAGATCGTGGTCGCCGCTGATATTTCCTGATAGGTTTTTCCTTTGTTCAGCAGGTTGGCAACCTCCAGGCGCAGCGACATATCTTTCAGTTCCTTTACAGTGCACAAATCCTCAAATACAGCGTAGCACTCCTCCACGCTGTCAAGAGACAGCAGCATTCTGAACAACTGGTCTGTTTCCGACGAATGAAAACCGTTCATCTCCCGATCCCTCCTGCATAATACTTTTGCATGATAGCACATTATCATATTAAAGTAAAGAGCATAGCGCAGTACTTCTGCTTTTTCTGTTGCATTTTATGTTCTGAAATGCTATCATCACATGAGCGAATCTTTCATGCAGGCTTTGTCCTGCATGATGCAGCATACAGCGGAAAGGAAGTTGACCCACATGCAACACCGCACCCATACCTGCGATGAACTGCGCCTTGAAGACGCAGGGAAAACCGTACAGCTCTGCGGCTGGATGGAAAACGTGCGCGAGGTTTCTGCCAATCTGGCCTTTGTGATCCTGAGGGATTTTTACGGCTCAACACAGATTGTGGCGGAAACCGAGGAGATGATCTCTCTTGTGCGCGGCCTGAACAAGGAAAGCACCATCTGCGTGACCGGCACAGTGCGCGAGCGCACCAGCAAGAACCCCAAGCTCCCCACAGGTGATATCGAGGTAGTGCCTTCTTCCATCGAGGTGCTGGGCCGCTGCCGCTATAATGAGCTCCCCTTCCAGATCACCCGGAGCCGTGAGGCGGATGAGAGTGCACGCCTGAAATACCGCTATCTTGACCTGCGCAATCCGGAGGTCAAGCGGAATATCGTGATGCGCAGCAATGTGGTCGCGGCGCTGCGCACGGCGATGATCGAGCACGGCTTTCTAGAAATCACCACGCCCATCCTCACCGCCTCCTCCCCTGAGGGCGCGCGTGATTACCTGGTACCCGCGCGCAAGCACCCCGGCAAGTTCTATGCGCTGCCGCAGGCGCCCCAGCAGTTCAAGCAGCTTCTGATGGCCAGCGGCTTTGACCGTTACTTCCAGATTGCGCCGTGCTTCCGCGATGAAGATGCCCGAGGCGACAGGTCACCGGGTGAATTCTATCAGCTGGACATGGAAATGGCCTTTGCCTCTCAGGAGGATGTTTTCGCAGTGCTGGAGGATGTACTTCCGCCCATTTTTGCGAAATACGGCAAGTATTCTATCGCTTCATCCGCTCCGTTCCGCCGCATCGGCTATGTGGAGGCCATGGAGACCTACGGTACCGATAAGCCGGATCTCCGCATCGATCTGACCGCGCAGGACGTGACCGATCTGATGGCGGATATCGGCTTTGGCCCCTTTGAGGGTAATACCGTCAAGGCAACCGTTGTCTCCGATATGACCGCCACGCGCAAGCAGATCGACAAGCTCTGCAGCGATGTGGAAGTGATCAGCGGGAGCAAGCCCTACTGGTTCAGGCTGGATGAAAAGGGTGAGATCGCAGGTGGCATCGCCAAATTCCTCCAAGGCAAAAAGGACGAGGTGGTTTCTGCGCTTTCACTGAAGCCCGGCTGCTTTGTCGGGCTTTCCGCCGGCAACAAGGGAGCCGCGCAGAAAACAATGGGTGTTCTGATCAAGCAGCTGGGCCTGCTCTGTCCCAACCATATGGACACAGAGCGCTACGAATTCTGCTGGATCGTCGACTTCCCCATGTACGAAATCGGCGAGGAGAGCGGTGAGCTGGAATTCTGCCATAACCCCTTCTCCATGCCCAACGGTGGCCTGCAGATCCTCAAGGACGCAGCAGACGGAAAAGTGGATCCTCTGACCATCAACGCCTTCCAGTATGACCTGGTCTGCAATGGTGTAGAGCTTTCCTCTGGTGCCGTCCGCAACCATGACCCGGAAATCATGATCGAGGCCTTCCAGCTGGTCCGCCTTGGCGAGGAGGATGTGAAGAGCAAGTTCCCCGCGATGTACAACGCCTTCTGCTATGGCGCACCGCCGCATGCCGGTATTGCCCCCGGTGTGGACCGCATGGTGATGCTGCTCGCCGGTGAGGACTCGATACGTGAGGTCATCGCTTTCCCCATGAACAAGAACGCCCAGGATGTGATGATGGGCGCCCCGGGCACGGTGGAGCAGCGTCAGCTGGACGAACTGCACATTCGCGTTGTGGAAGACGAAAAAGAGTGATCCCTTTCCCGCTGCATGGCATATGCTGATGCCGTCAGATAATGCGTAAACGGGAGGAGTGGAAGCGCTGTGAGCATGGTTGTATTCGGATCCGCTTTTGTGGACATCAAGGGATACCCCCTGGCAAAATACATCCCTGCCGGAAGGAATGTGGGCCGTGTTGTACAGACGCACGGCGGCGTTGCGAGAAACGTGGCGGAGGACATCGGCCATGTTGGGCTGCGTCCCATCTTCGTCAGTGTACTGGATGAAACCGGCACCAGCGCTGATGTGCTAAGCCGCCTTCACCTCAGCGGCGTCAATACGGATTATATCGTCCGATCCGAAAACGGGCTTGGCACCTGGCTCGCCATTTTTGACAACACCGGCGATGTCATCGCCTCTATCTCGCACCGCCCGGATCTGAGCACACTGCACCAAGTATTGGATCAGCATGGCACAGAACTGATTGCCGGCGCTGACAGCATTGTCGTGGAAATCGACATGGACGAAGACCTGATTGAGCGCATCATCTCTCTGGCGGAGGCCTGCGGAAAAGACGTATACGCCGTTGTTTCCAATATGTCCATCGCCCTGGAGCGCCGCGACCTGCTGCAGCGGACCGCCTGCGTTGTGTGCAACCTGCAGGAATCGGAGCTGCTGTTTTCAGAGGATTACATTCATCTGAGCACCACGCAGCTGATCGATCAGCTCTCACGCCGCCTTTGCCAGGCCGGCATACCTCGAATCGTGGTGACGATGGGCAGCGAGGGCGCTGTATACGCCACGCTGGACGGGAAGGAGCACGGCTTTGCCGCTCCCCAGCGTGTCGCCGTGGTGGATACGACAGGTGCGGGTGACGCCTTCTTCGCGGGTGTGTCCATTGGTCTGACCTATGGCAAAACACTTGCGCAGTCGTGTGATATTGGCACGCGCCTCGCCTCATCTGTGATTGCGACCGGTGAGCCCGTGTGTCCGAGATTCCAGCCACAGGAATTGGGCATTAACTTAACTCAGTCTTCAAGTGAAGGCGAATAACCGCCTCTCTGCTGGCAGGATTTGTCAGTCCGATGTCGAATATAATGTTGGAAATAATAGGTCCCTATCAGCAGAAGGAGGACGCACCATGTTTGATACCGCCATCATAGGAACCGGTCCGGCCGGTCTGTCCGCGGCGCTGACGCTCAAAATGCGCGGCAAGGATCTGATTTGGTTCGGCTCGGATCAGTTCAGCGGGAAGGTTGAAAAGTCTGAGAAAATCGGTAACTATCCGGGTGTCGGAATGGTCACTGGTCAGGAACTGAACGAGCGCTTCCGTCAGCAGGCCGCCGAGCTCGACCTGAAGGTCACTGACCGCATGGTCACCAACATCACCGATATGGGCAGCTACTTCATGCTGCTCGCAGATAACGAGGTGTATGAGGCAAGGAGCGTATTGCTGTCCACCGGCGTTGTCGCTTCCAAAACCTTTCCCGGCGAAGAGGCGCTGCTCGGCCGCGGCGTCAGCTACTGTGCCACCTGCGACGGCATGTTCTACAAAGGCAAAACCATCGCGGTGTTCTGCGGTGCTGCTCGCTACGAGCACGAGGTGAACTACCTAGCCGATCTGGCCTCGAAGGTTTATCTGATGCCTGCCTATCGTCCCTGCGGCATCAGCCGGGACAACGTGGAGCTGATTACCTCCCCCATCAAAGAGGTCATGGGTACAACCCGGGTCACTGCGCTGCGCCTGGGCAGTGGAGAAGAACTGCCGGTAGACGGCTTCTTCTGCCTGAGAGGCGCGATTGCCCCGGCCACGCTGCTCCCCGGTCTCAAGCTCAACGGGCCGCACATTGAGACAGACAGGCAGCAGGCTACCAATATTGCCGGCTGCTTTGCCGCGGGCGACTGCACAGGCACGCCCTACCAGATTGCAAAGGCCGTAGGAGAAGGTAATATCGCTGCCCATGCCATTCTCGACTATCTGGCCGAAACCCCTGACACCAAATAAGGAATGAAAAGAGCGGGCCTGCGCTGTTCATACGCAGAAGCCCGCTCTTTTGTTTTTACAAGTAAAGGTGTTTTGAAAGCATCACCTGAGACCTGCCAGAAGCATTTCCAGGCAATCCTCCTGCACAGTCATGACGCGGCTCTGTCCTATGCGGTCCAGAATAACGATCCGTGAGCCGCTGCTCCCCTTCTTTTTATCCCGACTCATTGCATGCAGCATTGAGGCACGGTCCAGTGCGGGAAGCGCTGTCGGGAGGCCGAGCCGATCCAGCAGCGCGGTCAGCCGTGCCGATGTACCGGGCTCGGTCAGCCCCTGTTGTTCACTCCAGCGGGTGATGGCTGTCATTCCCGCCGCTACAGCCATGCCATGACTCAGTCCCTCGTAGTGCTGGCACACCTCAACCGCGTGTCCGAGGGTATGGCCAAAGTTCAGCAGCATGCGTTCCCCGTTATCATGTTCGTCCCTGGAAACGATTTCCGCCTTGCAGGCAACGCAGTGATGCAGTATGCCGATCATGTTCTCCATCACTGCTTTTCTTCCGCCGTCGGCTGTCTCCTCCAGCAGTGCAAAAAGTGCTTCATCAAGGATCGCGCCGTATTTGACGACCTCCCCAAGGCCGTCCAGCCAGTAGTGCTCCGGCAGCGTCTCAAGTGCCGCCGGATCGCACAGGACCAGTGACGGCTGATGGAACGCACCCGCGAGATTCTTCCCCTGCGGCAGGTCGATTGCTGTCTTTCCACCCACGGAGGAGTCTACCTGCGCCAGCAGGCTGGTGGGGATCTGAACATACCGCACACCACGCAGCCAAGTTGCCGACGCAAAGCCTCCGGTGTCTCCCACCACCCCGCCACCCAGCGCAATCAACGCATCAGAGCGGGTGATTCCGCTTTCCGACAGGAACGCATAAATACGGGCAACGCTGTCCAGGCACTTGGTTTTTTCGCCGTGCGGGAGCACCAGCGCCGATGTTCTGAAGCCGGCTGCTTCCAAGCTTCCTCTCACCGTGTTCAGATAAATCGGCGCGACATTGTCATCCGTAATGATCGCTGCGCGGCACGGGCTGATGGCCTCTGCCAGCAGGTCTCCGCTGTTTTGCATCAATCCCGCAGCAATCAGCACTTCATAGCTCTTTTCCTTCAGTGAAACGGGCACCCTGTCCACGCTCACACCTCCCGCCCCACGGCAGCGGCGATGACCCTTATGTCCGCCATTACCTCATCAAACTGTTCCGGCGTGATCGACTGCTGTCCGTCGCACAGCGCATGCTGCGGGTCGTTATGCACTTCGATCATCACACCGTCTGCACCCACTGCCACTGCGGCACGGGCCATTGGGCTGACCATCCAGCGTTTGCCTGTGCCGTGGCTCGGGTCTACGATCACCGGCAGATGGCTGAGGCGCTTCACCACCGGCACAGCGCCGATGTCCACCGTGTTCCTCGTATAGGTTTCAAAGGTGCGTATGCCCCGCTCACAAAGGATCACCTGTTCATTTCCGCCGGAAAGGATGTATTCAGCGCTCATCAGCCACTCTTCAATCGTGGCAGAGAGGCCGCGCTTTAGCAGCACCGGTTTGTTGATCTTGCCGAGCTGGCGGAGAAGATCAAAGTTCTGCATGTTGCGGGCACCGACCTGGATGCAGTCCACATCCTCCACAAAGCGGTCGATATCTGAGGGGCTCATCAGTTCCGTCACGATTGGCAGGCCGGTGGCCTCACGCGCCTCCTTCAGCAGCTCGAGTCCTTCATATCTCAGTCCCTGGAAGGCATAGGGTGAAGTGCGCGGCTTAAACGCGCCGCCGCGAAGAATTGCCGCGCCGCTCTGCTTGACCGCGCGGGCAACCGTCTTGATTTGCTCGCTACTTTCCACTGAGCACGGTCCGGCCATTACCGCCAGGCGACTGCCGCCTACCGCAGCACCGCCAATGTTCACCACGGTATCCTGTGGGTGGAACATCCTGTTGGCCTTTTTATACGGTTCCGCCACATGCATGATCCGTTCAACACAGTGAAAGCTTTCAACGCGTGTTGCGTCCACATGGGTGGTGTCGCCAATGAGACCGAGAATGGTGATGTCCGTTCCGATGACGGGATTGACCGTGATGCCTCCCTGGCTGATCAGCACGTCAGTCAGCTGATCGATCTCCTTTTGTGTGGTTCCCTGGCGCAGAACAATAATCATTTTTTGCCTTCCTTTCGCATGCAAACAGGGCTCCGCGCGCGGAGCCCTGTCATTCTGCCTTCAGTTTTTACCAGTTTCCCTGGCTGGCAGCATGCTCACCTTCCGCGCCAAAACCCCAGCGACGTAAAGCTGGGGAAAATAAACGCAAAGGTGAAGATGCCGCTCATGCATGTTCCTCCCGGAAGATGATGTACAGCTTGAAATTATAAAAAAGGCCTTCAGCCCTGTCAAGAAAAAAACAAAAAATGTACAATGAAATCGAAATGCTTTACCAATCACCAGTTTTCTTGACATTGTCCATTTTGGTGTTTATAATGTAAAATAAGTATAGGTGTAGTGACTGAAAGAATAAGGAAGGAGACGCGCCATGGCATCATTTCTGTTTACGGCGCTGGAGGTTTCTTCAGATGCTCTGGTTGTGGAGGGCTGGCATAAACCAGGTTCGCTGACGACTGCCAGTGGTGCGTGGATCAGTGCCGCCGGCAGCGCAGTGCTTTCCCCATCTGAGGATCCGCTGCAGCATCTCAACCCTCACGACCAGTATGTATGGTTCGCGGTGGAAGAAGGCACGCTCAGCCTGAGCTGGCAGGACAAGGAACTGAAGCTGACCGACAACGACACCTGTTTTCTCCCCGCCGGCGACATTGAAGCATACTTGACTCTGAAAGGTCCCTGCCGTGTACTATGGATGGCTTTTGAGGGCGCGCTTGCCCCGATGGTTGTCCGCAAAATGGGTGCTCTGCTGCATGTGCCCCTTCGCCAGGCAGCTCTCCCGAGCCAGATGTACCTGGCAAGGCAGATAGTGCAGGTGATTGTGCGGCACACTGGCAGCAGCAACGCTACCTATCAGCTGCAGCACCTGATGTATGGCATGCTCGCCAGCCATTGGGGGCAGCCTGTAGCGATGGACGCAATGCTTTCCCACGAAATCGCCAAGGTGGTTGACGCGCTTCGCGCCTGCCAGTACAAGGAGAATTTCTCGCTGCAGGAGATGGCCAACATCTCCCGTATGCCGATGGAAACCTTCCGGAAACGCTTTGTGAGCGAGGTCGGCATGCCGCCGCTGAGCTACGTGCTTCATTGCAAAATGGAGCGCGCCAAGGAGCTTTTGCGTGAGCAGGATTCCACCGTGCGGCAGGTCGGTGCTGAGGTCGGCATGCAAGACCCATATCATTTTTCCAAGCAGTTCAAAAACATCGTAGGCATCAGTCCATCCTCTTTTATGAAGCAGGCTGCGAATCCCGAGGCTACTATTCGCAAGGAGAGAAAGCGCCGTACGCGCAGCGGCTACGCCCCTGTTGATGCAAAACCGGTGCCAGCCGGGGAAGAGCCCAAGCAGGGCGGAGAGTGAGACAGAGCAAGGAGCTTCAATGCTCCTTTTTCGTTTCATAACGAAAATGTATTTACCCCTTTTCCAATGTCCGGGAATTGTGTATAATGACAGTATGGAAAGAGGGTGTTGCACGGATGGGCAAGGAGCGCATCGGTATACTTGGTGGGACATTCAATCCGCTGCACGAGGGACATATTGCCATGGCCAGGGCCGCGCTTGAAAAATGCAGTTTGGACAGGCTGCTCTTTTTGCCGGACAGTGTGCCCCCTCACAAGACGGGCATCGCGCCTGCGCTGGACCGCTGGCGAATGGTCGTAGCAGCCACCGCTTTCGAGCCCCGCTTCGAGCCCTGCCGCATGGAGCTTGAGCGCACCGGCACCACCTATACCTATGATACGCTGACCGCACTACGCGCTGCCTATCCAAAGGCTGAGCTTTGCTACCTGATCGGTACGGATACGCTCATGGAGCTTCATCACTGGTACCGCTGGCAGGAAGTGCTGAAGCTGTGCACCTTCCTTGTCTGCCCAAGAACCACGCAGTACAGCGTGGAGCAGCTGCTGGAGCAGCGACGTATGCTCATCTCCCTGGGCGCAAGTTTTCAGGATGTTGAAATGCCCGTGGTCAATGTCTCCTCCACCGAACTGCGGCAGGCCATAGCGGAGGACACACCGACCGATCTGCTATCCCCTGTGGAGCGGGAATATATCGGCCTGTGCGGGATGTACGGTACGCAGGCCAGAATACAGCGGCACGAGGAATGGCTTTCCCGGCTGTTCAGCGACCTGAATGCGAAGCGGTTTGCCCATACACTGGGTGTTGCCTATACAGCCAGGCAGCTGGCCATCTTGCATCATGTGGATCAGCAGAAAGCGGAGGTCGCGGCGCTTTTGCACGACTGTGCCAAATGCCTGCCGCTGAAGGAAATGCAGCGCATCGCCGAGGAGCACCAGCTGACAAGCGACGAGAGTCTGAAATCCTCCGGGGCGCTGCTGCACGCTTTGGTTGGCAGCCACATGGCGCGGGAGGTCTACGGCGTGACTGACAGGGATATTCTTCAGGCCATCGCCTGCCACACCACCGGCAAGGCGGAAATGTCGCCTCTGGACATGGTTGTCTATCTTGCAGACAAAATAGAACCCACTCGTACCGCCTACCCCCTTTTGCACAAGGTGCGGATGATTGCGCCACTGTCGCTTGAAAAGGCCGTGTGCGCCACAATGAAGGGAAGCGCCAGCCACGTCCGTGATACAGGGAAAAAGCCCCATCCGGATACGCTGGCTGCCATTAACTGGCTTGAAGAGCGAATCGCTCAATCATAATAAAAGGAGGATCACCATGCAGGAAAAAGACGCAGCTTTGAAAATTGCCCATATTCTCTATGAAAAAAAGGCAAGAGATATCCGGGCGCTGGATGTGCGCCAGCTCACCGTCATCTGTGATTACATGGTCATCGCCTCCGGGCGCAACTCCAATCAGGTCCGTGCCATGGCTGATGAGGTAGAAGACCTGATGGCGCAGGAGGGGTTCACCCCCCGCCGCCTCGAGGGCGCCAATGAAGGCCGCTGGGTCGTGATGGATTACGGCACAGTGCTGGTCCATCTGTTCCATGAGGAGGAGAGAGACTATTATCACCTTGAGCGGCTTTGGGAGGACGGAACCAACCGCCTGGAGCTCGGTCTGGACCAGACCGATTTGGAAGAATGAACCGCCTGTCGGCGCTGAAGCGGCTGACAGTACTACGGGGGTGACAGCATGCCCAGAGCATACGCAGTGCGGGACGCTGACGGCAGGCTATTATTTCAGACAGAAGGATTTGACCTGGCGAAGGCCACTGTAGAGGCGAACTTTGAGAGCGGCTGCAAGCTGCTTGTGAGTGGTGAGGACGCGGCACGCGCTCAGCTCTTGTCTCTGCAGAAGGAGTTGGATGAAGCCCTTGCGGCCAATTCCGCCAAAGAAGTTTTTCTCAGCAATATGAGCCATGACATCCGCACGCCCATGAACGCCATTGTGGGCATGACAGTGCTGGCCAAAAAGCATATCGACGAAAAGCCGCGCGTACAGGACGCGCTGAATAAGATTGAAACCGCTTCCAGCCATCTGCTGGGTCTGATTAACGACGTGCTTGACATGTCGCGCATTAACTCCGGCCGCATGCAACTGAATTCGGAGCTGTTTTCACTCAGTGATCTGCTGCACGATCTGATGATCATTGTCCGCCCGCTGATGGAGGAAAAAGGCCATACCTGTCACCTGCGGTGCGAGCATGTGGAGGCGGAAAGCTTCTATGGCGACGCGCTGCGCCTTCGGCAGATCTATGTCAACATCATCAGCAACGCCGTCAAGTACACTCCTGACGGCGGAATGATCGATCTTCTGTTCTCTCAGCGCATTGACGGAACGCTCTGTCATCTCACCTTCCAGTGCCGGGACAACGGCATTGGCATGAGCGAGGATTTTCTGCAGCGCATTTTTGAGCCCTTTGAGCGCGTGCACAACTCCACGGTGTCCCGTATTGAAGGGACAGGGCTTGGCATGAGTATTGTCAGGAAAATGGTCTCTGCCATGCAGGGCAAAATTGAGATTGAGAGCAAGGAAGGCAGCGGCACTTCGGTCACGATCACAATCCCTCTGCCATATGACAGCAAGCAGCCGGACGCGGCCCATCTCGTTGGCAAACGGATTCTGCTGGTCGAATCCGATCCCGGCCTGAAGGAGGATTATCAACGGTATCTTGCTCCGGAGGGGATCATTCTGCGCGTGGCAGACACGGCGGCAGAAGCAGTGGCAGCAACCACCGACAGCTCTGTGCGCGGCGAGCTGTTTGATCTGGTCATTCTCGGGCACACGCAGCGTGACACGCGCGGCGTGCTGGATCTCGCAGCCTATCTGCATCAGGCAGAGCCCAGCCTGCAGCTTGCGCTTGCCAGTGAGGATGATTGGGAAAAGCTTGAATACCCCGCCAACCGCAGCGGGATCAGTCGTTTTATTCCTCTGCCTTTTTTCCGCAAAACCCTCGTAGAAACGATCGGCAGCATCTTCCAAGCACACAACGAAGGTAACGGGGGTTCCGAGGAGATCCCGGATTTGAGCGGCAAGCGCATCCTGCTGGTAGAGGACAACCTGATCAACTGCGAAATTGCAAAAGAGATACTCCTGTCCACCGGCGCGGCAGTTGACTCCGCCGAAAATGGAAAGCAGGCAGTTGACCTGTTTGCAGGCAGCGCCGCAGGGACCTATCAGCTGATTCTGATGGATGTACAGATGCCTGTGATGAACGGCTACGAAGCCACAGCCGCCATCCGTTCCGGCAGCCACCCGGATGCTGCACGCATACCGATTTATGCGATGACCGCAAACACCTTTGCAGAGGATATTGCGCGCGCGCTGCAGTCCGGTATGAATGGCCATCTGGCCAAGCCGATCGATATTCAGGCCCTGATGCAGCTGCTCCGCAAAATCTGAGCGCAGCGACGCTTTCCGATGAATCTGAATCTAAAGCAGTCCTGAATGACCACCCATCACAAAACGAAAGGAAGTGCGGCATGCTGCCCTGGCAGAAAGAATATATCGGCAACGCGCGCGAAGCTGCCGCACTGTGGGACGAGTATACCGACGCCAATCAGCCCTTTGAGGTCTGGCAGCGCAGAAGGGCTGAGGCACTGGCGCGGATTGAAGAGCTGAAGGAAAAGAGCACGGCCATACTGAATGATTGCTTTTTCCCCGCCCTGGATACCCTGCACAGCGCCGGTGAGGAAGAAATTGCCGCGCTGTGTGAATTCGCTGATCAGTTGCTGGACTGGAAAACGAACCTGGATGTCGGCGTCTACATTGCCATACACGAGGCCTTGCTGAGAATGTACCGTGTGCGAAAGGACCGCACGGCCATCATCCGTGAGCTGTATAAGCTCGGCATGGGCCTGTACTATCGGCGGCGCATGCTGCTTGCGATCGAAGACAGACATACTGCCTCCTTCCATTTTCAGAACGAAATGGTCTTTACTGAAGCCGCGTCCTATTTCCGCTATTTTGATCAGTTTCAGGATGAGGAAACACAGGGCTATATCATCCGGTCCATCGCGAACATCGCACTGTGTGTCAGAGGTGCCAAGGCAAAAATCAACGCAAGTGCGAAGGTGCTGAAAATCATCCGCGACGAGCATTACCGCGCCCTTGCGCCGGGGCTTCCCTGGGACTGGTTTTTGCGCGGCACTCATCAGCAGATGAGTTCCAACCGCTTTTCACTCTCACGTGGCGACCTGACCGACGAGGAGCTGTCAGAGGTGCTGGACAGCTGCTATGAGGTTTTCAAGCCTGAAAAAGCGCACGAAAATCCCAGTGTACGCTGGCTGTGGCCCTACTATGAAATGGAGTACAACTGCGGGTACGCCACCCTGGAAGAGACGGTGCCGCGTCTGGAGCGGCTGATCAGCAGCACTCCCGTAGATCAGTATGATGACGCGGGGCTGTATGGAAATGTCCTGCTGCCCATCACTTACGGCAAGCTGCTGCGCCAACGCCCCATGCTTCTGGAAAAGAAGGACCGGATTGCTTTTCTGGACAGGGCTTACAGGAAAATGGAGCGCTGCCTGCTCACCTTTCCCTCAGGCAAGTTCAACGATTTTCTGCTTTCAAGCATCTGTCAGCCCTTTGCGCAGTACAATGACATTGATGGCGTTCTCCTCTATCAGGAGATCATACTGCATGTGATGCAGCGCTATTCCGGCAGGCTGTACCGCAAGGGTAGGCGCATCGGCTGCATGATGAAGCTGCTGACAGAAGCGCTGCTGCACAACGATGCATCGTTTTTTGACGATATCCCCTTCGTTTCCGGGCTGAGCGGCCCGGACAAGGTAGCAGCGCTGCTCATTTACGCCTACGAGTGCGGTCCCCTGCTTGATGTCGGGCTGAGTGTAATGAACACAGAGCGTTTGCTGATTCGAGGTATGTTTGAGAGCGAAAACAGCATCTACCAGCTCCATCCCGCAGCCGGCGCGAACCTGCTCCGAGAGCATTCTTCCACGGCACGCTATGCCGATGTAGTGCTTGGGCATCATGCCTGGTACAACGGCATGGGCGGGTACCCTGCCGGATATGTGCGCACAGACTCTCCCTTCCGGCAGATGACGGATGTGGCGGCTGTCGCCGCTTTCATCGCTGACCGGTGTGAGGAGGGCATGGATTCCATCGTCAGTCGCCTGTACGAGGGAGAAGGGCGGCAGTTTTCACCGCTCGTGCTCGCCGTCCTCAGCGACAACGAACTTCTGCGCCGCCTGTCCGACGCGCTGTACAGCCAGGACACCGAGACGGAACGTGAGATCTATGAGACGCTGAATGCTTATCACAGCGATAATGCGGATGAAAAGCCACCGACGAAAACGCTGCCAAACTAAGATATTCTCACAAAAGTACCCTCTGTGCCGTAATGGCGCAGAGGGCGTTTTTCTATCTTTCCGGTACGAAAGCCTCCGGCGTAGGTGAAACATAAATCTCCAGGTGTGAGTAATCGTCATCACTCTGGTAGCCAACCCATTCCTCATCGCCATCGTCGTTGGAGAGCCTGCTGTTTTCATCCGTGGCCTGCGGGAGCGGGGTGACCTGCAGGGCAGCGCCGATGCCGCCTCTCGGGAAAATGATCGTCATGACAAGCCAGGTCATTGCGCTGTCATCCTGCCTGTATTCATAGGCATAATAGACGCGTGTTGATTCGCCGCGGTCCAGCATGACCGCATCCGCGAAGGACTGTACTGTATGATTGGCCTGGTCGCGCTCGATGCGCTGCACGTAACTCAGCGGCCCGCGCTGTGCGTCCTCCAGTGTCAACCCTGCAGACGCCGCCTGGATCATCGCCGCGGCAATGGCCGTGAAGCGTCCGGGTTCATTGACCCGCAGTTCTACCCGGTCCATGCTGTCAGCGCCCAGCGTAAAACTGAGTTCGATGCCCTCCGCCTCTTCCGCGTTATCCGCCCCGGTCACCCCAAGCACCGCGAAGGTAGGATAGCATTCAAACATCGAATTGACCGTCTGTGCGTGCATCTCAGAGAGGTTCAGGTTTACCTGCTCAATGTAGGCGCGCATCTCGCTCTGTGCGGCGTTCAGGTTCTGCGGCCAGGAAAGCTCTGCGTGCGCGGGTATTGCCGCGTCGTAGCAAAGCACCAGCGAAAGCAGCGTTAGCAGCAGCCAGCGCGTCATCCCTGTCTGCCCTCACGAAGAAGGCGCTCCCTCAGGTTCAGGTAGCCTATGATCAGCTCGGCAGCCCCGTCATAGCCCAGTTTTCCCGTATCTACGCATAGGTCGTAATTGTTCACATCGCCCCAGGCGGAGGTAGCATAATAGTTGTAGTAGCTGGCGCGCTGCTTATCAGCCCTGCGCACCACATCCTCCGCCTTGGCCGGATCCGCGCCCCGCTCAATGGCCCTGGCCACGCGGTGCATCATGTCCGCCTTAATAAAGACATTGACCACGTTCGCCTGGTCACGGAGCACGTAATCGGCGCAGCGCCCCACGATGACACAGGGGCCTTCACCGGCAATGCGGCGGATGGTGTCAAACTGTGCCAGAAAAATGCGATGGTTCAGCGGCATGTCCATGTACATGCTGTCGGTGCCGGCCCTGCCCTGTACACCGGTAACCAGTGAGAACAGCAGCGAGCGTGTGGGCTTTTCATCGTGATCCTCAAACAGCTCCTGGCAGATGCCGCTGTCCTTGGCCGCTTCCGCCAGCAGCTCTTTGTCATAATAGGGAATCTCTAGGGCATCCGCAAGGCGGTGTCCTACCTCCCTGCCGCCGGAGCCGTACTGCCGACCGATTGTGATGACCATGTCTGTCTTAGACATTGCGATCCCCCTTTTCCTGTATCTTTTCGTTTGTTCCGCTCTGATGTTATTTTACCACGAAATCACCTTTTGCGCAAGTATACCGAAAACAATTCACAGCTTGACAAAATGGTCAGAAACATGACATAATACTTATGTCTTCGAGCCCCTGTTCCTGTGGCGATGCTATGGAACCCGGGCCGAGCCGGGTAACGGCACAGGGCGCCGCGGGAAACCGCGTCACCTTCCGTGTTTGAAAAGGAGACGGCAGGCGTTTTCTGATGCGCCTTATACAAATGTCAGACAGTGTTTTTGTGCGGTCTTATGCTTTGCCAGCCCCTTTGTAAGGAGGTCATCGGCACGGAGCGCAGAAAAACGCTGTGCTGCTGTTGGTATACCATGCCGTGCGCCCTTTTCGCCGCACGGCTTTTGTGTTGTTTCCCGCCGCTGTGCCGTATCGGATATCGTATGAATCTCCGTCAGAGGAAAGCAGCGCTGCGCTGGGGGTCTTTCATTCTTATCCACGGCTGCCAATCATAGATCGGATCTGTATGGGAGGTAAAGTATGAACGTTTCTTTCAAAAGGTTTCTCTGTGCTGTCTGCGCCCTGACGCTTTGCAGCTGCGCCGCCTTCGCCGAAACGCCTGCGGAGCCTGTGGAACTGATTGTGTTTGCAGCGGCATCTCTGACCGAAACGCTCACACAGATCAAGGCACTGTATGAGCAGGAGCATCCCGAAACGACGATTATCTACAATTTTGACTCCTCCGGCACGCTGAAAACACAGATTGAGAGCGGCGCGGAATGCGATGTGTTTATCTCCGCCGCACCCAAACAGATGAATCAGTTGGATATTTCTGCCGATGAAACTGCGAATCCGGGCCGCCTTGATTTTGTCCTTCAGGGCACCCGCATTGATCTGCTGGAGAACAAGGTCGCACTGGCTGTGCCGGAAGGAAACCCGGCCGGTATCGAAGACTATGCGGATTTGGCCAAGCGTCTCACGGAAGGCAAGGTGCTGCTGGCCATCGGAAACAGCGATGTGCCGGTTGGCCAGTACACTCAGAAGATCTTCTCCTTCCTATCGCTGAGCGAGGAAGAGCTGGCTCTCAAGGGCGTGCTGACCTATGGCAGCAATGTGAAGGAAGTGACCACACAGGTCAGCGAAGCAACTGTGGATTGCGGCATTATCTACGCGACCGACGCGCACTCTGCCGGTCTTGTCACGGTGGATACAGCCACCGCCGAAATGTGCGGCCAGGTGATCTACCCCGCCGCCGTGCTGAACATAACTCAGCATGAGGATGCCGCCCGGGAATTCATGGCCTTCCTGATCACCGAAGCGGCAGATGCCATATTTGAAAGCGTGGGCTTTTCTCCCCTGCATGAGTGAATCCACCGCCTGCGGCGCCTGACATCGTTGAATGAGGCTGGAACACATCAAGTGAAAAAGGGATTAGTCATATGGATCTGTACCCTCTGTGGAATTCTCTGCGGATTGCCGGTATCAGCACGGCCATCATCTTTTTCGCGGGCATCGCCTTCGCCTACTACATCGCGAAGGCACCCCGCGCAGTCAAGGGTGTGCTGGATGTGATCCTCACTCTTCCGCTGGTGCTGCCGCCCACTGTCGTAGGCTATCTGCTGCTGCGCATACTCGGTCCCAGACGTCCGGTCGGTTTGTTTTTTCTGGAGCACTTTGGTCTCCGCCTCACAATGAACTGGTGGTCCGCGATATTTGCCACCTCGGTGGTCATTTTCCCGCTGATGTACCGTACCTGCCGCGGGGCGTTTGAAAGCTTCGACGAAAACCTCGCCGCAGCGGGAAAAACGCTGGGGCTTTCCAACACATTCATTTTCTGGCGCATCCGCATGCCCGGCTGCCGTCCGGGGATTTTAGCAGGCACAGTGCTGGCCTTTGCCCGAGCACTGGGCGAATACGGCGCAACCAGCATGATCAGTGGCTACACACCCGGCCGCACTGCTACCATCTCCACCACTGTTTACCAGCTGTGGCGCATCAACGACGATGCCCTGGCATTCCGCTGGGTGTTGGTGAACATTGCCATCTCCTTTGTCGTGCTTCTTTCGGTGAACCTCATCGAGAAGCGTGAAAGGAGGCGCTGAAGGGATGTCACTGTTAGTTGATATAGAAAAGAGTTTCAGAGGATTCTCGCTTCAGATGGCCTTTGAAGCACAGGATGAGACCCTCGCGCTGCTGGGTGCCTCCGGCTGCGGAAAGAGCATGACGCTCTGCTGTATTGCGGGGATCGAAAAACCGGACCGCGGGCGGATCGTGCTGAACGGAAATGTGCTGTTCGATGCAAAAGATCACATCAACCTTACACCCCAGCAGCGCAAGGTCGGTCTAATGTTCCAGAATTACGCGCTCTTCCCCCGGATGACCGTTTTTGAAAATATCCGCTGCGGTGTGCAGCGGAATCTGCCAAGACCGCAGCAGCTTCGCGCTGTGGAGCAATGCCTTGCGGCCTACGGCCTGACAGAGCTTGCCGGACGCCTGCCCTCGCAGCTGTCCGGCGGCCAGCAGCAGCGTGTCGCACTGGCGCGGATCATGATCAGCGAACCTCAGCTGCTGATGCTGGATGAGCCATTTTCCGCGCTGGACAGCCACCTGCGCTTCAGGATGGAACAGGAAACAGCGGACACCATCAGGCGCTACGGAAAAACTGTTCTGCTCGTCACCCATGACAGGGATGAGGTTTACCGCATGGCAGACCGCGTGGCCATTGTCGAAAACGGCCATGTACTGCAGCTGGACAGCCGGAGCAGAGTTTTCTCCTCTCCATCCACCCGCGCGGCCTGCGCACTGACAGGCTGCAAGAACATATCTTCGCTGAAGGTGCTTGACGCGACCCATGCCTTGGCGCTGGACTGGGGCATTCCTCTCACTCTTCCGCTGCAAAAAGGCACAGACGGCGTGGGCATCCGCATGCACAGCATCCGCTGGGGCGAAGGCGAAAACACCCTTCGCTGTCATGTAGCCCAGGTGACCGAAAACCCGTTTTCTTACACTGTGATGCTGCGTGCCGCAGATGCGCCTCAAGGCGCCGCACCCATCGGCTGGGAGGTAGACAAACCCTTCTGGGAGTCTGTCCGCTCGCAGGAAGTGACTGTTCATCTCCCTTCTGAGACACTGATGCAACTGAAAGGCTGATTATATGCTGAACAACGCAAATTGGCTTAAGGCCCGCAACCTGCTCCTCTCACTGGCGCAGCCCGTCGGCGCCGAGGATGTGCCTCTGCCGCGCTGCGGCAGACGCGTGCTTGCCTTTGACCTGACTGCCTCGCAGGCGGTGCCGCCCTTCAACCGCTCCGCCTATGACGGGTACGCCCTGCGTTCGGAAGACGTTGCCGATGCGTCACCGGAGAAACCTGTGACTCTCAGCATCACAGAAACCATACAGGCCGGTGCTATCGCTCAAAGACCCGTTCACAGCGGCATGGCTGCGCATGTAATGACAGGCGCGCAGATTCCGGAGGGCGCTGACTGCGTGATTAATTTTGAGCGCACAAGCTTTACTGCGGAGACGGTGACACTCTACTCGCCGCTGCGGCGTGGAGACAACATCGTCCGGCGCGGCGAGGATGTTGCTGCCGGTGCGCTGCTGGCGCCGTGCGGCTCCGTCATTGACGCAGGCCTTGCGGGGACGCTGGCCGCGCAGGGCCTGCCGCTGATTCATGTTTTCAGAAAGCCTGTGATCGGTCTTCTCTCCACCGGCCATGAGGTGGCAGAGGTTGGGGAAGATCTCCGGCCCGGGCAGATCTATGATGCAAACCGTGCTGCCTTCACCGCCCTTTTAGAGAATGAAGGCTGCGAGGTGCGCTTCCTTGGTCTGGCGGATGACGACGCGGAAGAGATCAGCGGAAAGCTGGCGCAGGGGCTTCAGTGCTGCGACGCTGTGGTGCTGACCGGCGGCGTATCTGTCGGCAGCTGGGATGTCACCCCGCCGGCCATGGAAATGGCCGGTGTTCGGCTTTTGCTTCGCGGCGTTGAAATGAAGCCCGGTATGGCCTGCGCCTACGGTGTATTCGGCAACAAGCTGGTGCTAGGGCTTTCTGGAAATCCCGCCTCTTCCCTGACGAATTTCTGCGTCTGCGCCCTGCCTGCCCTGCGAAGCCTGTGCGGGCGTATGGATGCCCTGCCTCGTGAAATCAAGGCATCGCTTACCGGCAGCTTCAGGAAAAAGAGCCCATCTGACCGCTTTTTGAGGGGGAGACTGGCGTATGCAGACGGACTTGTCCGCTTCATCGCTTCCTCAAGTCAGGGCAACGCCGTGCTTTCCAGCGCCATCGGCTGCGATGCTTTCCTGCAGATACCCGCAGGCAGCGGCCCTGTGGAGGACGGCGCAGTTTTGAGCGGATTCGTGCTGTAACGGAGGAGTATACATGAAAAAACTTCGTGTTGAAGACGCCATCGGGCAGACGCTGTGTCATGACCTGACAGAAATGCGAGACGGTTTCAAGGGTCCGGCCTTCCGCCGTGGTCATGTTATCACGGAGGATGACATCCCCCACATGCTGGACATCGGAAAACGGCATGTGTTTGTCTGGGAGGATGATGCCAGAGAAATCCATGAGGAGGACGCTGCGCGGCGTATGGCGGCCATGGCTCCCGTTGAAGGAGCACACTACACTGAGCCTTCAGAGGGCAAGGTGCTTCTGATCGCCGACACGGAGGGCATGCTGCGCGTTGATGTGGCGCTTCTGCGCCGAATCAATCTCATCGGGGACCTGACCATCACCACCTTGCCGGATCATTATCCCGTCAAGCCAGGCATGCGTCTGGCCTCCATGCGCATTGTCCCCCTTGTCACCGGCGTCGAGCAGATTGAGAAAGCAGAAGCCATGTGCGCCGGGCACCCGCTGCTGCGTCTTCTCCCCTATCGCGCGCTGAAAACTGGGATCATCATTACAGGTTCTGAAATCTATCACGGCAGAATACAGGATAAGTTTGAAAGCGTCGCCCGCACCAAGCTGGCCCGCTACCCTGGTGAAGTGGTCGGTGTACGCATCTGCGACGATGACACGGGGATGCTCGTCTGCGCAGCCAGGGAGCTGCTTGATGCCGGCGCTGACTTCCTCGTCTTCTCCGGCGGCATGTCGGTAGACCCGGATGATGTGACCCCCTCCGCCATCCGTCAGCTCGGATGTGAAGTGGTGACTCACGGCGTGCCAAGTCAGCCCGGAAACATGACGCTGATGGCCTATCTCGGCGCCATCCCTGTGATGGGTGTGCCGGGGGCCGCTGTCAGCCTGCCTACAACGATATTTGATGTGATGCTGCCGCAGGTTTATGCGGGAGAGCGCTTCACCCACGAGGAACTGACAGGTCTCGGCAACGGCGGGCTGTGCCAAATGTGCCAGCATTGCCACTTCCCCAACTGCACCTTTGGAAGGTATTGATCATGCAGGACACATTGGGCCGTTCCATCACCTACCTGCGCCTTTCGGTGACCGAGCTGTGCAGCCTGCGCTGCCGTTACTGCATGCCCGCCGAGGGTGTGACCAAGCTGGCGCACAGCGAGCTGCTGACAGAAGAAGAAATGATCACCGCTGTCCGTGCAGCAGCCAGCCTGGGTGTGACAAAGGTGCGTATCACCGGCGGCGAGCCGCTGACGAAGCCAAACATTCTTTCCATCTGCCGTCAGGTCTGCGCCACGCCGGGCATCAGCGACACCGGCATCACCACCAACGGCCTCGCGCTGCCTCGCTATGCCGCCGCGCTGATGGAATGTGGACTGCGGCGCGTCAATATCAGCCTGGACACACTGCGCGAGGACAGATACCGCTACATCACGCGACTCGGCTCGCTCTCGGACGCCATAAAAGGGATTGAGTCGGCGCTGTCTGCCGGTTTTGACAAAATCAAGCTCAACGCAGTGCTCATCGGCGGTTTCAATGATGACGAAATTCCCGCCCTGGCTGCGCTGACGCAGCGCTGGCCGGTGGACGTGCGCTTCATCGAGCTGATGCCCATGTCCGGAAACACCGAGTTTCCCCCCGAGAGCTATATGCCCGTCTCCCGTGTTCTGGAAGCGCTGCCTGCGCTTCAGGAGGAGGAGAGCGACGGCGTTGCCCGCCTGTACCGGCTTCCCGGTGCAATGGGCTGTGTCGGCCTGATCAGCGCTGTCAGCCAGCATTTCTGCGGCACATGCAACCGCATCCGTATCACGGCGGACGGACATATCAAGCCCTGCCTGCACTCCAGGGAGGAGCTGTGCCTGAAGGGGCTGGATGAGGCCGGCATGCGTGAGCGGATGATTCAGGCCATACTTGCAAAGCCGGCTAGCCACGGCGTGCTGAACGCGTTTACTCGCAGCAGCACGCCCAGAAGCATGAACCAGATAGGAGGATGAGCTTGCGCATTCCTGTAATCGGCTTTTCCGCCTGGTCAGGTGTCGGAAAAACGACCGTGATCGAAAAGCTGGTCTCAGTTCTCACAGGCAGGGGCCTGCGCGTCGCTGTGGTAAAGCACGACGTGCACGGCTTTGAGATGGATCAGCCCGGCAAGGACTCCTGGCGTTTTTACAATGCCGGCGCTGCCGCCGTTGTGCTCACTTCCCCTGATAAAGCCGCATTGATCCGGCGCGGTTATTCAGACCTTGAAACCTGCCTGTCCATGATTCATGATGCGGATGTCATACTCGTGGAGGGCTTCAAGCAGGCGGAGATACCGCGTATCGGTCTGAACAGAGCAGAAAGCGGAAAAGGATGGACCGATGCTCCGCAGCGCTTTATCGCACTGGTCACGGATGAGGAGGCACCGGACGTGTCAGTCCCCTGTTTCTCATTTAACAACACAGAGGGCCTGGCGGATTTCGTTCAGAAGGAGGCTTCCATTATGCAGGAAAAGGATTTCACGCACTTTAACAGCCAGGGGCGCGCCCGCATGGTGGAGGTCGGAGGCAAGGATGAAACCGTGCGGACCGCAACCGCCGCAGGAAGGGTGCTGGTCAATGAGCAGACCTTCTCGCTGATCCGCAGCGGCGGGGTCAAAAAGGGCGACGTGTTAACTGTCGCGCAGGTGGCAGGCATCATGGCCGCCAAGCGCACGCCGGACCTCATCCCCATGTGCCATCCGGTGGCGGTATCCGGCATCGACCTAAAGCTGTGGCTGGATGAAAAAAGGCTTTCTGTCGAGATAGAGGCAACGGTGAGCTGCACCGGCCGCACCGGTGTGGAGATGGAGGCGTTGACCGCGGTCAGCGGCGCGGCCCTGACGGTCTATGACATGTGCAAGGCTGTGCAGCGCGACATGGTGATTGATCAGATCCGCCTGATGAAAAAAACAGGCGGTATACACGGTGATTATCTGAGGGAGGAAGGCTCAAATGAGTGAAACATTGCGCACAGCGGCTGTGATTACCGTCAGTGATAAGGGCTACCGGGGCGAGCGTGAAGACACAAGCGGCCCCGCACTGTGCGGCATGCTCAGCGATGCCGGCTGGAATGTGGTTCATACCGCCATGGTACCAGATGAGAGGGACATGATTGAGAGGGAATTGCTTGACTGCGCGGACAGGCAGCACATCGCGCTGGTGCTGACAACCGGCGGCACGGGCTTTTCTCCCAGAGATGTGACACCGGAGGCCACCCTTGCGGTGGTTCAGAGACTGACGCCCGGCCTGCCGGAAGCGATGCGCGCAGCCAGCATGAAGATCACCCCCCACGGCTGCCTTTCCAGGGAAACGGCAGGTATTCGCGGCAGCACGCTGATCATCAACCTTCCGGGCAGCAGGAAAGCTTCCACCGAAAACCTTGCCGCCGTGCTCGGCGCTGTCGGCCACGGGGTGGAAATGCTCCAGTCCGCGGGATCAGCCAACTGTGCCGAAAATGCAGCAGCAGCCGCAAGGCCCACGAAACCATCACTTGACGCATGGATTGCGGAGGCAAAAGCGTTGCCTCATGCAAGTAAGGTTGGCATGTATCTGGCGCACAATGGCGTAGTTCGCGGAACAGCTCGCAGCAGGGTGCGCGAGGGAAATGAGAATGCCCCGCAAGTGGCCGGTATGTACTTTGCCTGTGACATGCAGAAGGCGCGGGCCGCTGAAGAGGACACAAAGAAGATGGACGGTGTATTCGATGTGCGCGTGTGGCTCAACGAGGGTCATCTGAAGGTTGGCGACGATATCATGCAGGTGCTCATCGGCGCAGATACCCGGCCGCACGCGGTGGCAGCGTTAGAGACACTGGTAGGCCGGCTGAAAAACGAATGCGTGACCGAACGGGAGCTTTATGCCGACGAGACTGCATCTGACTGAGTCGTCATAACAGCATACAGAAAAAGGGCAACCGCGCACCGCTGAATGGCAGCAAGCGCGGTTGCCCTTTATTATTTTATTATTGCTCTGCTGAGACCTGCATGTAGGCCTGCACATAGCGCAGGTCACCGCCATTGGCAAGGAACTCATCGATCGCAGCCCGAAGCTGTTCGTGAAACTCCTCCAGGCAGAGGTTGTTCTCCATAATGTAGCGTGCCACAGGCACGCCCACATAGCGGTAATGCCACGGCTCAAAATTGATTTCCGTGATATCCTGCTTGTCCTCAGGGTAGCGGAGGATAAACCCATATTCGGCGCAGGTCTCCTTCATCCAGGCCGCTTCCTGGGTGCTGGCAAACTTCTCGTTCATGCTCTTATCACGCCAGGAACGGCTGACGATATCGCATCCCAGCCCTGTCTGATGGTCACTGGCGCCCGGCTTGGACACCCAGCCGTCATCCTTGCCGTTGTTTTTCTTCAGGCGGTTGTAATACATTGTGTTCTGTGTCTGCCATGAGCGATAGGCCGATTTGAGATACAGCGTAATGCCCTCTGTCAGCCCGGCCTCGAACCAGGAAAGCAGCGCCTCACCGCATTCCTTCTGCAGCTGCATCTCCACACCGGAGGCCTTATTGACACCGCCGTTGGTTGATCCGTCCTTCAGCACCTTTCTGGCCGGCATGCTGACGATGGGGTCCGGAGCGTCCTCCTTTGGAAGCAGCATATGCTTGTTGGCCAGGCGGATCAGGACAGGGTCCATATCCTCCAGCGCGAGCGGGAAGGTCCACTCCACATTATTGTAAGTCAGCAGCTCCTCCAGCTCAACCAGATCCTCCAGCATAAATTCCTCTTCCGCGCTGCCAAGGCAGGGCAGTGCCAGCAGGCATACAGTCAGTATCACTGAAACGAATCGGTTCATGTACAATCACTCCTCGTGTGCCTGCGCGGCACGTTGATACGCTTCCAGCGTCCTGGTCCCAAGCTCAAGCATCCGCATGATCACTTCCGTGCCCACATAGCGCAGATGCCACGGCTCCCAGTCATGACCGGTTTCCTTCTCACAGCCTCTCGGATAGCGGATGATAAAGCCGAACTCAGCGCAGTGCTGTTCCAGCCATGCGGCTTCCGCAGTCTCACCGAAGTCTGCCGTCAGTTCCTTCGTGCGCCAGTCCCGGCCCACAAGGACAACGGCCAGGCCAGTGCGCCAGTCTGATAACTCAGGGTCCTCGGTTTTCAGTCCTGACGCTTCACGCCGCGCCATGCGTTCCCGCTCCGCTGCAAGTGACTGATAGCCCCTGCGCAGGAAGAGTTCAACGCCGTCCTTTTCTGCCGCGCCATTCATCGCCAGCAGCGCATCGCAGGCTTCCTCACTCAGAAGAATCGGTCCTGTGTTCATGGCGTAATACACTGCCGCGGTGTCCTGCGCGTTCAGGCGCTGTGGAACAGTAGCGAGGGAAGCAGGTGCAGCCTCATCCAGATATGCCCAATCAGTTCCGCCTGCTGCCTGGCCGCGTTCTTTCTCAAAGGCGGTGTCGATGAAGGTCTTCAGGTCATCCAGGCCTTCCGCAATCTCGTCCCAGCTCTCCGCAGCGCACGGCGGTGAAAGCAGGCAAAACGCGGCGCACAGCGCCGCAGCTGTCCGCTTCACAGTCCGCCCTCCAGCAGGCTCATCAGGCGCTCTGTACGTATCAGCATGATGTACTCCTCCAGCGGCATCGGACTGTCGTGGAGGCGGGCGGCGTTTTCCTTCCCCACATAACGGATGTGCCACGGCTCCCATTCATAGCCGGTCACTTCTTCCCAGCCCTCCTGATAGCGGATGATAAAGCCAAAGCGCCAGCCGTTTTCGGCAACCCATTGTCCGCCCTTTGTCCTGGCAAAGGATTCGCCGAGCGCATTTGCCTTGCTGTTTTTCTGACCGATATCAATGGAGAGTCCTGTCTGGTGCTCTGAGGCGCCCGGCCTGGCCACATACTCATCGGCCTGCTCCTCATCGCCCTTCACGTTCTTCAGCTTGTTGTTATAGACTCTTTCCTGCCGGTCATACGAGCGGTAGCCGCTGACGGACATCAGCTGTGCACCGACCTCCTCCTTGCAGGCTGCTGTCATCTCCTCCAGCGCAGCAGCCGCTTCGGGCTGCAGTTTCCGCAGCTGGCCGGGAATGTTGGTTACCCTCACCTCCGGCACGTATCTTTCGGAGATGCGCCATTCCCGGTTGACAAGCAGCAGCTCGCCGTCTGCGTTGTGCGGGGCTGCTGTCTCCATCGCGCCGGAGAGCAGCATCGCGCCTGCCGCTGCCATCGAGGCCAGTGATTGCCAAATTGTGGACATCTGTGACCTGCCTTACTTGCAATACTTGTTTGTGATTTCTTCCAGCTCGTTCAGGGCGTTTTCAGCAGCTGCCTGGTCCCTGCCGCTGGCAAAGAGATAGGCCTTCATCTTGGGCTCAGTGCCGCTCGGCCGCACAATGATCTTCCGCCCGTCCTTCAGGCTGAAGGAGAGCACGTCACTGCGCGGCAGGCCGGTTTCGTCATTGAGATAGTCAATCCGCTCTGCCGTGTGAAGCAGCGCTTCATCCATTCCGGCAAGCGGGGCGCGGAGACTGGCCATGATTTCCGCCATGCGGTGCGCACCGCTTTCACCCTCGTAGGCGAAGGTGAGCAGGCGCTGTGCGTAAAAGCCATATTCCTCCCGCAGCTGATCCAGCCGCTGCAGTAGCGTCAGGCCTTTTCCTTTGTAAAAGGCGGCCATTTCGCAAACCAGCACCGCGGCATTCACGGCGTCCTTGTCCCGCACGAAGGTGCTTGAAAGGTACCCGTAGCTCTCCTCAAAGCCGAAGAGGTATCTTCCCTCTTCGCCGCGCTGCTCCAGATCGCCGATCTGCTCACCAATGTATTTAAAGCCGGTCAGAACATTGCGCAGTTCGACGCCATATTTCCTGCACACCGGCACCGCCATTTCGGTGGTGACGATTGTCTTGACAGCCACCGGCGCCTTCCCGTCTGAGAGCGTTTTGTTTGCGCAGAGGTAGTCCAGCAGCAGGATACCCATGTCGTTGCCGGAAATGAGCGTCACATCGTCCCCAACGCGGACACCCGCGCCAAGGCGGTCGCAGTCAGGGTCAGTGGCAAAGCAGAGATCCGCCCTGCTCTTCACCGTCTGTGCGATGGCCAGGCGCATTGCCTCCCGGATTTCCGGATTCGGATACGGTGCCGTTGGGAAATGCCCGTCCGGCAGTTCCTGCTCCGGTACAACCTCGACCTGAATATTGCCAAGGCGGTGCAGCATTTCCCGCACAGGCAGATTGCCTGTGCCATTCAACGGCGAATAAACCACCTGAAGCGGAGTGCAGTCCCGGGTGTCGCGCAGTGTGTCTATCGCCTGATAATACGCCTCTACGCAGTCATTGCCGATATAGGTGACCATGCCGCTTTCAAGATAAGGCTGCAGCTCGGGCAGCTGATCCACCAGCACGTTTTCCGCCTCAATGCAGGCGAGAATCTCATCCGCAGCGGCAATGGTGATCTGGCAGCCATCACTGCCATAAACCTTATAACCGTTGAATTTAGCAGGGTTGTGGCTCGCAGTTACCATCACGCCGGCACTGGCTTTATAATAGCGCACGGCCCAGGAAAGCATCGGCGTGGGCATCAGCGTGGGATAGAGGTGCACCCTGATGCCCATCTGAGCCAGGGTAGCGGCTGTGAGGGAAGCAAAGTCCGCAGAATGGATTCTGCTGTCATAGCTCACCGCGCAGGAGGGGCTGTCAAAATGCGCTAGCAGATAATTGCCCAGGCCTCTTGTCGCCTTCGATACAGTGTATACGTTCATGCGATTGGTGCCGGCGCCCAGTACGCCGCGAAGGCCGCCCGTACCGAAGGCAAGATCCCTGTAGAAGCTGTCACTTTCCTCCGCCTCATTCATCTGTTCAAGCTGCAGCCTCAGCTCCTCCGGCATGCCCGGCTGCTTCAGCCACAGTGCCCTGTCCCCACGTGCCATATGCTGAACCTCCTTCATCTACATGCTGCTGATGCGGCATCACATTCGTTTTTCATTCTACAACGAAGGCCGCGTAAAGTCAATGTGACGGCTGCTCATGAAAAAACTTGTACATTGACATATTGCTGAAACAAAGTTATAATAATTTGTAACAATTTCAGCAGGAGGAATTGCAATGAAGAAATTGTGTTTTGCTCTGGTGCTGTGCCTGGTGTGCACAGCAGCCGCTGCTGACCCTGTCATGTACAGCAGCCGGGCGGCGCTTTATATTGCTGACGGCCAGCTGCTTAACCTTGTCACGGACAAGGGCGAAGATCAGGTCCTTGCCTATGTCGCTGACATCGTCGGCCTGAACGAAACTGGCTTTGTATGCGCAAGCATGGACGGTACGCTCATCACGGTTTCCGAAACCGGTGAGGTCAAGCCCCTGGAGGGTAGCTTTCTCCCCGCGCTGACGCTGGACGGCGGCAAGCTCTCCGTAAGGCGCCGCGACAGTCTCCGCCGCACCTATATGGAAGAAATTGCCGAGCATGCAGATGTAGCTTCCGCCAATGCGACCTTTGTGTTCTGGAGTCACGAAGGGATGCTGCACTACCGGAACCGCCTGAGCGATACGCTGAGCTATCCTACGCGGCCTGTACTTGGAGAATATGAGCTTGGTCAGCTCGCTGCCCTGGGCGCCTCTGACGTGGCACTGACAGCGCTCTCCAAAGACCAGCGACTCACCCTTATTAACCTGGAAGACGGCGCTTTCATTTCCAGCAACGCTCTTCCCCGCACCAAATATGCGGTCTACCTCAACGGTTATCTGATGCAGTACACCCAGTCCGAAGAGGGCTGGCAGCTGCTGCGCAAGGATGAAGTCAGCCTGCCCCGCGCACCGAGGCCGACGGCCACACCAGAGCCCACCGCCACGCCGGAGCCCGAAGAGGAAGCGCTGGAAGACGCAACTCCCATGCCGTTCATCTGATGATGAAGCACACGTATTTGAATATGAATGCAGCCGTCGGATACTGTTTCCGGCGGCTGTTTCGTATTGAAGCGATCAGTCACGGCGGAACAGATCGCGCGTATATACCTTCTCTTCCACGTCATCCAATACGGGATCATAACGGTTGGCAATGATGCAGCCGCACATGCTTTTGAATTCGTCCAGATTTCCGATCACCTGTGAGCCGAAGAAGGTGCTGCCCGCCGGCAGCGTCGGCTCGTAGATGACCACGGTAGCGCCTTTGGCCTTGATGCGCTTCATCACGCCCTGTATGGAAGACTGGCGGAAATTGTCCGAATTACTCTTCATCGTCAGCCTGTATACGCCGACAACCACCTGCTTCTGCTGCTGCTCGCGCTCTGCGGAAAAGCCCTCACTGTTGGAATAGGTACCGGCCAGCTCCAGCACACGGTCCGCGATGAAATCCTTCCGCGTGCGGTTGCTTTCCACAATGGCCTGAATCAGGTTTTCAGGCACATCCTGATAGTTGGCCAGCAGCTGCTTCGTATCCTTGGGCAGGCAGTAGCCGCCGTACCCAAAGGACGGATTGTTGTAATAGTCCCCTACCCTTGGATCAAGGCACACGCCTTTAATGATCGGCGCTGTGCGCAGGCCCTTGACCTCCGCATAGGTGTCCAGCTCATTGAAATAGGATACGCGAAGGGCCAGATATGTATTCACAAACAGTTTTGTCGCCTCCGCCTCAGTGGAGGACATCAACAGAACCGGCGTGTCTTTCTTTACCGCACACTGCCGAAGCATTTCCGCGAAGGTCTCCGCCGCACCGCGGTTTCCATCATCCGCGCCGACAATGATGCGGCTGGGATAGAGGTTATCGTATAGTGCCTTGCTCTCCCGCAAAAACTCAGGACTGAAAATGACATTATCCATTCCTGTTTTTTCCCTGATCTGCGCTGTATAGCCCACCGGTATTGTCGACTTGATCACAACTGTCGGTTTTTTCATCCTGTCGGCTGTTGCCTCGCGGATCAGGGCAAGCACACTCTCCACCGCGCTGCAGTCAAAAAAATTCGCTTTAGGGTCATAATTGGTCGGCGCAGCGATGATGATATAGTCTGCCGATGCGTAAGCCTGGCGGGCTTCTGTAGTGGCCTGAAGGGACAATCCCCTCTTTTCATGCTCCTTCAGGAACTTTTCGATGTATTCATCCTGAATGGGGCTGCGCCAGCTGCGAAGCAGTTCAACCTTTCCTGGTACAATGTCCACGGCAGTCACATCATGGCGCTGGGAAAGGAGCACTGACAGTGAGAGCCCGACATAGCCCGTGCCTGCAACGGCAACTCGCATTCTTTTCAGCGGCATATCTTCATGTTCGTTCCCGGCCAGCACTTCCTTCAGCTCGAAGCCAAGCGCTTCCGAGAGTGCCAAAAGCTGGTCAACTGACGGACTGAACTCCCCTGACTCCAGGCGCGAGATCAGTGAACGGTTAATACCCGTCTTTTCACTCAGCTCAGCCTGGGACATTTTTTTGCTTGAGCGCCTCTGGTGCACCACTTCTGCAAGGCGTTCCGTTGAAAGATGCTGCATTATCTCAGCCTCCCGAAAGATATTATCTGAAGTGCAAAAACGCCCGATTGTTTCTGTCTGCAACACTGTAAAATGCTGCATTGAGTATAATACCATGTTTTCAGTAACAAATCAACCGATATTTGCAGGTATTTGCTTTCATTCGCATATGTCGTCCGATTGCAGCCTCTTTCGCTGTTTGTTCTAGCAACATTTACATAAACTGCTATTTGGCTATGCCGATGCTTGCACTGCATTTGACATTTGGTTTCCCGGGTATATAATAGTCTTATTAATCGCAGACGGGGGATGTTCAGATGAAGACCCTGCAGGAGATCATTGACCGATCCAAAAGAGTCGTTTTCTTTGGCGGTGCGGGCGTATCCACAGAGAGCGGCATTCCCGACTTCCGCTCAGCCGGCGGCCTGTACAAATCCGGTGATTTTGCAGGTCTCTCTCCGGAGACGATCCTCAGCGACACCTTTTTCTACCGCCACACTGACCTGTTCTATCAGTACTACCGCAAGCATCTGCTGTATCCGGACGCAAAGCCCAATGCGGCCCATATTAAGCTCTTTGAGCTGGAGCGCATTGGGAAGCTACGCGGCATTGTCACGCAGAACATCGACGGGCTTCACCGCGCAGCGGGGAACAAGCTGGTTTATGAGCTGCATGGGACCGTTTATGAGAACGAATGCCTGGATTGCGGCCAATCCTATTCACTGCAATGGCTGATGGAGACAGAGGGGGTTCCGCGCTGCCCGAAATGCGGGGGAATCATCAAGCCCAAGGTCGTGCTGTACGGCGAGGGCCTAGATCCCTATGTGATGCGCGGTGCCATCCGTGAGATTGCCTCCTGTGACACGCTGATTGTCGCCGGCACGAGCCTGATGGTTCAGCCAGCCGCTTCCTTCCTTTCCTATTTTCAGGGGCAGGAGCTGGTGATCATTAACCGTGACCCGACACCGGCCGACGCTGAAGCGACGCTGGTGCTGCACGCACCCGTTGCGCAGACGCTGGGCGCCATTTCTGTAGAAGGAGGCAGCAAAAATGCGCATCAGGACAGCGGTGCCTGAGGATGCCGAAGAGCTTGCCGCCATTGAAAAGCTCTGCTTCCCTCCTGCAGAAGCCGCTTCCCCTAAACAGCTGGCCGCGAGGCTGGATGTTTATTCAGAGCATTTTCTTGTTTTACAGGAAGAGAACGGCCGAATTGTCTCCTTTGTGGACGGCCTCTGCACGGATCAGCGCAACCTGACCGATGAGATGTATGAGCGGCCGGAAATGCACCGGGAGGACGGCGTGTGGCAGATGATTTTCGGAGTGAATACCATTCCGGAATGCCGCAGCAAAGGATATGCATCAAAGCTGCTGCAGCGCTTCACAGCGCTTGCGGCAGCGCAGGGGCGGAATGGTCTGGTGCTGACATGCAAAGCAGCGTTACTGCCGTTCTATGCGCGGCTCGGTTTTAAGGATGAAGGAATAAGCGCATCCGTCCACGGCGGCGTACCATGGCACCAGATGCGTTTGACACTATGTGATATAAGGCAGGAGGATAACCGATGAAGCGTTCTATCTGGAAAAAGGGTCTTGCGCTGATTGCGCTGCTTGTGCTGCTTTTTGCGGACTTCGGCGCAGCAGTGCCTACGGCCGATGCCGCAGGCTCGCCTTCCGTTTCGCAGGCATTGATTGCGAAATCAAAAAAGAAAAAGAAGAAAAACACACCGACGCCCAGGCCCACAAAGACGCCCGCTCCTACCCCTTCTCCAACGCCATCCCCTTCGCCGGCATCGGACAGCGTCTTTCCTACCGTATCTCCTGTTCCGGACGGTCCCATCATTGATCCGCAAAGCATTGCGGATTACCTGTTCGCGCACGGCGAGCTTCCAGACAACTTTATCACAAAAGCGGAGGCTAAGGCGCTGGGCTGGGATTCATCCTATAACTATGTGAGTGATGTGGCCCCCGGGAAATCCATCGGCGGCGATTACTTCGGCAACTACGAGCAGCTGCTGCCGGTCAAAAAAGGCCGGAAGTATTACGAGTGTGACTGCTGGTATGTCTCCGGAAGGCGAAACGCCTACCGCATCATCTATTCCAACGACGGCCTTGTATTCTATACCGAGGATCACTACCAGACCTTTACCGAAATGCATCCGTGGACAGAAACTCCTCAGGGGCCGTAGCGCTTCCATTTTCCTGAACCGAGCTGCCCTGCATGAAACCGACTTTGCCCGATAAGGAGGCTGTACATGATTCAACCCGCACTCGCCCGGGACATACTGGCCCGGGCCACTGCCACAGGAGGCGATTTCGCAGAGCTGTTTGTGGAAGACCGCCGCAGCCAGTCGCTGAGCCTGAAAAGCAACCATATGGATACGGTGAGCACCGGGCGCCGTCATGGCGCGGGCATCCGCGTGTTCTCCGGAACGCAGGCCATCTATGTGCACACCAACGATACCTCTCGCGAGGCACTGCTTGACTGTGCCTCAAAAGCTGCGGCCGCCATCACCGGGGGCGCGGGCTGCGAGATTCTTCCCTTTAATGAAGCGGATGTCTCACGTCCTGAGGAAATCATTCTGTTGCCCACCGATGTCAGGGCTGCCAGAAAGGCCGAAAAGCTCCGGGCCGCAAACGCCGCTGCCCGCGCATTTTCCGGTGAAATCGTGCAGGTCAGCGCCGGCTTTGCGGACAGCGTGCAGGATGTGCTGATCTGCAACACGGAGGGTCTTTTTGTGACAGACCGGCGTGTGCGCAGCCGCTTCATGGTCAGCACCGTGGCCTCTGACGGGAAGGAGAATCAGTCCGGAAGCGCAGGTCCAGGAGCTTCCATGGGCTTTGAGCTTTTTGACCAGCGAGTGGATCCAGAGGAATGCGGGCGCTTCGCGGCGCGTCAAGCAGTGACCATGCTCCACGCAGAATCCTGCCCATCCGGCGTGTATCCCGTCGTCATCGACAGCGGCTTTGGCGGCGTGATTTTCCATGAAGCCTGCGGCCACTCACTGGAAGCGACCAGCGTCGCCTATGGCATCAGCGAGTTTTCCAATCGTCTGGGAGAAATGATCGCCTCTCCATGTGTCACCGCCATAGACGACGGTACGATTCAACATGCGTGGGGCTCAACGCACATTGATGACGAAGGCATGCCCACCACCTGCCTGACACTGATTGAAAACGGGAAGCTTGTCAACTATATGATCGACAAGCTTGGCGGACGCAGGATGAATATGGCGTCCACCGGCTCCGGGCGCCGTGAAAGCTATGCCTGGGCTCCGACCTCCCGCATGAGAAACACCTACATTGCCGCCGGACAGGACGATGAGGCAGAGATGATTGCCACCATGGGCGATGGGCTGTATGCCAAGGACATGGGCGGCGGCTCCGTCAATCCGGCCACCGGCGAATTCAACTTTGCCGTGAAGGAGGGCTACTGGGTCAAGGACGGTAAGATTTCGCATCCCGTGCGCGGCGCGTCGCTCATCGGCCGCGGCAGCGATGTGCTCCTGAAAATCGACCGCGTCGGGCGCACCATGGTGCAGGCCCAGGGCATGTGCGGCTCCTTGAGCGGCAGCATCCCGGTGAATGTGGGCCAGCCGATGATCCGTGTTTCATCACTGACGGTAGGCGGAAGGTAAGGAGGGCATGCACAAATGACAGCGATCAATACCTTCATCGACCAGCTTTTGGACACAGCCCGCCGCTGTGGCGTTGAAACGGCCGAGGTGAGCTATTCCGAGGGGGAGTCATTCTCTGTCAAAGCCATGAGTGGCAGGATCGACAGCTACGAGGTTTCCTCCTCCTCCGGGCTCAGCCTGAGAGGTACAGTGGGCGGCAAAATGGGCTACGCGACCACGTCTGCCTTTGACAGTGAGGCCATCGGGCAGCTCGTGGAGGCTGTAAAGGAATCCGCCGCATTGAACGAAGCGGAAGATCAGGACGAAATCTATGCCGGTGATGAACACTATCCCCAGCTCGAGGCGGTGCCGAACGATCTTTCGGAGGTGGGCGCAGAAAGTAAGATACAGTTGGCGCTGTCTCTTGAAAAGCAGGTGTTGGGCGCCGACCCCCGCATTGCCAAAACAGAGGGCGCGGTCGTGGATACCTCCTCGGGCACAACGATTCTCCGCAACAGCATGGGGTTGAATCTGCAAAGGTCAGACAGTGTTTACACAACGTATGTAATGCCCATTGCCAAGGACGGCAGCGCGACCGCCACTGGCTTCGCGCTCTCCTGCGGGCGTGAGCTGAAAAAGGTCAGCGCAGACGACCTGGCCGGCAAGGCAGTGCAGGAGGTTCTCTCTCAGCTGCATGCGGAGCCTGTCCTTTCAGGAGAGTACCGCGTCATCCTGCGGTATGACGCCATGCAGTCCCTGCTGGCCACCTTCTCCGGCATCTTCTCTGCTGACAACGCACAGCAGCATCTCTCCCTGCTGGTCGGCAAGGAGGGCGAAGCAATTGCCTCCCCCGCCGTAACGATGATGGACGATCCCCTGCTGAAGGGCGGCTTTGCCAGCTCTCCCTTTGATGACGAGGGCAGCGCCACACGCACCAAGGCTGTGATTGATCACGGTGTGCTGACAACACTTTTGCACAACCGCCGCACCGCAAAAAAGGCCGGCGTGGTCACCACGGGCAACGCCCGCAAGGCGGGAAGTCTCCTTGTCGCGCCAACCAACTTCTTCTTCCGTCCCGGCGAAAAGGATCTGGCCGCCATGCTGAAGGAGATGGATCACGGTCTGCTGATCACCGATATCAGCGGCACCCACGCAGGCGCCAACCCGATTTCAGGTGATTTCTCTCTGCTCTCCAAGGGCTTTGTCGTCAGGGGCGGCGAGCTGTGTGAACCGGTAGAGCGGATCACCATTGCCGGCAATTTCTATCAGGTGCTGAAGAGCATCCTTGCAGTCGGTAGCGATCTGGAATTCCCCGGCAGGGGAATTGGCAGCCCCTCGGTGGATGTGGGCACCCTGTCTGTATCAGGAAAGTGAGTGCAAATGTATACAAACCAGGAATTGGAACAGCTTCGTTCACAAATCAGCAAAAGATGGGCTGTGTTGCTGCTGCCATGCCTTCTCTGCCTTTTTCTCATCGTGTTGGGCTTTATCCGCCGCGGCATGGTGCTTCAGGCGGACTACGACGCGGACGTCTCTTCGCTTGAGCTGCTCATCACCGTTTCGGGCGCCGTTTTGGGCTGTCTGCTCATTTCGGGATGGGACCTGTGCATCAAGCCGCTGCGGCGCTATGAGGTCCATATGAATGCCATGCTCAACGGCATCACGCACAAGGTGGAATGCCAGTTCCGTTCTGTTGATCAGGAAACATCCACCGTGGACGGCGTTGTATTCTACACCATGAATGTTGTCTGCGTGGATGACGAAGGCGAACCATACGACCGCATCTTCTACTGGGACGCTGAAAAAGCGCTTCCGCACTGGCCGGAGGGGCAGCGGCTGCTAGTCACCTTCCACGACCGGCAGCTGGCCGCGGTGGAGGCGCTCTGATATGAGGTCTTTGGTCGTCAGCTACTCACTCACCGGCAACGTTGGCTGGGCCGCAGGTATTCTCGCAAAGGGCCTCGGTGCGAAACAGCTTTGCCTCGAGCCCATAGTCTCGTACCCTCAGAAAGGGCTCGGCATGTTCCTGCATGGCGGAAAAAGCGCGGTGCTTGGCGAAACGCCCGTGCTGAAGCCCTATGTGTTTGACGCGGCAGGATATGATCAGGTCATCCTCTGCTTCCCGGTCTGGGCTGGCCGTCCCGCCGCGCCGATGCTCACCTTTGTGCGTGAGCAGCGCGCGACGCTTCAGGGGATGCGCCTGTCCGCGCTTGCCACACAGAGCGGTTCTGGCGCGGAAAAAGCCCTCGCGCGCCTTGCTCAGGAGGCTGGCTGCTCCGCTTTCTTCAGAACACTGATCCTCATCGACCCAAGGAAAAGGCCCTCCCCTGAGAAGGAAGGCCAGCTTGATCGCTTCATACAGGAACTCCGCTAAGCTCCGCCACCTGCCCGGCATTCAACGCTGGACAGGCGTTTTCTTTTATGATCAGTTCAGCGGCAGCACCGGCGAAAGAGATGCAGCAGGGAAACAGAACCTTCGTGCAGGCAGCCGAGCTGTGCTCAGTTGATGTAATCATCCACCACAGCGTCTGCCTCCTCCACGGAGGGATGGGCCGTCATTGCCTCATAGAACGCGCACTTCGCGGTTTGCATATAGACACTGATCAGCAGTTCACAGGCCATGGACACTGTCAGCCCGATCACCGTGCTGAGCTGCTGCATCATGCCCGATATCCAGTTGACGGGCAATACCAGCGCCATGATGGGCAGCAGCAGCCACAGGTACTGTCCAAGGCAACCTGCCATCATATTCCTGCTCTCTCTCATGCAGGCTGTTGCCTTTTTGTCCGGGGCATCGGCCATGAAGACCTCTGCCATGGCCACTTTCAGCGCGGCGCGCAGGCCAAGCGCCAGTGTCAGTACTGTACCGATGAAGCTTGCCGTACCGTAAGTACGGAAGGCGGCTTCCGTGCCGCCCAGCAGGGCCATCAGCACCGGCACCCAGGTAACCAGAAGGCCCGGCAGGCTCCACAGGAGCACATAAAGCACTGTCAGGATCCGGAGCCAAATCGCCTTGAAAAAGCAGCCGGCTCTGGACAGGACATCCACTACGGCTGTTTCCTCATTCCGCAGCAGCTTCAGCGTATAGTGGCTGCGGCCAAGTGAGAGAAACGGCAGCAGCACCGCGCTAAGCAGTGTCGCAAGGCCGATATAAACGGTGCGGGATTGCCTCAGCAGGTCTGTGAGCTGCAGCAGCAGCGCATTATAGGTCGTGCGTTCCAGCAAGTAATCTGCCAGCAGCTGGTTCAGCTGCTGCGTCAGCTGCAGCTGCAAAACCTGGGCCAGCAGCGAAGGCAGTATCGCAATCAATGACACCAACAATGCCACCGGCATATCCCGCTTCAAAGCTTCGCGGGCCTTCATTCTCAGCTGAGCGTTCGGTGATACAGGCATTTTTAACCTCACTGTGTATGTACAATACTTGCAAGTCAGGCAAAGGAATTGCAGCAAAGCGCCAAATCTGATTCTATTCGTTTCACAACCGGACCGGCAGCATCACTTTACCTGAAAAAACGTTCTGTGTCAATGGGAAGCGTGCCGGAAGGAAGCTTGTCAGCCTTCCTGAAAGGAGTGTCCCATTGCGTGATCGCTACAGTGTGCTTTTGCACCACCGGTTCGAGAAATAGAACCAGGTGCATATGAGTATGGCGCTCAGTGTACCGGTTGGTGTGGCGATGCCGATGCCAAGTATTCTCAAATCCAGCACTCTGACGCAGAAATAGGCCACCGGCACGCGCGCAATGACAGAAGAGACAATGGAAGGAATCATGGTAAACATGGTGTGCCCCGAACCGTTGCAAAGCGCGTTCAGCGGGAACACGAACGCTGTCAGCAGGTAATCCAGACTGGTTACGCGCAGATAGTCAAGGCCCTGGCTGAGCACTTCCTCTTCACCGGTCAAAAGGCCGAGCAGCGGCTTTGCCAGCAGCTGAACAATGATGAACGCGGCAGATGCAATGACCAGAGAGATACGGATAGAGTTCCTGAGCACATCTCTGGCTCTGTCGAAATTTCTGTTGCCCACATTCTGCCCGACCATCGCCGCAGCGGCAGAGCCGATGGCTACAGCCGGCATCTGGCACACATTGTTGATCTTTCCCGCCACAGCCACACCGGAGGCTGCGCTGACCCCCAGGGAATTTGTCAAGGCGGAAACCATCAGGAAGCCCCCAGATACCACGAAGCTCTGTACCGAGCCAGGGAGGCCGAGCCGCAGCATGGTCAGCGCCTTCTGCGGATTCAGGCGGAGGGAGGAGAGCCTCACGTCAACCACAGATTCGCTGCGCCGCAAATAGGCGGCAAAGCCGAGCATGGATAGTGCCTGCGAGATGACAGTCGCGTAAGCTGCGCCTGCCACATTCATCCGTAGTGTGCCAACAAACAGCACATCCAGCACGATATTGACGAGGCAGGAGGCTACGCCGAAGTACATGGGTGTTTTAGAATCCCCCATTCCACGCAGCACCGAGGCCATCGCGTTGTAGCCAAAGATGAAGACAGACCCGGCGGTACAGATGCGGAAGTAGTCGCGAGCTTCCGTGAAAACCTCTTCGGGTGTGTTCAGCAGTCGCAGCAGCGGATCGGAAAATGTCAGAAGCGCAAGCGTGGAAACTGCCGCCAGCAGGAGTGACATTGCGAAAACGGTGCTTACCGTCTCCCTCACATCCCGGTCGCTTTTCCGGCCAACATATTGCGAGACCATGATGGCCCCGCCATCGCACAGCGCAATGATGCCATAGGTGAGTGACCAGGTCAGGTTCCCCGCGATGGATGTGGCGGCGATGCCCTCATTTCCGCAGAAGTAACCAACCACCTTGATGTCTGCAATATTGTAAAGGGACTGAATCAAACTCGTGAGAAAAAACGGTATGGAGAACCGCACCAGCTCAGGCCTGATATTGCCACTGGTGAAATCATAAAAGCTCAAGGTGTTCTCCCGCCTCTCAGACTCTTTCTTGGGAAATGAGCTGTGCTGCGTCAGGCCGTTCGCTGTACTGCAGCCAGGTAGCCTCTGAATCAGTCAGCGACACATCAAGCGCGGAAACATTGTCCCTGATGTGCTCTTCGCTTGATGGTGCGACAATGGGGAACAGGTTCATCGGCTGCCGCAGCAGCCATGCAAGGCAGATCTGAGCTACAGAGCAGTTCCTCTCTTTTGATAGCTGTTCCGCGCGGCGGAGGCGTTCCCTGTTAAGAGGACAATCATATTCCATGATGGAGCCCCGCCCGATGCAGCTTTCAATCGGCTGTGCGCCATCAGTCCTGAATTTCCCGGAAAGATAGCCGCGGCCAAGCGGCGAATAGCAGAAAACGGGCAGCTGATTCTCCGTCACCCACTGCCTATACTTTTCGCTTGCCTTTCCGGACAGCGCCACACTGCCGCCCCAGGGATCACATATGTATTCCGCCAAAGAATAGGCTGGGCTGACGGCTGAAAAGCCTTCGAGTTCTTTGCTTTCGGCGTAAGCATTTGCCGCCTGCACTCGCGCAAGCGTCCAGTTCGAACCGCCGAAGGAAAGGATTTTGCCTTCCTTTTTCAGCCGGTTCAGTTCATCAACAATTTCATCCACCGGCACAGCCATATCATCCCGGTGAAGAATATACAGGTCAATCGTGTCCGTTTTCAGGCGGCGAAGCGATTCCTCGACCTGCTGCCTGACTGTGTGCGCAGAGAATACATCCGTACTGCCATTCTGCCCCGGGTTGCAGCCCTTGTCCAGCAGGACTGCCTGCTGCCGATGTCCGCGTGAGGACAGCCACATACCCAGCGTTTCCTCCCCCACTCCGTAGCTGTGCGCGGTATCAAACGTGCGGAAGCCTGCTTCCCACGCCAGGTCATAGCTCCGGAAGGCTTCCTTGCGGGTATCCTCCCGGGTAGCCGTAGAGGGCGTTCCGTAGGTCAGGGCAGACAACAGATTGGGGATGCCGGTCATAGCGCAGTATTTCATGCGGATACCTCCGTGGGAATCATCTGGGGTACTGGTTGATTATACCAGAAGAGAAGGCTGCAGTAAATGGCAATTCCTGTTTCAGGCAGATTCATTATACAAACCTGCCTGCGATGCTGTATTTGAAAACGGCAGGGGGCTGTCCCCCTGCCGCATAACGGATTGCAGATTATTTGGAGAGATCCGGGATATGAGTGGTGTTGCCGGCTTCATAGGCTTCCAGGCGCTCGTCCATGATCTCCTGATAGCCCGCATCCAGGAATTCCTGGCTGTACTGGGCAAACAAGGCATCGAACTCGGCGGGGTCGCACTTGACCAGCTTGGCATAATACTCCTGCCACAGGCTCAGCAGGGTGGCGCTGTATTCGCTCTCGCTGTCAATCGCCACAGCGAACACCGGGTCGGAATACGCCTTGCCGGCGTCGGCCAGCTTACGCAGCTCGTAGTAGTTGTCAATCAGAGCCTGAGTGAAGTCCTGGGGCAGGCCGGCAGGGCTCATCTGGGCGATGGTCTGCTCGATGGTGCCGACCTTCTTGGAGGCATGCACCAGGCAGGTCATGTCGATGTTGTTGTTATGGTTCAGCATGTGTTCGCCGGTGTATTCCAGCATCACAGGCAGGCCGTTTTCGTCCAGCTCATAGGTCTCGCCCTCAATGCCGTTCTCCAGAACGAACAGGTTCTCGGGCTGGATCATCCATTCCATCAGCATCCAGGCAGCCTTCAGCTGTTCGGGAGTAGCCAGGCTGGAGAAACCAACGATCATGCCGAAGGGATTGTCAGCGCGGATGGCACCGGTGTTGACGCCCTCTTCCATGCCGGCATAGGGGCTGGCGATGGCCAGTTCGGCATCGGGGTTGTTCTCATAGAAGGCAGACAGCCAGGCCATGTTGGTGGCGATATAGCCGCCGTAGCTGTAGATCTTGCCGTTGATGAAGTCTGTCTGCAGAATGTCGGTGCCCTGGCCGCCGCTGTTCTTTTCCAGATCAAACTCGGAGGAATACCAGCCCATGTGATACTCGCTGTTGAGGCGCTTCATCATGCGCTCGGTGGGATACCAGGGGAAGCTGGGGGTGCCCAGAGAGGAATGCATTGCCCATTCCTTTTCGCCCTCTTCGGTCACGGGGAAATCACGATAGCCGAAATTGACGATGTACGGAGAGGTGGGGATGCCCAGACCGAGCGGATACTCGCACAGGCCCGCTTCGATCATCTTGTTCATCGCGTCCTTGTGCTCCTCGTAGTTCTGGGGCACATGGTCATAGCCAACCTGGCGCAGCCAGTCCATGCGGACGAAGTTGGCGAAGGCGAAGGTGGTATCATAGTAGGGGCGCTCGGTGAGCACGAAGTAGGTTTCACCGTTGATGTCGGTGTAGCCCAGCTGGTTGTGGTCCACCATGGCCTGATAGAAGGTCGGCGCCACAGCCTTGAAATCGTCCAGATTAATGACGGTCATAGCGCCGTCATTGGCCCACTGCGCTACCTTGGGATAGTCATATTCCATCATGATGGTGGGGGTTTCGCCGGCAGCGATGAGGGTGGAATACTTCATCATCACGTCGCCGCGGGGAATGGCAACATACTGCACGTCGATGTTATACTTGTCGCCAAATTCCTTCTGAATCCACTGAGTCCAATAGTTGTCGTCCACTGCGGGATAGCCAGCCTTGGAGCGGTCATATACCGGTACGGTGATCTTCACGCGCTCGGCAAAGGGTTCCCAGTCGGCGGGCACATCAGCCGCCGCGAAGGAGCACAGGCTTGCAACCATCAGCAGCGCCAGAAACAGAGAGACGAGTTTCTTCATTTCCAGGTACCTCCTCTAAATTTATTCCAGGGCACTCTGCCCGTGAAACCGAAGCTTGGTTCTTCCATCAGCTGTCAGCCCTTGACCGCGCCGATCATGGTGCCCTGCACGAAGTACTTCTGCACAAAGGGGTATACCAGCATGATCGGGATGGTGGCAAACATGACCACGGCGGCTTGCAGCACCTCGGGGGTGGATTCCTGCGCAGCCGCCTCGGAAAGGCTGACGGCGTCGCCGCTGGAATTGAGCACCATGTTGCTCAGCAGGTACTGCAGCGGCTGCAGCGCTTTGGTGGTGATATAGTACTTGGCATCCGCGTAGGCGTTCCAGCGGCCAACCGCGTAGAAGAGCGCCAGCGTGGCCAGTATTGGCTTGGACAGCGGCAGCACAACGCGGGTCAGAATCTGGAAATGGCTTGCGCCGTCCAGGTTGGCCGCCTCATAAAGACTGTCCGGTATGGTTGAGCGAATAAAGGACCGCATGATCAGCATATTGTAGGGAGAGAAGGACAGGGGCAGCACCAGCACCCACATGGTGTTGAGCAGCTTCAGGTCCTTGTAAAGCAGATACTCCGGTATCAGGCCAGCGCTGAAATACATGGTGAACATCAGTATGAACGCAAACACGGCCCGGCCCTTCAGCTCTCTCCTGGCCAGAGGATAGGCCGCCAGCGTGGTAATGATCATGCCGATGACCGTAAACAGCAGCGTCATCCAAATGGTGTAGACCATGGAGTGGGTCATCTGCCCGTCACGGAAGATGGATTCATAGGCCTTGAAGTTCAGGCTCTCCGGCCAGAGATAAACACGCCTGGACAATACCGCCGTGTTGGAGGAAATGCTCTTGGCCGCAATGTGCAGGAAGGGGATGATGCAGGTCAGCGATAGCAGCAGAATGACAAACGCGATCACAAAATCGCTTGCGTGCACGCGGTGGACGCCCTTAAAGAGAGAAGCCTTCTTTTCGGCAGGAACGGATGACATGCGCTCAGACCTCCTTCCTCAAAGCAAACCGTCTTCGCCCAGGGCCTTAGAAACCCTGTCAGAAGAAAGAACCAGCAGCAGGCCCACCAGGCTCTGGAACAGGCCCACGGCGGTAGCGCGGCTGAAGTTTCCGCCAGCCAGGCCCTTTTCATAAATGTAAATGGCCAGCTGGTACTGGAAATCCTTCACCTGTACATTGCCGAAAGAGTCCAGCCGTTCAAAGTTGGAGCCCATCACACGTCCAAGGTTCATGATCAGCAGGGTGACCATCGTGCCGCGGATGCACGGAAGCGTCACGCTCCAAATCTTGCGCAGCCGCCCCGCGCCGTCAATGGTCGCCGCTTCATACAGGTCCGGACTGATGCCTGTGATGGCTGCCAGATAGATGATCGAGCCCCAGCCCATGTTCTGCCACACGCCGATGAGCAGATAGGTGACAGCCCAGTGCCACTTTTCCGTCAGGAACGGTATGCCGCTTTCTATCCAGCCTGCATTCATCATCAATACATTCACAAGGCCTGTCTGCGGCTTGAACAGGTTCAGCGCCACGCTGGCAATAATGACCCAGGAAAGGAAATGCGGCAGGTACAGTATGGTCTGTGAGACCTTCTTGTAGCGCGGAAAACGCAGCTCGTTCAGCAGCAGGGCCAATATGATGGGCACCGGGAAGCCGACGAGCAGATCCAGGAAGTTAAAAACCAGAGAGTTCTTCAGGGCGCGAAGAAAATCCTTGTCCCTGAAGATCTTGGCAAAGGTTTCCATACCAACCCATTCGCTGCCTGCGTAGCCCTTGGCCGGTTTATAATTCATGAAGGCGATTCTCAGCCCCGGATAAGCCGCATATTTGAAGATGATTACGAACGCGATCGGAATCAGCAGCATCGCATACAGCTGCCAGTTGTCCTTCATATACGCCCCAAAGTGACCGCGTTTCACAGGAGCTTTTGTTTTCTGCATGGAATGCCTCCTCGCAAGCGATGTACAATTTGATCAATTTTTGTCCATTATAACGCATTATGCCCAAAAAAGCAAGATGCGGGAGTGCCTTCCACGACCATCCATGCGTACAATTTCGTAAACTAAAACCTCCGAATAGAATGTCCTTTTCAGAGGTTCAGTTTCCTTGCACTGTCTGTTTCAATTCTGTAATCAGCTCTTTAGCGTTCAGTTTCCCCGCTTCGGCGCTTCGTAGCTCCATCCGTGTTCGCCGTGATAAATCATCTGCCTTGTCATACCGCCGTCAACACAGATGTTCTCACCGCTGATGAAGCCCGCTTTATCAGAGCAGAGGAAAAGAACAAGCTCCGCGATGTCCTCCGGCGTACCCACGCGCTGCACCGGCTGCTGAAGCGCGTCCAGCCCGGTAATACCTGACCGTGCGGTGTCAATCCATCCGGGTGAAACGCTGTTCACCCGCACCTTTCCAGAGAGGCTGACGGCCAGCGCGTGTGTCAGCGCGGCGATTCCTCCCTTGGCGGCTGTGTAGCTTTCTGTCTGCGGCTGGCTCATGCGGTCACGGGAGGAGGAAATGTTGACCACCGACGCGCCGGGGGCAAACCAGGGCATCAGCAGCTTGGTCAGATAAAAGGGAGCGGTAACGCCCACAGCCAGCGCGTAGGAGAACTCATCCCAGGTGCACGTTTCTATGCCTCTCATCAGCGGCAGCGCGTTATTGATCAGGTAAACAACGTGTCCGCTCCGCTCAATTACCTGCCGGGCAAAGCGTTCCAGGTCTTCCTTTCTGGATACGTCTCCCACAAACCAGCTGCCAGGCCGGAGGTCGATGATGTGCACCTCCGTGCCCTCCCTCTGGAAGGCATCCGCAATGGCCCTGACGATGCCCTGCGCCCCTCCGGTGATCACGGCTACCTTTTTCTCCATACAACAAGCCCCTTTCTATTTATCAGCACACCGGGCGCGCCGCCTTCATCAGGCCGCGCGCTCAGTCCGCCGGTGCAAACCGCACGTCCGCGTCACCGCCGCCAAGCTGTTCCGCAAGCCCGTCAGCGGAGATGATTCTTCCGATGCGGGTGTAGCTGTACGGAGTGTCAAAGGACTGGTAGAACAGGACCACACAGTCGTCACCGAACAGCATAATATCGCCGGCCTCAATGTGTCCGATCCCGGCCGGGGCAGAGGGCAGGCTGCCCATCAGGTAGTGATACTTCTCGTTGCCGTTCAGTTCTGTCATATGGAGTTCCATCGGCAGAAGCGACGCAAACGCCCTGGCGGTTTCATTATCCTCCAGCAGCGCTGTGTATGCCTTGTCACGTATCTGTACTTTCATTGCCATCCCCTCTTTCATTTCAACGCGCAGGTCGCCACCGACATGAGCCATATAGTACTCTTCCCTGTAGTCCAGCATCGGTGATGTCCGCTGCAGGGTCACGGTTGTCATTCCCGGCCGCAGCCCTGTGAAGGCAAAGATCACGTCATAGGCCCCGCCGTCAATGATCTCGCCTTCCATGCCAAAGCTGTCATAACTGACCTCGCAGGAAAGAATGCTCTCATCCTCAATCACCGCGCTGTATTCCGGCCCTCCTCCGGCAAAGGTGGAAAACCTGAGGACCACAGATCTGCCGGCCTGCTCCTCCTCCGTTGTGACAACAGGCCCGGGCCAGGTGAGGATGCCGCCAAACTCATATACATTGGTATAGCCCATGCTCGCCAGCTTCTGCGCAGCCTGCTTGGAGCGGTTGCCGCTGCGGCAGTAAATCAGTATTACCTGATCATAATCCGGCAGCGCCTCCGGCGCGTCGCAGCCGATGGTCTCATTGGGGATCAGTATCGCGCCGGGGATGTGGCCGGCATCGTATTCATCTCTTCTGCGGACATCGACAATCACATGGCCGTCATCCGCATCCATCATCCGCCGCGCGGTTTCCTGGTCAATCTCGGTATAAGTGTTTCCCAAGCTGACACCTGCACCTGCATTGGAAGTCAGCAGAAGGGCACCAGCAAGAAGCAATGTGAAGAAATGCCGCATACGATCCCGCCTTTCACAGTTTTCAGCCTTGTGCCATCCGCACGCATCCAGCCACGCTGCGTATGCAAAACTGTCCCCCTGTCTTTGATTCCTTACCTGTGAATTTCAATCTTTGGCAGCACAGCGTCCACGTCGACAAAGCCCACCCTGTCGTTCATCCTGTCGATGTACACAGGCACCTGGTCCGACTGAAGCATGTCCGTAACGTCGACATACAGGTACCTGCTGTAGTACACGTGCACAACACCCGTATCGGGATCTCTGTAATGGCATTCCAGCATCAGCGGGGAGCTGCCGTTGACTCTTACCTGATTCTGCGCGGTGACACCGGCTATCTTCGCCATCACATAGTATCCGCCTTCGTATGCCCTTCGCAGCTGCGCCCTGCGGTATAGTTCGGCAAGCAGCAGTCCCAGTCCTGTCAACAGGAATACAGCGCCAATACCGCCGAAGACGCAGAGGAAAATCAGCGGGTCCTGAGGATCTTCGCCGGCTTTGAAGTGCCACAGGCAAACACCCAGCGTCAGAAACAGAAGGCCCATCGGCGAAAAGATCATGCCGAGAATTCCTTTTACCGTCCAGCCGTACTTTTTGTGTTCGTTCATTGTTCTATCTCCTTGTCAGCAGCTTTCGTTTGATGGCAATAGCCGAAATACCAGCACTCATACGGCTGAGTACACTGTTCTCCATCGGGGACGCAAACCTCCTCTGTCTCCTTCTGCATGCGGTTCAGGTCCCAGATATTGTCGTTGATCCAGCGGTAGAGGCCCTTGGCCTGCTGGGTGATGTCGGTTGTGACAAAAGGGTTTTCTTCACACGGCCCGTGCGTGATGATGCAGATGCGCCCGATCTTCAGCCCGCAGCGCGTGATGATATAGTACTGGAAAGCGGCATCCCGCACAAACTGTTCATGCACTTCGGGCGCATTCTTCACTTCATACAGGTCATACCCCTGCTCTGTCTTTCTCAGGATGTCTGCGGCGCAGTAGTTATTGTAGTTGATGAATGCCGCCTCGCAGATGACGCTGACGCCGCGGGCAATCGCATCCTGCGTTTTGGCCGCCATCGCTTTCTTGTCGGGAATCTTTTTTCCAGGCAGGTATACCGTCATTTCCTCATAGGGTCCAAACATGCCCATCGCGCGGTCGCCGAATTCATTGCCGGCATCCAGCCTGGCCTGTATCTCCGGCGGGATAACACGAAGACCGGGTTTGTGCTTGTCCAGCCATAGCATTTTGCGGCACTGCATACCGCGCATGAAGTCTGTTTTTGTGATGGCCATCGGGCACCTCCTGGCAGCATGCAGCCTGTTCAGCGAAAAGCATATCACCAGATAGACCGTTTCGGGCTGAACGCTGCTTTTCACTGTCATATCCATTATAGCGAAAATGTAAGAAAATGCATTTTTCATGCCAACTTTCAGCAACGCAGGCTGACTGTAAGCGTTTTGACTGAAAGCTTTGCGCATGCAGCAGAGCTGAAAAGCCTGTGCACTGCGCAGAAAAACTCCCGCAGGGCATTGAGCCTCGCGGGAGCTTGTGCATCATTTCTCTTTCCTGCGCTGAAGGAAGACCAGCCACGCCACGGTCAGCAGACCGTAAAACGCAACAGTCAGCACGATGATGCTGATCAGGTCGCGTTCCATAAACGAGCTTGCAGTCCGGAAGCCCTTCAGGATGAGATGTGACAGTATATAAGAGACAGGGGCGAAGAAAAGCTGGCGAAGAATCCAGCCGAATTTCCATTTCCTGAAGATCCCCCAGGCCAGACCGCATACTGCCGCCAACACCGCCGCAATGATCAAATAGTAGGCCAGCGCGAGGCGCGGAAGAATTGCTGTTCCACCGTCCGCAGGGGGCCCCCACAGCAGAACCTGCTGCTGTTCAAATCCGTAAACCAGCCGGTCGGGCACTGGATAAAGGGTGTATTCATAATACGAAGCGCCTTGCTGGTCGGAGTGTTGATTTGTGCTGAGCGCCTGCATGATGAGGGTAGTAGTGCCGTCCTCCTCAACAACCGTATGCTCTTCGAACCCATTGATGAAGCTCTTCACCTTCAGTATCAGCGCTTCACGGGGCTGTTCGGTGGATGCAGGTGCGATGGTCGGTTCGGCAGCCGCTTCATCACCAAACGGCAGTCGCATGTCTCCACCGTAGAGCTCAGCAGGATCGACGGTTCTGATACCGGCAACCTCAATCAGGCCGTCCTGCCAGAGGACATAATTCATGCTCGTGGCATGGAAAAAATATGTAAATACTCCGATAAAAACGCACAGCGCAGCGATCAACACGGCATACAGGCGGCGCCTGCGTATCTCCCTTTTCAAGGTCATCATAGGCTTTGTGGATTCAACCGGCGAAGGGATTCCTGTATCGATTTCAGCCAGTCTGCTGCGGCATTCAGCGCATTCCTCCATGTGTTCTTTCACCAGCACTGTTGTCTCTTCTTCCGTCAGCTTCTCCGCGTACATGGGGAGAAGATCTCTGACTATGGCACAGGGCAGCTTCATTTGTCATGCCTCCATTTCCTTTTTGAGTCTGGCGCGGGCGCGGTGGTAGACCACACAAGCCCAGTTTTCAGTTTTTCCAAACAGCCCCCCAATGTCACGGAAGCTGAGCTGTCCCAGCGTACGGAGGGTGAACACCTCGCGGTACGGTTCCTCCAGGCGGTGAAGAAGCCGATGGATGCGCATGCTTTCATCCCGGCGCACGATCGATTCCTCCGGCCCCACGTTGCTGTCGGGGATATCCGTCATTTCATCGATCGGCTGAGGCTTCTTTTTTCTCAGTTCAGAGAGCCAGAGGTTCCTGGCAATGGCGCAAAGCCAGCTCTTCATACTGCAGTCGCCCCGGAACTTTTCCAAAGAGCGCAGCGCCTTGAAAAAGGTTTCCTGGGTGATTTCTTCCGCGGCCTGCGGGTCCCTTGAAAGGGTGAGCGCATAGCGGTAGACCGGATCAAAATAGCTCTGATAAACCTCATCAAACGATTCTGGTTCCATGCTGCGTTCCTCCTTTCACCTTATTTGACGCGCCATACGCGGAAATCTTACAGCAGGCTGAGATTTTTTTGCAGGTGGAGGGCACCCGCTGTCTGTGATGGCCAGACTGAATCTCGCATAGTAGCAGTTATGACAGTCTTCCGCAGCAGCATTGCGCAGAAAAACGGACGGTGCGTGCCGTCCGCTGAGAGCCATGATGCAGGTCGGCTCATTCTTTGGAGACAATGAAGTCATCGTCCCAGGGCATGACATCGAAGCGGTCATCCGGGTTTGCATTCAGAAAATCGCGCGCAGGATTCATGAATCATAGGCTGCGGCCCTTGGATTTGCCGTCCCTGTCCAGAAGCTCCATTTCTTTTTCACCGGCCAGCAGGCTCACCTCGAAGGCGTTCAGCCCGGCATAGAAGCCTTCGGAAGATGATTTGCGGTGTTTCATTCTCGTCACTCCTCCCTGTTCACATAAGCTTTCTCGCGTTGATGCTTTCAACAATAAAGCTACACAGCCGGAAAGGCATTGCTTGAAGTATAGACACATTATACTACACTTTGGCGGATTTCGCTACTGGATAAAAAGCTGGTCAGGCCAACGATATCCGCTTCTCATTCTCTTATTGATTTTCGCATGAAATAAATGTATGTTTATGTCAGAAGTTGATGAGCCGCTGATTCATTTACTGGCATGACCGGTGGCATCTTTTAACAGTTTTCCCCCGCCTGTGCCTTGCGCATGCGTGAAATACAGCACACAGGAGTATGATGATGAAGAAAAAGCTATGCCAACTGCTGGCAGCAATGCTGCTGTTGTTGCTTCCCGCCATTGCTCAGGAGGGCACGAATGCCCCAGCCTGGCAGGCCTATAACGGGAAGCGTATCGGTGTGCTGACCGGCCCGCTGATGGAGGATATTGCGCACACCTATTTTCCGGACAGCGAATACCTGCTGTTCAACAGCTATCCGGACTGTATCTCGGCGCTGCTGACCGGCAAAATTGATGCCTATCTGGGAGATGAGCCGGGGTTGAAGTCCGTTCACGCGGAGCAGCCGAAAATCGACTACATCCACGACAGGATCACCAGCCAGGAGTACAGCTTTGCCTTCCGCAGGAATGAATCGAGTAGGAGGGGGTGACTAGCCCCCGTCCTCTCACCGCACCGTGCGTACC